>JAGAAX010000014.1 GCA_017614995.1 Spirochaetaceae bacterium
TCCTTAAAATAAGGAATCGTGATTTTTGTTCAAAACAGCTTTCCTTATTTTAAGGAATCTTGTTTTTTAAAAATCCAGAATTCCTTATGGTAAGGTTAGTGAAATTTAAAGTTTCTCTCACTTTTTTTCAGCTCAGCACAGGCAGGTGGTTTCAGTGGTGATGCTGTAAAAGCTGATTGTGATTATTTTTCAATTTCCTTTACATAATCAATGAATTTCTTTAAAGACCAAATCTCACTTTGATATTGTTGTGGATATTTTGAAATATATTCTGTTGGTACAACAAGCACGACATTTTCGGATTTCATTTCCTTTAATTGAGGACTTGAAATTCCCTGTTGTAATGTACATAGAAATTTCTGTTTTGAACGCAATCTGTCTGCTTCATTTAGAACCTGTCGCCACCGGTCTTTGCAAGTTGTTTTGGCTGCTAATGAAATCAGTTTGTCTGTTGGAAAAGTCATGTCGTGATAAGATTTTTCTGAAGGAAAAATAAAATCAGGTCTTTTGTTACCTTCTGTTACTGCCTGTGCTGTAAATTGTAAATTATTACCATTGAAAAGTGTTGTTAAATGATGTTCAAGACTTTTTCCTGCTCTGCTTTTACGACGGTTCAAAACTTGGTTTGCCATTTCGATAAAAGCATCAACATCTTTGAAGCCTTTTGTTATTTTTTCTCCGTACCGCGCATGTTCAACAGCTCGAAAAAGATTGTATTCTACTGCTGTCCAATCAAGTAACTTTTTATCTGGATTTGTTTGTATATATTCATTGTGATTGTAGACTGTATTTTGTATTGATTGTGCTGTAAGTGACATTTCTTCTGAGCTTGGAAAATCGACTTTCAAATTTTTTATAAAATCATTGATTGCTATTTCTTCTTTCGATTCAAGAGAAATTATTTTCTGCTCAATCAGTCTGTTTGTTTCTGTTGAGCTTAAACCGAAATAATCAAGAAAGGCGTTTATATCATCTTCCAAATTCAAAACATATGCTTTGTATGAAGAATCTTTTAATTTTAGGATAACGACTAATGCACCTGTATACTCGGATTGTAAAAATGGGAAACCTCTTCCAAAATGAGTAATACGATATTCGTTTCTTGTTCCCTGTCCATAATACTTGAAACAAGCAGTTGTCTTGAAGTCATTTTGCCAGATAATCTCATTATTTGTTTCTTTATTCTGTCCTTTTATACCAGGTTCATTAAAAATCAAAGAAACAGAATTTTTAGGAATATAAATTCCGTCTTGATGTCCACCAGTTTCACCAGTATCATTTGCAGAGAGAAATTTGCAGAAAATTTTATCACTGTTGATTGCATCTGTTATTGCTAATGAAGAAAGTGTTTCCAAGATATACTCCTATGCAGATTGTCTGCCGTTCTTTGTTTTTATTTCAACCTTTGGTTCGACAATATATGGTTTTATAAATTCTGCAACAGCATGGAACAATGGAACTACAACAGAATTTCCAAACTGTTTATATGCCCTTGTGTCTGAAACAGGAATGATGTAATCATCTGGATACCCCATAAGTCTTGCACATTCGCGAGGTGTCAATCTGCGAGGATTTTTGTTTTCACCTTGCCAAACCAAAATCTCAGAACCGTCCTTGTAATATCTGGCTGAAAGTGTTCTTGCAATATCGTCTGGCTTTACCAAACCATATCCAAAACCATTGCCAATTGAACGGTGTTTTTGAGCATAAGCCTGTAAATATGTCCAAAGATTATCTGTTAAAGTGTATTTTTCCAAAACCTTGTTATTTTCAAAATCAAAATACTTATCTCCGTCTTGAATCAATTTAGGTTCTGTGCCATCGGTTTTGTGCAATATACTTGAAAGTTTTATTATGCCTTTTTCAGGTAAAATCATATCATCAAAAGAAAAATCAACTTTATCTTTAAAGCCTACAATTACAATGCGCTCTCTGTGTTGAGGAACCCAACATTGACCGTCAATTATCTTGTAATCGCAAGTATAGCCTAAATCTTTTGTGAGAGTTTCCCAAATAACTTCAAAGGTATGTCCTTTATCGTGGGATTTCAAGTTTTTAACATTCTCCAAAACAAAGGCTTTGGGCTGTTTTTCTTTTATTATGCGGGCAACATCAAAAAAAAGCGTTCCCTGAGTTTTATCTTCAAAGCCTGTTGGTCTTCCTAAAGATTTCTTTTTTGAGACTCCTGCAATAGAAAACGGCTGACAAGGGAAACCTGCGAGTAAAACGTCATGGTCTGGAATATCTGAAGCATTTACTTTTGTAATATCTCCGTTTATCGGGTGTTCTGACGGATAATTATTGCTGTATGTTTTCTGTGCATATTCGTCCCATTCAGAAGTATAAAGACATTTTCCACCAGCTTGCTCAAATCCCTTGCGTATACCGCCGATTCCTGCGAATAAATCTATAAATGTAAAATCACCTTGCTTTTCATCATTTTCTTTTGCAGAAATTTTCCTTGTAAGCATATTGAAAAGTCTGTCTGCAATGAATGACTTGGGTTCAACAGATCCGTTTATCCAACGATGTATGGTGCTTTGATTTACTTGAAATTCTGTAGCAATATCTGCAATTGTATAAAATCGTGTTACTTGTTCTAACAATTCTGATACAGAGCTTTGGATAAAATTCTCGGACATGTAAACCTCTAAAATGGGATTTCTAATTGCATTATGCAAAACTTATTCCCCATTGTCAACGTTCTGTGACGTACCCGAAAGCATATGTACATAAAGACAGGGTGAACTTCCGCAGATCTGTAAATATTGTGAAATCAACCAAGTATATAGGTTAGTCCGTTGCAAAAAGCGTAAATTTGTCGCATAATTTGCTATTATGAAAATTTCAGATATTCTTAAAAAGAAGAAATTATTAGTATCATTTGAGACATTTCCGCCGAAACCAACGGCAGATAAAGAGACATATCAATCAATTGTAGACGCAGCTCTTGAGCTTTCAAGCCTTCACCCTGATTTTATGAGCGTCACTTACGGCGCAGGCGGCGGCACAAGCTCTAACACAGCCGACATCGCGTCACGCATAAACAACGAAGGCGGCATTCCGGCTCTTGCACACCTTTCGTGCATTTCTTCAACAAAAGAACAGGTGTCAGCCGCGCTCAAAAAGCTCAAGGACGCAGGCATTGAGAACATTCTCGCCCTCCGCGGCGATATTCCGCCTAACCCTGATTTTGTTCCGCCTAACCAGTATAAATACGCTTATGACCTCATAAAAGAGCTGAAAGAAACAACTGATTTCTGCATCGGCGCGGCTTGCAACCCTGAAGGTCACCCCGAATGCACAAACAAAGACGTGGATTTAGACCATCTCAAGCTAAAGGCAGACTTGGGCTGTTCGTTTTTGACTACGCAGATGTTCTTTGACAACAATATGTTCTACAATTTCTTGTACCGCGCCCAGCTTAAGGGAATTCATCAGCCGGTTTTTGCAGGAATTATGCCGGTGACGAACGCGGCACAGATAAAGCGCATGGTTTCGCTGTCAAACGCATTTATGCCGAGAGAGCTTCTCAACCTTATTGAAAAATTCGGCCCGTCAAATGAAGCGATGAAACAGGCCGGCATTGACTATGCGACACATCAGATTATCGATTTAATCAGCAACGGGGTCCGGGGCATTCACATTTATACAATGAACAAGCCTGACGTTGCGCGTTCAATTATGAACAATATTTCAAGCATTGTTGCGTCGCAGAACGCATAAAAATCTAAATTGCGCCCATGAATTTCTATTAAAAAGGAATCTACATGAATTTTAGAGAATTCTTACAGGAACATATACGCAATCACGAGCCGGTATTCTTTGACGGCGGAATGGGCACAATTATTCAGACTTTGCAGGCAAAAGACAAAGTTCCTCTTGTAGATTTTGAGCTTAAAGAAGAAGTTCATTACCACGCGCCTGACGAGCTTTCGATTACAGCACCTGAATTAATCAAAGCGATTCATTCAGCTTATCTAAAGGCGGGTGCAAACATAATAACGACAAACACTTTCGGCGCAACCCCGATAAAACTCGAAGATTCTTCCTATAAAACGGAAGAAATCATTGAGGCGGCGGTGCGCAACGCAAAAGAAGCAATCGCCAAAAGCGGTTCAAAAGCCTTTATCGCGCTGGACGTAAGTTCTAGCGGCAAGCTGCTTGAGCCGATGGGGCCGCTCACCTTTGACGAAGCTTATGAAAACTACAAGACTACAATGATTGCAGGCGAAAAAGCCGGTGCAGATTTGGTGCTTGTTGAAACGATGAGCGACCTTTACGAGACAAAAGCCGCTGTGCTTGCCGCAAGAGAGAACACAAATCTGCCGGTTATTGTTTCTGCAACTTTTCAGAACAATCTGCGCACGTTGACCGGCGCAGACCCGCTGACCGCCATTGTTTATCTTGAAAGCATGGGTGTTGAAGCTGCCGGTTTTAACTGCGGCGGAAGCCTTGCAGACGCAGCAAAAATTACTGAAACAATGGCAGATTATGCGTCAGTGCCGCTTTTAGTTCAGCCGAATGCCGGTCTGCCTGTTGTAGAAAACGGCAAGACTATATTCAAGGTTAAGCCCGAAGAATTTGCAGAAGCTCAAGCCGCAAATTTCAAGACAGGCGCGCTCATTCTTGGCGGCTGCTGCGGCACTACCCCTTCGCATATTCAGGCGATGGTAAAAGCCGTAAACAAAATCAAAGCTGATAAAATAGAAAGGAAACCCAAGCTTCAGAACCACACGATTGTCAGCTCTTATAATGAATGTGTCGATATAGGCTCGCCGGAAAACGGCCCGGTAATCATCGGAGAGCGCATAAACCCGACAGGCAAAAAAAAGTTCAAGCAGGCTTTAATCGACAAGAACATGCAGTATATTATTGATGAAGCCTCAAACCAGATAAACGCCGGTGCACACATCTTAGACGTAAACGTCGGTCTGCCCGGCATAGACGAGCAGCAGATGATGGTCGATTCGGTAAAGCTGCTGCAAAGCTCTTTTAGAATTCCGCTTCAAATTGATTCAAGCGAACCGCCGGTTCTTGAAAAGGCATTACGCTACTACAACGGCAAGGCTCTTATAAATTCTGTAAACGGAAAAAAACACGTAATGGAAGCCGTTTTTCCTATTGTAAAGAAATACGGCGGTTCAGTAGTTGCGCTTGCCCTAGATGAAAACGGCATTCCGCCAACGGCAGAAGAACGCCTTGCGATTGCAGACCTTATCTTTAAGACAGCCGAATCTTACGGCATACCAAAGCGCGACATTGTGATTGATTCTCTTACATTGACAATAAGCTCTCAGCAGAAAGAGGCGCGCGAAACTTTGCGCACAATTCAGCTTGTAAAACAGAAACATGGCTGCAAGACTGTTCTCGGCGTTTCAAACATTTCCTTCGGTCTGCCGCGCCGCGAAATCATAAACTCGCACTTTTTTACACAGGCACTTGCCGCCGGGCTTGATGCGTGTATCATCAATCCGCTTTCGCAGGACATGATGGCAGCGTTCAGGGCTTTTAAGGCAATAGCCGGTTTTGACGCAAACTGTCTTGAATATATTGAAAATTACGCTAACACCGTTGCACCAACTGCGGTGGCTTCCGACGGCAAGGCTGCATCAACAGCACCGGCGCAGAAAGCTGACGCGACAGACTTAAAATCGATTATTGTAAGCGGCTTTAAAGACCGCTCGGCGGCGGCGGCAAAAGAGCTTTTGCAGACCAATTCCGCGCTTGATATAATAAACAATCACATTGTGCCCGCGCTAGACGAAGTGGGCAAAGACTTTGAGAGCGGACGCAAGTTTCTGCCGCAGCTTCTTTTGAGCGCAGAGACAGTTTCAAAAGCATTTGAAGTTATAAAAGCCCATCTTGCCGCGTCCGGCGAGGCACAGGAGAGCAAGGGCAAGATTGTCATTGCAACCGTTCAGGGCGACGTTCACGACATCGGAAAAAACATCGTAAAGGCTATGCTTGAAAATTACGGCTACAACGTGATTGACCTCGGCAAAGATGTTCCTGTTGAAAGCGTAGTAAACGCCGTAAAAGAAAATGACATAAAGCTTGTGGGCTTGAGCGCGCTTATGACCACAACCGTTGCAAGCATGGAACAGACAATAAAGGCACTGCGCGTCTACGAAAAAGAAACCGGCAAAACTGTCAAAATCATGGTGGGCGGGGCTGTGCTTACGGCAGAATACGCAAAAAAAATAGACGCTGACTATTATGCAAAAGACGCAATGAACAGCGTTGAAATCGCCAAAGAGGTTTTTGGGGCATGAGCAATAGCGGAAAGATAAAGCCTGTCTGCCGGTACAGCGCATTAAAAGTCTATTTCTTTGTCCTGTTTCATCCCTCAACATGGAAACCAACCCTGAGGTTTGTTGCGACTGCCGCGATAGATTTTTTCTGGCTTCAGTTCAGACGCAAACTTGGGCTTTTAAAAACCAAAATTATTCATGTCGACAGTCCTCTTGACGAGTTTATTCCGTTTAAGCCGGAAAATATTGACATTTATCTCGATTTTATCAATTTCTGGGTGCGTCCGCTGTCACTGTTGATTGCATTACGGCGGAAAACTGCGGCAAAACGCCTTTCTGACTTTCTGGTGCTTATCAACCGCTGTTATAAAGAAGCCGCAGATTTTTACAAATTCAGAATGTCTACGACAAAAAGACCTGAAGGCATAGCGCACAGAAAATTCTTCTGGATAAAACTGCTTGACCCGCACTACCTCTGTGTGCCTAGCCTGCATGTTTCTGTTGTTGTGCTTACATTCACCTATTTTAAGCGCGTCTTTAAAGAAGAAAATTTTACCGAAGAAGAGCAGAATTTCTATAATACCGAAATTTATGCCGAAGCAATGGAAATTGCCGAAACAGTTCTGTACATTAAGCAGCACAGCGTAAACTGCGTTGCCGCCGCACTTTATATGATGAACTGCATTCTGGAAGGAGAATTCAGCATTCAGGACGCAGTTGATTTTATCAACAATATGTTTGCAAATGCAGACGACATAACAGACGAACACAAAAGCCTCATCAACGAGCACCTCAACATGCTTTTTGAGCAGCTTCTGCTTGAAGGCACAAACGAATACGACTGGGTTACTCCGCTTAAACGCTGGATTCTTCAGTGTGAAAAGGACGAAACCGCCCAAGAATCTTCTTTATAACATGGCTTAGCGCGCCAAAGCTGTTTTTTCCTGTTGACATGTATAGAAATTTCCCGATAATAGAAGTATGGGTAAAAGCACTAAAAAAACAGATGAAAGCTTTTTTGCAAAGCTTTTCGGGGGACTTTTTGTTTCAACAGACCCGGAAGCAGAAAAAAGGCGCGCATTAAAGCTTATCGCAAAACAAATAGGCAAATCAAAGTACAAGTTCTACAAATGTCAGCAAAATCAGATACAGCCGGTAATGGCAAAATGGTTTTATGATTTATACAAGGCTCTCTCGCCGGCACAGGCTCTGCTTGCAACACCGCAGGCTGTAAACGTACTAAAAAACTGCATTATTGACTATTCGCTTTCAAGCAGGCAGAAAGAACGGGCAGAACTTCTTACCGATGAATCTATTTCACAGCGTGCTTCTACTATGGCTATCAAGGATCTTTCAAAACAGGTTAAAAGTGACTTAGACGCCTTGATTGCAGAATTTGACCAGAACAGAATTGCCGCTATAAACGGGCTTTACTCGCTTTTTATTTCATTCAGCTCATTCGTAACTTTTGATTACTACTTCTTGCTCAAGAAATTCGATTCAAGTTTTCATGAAAGAGACTTTTCCAGCACACCTGCTTTTCAGGCTATAAAGGGTGATTATATCGTTGATGATTTGAAAGACTTTATGGCAGTTGCATGGTCTCTGCGCTCAAAAGCAAACTGGCCTGCAATGTTCAAATTCATTAAGGAATATAAAGCGACAGAAGTTCTTTCTGCTTCAGTATGGAACAAAATTCTTTCAAGAATTTCAGATGTCCGTTCAAGTGAAATTTTTGAGCAGATGATAGCTTATATTTCCGAAAACCCGGATTACAGGTATCAGACTAAAGAAAAAGCAGAGCACGTTGTTGATACATATATAGAACAAACCCGCAACCGCGTTGAGAATCTTCTTAAAAAGCTTACAACTGAAAAAGCCAATTCCAAGAGCGACGAGCTTTTGAATGCGCTTTTTGGCAACACAAAAGTTGTAATGCTCAAAAACTACACAGAAGAATCACAGGCTATGAACGCAAAGCGCACTACACTCCGTTTTGCTTACTGCCAGCCGTTAAACTACATGAAGGCATTTCTTAACGACTACTTTAAGAAAGACGTGCGCGAAGTCTATGACCTTGTAATTATGCGCGGAAAATGGACAGACCAGGACAGATCTAAGCAGGTTTCTAACGCCTATAACGAATTCCTTGAGTTCTCAAACCAGATTACTACGCTCGACGAATTTGTGGGCACAGCTATCAGTTCAGGCAAAAGCAGGCCGCTTCTGCCGACAGGAAGGGACATCAATCAGGAAGCGCACTACATACTTACAAGAGGCGCACAGGATTTGGTGCTTATCGCAAAATACCTGAAGCTGCTTATTGACGACTGCACAAATCCGAAAGCCGAGCTGCTCATCAACTGGAAGGAAGTTGAGCGCGCGGCAGAGTCGCCAATCAAGAACATGATGGCTGCTGTCTATAAGAAAATCTACCTTTTCGTTTCGTTAATGCAGATTTATCTTACAGAAGGAAAAAACGTCTAGCTTTTCAGTTTTTAGCCGCATTTTTACCACAAAATAGCTTAAAAACAGCTTAAAAAAAGGCTTTCCGGCACAGGAAAGTCTTTTTTTTTCTAAAGTTTTTTTTTTATAAACCGATAACATAAATGAAGTGCAGCATGATTGCACTTAAAACTTTTTTTACAGTTTAAAAAGATGAAATCCATATAGGAGGTTCACCATGGTAGAGATGACATCTGGTCTTTTAAGTACATATTCATACTCTTATGCATCAATGCATAATGCAAGCGGAAAAGTAGCCATTCCTGTAAAACCATCTATGGTGATTTATTCCCAGCTGGAACATATTTCAGGATATGCAGATCCTAAAGATTCAAGCGGCATTTCACTCAACAAAGTTTATATGCTCAACACGCTGATTGATAAAGTTTCAGCTTCAAAAGTTGAAACAACAGCGGGAAAAATTGACATAAAAGGTCTTTCAGAAAAACAGCTTGACACAATGATTTCTGATTATCAGGCTAAACTTCAGACACAGCTTAGCACAGCAAAAGCTAATCCTTATGCTGTAATTCCTGCCGGTTTAACAGGAAACGCTGTAGATTTTATGATCTAAGCTTATTGCAGCTAAAAATACATAAAACCTTTTTTCCAGCAGCCGTCGAAGCAAAATTCGGCGGCTGTTTTTATTTTAAAGCTTATTCTGCCATTGAATTTTTCATATTAAAAAGCTATTATCTCTATCTGAGGATTAGTCCTTGTAGTGTAATTTTTTTCTGGCTTTTGCCGGATTTTATAGGAGTCTTACATGACACTTAATGACATTAAGAACCCAAAAATCAAAGCTTGGGTTGAAGAATGTGTAAAAATGTGTGAACCGGACGAAGTTTACGTTTGCGACGGTTCTACAGCAGAGTATGACCGCTTGATGCAGAAATGCGTTAAAGCCGGTCTCGCAACACCACTTGCAAAGAAGCCTAACAGCTTCCTTTTCCGCTCACTTCCGTCTGATGTTGCACGCGTTGAAGGCCGCACATTCATTTCTTCAGTAAAAGAAGAAGATGCAGGTCCAACAAACCACTGGATTGACCCAAAAGAATTGAAAGCAACAATGAAAGGTCTTTACAAGGGCTGTATGCATGGCCGCACAATGTATGTAATTCCTTTCTGCATGGGACCTCTCGGTTCACCAATTTCTAAAAACGGTATCGAACTTACTGACTCAGAATACGTTGTTCTTAACATGGACATTATGACACGCGCCGGCAAAAAAGTTCTCGATGTAATCGGAACAGACGGCGAATTTGTTCCATGTCTCCACTCAGTTGGTAAACCATTGAACAACGGCGAATCAGACAACGGCATCTGGCCTTGCGCTGACGTTGAACACAAATACATCAGCCAGTTCCCAGAAGAGCACCTCATCTGGTCTTACGGTTCAGGTTACGGTGGAAACGCTCTTCTCGGCAAGAAATGTTTCGCTCTCCGCATTGCTACAGTTTTGGCACGCGAAGAAGGCTGGCTTGCTGAACACATGCTCATCCTTAAATTGACTAACCCACAGGGCGAAGTTAAATACGTTACAGGTGCTTTCCCATCAGCATGTGGAAAGACAAACCTCGCTATGCTTATCCCGACAATTCCTGGCTGGAAAGTTGAGACAATCGGTGACGATATTGCATGGATGAAATACGGCGAAGACGGTCGTCTTTATGCTATCAACCCGGAAGCAGGTTTCTTCGGTGTTGCACCGGGAACTTCAGAAGAATCAAACAAGAACGCTCTTATTTCTGCTTCAAAGAACACAATCTTCACAAACTGTGCTCTTACAGAAGACGGCGATGTTTGGTGGGAACAGATTGGTTACCCTGCAAAGGGCAAGCTTGTTGACTGGAAAGGTCAGACACGCGACGCTCTTCCAAAAGATAAATCACCAAAAGGCGAAGAATTCGCTCACCCGAACGCACGCTTTACAGCACCTGCAAGTCAGTGTCCTTGTATCGCAAAAGAATGGGAAGATCCAAAAGGTGTACCTATTTCTGCTATTTTGTTCGGCGGCCGCCGTCCTTCAACTGTACCTCTCGTACATCAGGCACGCAACTGGAACCATGGCGTATTCCTCGGTTCTATCGTAGGTTCAGAAATCACTGCTGCTTCTACAATCAATGCTGCTGAAGTTGGAAAAATCCGCCGCGACCCGTTCGCAATTCTTCCATTCTGCGGCTACAACATGGGCGACTACTTCCAGCACTGGGTAAACGTAGGAAAAGCTGCAAAAGATCAGAACAAACTTCCAAAGATTTTCTACGTAAACTGGTTCCGCAAAGACGACAACAACAAAGATCTTCCAGGCGGATTCATGTGGCCAGGCTACGGCGACAACTCACGCGTTCTCGCATGGATTTTCGACCGCTGCGACGGCAAAGACAATGCTGTTGAAACACCAATCGGATTTATGCCAAAAGAAGGTGCAATCAACACAGACGGTCTTGCTGACTGCTACAAGAAAACATTGCCAGAAATTCTCAAAGTTGACAGAGAAGGCTGGTTGAAAGAAGTTAAGGATATCCGTGAAAACCATTATCCGAAATTTGGTAAGCACTTACCAAAAGAACTTTCAGACTGTCTCGACGATCTCGAAAAGAGACTTTCTAAATAACTTAGGCTAAGCCGCTTAAATTAAAGCTCCGCAAACCCTGCGGAGCTTTTTTTATGCCAGAACATGGAAGACGTTACATATTGCAAAAAGTATTATCTATAGATACAATGTAACAAATAAAAAGTATAGGAGAAAATCAAGTAAATGGAATACGAAATTAAAGTTAATATCTCAAAAGAAGATCATTTTGCTTTTCAAAAAGAATATCTTATGAACAGTAAAATCACTATAATTTTTTTGTCTATCTGTCTTGCGTGGTCTTTTTTTTCAATTGGACAAGATATTTATAATGACAGAAGAGATATAGTATCCTTAATTTTGAAAGATGCTATTCCTGTTATTCTTATGCTGCTTAGCTTCGTATTGTTATTTCCTCCAATATACCGTTGTTTACTTAAACATTTATACAATTCTGACAGAGCAATACAAGAAGAACAGACGCTTCTGCTAAAAGAAGACGGTATCCACCATTCTATGCAGCGCGGCAGTTTCAATTATACGCTTGAAGATTTTAAGCGTGTAATATTCGGGAAAAAGATAATCGCAATTTTTGTTTCAAAACAAAAGGCTTTGCTTCTGCCCCGGCATTGTTTTTCTTCAAAAGAAGAAGAACAAGCCGTCGAAGATTTTATTAAAGCGCATTACGTAAAAGCAAAAAAAGAGAAATAGACTTGCAAAACATCTATTGTACTATTCCACATCTACGGCAATCGGGCAGTGGTCGGAACCGAGAACATCGCACATAATTACCGAAGACTTTACGCTGTCTATAAAAGACGGATTTACACACTGATAGTCGATGCGCCACCCGATGTTTTTTTCGCGGGCGTGGAAACGGTAGCTCCACCAGGTATATTGCTTAGGCTCGGCGCAGAAGTGGCGGAATGTGTCCACATAACCTGCGGCTGTAAATTTGTCCATCCAGGCGCGCTCTTCGGGCAGATAACCGGCGTTGCCTTCATTTGCTTTTGGATTTGCAAGGTCAATCGGTTTGTGCGCAATATTGTAGTCGCCGCAAAGCACGATGTTGAAGCCGGCAGCCACAAGCTCATCACATTTTTTAAGCATTGCATCGCAAAACGCAAGCTTGTAGTCAAGCCGCGCGCCTGCGTCCTGGCTGTTCGGAAAGTACGCCGAAATAACCGCCAGTTTTCCGAATTTGGCAATTGTGACGCGCCCTTCATCGTCAAAGCGCTCGTCGCCCATCAGCTCAACACTGTCAGGTTCAGTTTTTGAAAAGATTGCAGTGCCCGAATAGCCCGCTTTTTTTGCACTTGAAAAATAGCTTTTATAAACTCCGCCCGGTGCAAGCAGTTCAGGCGAAAGCTGCCCCGGATTTGCCTTTGTTTCCTGCACACACACAACATCTGCGCCAGAGCCGAGCAGCCACTCAATAAAGCCCTTTTTCTCAACTGCGCGTATTCCGTTTACGTTCCATGATATGATTTTCATATTTACCTCTAAGTCTGTGATTATGGAAACCTCTAAAAACTTCAGTTTTTAGAGGTAACTTTGAAAATGCGATGTTGTAAATCGCGCCATTATAGCGATTTACAACTCGGCGGCAATCTCTAAAAAGTCACCATAGTGAGTTTTTAGAGATGCCCTTAATCCTCAGTGTCGGCAGAATCAAAGCCGAACTGTTTTTCCAAGAGCATTTCCGCATCGTCATGCCCCTGATGAACCTGATTTTCGCGGTATTTTGTCTTATCAAGCTTTTTCTTAAGCTGACGCTGCAACTGCTCCGCCGAAAGCGAAGAAATCCGCTTGATTGAATAATATTCCTTATCGTCCATGTTCTTATTATAGCACGAAACGACTATAAAAGTTTGCGCTAAAATGATAATATCACTGCATGGAAATCGAAATTTTGTACCAGGATCAATATATAGCCGTTATCAACAAGCCGTATGGGCTTTTGTCTGTGCCCTACCCCGGCAGCAAGGCAAAAACCGCGCAGTCTATACTTGAAGAACTTCTTCGCAAGCAGGGAACAGCAAACGCAAGACACAAGCCTTTTGCCGTTCACCGCTTAGACCGCGACACAAGCGGCGTAATGATGTTTGCCTTAACCGAGCAGGCGCAAACCAAAATTATGAATAGCTGGCACAGCATGGTTACAGAACGTCTTTACCGGGCTGTTGCCGAAAAGCCTGAAACGACCGACTTAAAAGATGAGGGCATTATTTCAGATAAACTTGCACAAAACGCGCATAAGGTCGGCTTTGTACCAAAAGAAGGTATCAAAAACAAAGACGGCAAAGCCTTTAAAACCGAAACTGCAAGAACGCATTACAAGATAATCGAAAAAGGCGCAACCCACGTTTTGTTTGAACTTTCGCTTGATACAGGAAAGAAAAACCAGATCCGCGCCCACCTTGCTTTTCATGGCTTTCCGTTAGCCGGAGACAAAGAGCACCGCGCAAAAACCGATCACTTCCACCGATTATGCCTGCACGCAAGAACACTTGAATTTGACCACCCTTTTACAGGTGAACATAAAAAATTTGAAGTGCCCGAACCCAAAGAATGGGCTGATTACGTCAAAAAAGGCGATTTTAGTCTGAAAAAGCCAGCCCACAAAGCCGAACCAAAACGAGCCGCAAAAAGCCGTCATCAGGACAGCTTAAAAGGCGTAGATTTAGGCGAAAAGCGCCTTTCCCGCAAAGACCTTGCCCACATGGATTTTATCGAAAGAGGCAAGCACCGGCGGTAAGCACCACACGTTGCCAGCCCACCCAAGCCGGGTGTACCTTGTTTCAGCCTTATTCTGCAATTAAGCCGCAAAGTTTTTCGATATGAAGCTGCATTATGTCGAGCGGCGGAACGGGACTGTTGTCTTTGTTCAAAGCAAGCGGCAGTTCTGTGCAGCCGAGAATAACTGCTTCTATTCCGTCTTTGGCTTTCATACGGTTTATAACTTCAATAAGCCTTGCGACAGATTCCGGCTTTACAATGCCATATTCAAGTTCAGTGCCTATAATCTGGTTCACTGCGGTCTTGTCTTCATCAGAAGGAACAACAACTTTTACGCCGCGCTCTTCAACCGGCTTTTTAAGATAATCTCTTTCCATAGTGAAAATTGTTCCAAGAAGCCCGATTTTCTTGTATTTGCGTGCAACGGCGGCTTCCGCAACTGTTTCGGGAATGCTGATAAAAGGCACTGAAACTTTCGGCTTTAAGCGGTCATAGACGACATGCATGGTTGCGGCAGTCAGAGCTACAATTTCAGCACCGCCGCGGACAAGATTATCGATTCGGTCTGCAATATAATCTGCAAGCTCGTCGAGCTTGTTGTCTTTTACAAGCTCAAGCGCCTTAAAAAGATTCAGGCTTTCAACTGCAAGTTCTGGAAAGGCGCTGCCGCCAGCTTTCTTGTTGCAAATTGTGTTGATTTCTTTGTAATAAACTAAAGTCGATTCCGGCCCTGTTCCACCGATTAAACCTATTTTTTTCATATAAAACCTCTAATTTACTCTAACATTTATACGCAATAAGCGGAATTATCATCTCGTCGCGGCGGATGCCGGCATGGTGGCTCTTGAAAGGCTTGGCGTCTTTGTTCCAGAACATGGTGCGTGTGCCTGTTGCGGCGGCTACAAAATCACCGATGCCGGTCAAGTTCTTGTGAGGTTCGCCTGTGCCGAAAAGCTGACGCTCAAAAACCTGCTGTTTTGTAAAAAGCATGTAGTCATTGCCAAAATGGCGGTTGAATTCATCTGCGAACACAGCCTTGTACTCGTCTTTTACATAAAAGCTTGCGGCACGCGGCTCAATCACTGGGCGGCGGACAAGCATTTTGGCAAAGTCAGGGTAATTTTCCACATAATAGTCGCGCGTAATGTCGTTGTGCCCATGGTCAGCCGTTACAAAAACGAGCGTGTCTTTAAGAGACTTGCAGAGTGCTTCAACTCGCCTGTTCAGACCGCTAACACACCTATGAACAACGGCGGCGTCCGTTCCGTTTTTGTGCATATAGCGGTCGGGCTGCCCCCAATAAGCGTAGGTAAAAGTGCGTCCGCCGGACGAGCACCGCCGCTTTATTTCGCCAAACCAATCGTCCAATTTTGCAAACGGCTTCTCTCCAAACGGAAATATAATACCTGCATCTGCTCTGCCGGTTTCAATTATTTGAAGAGCTATATTCTTAAATGGAAAATACTTACGCACAACATTATAAGAAGCCGCCGGCGTTTCTGTGCCGGTCAAATTGTTGGTAAAACAAGTTACTGATTTATCTTCCTGCTCAAAGTAGACATCCCAGCCGAGCCAGCCATGCTCTATAGGCGACAAGCCCGAAAGCATTGTTGTTGTGCTTGCGGTTGTAGTCGGCGGAAAAACAGACGAATATTCGCACAGAAGGTTCCGGCGCAAAAAAGCATCGGGCGCAAGGTGTTTCTGCAAAATGTTTACGCCAAGCCCGTCAAGCAGAAGCACAACAACATGCTTAAAATTGCCTTCAAGCAGTTTGTCAGCCAAAGGCAGCGTCGGGTGCTTCACTTTAACACCGTAATGATTCAATATTGAACACGAAAAGTTAAGAATACTGTTCTCATAATCTGGAAAACAAGGTTCATTCATATTTTTGCTCCAATTGCCTATTATAATAGAGGAAGAAAAACAAATTTGCTATGCTTGTAAGCGTCCAGCTTATCGGGTAGCTTACAAAAATCGTAAAAGGCGAATGAAACGCCGCAATCTGAAAAATTACAGAAATCCAGAAAACGCGGAATACGCAGCAGCCGAGCATTATTGAGACAACCGGCATAACAGAATGCCCGATACCGCGGATAGAATTGCCGAGACAGTGCATTATTCCGCATATAAAAATTGTAGGATAAGTAACCGCCATTCTGATTCTTCCGGCTTCGATAACGTCCGGGTTTGTGGCGTAAATGCCTAAAAGCTGCCGCCCGAATACTAAGAACAGGAAGCCGAACAGCAGCCCCGTAAACGCCGAGCAGAGCGTAGAAATCCACACTTCTTTGCGGATGCGGCTAAAATTGCCTGCGCCCATGTTCTGTGAGCAGAAAGTCAGCGTACCGGCTGTAAAGCCGTTCATCATCTGGTAGAGAAAATCTTCAATGCTGCATGCCGCGGCGTTGCCGGCTATAAGCGCTGTGCCGAATAAATTGATAGAAGACTGAATCTGCACGTTTGAAACCGAAAACATTACACCCTGAAAGCCAGCCGGCAGCCCAATCTTTATAATTTCGATAAAACTTTCGCGGTCAAGCTCAAGCTTCTTAAAGTCAAAGTGAAATGCACCGGTTTCGCGCACTAAAAGCACAATCACAAAAACGGCGGAATAAACTTGAGAAATTACAGTCGCAAGCGCAACTCCGGCGACATTCAGTTTAAAGCCGATGACAAACACAAGGTTTAAAAGCAGATTAATGATACCGGCGCTCAGCAGAATGTAGAGCGGTCTCTGTGTGTCGCCTTTTGCGCGTAACAGTGCGCTGCCAAAGTTGTACACCATTGTTGCCGTAATGCCCGAAAAATAGATTTTTAGATAAAGCGCAGAGAGTGGCAGCACTTCGTCGATAGAGTGCATCCAAATCAGAATCTGCTTTGAGAGCGCAAGCCCGAGCAGAGTTATGCACAAGCCGCTTATTATAGAAAGCACAATTGAAGTGTGAACCGTCTTTTGAATTTTGGCGGCGTTTTTTGCGCCAAAATATCTTGCGGCAATTACGTTTGTTCCAATTGAAAGCCCGATGAAAAGATTTATAAGCAGATTGATGAGCGAAGTGCATGAGCCGACTGCCGCAAGCGAAGTTTCGCCTGCAAAGCGGCCGACAACCGCGACGTCAGCAGCGTTAAACAAAAGCTGAAGCATATTTGAACATATAACGGGAATTGAAAACTTTAAAAGCCCGGCTAAAATTGAGCCATGCGTCATGTCAATCTGATTTTTACTGCTCATCTGCACCTTCTTGTGCGCATTATAGCGAACTTGCCGAATACATGGAATAAACTAGCGCTTTAAACCAGCGCTTTATTTCACTTTGAATAAACTTGTGCTAAGCTTTAGACAACATGGCATTATTACAAATATCAGATTTGTCTTTTTCGTACCCTGATTCGCAGGTTTCACTTTTTGAGAATTTTTCGCTTCAATTTCAAGAAAACTGGACGGTTATTGCAGGAAGCAACGGCTGCGGCAAATCAACGCTGCTTAATCTTATAGCCGGAAATCTCGCGCCCGACGGCGGAAAAATCATTTTTAATGGAAAAATCTTGTATTGTCCGCAGGAAACACAGGAAATACCGGAGAATTTGTACACTTCTTTTTGGAGCGGCGAGAACGATGTGCGCAAATTCTTTTCGCTGCTGCACATAACAGAAGAAATGCTCGAGCGCTACGAAACTTTGTCCGGCGGCGAAAAAAAGCGCATTCAAATTGCGTGTGCACTTGCAGAAAAACCGGCGCTGCTGCTTTTAGACGAACCGACAAATCACCTCGACAAAGCTACGGTGAAGCTGATTCTTGACGCGCTCAAGGCTTTTGACGGCATGGGCATTATTGTAAGCCACGACCGCTATTTTTCAGACAGCCTGTGCTCTAAGACGGTTTATCTTTTAAACGAGGCAAAATCTTTTGCAGACGGAAGAAACTGCATTGTGGCAGAAGTCTACTCTGGCGGTCTTACACAGGCACTGGAGCTTAAAAAAGCCAATGCGTCTAAATCGCGCGCCGAATGGAACAGACTGAACAGCAAGGCTTCAGGCGAAAAGCAGCGGAGTCAAAAACTTGCAGAAGAAATTGACCGCAAAAAGAGCAGCCTTTCAAAGAAGGGCATCAGCGCAAAAGACCACGACGCAAAACTCAAGATTGACAAGCTTAGAGTTTCTGGCGCAGACAGATCAACCGCCGAGCAAAAAGCGCGTGCCGAAAGCCAGATGGAGCGCACTCTGCAAAGCCGGGACGCTGTAAAAAAGGCGCTTAAACGCAAAGAAGGCTTTTCTGTTACAGGCACAGACTTTTTCAAGACTTTCGCCATAAAAGAAAAAAACATTACGGTCGGTTCAGACGGAAGCGGCGCGGCCTATACGCTTCATGTTCCGGCTCTTGAAATTAAGGCTGATTCAAAAATTGCGGTAACCGGTCAGAACGGCGCGGGCAAAACGCTTTTTATAAGCTATGTAATTTCAGCTATAAAAGAATCTGAAACCAAAGCAGAGATTATGTATCTGCCGCAGGAAATCTCTGATGAGGAAAAACTTGAGATTTTTGCAAAATTCAGGGAACTGACCAAAGACGAAAAAGGCGAAGTGCTTTCGACGCTTTACCGGCTCGGCAGCGAACCTGAAAATTTGCAGGGCGACATAAACGCCGTAAGCCCGGGCGAGCTTAGAAAGCTGATGATTTCTATGGCGATTCTAAAGCCGCTCTCGCTTCTTGTGCTTGACGAGCCGACAAACCACATGGACATTACAAGCGTGCTTGCCCTTGAGGACGCACTCGCAGAAATTAGCTGTCCGCTAATCGTAATAAGCCACGACGACGCATTTTTGAGCAAAATCACAAATCAGCATCTGCAAGTTATCCGCGAAGGTTGTAAGGGAAAAGTGCAGACAACCTTCTTTTCGCACTAGCTCAATCTATGGGAAAAGTCTATTCGGCGAAAAGTGTCGCTTTTGCTTACGCAAAACCGGCAGCTTGTGTATGCAAACCCAAAAATATAGACCTTGCACAAGTCTTTCAAGTTTTCGCGAAGCGGAAACTTGGCGTTTTGCCAGATTTAACCCAAATTGTAAATTAAACCTATGCAAAACGCAGATGCTACGGTGTTACTATTTTACCTACCATATTGGAATTTCCAGCTTCCATATCAGCCTTTATAGCCGACGGAACATGTATTGCCGTGATATTAGCAGGCGTACAACCATTAAACGCACCATTATATGTATTAGTAACATCTCCTGTTTTTGTCATGTTTATCGTAATGCTACCTGATAATGCCGAGCAGCCATCAAAGCAATATGTAATATTTTGAACATTCGATGGTATTGTAGGAGCAGACTGCAAGCTGGTGCAGTTTTGAAAGGCTGTGTTCATATTGGTAACATCAGTACCTATTGACGCCGGAGGATACTTTAAATTTGTGCAACCGCTGAAGCATGACTGCATAGACGTAACATTATTTGGTATTGCTGGTGCTACTACCAAATTGGTACAACTAGAGAATGCACCATTCAGATAACCATCGGTTGGTGCAGGTAAAGTAACTTGCGATAAGTCAAGATATTTTCCCAGATTATTCTTCAATATGGTTGTAAGTCTCCGCGGAGTATGGGTAGCACTGTCATAAGTTACATCAGCAGCAGTCAGTCCCGTTATCCTGAGTGTGTAGGGTGATGCCAATGTTGCCTCTGAAGCTGGCAATGCCTGAAGGAATTCATCCAGATTATCGATTGAAACTTCGTCTGTAACGGTAATTGTCACATCAGTGCTAGTCGCAGATATAGTACTACCACCGCTGGTGTAAGAGGCTATAACAGAAACAGTTACTGTGCCGCTCTTTCCGGCTATAGGCGTAACACTTGCACTTGAGCCACTCGACGTTATCGTAGCTATTGCAGATGCACCAGAAGGTGATATATTCCATGTATAAGTCGGTGTACCCGGGAAATTTGTTGAAGAGGCAGTCAAGTCAACCGTTTCTCCAAATTTCACGTTTGAGGTGTTGTCGCTTGTACTGATACTTGCCATAACCGCAATCCATTTTGCGTACAGGTTTATATTTCCAGTGATATTCGTGCTTGTAAAGTCGAATGCATTCTGGAAAGTAAGATTATCTGTATACCAACCACCGAAAGCACAAGCATTCATTGTCGGGTCACTAGGTCTGGTTGCTTTTCTACCGCAAACAACAGTCTGTGTTGTTGAATCTGTCATAGTGCCGCCTAGAAGGTTAAATGTAACCGTTGCCTCAAATTTGCCGTATAAATGTTTAGATCCTATTCCAGGACTAATTGACGTAATTTCTGACCCTGTATAGCCTGCATTCTCATACCAACCTTTGAACTCTGCGGTAGAACAACTTACAGTTGCCAATGAAGCAAGTCCTGTTTCTATTGAGTATGTATCATCGTTTGGTGTTATTGTGGCATTGACACCGACAGGCTTATTATAAAAAACAGGATAATCAATAAGTGTCCATTTTGCATAGAATGTCTTATTGCCGGTTTCACCAGCATGAATTTCTGTAAAAACAGAACCGCTGTAAGTATCATCTTCAAACCAACCGCCAAAGTCATAACCTGTCGCTGTCGGGCTTGGCAATGTATGCGCAGCAGTTACATTGTATGTTTCACCTGGAACAGACTGTTTATCTGAAATATAAGTTATGGTATATGTTCCTGCACCCGCTTGAAGTTCTGCATCAAGCCTTATATCGCCGCGTACGCCGGTAACATAGCTGCCATAATGCACAACACCGTTGCATTTCCAGCCACAGGTGTTAGCATCTGTGTGTGCGGCAAGGTTGATACCGTCGCGCGCATAATATGTGCCCTCTGCCACTAATGCACCGGTAAGGTCATAAGCTGTGTAATTATACGGAACTTTGAATTTCAGTGTATTGTGAATTACAATTTCGGTTTGGTCGAGTTCCGCAACACGCGGACTTTCTTCTGATGCTGAATATATATAGGCTCTGCCTGAAACCTGATCGCCTATTTGGATTTTTGGAAGGACGTCTGTTTTAGTTGTGGCATCGGCGATTATTGCTTCCTGCGCTACGCCGTTTATAACTAATTCTATTCTTACGCTTGTTATGTTGTCTATGGCTGCCATCTGGCTTATAAGAAGATCTCCGTTTTGAATATCTTCTCCGCCAAAGCCGCCGCCGGTCTGGTTGCCGTTACCCCAGCCGCCGCCACCTCCGCCGTTGTGCAGCTTAGAGCTATCTTGATAAGCAATAGCACCGCCTCCTCCTCCGCCCCCCCCACATGAGGTAATTATTGCTAATATAAAGAGATAGATGGTTATAAAAAACAAGCTGTTCTTTTTCAAAGTATATTCCCTTGATTCAATATGATAATCAATATGATAAATTCTTCGGCAAAAACTGGCTGCGTAACAATATAATACAGAATAACCTAAATTCAATATTTTTCAAATATTTAACAAGGCACTTTTGCACAAATTCAGCCCAAAACAGTAATATTTTACAAACCAGCTTAAAAGGAATCTTTTGCCTTTTCGGTTGTGGCTTTGCGCTTTTCTAGGGTTTTGTCAAAAACGGCCGCCGCTACTTTGCCGAAATTCTCGAAGATTTCGGCTGCACCCACTTCGGTTATACCGCCTTTTGTTGCGACACGCGACAAAACTTCTGAAAAACCAAGCTGTTTTTGGTTTATCAGTCTGCCTGTGCCTTCTAAGGTCTGGGCAAGCATGGCTTCAATTTGAGACGGCGGCAGGCTTGTGTGCGCCTCTGCTTTTTGGGCAAAAACCGAGAACAGCGCGGCTATAAAACCCGGCATACAGCTTGTAAGTTCAGAAGCCATGCCAAGCTCGTTTTCTGCAACTTCGGTTACAGTGCCGAAAGATTTCAGCAAAGCTTCAAGATTTGCCTTATCTTTCGGTTCAACATATTTATTGTAGCAGACAGAAGTTACAGAATAATCAACTTCTGCATTTACAGACGGAATCACTTTGGCGATTCTGGTCTTTTCAGCTAAAACCGACTCAAGCTGGCTGAACATAACGCTGCCGTTAAGCGAAACCACGAGCGTGTCTTTTGAGACAGCCGCCGCAATTCCGCAGAGTACGTCTTTAAGCTCTGCCGGGCGTATGCACACAAAAACCACATCAGCTTTTGCCGCAAGCTTGTTGTCGTCTGTAACAGTACAGTCCGGGTACAACTTCTTAAAGCCTTCCATTTTAGCCAAAGTCCTGTTCGCGCATGTCAATTCTGACTGGCTTATCACATTATGCTCAAGCAGCTTTCTTGCAATCATGCTGCCCATACTTCCAAAACCGATTATTCCAACTTTCATAGCATCTCCTAATTCTGCAAATGGTGAGTATCGTTGTAACATATAAGCTGTGCCGAAGCAAAATGCGCGCCAGTTTCTTCAGCAGAAGCACATTCTGAAATCTCAACGCAAGTTATCGAGGTTACATCAAAAATAAAATGCGAAACCATCTGCCAGAACGGTATGTTCAATAGATGACCGGTCAAAGCCGTTGAAACACCGCCATGGCAGAAAAACGCTATATTTTTTTGTTTTGCGCCGGACGCCGCATCAAGCGGAGCTTTCACTTTATAAAGCTGACCGCAATGTTCAAAGCCACGCGATTCAAGCCACTCGTCAAGTTTTGCGCATTTTTCTTCAACATCGCCGACTATGCGGTCGTTTTTTACGGCTTCATCTGTTTTCCAGCTTTCGCCTTCAGGGTATGCGTGTCTTGAAGCAAGAAAACGCCCGTTTATTGACCATGGGCTTTCAGTCGAGTATGCGTCACCAGAAAAATCGCCCCAAAGCACTTCTTTAAGCCATGGCAAAATTTTCACCTCAAGACCGAGTTTTTCAGCCGAATAAGTTGCAGTCTGCACTGCCCTGCCATGCGGCGACGAATAAATCTCGTCGAGTTTCAGTTCGTGAATATGTGCGGCAAGCTTTTGCGCCTGCATTTTGCCGCGCTCCGTAAGCGAATCGTGCTGATAATCAGGGTCGCCATGCCTAATAAAATATAATCTCATGTTTTGAGTATAGCACTTATTCCATATCAAAGGCAAAAGCTGTATAATCCGCGTATGAGTTACAAAATTTTTATAGACGGAAAAGAAGGCACAACTGGCCTTAAAATTTTTGAACGTTTTGAAACAAGAAATGACATTGAAATCATTTCGATTGACGAAGACAAAAGAAAAGACCCGGCTGAAAAAGCAAAAATGATTAACGCCTCGGACTTTACTTTTTTGTGTCTGCCAGACGCTGCCGCAATTGAATCGGCGGCACTCTGCACAAACCCAAAGACAAGAATTATAGACGCTTCAACAGCGCACCGCATAAATCCTGAATGGGCTTATGGTTTTCCGGAACTTGACAAATCTTTCCGCGAAAAGATTAAAGGCTCTAACCGCGTTGCAGTGCCGGGCTGCTACGCAAGCGGCTCTGTTGCAATCTGCTATCCGCTTGTAAAGTCGGGCATTATGCCGGCAGACTATCCTGTGGCAATTCATGCTGTGAGCGGCTATTCCGGCGCAGGCAAAAAGGCAATTGCGCAATACGAGGCAGAAGGCCGCGACACCGGGCTTGACTCGCCGCGCCTTTACGCTTTGACACAGCAGCACAAGCACCTGCCTGAAATCAAAAAAATCAGCGGTCTTGCCTTTGAACCAATTTTCAATCCTTATGTCTGCGATTATTTTCAGGGAATGACGGTAACTATCGGGCTTTTTTCAAGGCTGCTTGCCAAAAAGGTGACGGCGCACGATGTCTGGGAAATGTTTGCCGCTCATTATGAAGGTGCTAAATTTGTAAAAGTAGCCGGTTTTATGGGCGAAGGCACTTTAACCGAACAGTTTATTCCGGCAAACACGCTCGCCGGTACAAACTCAATGCAGATTTTCGTTTACGGAAACGACGACCGCATTATGGTGACAACACGCTTTGACAATCTTGGCAAAGGCGCAAGCGGTGCAGCCGTTCAGTGCATGAACATTATGATGGGCATTGACGAGGCAACCGGCTTAAAAAGCATAGACTAGCTCTTGTCATTGCCGGACTTGATCCGGCAATCTTGCAGATTAGAGATGCTGAGCTAAAAGCCGCCGAAGGCTAACGAGTTCAGCATGACATGGCTTAGAGCTTCTGATAAAACTCAATCTGCTCACCGAGCGGCCCGAAGCAGAAAGAAATAACTGCTTTCTGACCGCCAAGCTCAATCTGCTTTGGTTCTACAAAAACTTGATAGCCGGCGGCGCGGCATTTTTCTGCATAAAAAGCTGAATCATCAACGTCAAGCGCAATGTGGCGGATAATGCCTGTTTCCGGCTCGCCTTCAAGATTGGTGAAAATCTCGATTTGACCGCCGCCGGTCTCTATCATAAGTCCGCCGTCCCATTTGCGCACAACTTTCATGCCGAGCAAATCTACATAGAACGCAAGCACTTTTTTAAGCCCTTCTTCGCCGCGGCATTTCATCGATATGTGGTTTATTCCGTTAATCACCGTCTGAATCTCCGTTTGTTCCGTACTTTTTTAAGTCAACTTTGCCGCCGCGCACTTCAACGCCTTCTGCTTCAAGCATTTTAGCCTGAAGCGCCGATCCGCCAAGCCCGAAATTTGCGCCCATTCTGCCAGAAGCATTTACAACGCGGTGGCATGGCACAGACTCAAAGTCTTTTACGGCTGCCGGGCTTTGGTCAGCGCAATTAAAGCCGGCCTGCTCTGCAAGCTCTAAAAACGGCACAGGGTTTTTGTGCATTGTGTTGCCGACAACGCGCGCCAAGTTTGCGTTTCCGCAAGCAAGCGCAACCTGCCCGTAAGTCATAACCTTTCCGCATGGAATTTTCCGCACAATGTCGAAAATTCTTTTTTCAAGCTCTGTCATTTTCAGTTTTTCCACCTGAAAGAAAGTTCTGTCGGCAGGTCGTTCCACAAGGCTGCGCGCGTCTTGTTCTGCCGCATACGGGCAATAACTTCTACATCTGGTGCAGGAAAAACTTCGCAAAAGTCAGTCTCGCCTTTTTGGGTGCGCACCGGAAAAGCAAGCTGCTCTTTTTCAGTTGAAAACTGCGCGTTTACGCCGGGCTTGTTTCCGCGCGCGTCAAGCCGAACCCACTTTTTATGCTCTGCAAGCCAGACCGCGTTTAAGCCATGCAGAATCAGCACCGGCGCAGTCTCATCATCAAGCAGAAGCTTCTGGTAGCAGAAACCGCAGGGCACTTTTTTGCAGCGCAACACTGCCGCAAGCAGATGCGACTTTGCAAAGCAGATTCCATGCTTCTTCTTGAGAACATCAGAAGCTTTTATTGTAATTTCAGCCATGCCTGCATCTGCTGAATGAGAAATATTATCGCGGACAAATTCGTAGGCACGCTTTATAAAGTCTGTTTCATTTGCAGAAGCAGAGCGCAATTCATCAGCAAGAGCGCAAATTTCAGCATCGTCAAAATCGATAATTTCAGATTTTGCTAGATAATCTCCCATATTCTCAGACAAAAGCTTCAAGTTCAATTTCTTTTCCCCGTTCTATTCCCCGTCGAAAAAGTCCATCATTCTCTGCTTATAATCTGGAGCTTCATCATAAACCGCGTGACCGTAGTTTTCATACATAAAGAGTTTGCAGCCAAGCTTTTGCGCAAGCCGTTCAGAAGCGCCACCGCCGACAACCTTATCTGCTTTTGTGCCGATTACAAACACAGGGCATTTTATTCTGCCAAGCACACGCTCACTTGAAAAGCCTTTTGCACCTTTAGAAAGCACTATGAATTTCTTTAGTTCCTCTGGTGTTACGTCTTTGTGCGCTTCAATTGCGGCGGCGCGGCACGCAGCGGCAGTTTCTTTTGAATAGCACAAATCAACAAAAGAAGATACAAGGCTTGAAATATCGCCTTCTTTGGCAAAATCTGTCCACGCTGTGACGGCGGAGCCTTTATCAATTTTTAGAGAAGAAGTTGTTGAGGCAAGTATCATCTTTTTGACAAGAGACGGCTCAAAAGCGGCTATAAACTGGCAGATCATGCCGCCCTGCGAAGTGCCGAAAAGGTAGATGTCTTTTAAGCCGAGCGCATGAATTGCAGCAATTGTGTCGCGCGCCATCTGCTTTACTTTATAGCGGAGGCCGACCTCTTTTTTGCGGTCAAAAAGATAAACCGTATAGTCTTGGGCAAAACATGAATATGCGCTTTCTATAGATTCCGCAGAGAGCAGCACACTTTTAATGCTCAAGCCCGGAATAATGACGAGCGTTTTTTGTCCGCTGCCAAACTGCAAATATTCCATTTCAAAGCCGTTGGTCTTTACGCACTTAATCATCTTGTTTCCTGCGGTGCGCTTAATAGCCCGGGCGTTTGTAAATAGTCTTGTTGTTTGGGTCTACGGCGTTCTTATAAACTTTTTCTGTCCATTCATCTTGCGGAACATCAACAATGCTTACAGAAAAGCTTTTTTCTGGAACATCCAAAGCTGCGCTTGCGGCTTTTACAAGCTCGTCAGCAAGCTTTTTCTTTTTTGTGTCATCCCTTCCCGGATACATCTGAACTGTAATATGCGGCATTTTTCCTTCCTTAATAATATCAAGTTCCAATTTGAAACTGTACATTCTATGTGCTATTTTTACAATCCTATTCTGCCTTTTTTGCGGACATCTTTACAATCAGACAATTTTCCGATAATTTTGCATAGAGGTTATTAATTATGAGAATAGCTATCCTCTACGCGTCAGTTCACCACAAAAACACAGAAAAGCTAGTTAAGGCAATTTCTGAAAAATATCCCGACATTACACTTATAGACACAACAAAAGCACTGATGATTTCGCTTGTAGGTTACGACCTTGTAGGCATTGCATCAGGCATTTATTACGGCAACTTTCATAAATCAATATACACTTTTATAACGAAGAATCTGCCGGAAAGGCTGAAAGTGTTCCTTATGTACACTTGCGGCTCTGACCGCCCCTCTTATGTTGAAAACATGAAGCAGTTTCTTGCGCAGAAAAACGCTTCTGTTGTAGGCGTTTTTAGCTGCAAAGGCTTTGACACTTTCGGCCCGTTCAAACTTGTGGGCGGTCTCTGCAAAGGTCACCCAACCGAGCAGGAAATCGAAGAAGCCGTTCAATTTGCAGAAAAAACAATAGAACAGAACATGACAATTTCGATATAATCGACATATTATGAAAAACGAAGAAAGCAAAACAAAAAAACAGGACAGTTCAATAGCTTTAAAAGGGCTTTCGCTTTCGGTATTGACGCTCGGCTCCAGGGTTTTGGGCTTGATACGAGAAATGACAAAAGCCCATTTTTTGGGCACTTCAAGCCAGTCAGACGCATTTTCAATTGCGTTTTTAGTTCCTAACCTTTTTAGAAGACTTTTTGCCGAAAATTCCATTTCGGTGGCATTTATTCCAACTTTTAAGACATATCTTAAAGACAACGAAACGCCGGAAGACAGAAAGACTACGCAGGAGTTTATTTCAGCGACATTTACGCTGCTCTGCTTTCTGGTCACAACTTTTGTTGTGCTGTGCATGTTCCTCACGCCGCTTATTCTGCGCATTTTTTACGGTTTCAAAAAATATGACTTTGATTCTTTTAGCGAAGCAGTAATTCTTACACGAATGATGTTTCCGTATCTTGTTGTAATTTCGATTGCGGCATTTTTTCAGGGAATTTTAAACGGCGTAAAGATTTTTTCACCTTCAGGCTTTACACCGATTCTTTTTAACGGAATAGTAATAGCTTTTACATACATTTTTGCGCCGCATACGGCAAACCCGGCGCGTGCAATGGCAATCGGCGTTGTTACAGGCGGAACGGTGCAGGCTTTGTTCCAGCTTCCTTTTGTGCTTAAAACAAAATGGGCTGTTTCGTTTACAAGCCTGAAAAACGCCTTTACAAACCCGGGCACAAGGCGCGTGCTTAAGCTTGTTGCACCGACAATTGTCGGCATGGCTGCTTACCAGCTCAACGACATTTTCTCTACATCAGTTGCAAACAGAGTCAACGAAGGGCTTGTTTCAAGCCTTCAGTATTCGCTAAGGCTTCAGGAGCTTATCTTAGGTATTTTTGCAGTAACAATCGGAACGGTAATTCTTCCGGATTTGACAGGCTTTGCAAAGCAGAAAAAATGGAAAGATTTCAACAAGATGCTGACAAATGCGCTCAAAATAATGATTCTGATTTCGATTCCTGTTACGGCGTACTGCATTATTATGAAGCGCAGCCTTGTTGCAACGCTTTTTGCGACAGGCAGATTTAACGAAAATTCTATTGAAACTACAACCGCGGTTTTTCACTATCACATAATCGGGCTTGTGTTTATTGCGCTGAACCGCATTCTCTCGCCTTCATTTTATGCGCAGGAAGACGCCGTCAGCCCGACGTTTGCAGGCATAATCAATGTTGCAGTCAACGTCATTCTTGCTTATGCGCTTTCAATTCCGATGGGCGGCAACGGAATTGCGCTGGCTCTTTCGATTGCAAGCGCGGTGAACACAGTCATTCTTTTTGTGCTGCTTTTGCGCAAAAAAGACGTTGACTCAAAGCACATTTCGCTAAGTTCGGGCTTGTACGCACTTAAAATTGCGGTATTCTCTATAATTGCAGCAGTGCCTGTGTATTTTGCAAGAGAGCCGCTTTTAAACTTTTTTGAAGGGCACAACCGCTGGATTTCTTATGGCTGCCCGGTGGCGGTTTCAGGCATAATCTTTGCAATTGTGGGCGTTATTCTGCTTTTGGCAACAAAAGACCCTATTATAAGCCCGCTCGTCAAAAAACTGGTTAAACGCTAGACCATGAAATATGTGCTTTCGACAATTGCTGCCGGTTTTCTTTGGGGGCTAATAAGTCTGTTTATAAAGCCGCTTTCGGCGGCGGGCTTCAACCCTCAAACGATTCTCTTTTTCCGCGTTTTAATTTCAAGCTTTATTCTGGCTGTCTTTATACTTGTTACCAATCCGAAACTTCTTAAGATAAAGCTTAAAGACTTGTGGATTTTCACCGGCACAGGCATCATCAGCCTTACATTGTTCTCGCTGTGCTATTTTAGGACAATCATTGAATGCGGCCCGTCAATCGCCGTTATTCTGCTGTACACGTCGCCGGTGTTTGTGCTTCTGTTTTCGGCAATTCTCTTTAAGGAAAAAATTAACGCACTGAAAATTGCCGCAATCTGCCTTACAGTTACAGGCTGTGTGCTTGTTTCAGGCATCTTCAGCCAGAGCGGAAGTTTCAGGCTGCCGCTCAAGAGCTTTTTAATAGGGCTTTCCGCCGGCTTCTGCTACGCGCTTTATTCAATTTTCAGCAATTATGCGCTAAAAAAATACGGCACGCTTACGGTAATTTTCTACACGTTTGTCTTTTCAACGCTTGCAATTATGCCTTTCTGCAATCTTTCTCAAATTGAAATGCTCCGCAATCCACAAAATGCGCTGCTTTTATGCGGTATTGCCATAATCTGCACGATACTGCCCTACTTCTGCTACACTTTCGGTTTGAAAGGCTTAAAAACAGGCAGCGCGGCAATTCTTGTAACAGTTGAGCCTATTGTCGGTACAATGGTCGGTGTGCTTGTGTTCGCTGAAACTTTGTCGCTGCCCATTATTCTGGGCATTGTGCTGATTCTTGCCTCGCTTTATCTGACCGGCA
Source organism: Spirochaetaceae bacterium (assembly GCA_017614995.1). Classification (GTDB taxonomy): domain Bacteria; phylum Spirochaetota; class Spirochaetia; order Treponematales; family Treponemataceae; genus UBA1240. The sequence goes on from JAGAAX010000014.1 coordinate 29,709, forward strand.
GAAGCAGCTAAGCCCAAGATTGCCGGATCAAGTCCGGCAATGACAAAATGTAATCAATGCCTTAAATCTTTTCTGGATTTGATGTCAAGCTTTTCAAAGATTGTTGCCATGTGGCGCTTTACGGTTTCTACGCTGATGTACAATTCTTCTGCAATCTGGGCATTGGAATAACCGCGGGCTGCAAGACGCGCCACTTCTTTTTCGCGCGGAGAAAGTACGGCAAAAGGTTCTGCAGCTCGGGCTTCTGTGTTTTCAGCAGACGAGCCTGCGCCAGCTCCGGCGACACCTAATCCGGCATCTGCACCACCACCAGCACCAGCGCCCGCCGTCTGCTTTTTCTCAAACGGCAGCAGAATCAGCTTAATCAGAACGCCGAGCAGCACCGGCCGGAAGTTTACAAAAACCATCAGTAAAAAAGCAGAAATTGAATAATCAGAATAAGCGCCGTTATTGGCTGAAAGATTACGCTCAATTTCAGAAATCAGAATCACAAGCTTTACGGTTGTGACAAAACTTCCACTTAAGACTGCCGCTTTTGAGAAATCCCTTTGTTTTTGCAGAACCGCAGGAATTATGAAAATCACAATTCCCGCAAGCACAAGAATCAAATCAATTATCATCTGCTATTCCGAATCACAAAGTAATGAAATCTTGCTTTCAACTGGAAGAAGAATCAAGTTTATGAGCAGGCTGTAAATCAGTGGCAAACTTGCTACAAGAAAATTCAATCCAAGAGCTGACTTATCTTCAAGATTACACATAATTGCCATATAACCGCCTAGTGTACACATTATTCCATCCAAGAGAAGAATTGCCTGCAAAGTATGAATTGCATTCAGTGAAATGGCTTTTTGCGAAACTGAAAGCCTTGTATTATTTAATGCATACTTCAATGCTTTATAAAAGTGTTTCAAATTTCCAGAAATTGTCAGAAGCAGTAAACCTGGAATAAAAATATAAATTAATCCGGGAAGATCTATAAAATAAGCAATATTCAAAAGACTTGCATCTGAATTGTTAGCTGTGCAGGTACAGACTATCAGATAATATAGCCCGAAAATCAAAACTATTGTAATTATAATTTTTACAACTTGAAAGATAATCTGCTTTTTTGAACGTTCAATCTTTTTTTCCGGTTCTGCTTCTTCTGACATGAAACCAATAATTTGCTTTCTTATTTTTCCCTTTAAGGTAATAATAATCATTCCAAAAAAGGCAAGATAATATAGCGAACAGAAAATCGTTGCAAGATTAGGGCCGAGAGTTTGAGTATCAAAGAAATTCAAATAAAAATACACTCCCCCAATAATCATAAAAAAGAAGCAAATCAAAGCCAGTGCCTTAAATGAATAATTCAATGCCGCTTCTGTTTTTTTGAGACCTGATAAATCTGTTTCTTTAATTTTTTTTGATGAAGAAAAGATCTTAAGAAAGGATTTACCATATCCACTAAGAAAAATCATCAAAGCGAGAATTACAATAATTCCAGGCAGAAGCACGGGCTCTAAAAATTCCCAGACAAAACCTCCACTTGTAAGACTGCACATTACGGCAGTTAAACCAAGAACCAGAAAAGATAAAAGAAATTCGATAATCATTTGTGACCTCCTAAAGATAGTTTTGCCCTTCGACAAGTTCCGGAACCGCACGAGCAACCATCACTGCATGAAATTATCACTCTGGTTCTGTTTATAAACAAGATGCAAAAAGTTGTAATTTGAGTTGTAATTTTATCTTACAATCTTGAAAAATACAAAATCGCCGGGGATTATGCGTACAGGGAAAACTGTTTCGCATGGTTCAGGCTCATCTGCATTTATGTCAGAACGGCGCTCATACAGCGGCACTGTATAAAGCGGCTTAAGCTCTTTCATCTTTAAGCCCCAGAAGTTTGAATCATCTCCGTCTGGAATGAATTCGAGCTTTTCTGCTTTTCCCTTAATGTGCACAGTAAATTCAAGCGGTGCGCAGCCGTCCCAAGTGTAGCAGTAAAGCCCGAATGTGCTGTTATCGTATGTAAAAAGCGAAACGCCGTCCGCACAGTCTATCCAGATGCCCGAAACATCAAGCTCTTTTCTGATTGCGGTAAGAATTTCCGCCGGAAGCTTATAAATTTTTGAAGGCATTTCCGGCAGCGTAAGAACTGTAAAGCGTCCTTTGCCGTAAGTGTCGTAGCAGAGAATGCTCTCGTGGTATTCGCCATGCCCCGCATTTACAAGCGACCAGCTTGCGTTGTTGCGGTGCTCAAGCAGCGGAAATTCAATTGGTTCTGAAGATTTTGTGTAATTCTTAAAGAAATGCACGATTTTTGCAGGGCTATGGAATTCGTCGGCTGCAAGGCTTCGGTTTGTGTAGCGCACGCTTGTAAACTCCGCAATTTCCGGGAACTTCTGAAGCGCACCAATCATAAAACCCGAAGTTGCAACTGCGTGTCCGCCAGCCTCAACAAAATGGCGCAGTTTTTCCACGATTTTGGCATCTTCAAGTGATGCAGCCGTAACCATAACTTTACGGCTGGCGGCATCAACAGCATTGAATTCAGGAAAGTCGCAGACCGGCTCCACCGGCACACCGGCCATACCGAGATAATCTTCAATGTGGTCGTCGCCCTGCGAATTAAACGGAATATAAACCTTAAGACCGCGCGGCTCACCAAGATGGCTGAGCACCGTATCAAGCCTGTCGTACATAAAGCCAAGCGGAGTTGCGCGCTTGTTGCCAGCCAGTGCCGGCCAACAGAACATCATAATCTCTTTTGGCTTTGCAAAAGCTGTAAGATATGCCTGCTCAAGATATGTGTCAATTCTGTCGCAGTCAAACGGGTCAAACCAGCCGCCGCCATTTCTTCCGGGCGCAACGCTTTCAAAATAGCGCATAAGCGAATAGCTCAAATAGCGCGGAAGATGCTGGTCTTGCTGCGCGCCATGCCGGGTTTCTGTACCGGTGTAGATTGAATCAAAAATCTCGCGCTGCTGCCCCGGATTGTAGCCCGTCTCCTGAAAGCTTTCGCGCCAGTTCGGGTACTTTATGATAATGTTGATTTTTGGGTTTATCTTTTTTGCGGGCTTGATAATCAGATTTTCAGAGACTTCAAGCATTTTTGCAAGCCGGAATTCTTTCCACGAGCGGTTGCCTTTTTCGCGGATGCAGTCTTCGCACATGCACTGCGTAAAGAAAAAATCGTCGATGATGAACTCGTCGAAAAGCGAGGCAGTGTATTCGCTTACTTCTTTGAGACGCGCGCGCATAGGCTCGTTGCAGTAGCAGAACGTATTGAACAGCCGCTGACGCTTTTTGTCGCTTTCGTTCAAGTCTGGCGTTACGGTCGTAATTCCGCCTGAAACTTCGATTCCGTAGTCTTTCATCACGCGCTTTATCATTTCGATTTTTTCGCGCGCAGCAAATTCATCGCGGTATGTTTCAAGATAAATTTTGTCCAGCTTTACATATTTCTGAAAAAATTCCGCGCCCTTTCTGACTTCTTCCTCAGTTACGCGGTTTACCCATCCGGCAACACAATAAGTTACAGTCTTAAAATTCTTATAAAACATAAAAGCTCCCCATGTCATTTATTTATATGGGAATTATAACACAAGAATCACAGAAAAATTAAAATTTAGTTTGTATTTTTACAAACTAACATAGCTTAACAGCCACAGACTATTCTTTCTGATACCAGCAGCGGATTGTGGCTTCTTGAAGAATGTGTCCTTCCATTGCCTTTTTTACGTCTTTTAATGTTGCAGAAGACGGCAGATTAAGCTCTGCATCAAGGGCATAAACCGTAAAGTGATAATGGTGCTTAGCATGAAACGGCGGCTTCGGTCCGCGGTATTTATGCCGCCCATAGCCGACACCCTGAACAGCGTGAAAAGGCTCATCGATTTCAGCTCCAGATGGAATGTTTTCAGGAATCCGGTCTGTTGCAGGAATATTCCAGCAAACCCAGTGGCAGTATTCGTCTGTAAACGGCATGTCTTCATCACAGAACGAAACTACAAGATATTTTGCTTCATCTGCAAGATTTTCAATATCAAGTTCCGGTGAAAAGTCTTCGCCATAGCCTGAAAACTGAACAGGAAGCAGACCGCCGTCTTCAAATGACGGACTGAAAATCGTAAGCGCAATTGCCAATAAAACTGTTGTCATAGTATTACTCCTTATGAAACTTCATGAAAAAATCGTATCAGCTTTTTCAAAAGGTGTAATTGTCAAATGACAAGAAAAGAGCAATTTACTTTATCTCGCGTTTAAGGCGGCTCAATGAGCTTGGGGTAATTCCTAGATAAGAGGCGATGTGTTCCTGCTTTGCGCGGCTGACAATTTCAGGATTTTCTTTAGCAAAATCAAGCCAGCGCTCTTTTGCATCTTTGCTTGCGAAAGCATAAGCTTTTTTGTCTGTCTGCAAATATGCCTGATTTATCAGCTTAGAAACCATTTCCGCCAGCAAAGGCGATTTTGAACACAAAAGCCTTATATCAGAAGTTTTTATGCAGGCTGTTTCAACAGATTCCAAAGCTTCAACAAAAAACGGAGACGGCCCGTCTGTAAGATAATTATAGAAACCGCACCAGTCCATTTCTTTTGCAAAGCACTTTGTGATTTCGCTGCCGTTTTCGTCTATGTAAAATGCACGCACCAAGCCTTTCAGCACAAGATACATGTAATCTGAGCGTCCGCCCATGCGGATAATTTCTTTGCCGGCTTTAAAATGCACAAAGGTAAAAAGCCCGGCAATCTGCTGTGCCGCTTCTTTGTCCAGAGATAATTGAGCTGATAAATATGAAAAGAGTGCTTCCTGGTTTGTCATGGTGAATTCAAAAGGGCATCTGCCTAAAAAGCAGCATTGCCGTACCGTACGCCTGTCTGAAGTTGCCTGATGCAGGCAGAACAGGCAGGCGCACAGCAACCTTATAGGTCAAAAGATTCCCGCGTCAAGCGCGGGAATGACACTATTTCTAGTTTTTCTGCTTAAGCAAATCGCGGATTTCTTCAAGAAGAAGGGCTTCATCTGATTTTACGACAGCCGGAGTTTCTTCGGGTTTTGCTTCTTCCTTTTTCTTGAACTTTTCGAAAATCTCAATGACGATAAAAATACACAGAGCAACAATCAGAAAATCAACTACAGTCTGAATGAAGTTTCCGTATTTAATTTCTGATTCGCCGATTTTAATGCTCAAAGAAGCAAAGTCGAGTTTTCCGAGTGCAAGACCAATAAGCGGCATTACAATGTCGTTTACAAGGCTTGTTACGATTTTTCCGAATGCACCGCCGATGATAACACCAACAGCCATATCAATTACATTTCCACGTGAAATGAATTTCTTAAAAGCACCGAGCTCCTTTTTTGCAGCTCCAAGTCCGTTTTTTATAGTTTCCATATCTGTCTCCTAAAAAAATCCCGCTGTGCAATTAAGCAAGCGGGATTCGTTATTTATTTAAGATTTACCATTGACTTGTCATAATCTGTTGGTGGCACAAATCCCATAAGTGTCATGAGAGTTGAAGGCCAAGAAGAGATTCCCAAACCGTCGTTCAACTTAGTATTGTCGTACTCGCCTTTGTATTCAGGGTCGTAGATGATGCCAGGAACCGGGTTGAGGGAGTGAGAAGTCTTTGCCTTTGGCTCGCCGCCTGAGTCCTTCTTTACGCTGCCGTCTTTTGCGTGCTCGTACATATCGTCTGAGTTTCCGTGGTCAGCTGTAAGACAGAGAATACCGCCGGCTTCATCGATTGCTGCCTTAAGGCGTCCGAGCTGAAGGTCCATGCCTTCCATAGAACAAACTACAGCGTTGAAAACACCAGTGTGTCCAACCATATCTCCGTTAGGGAAGTTGAGGCGGATGTGGTCATACTTGCCGCTCTTAATTGCTTCGATTACTTTGTCAGTAATTTCTGCACACTTCATCCATGGGCGCTGCTCGAATGGAACAACATCAGATGGAACTTCAATATAGTCTTCGAGTTTTTCGTCGAACTTACCCTGTTTGTTTCCGTTGAAGAAGTAAGTAACGTGTCCGTACTTCTGTGTTTCAGAAATTGCAAGAAGCTTTACACCAGTCTTTGTAAGATATTCACCCATTGTGCGGTCAATGCTTGGTGGGTTTACAAGGTACTGAGCAGGAACATGAGCGTCTCCGTCATATTCCATCATTCCGGCATATTCAACGCTAGGTACGCGAACGCGGTCAAATGGAAGATCTCCGCCCTTTGGAGTTTCAAAAGCACGTGTCATTTCAAGAGCACGGTCACCGCGGAAGTTAAAGTAAATTACACTGTCACCGTCTTCAATAGTTCCAACTGGTTTTCCATCCTTAGCAATTACAAACTCGTGCATATCCTGGTCGAGAATGCCTGGAACTTCCTGGCGGTAAGTTTCAATAGCCTTTGTAGCAGAATCAAACTTGCGTCCTTCACCAAGAACGTGAGCCTTCCATCCTCGCTCTACCATAGACCAGTCTGCATTGTAGCGGTCCATTGTCATATACATACGTCCACCACCGCTTGCAATCTGATAATCTACACCGGTAAAGCCAGCGAGGAATTCTTCGAGTGGAGTGATGTAGTTCAAAGCAGAAGTAGGGTCAACATCACGACCATCAAGCAGAGCATGAACACGGAGTTTCTTTACACCGTCTTTCGAAGCCTGAGTAATCATAGCTTTAAGATGATCAATGTGTGAGTGAACGTTTCCGTCAGAAACAAGACCAATGAAGTGCAAAGTTGCATTCTTATCATTTACATTCTTAACAAGTTTTTTCCATGTGTCAGCAGCAAACATAGAACCGTTTGCAATTGATTCACCTACAAGCTTAGCACCCTGAGCAAAAACGCGTCCACAACCCATAGCGTTGTGTCCAACCTCAGAGTTACCCATATCATCATCACTAGGAAGACCAACAGCAGTTCCGTGAGCCTTAAGTTTTGTGTAAGGGCAGTTTGCAGTAAACCAGTCCAGATACTTCATGCGGCTGGCTTTTACAGCATCTCCCTCTTCATACTTACCATATCCAACGCCGTCCATAATAACTAGGACAACAGGACCACGACGACCCTTCCAGTTAGGGTTCTTTTCCAATGCATGCATTGTGTCTGCCATATATATTACTCCTATTTAAGTACAATTTCTTTGTTAAATATACCGAATATGGCAGACTTTTACAACGAGGCAGAAATACAATTCGGCTAATGCCACACAGAAGAAAGTTTGATTAATCTTTTACCCATTCAATATGTCTGTTTTTTCCATCGTTATCATACTCAACAGAGGGTTCTGACATATTTGTGATTTCTCTTTTTTTGAATTTAATAATCTGAGAAATATAATCTTTAAGATTAGATGATAATTTATCAGACGTTTTTATTGTTTCCAAATATTCAAGATATGCAGATGAGTTCCAAAAATTTAATTCACGCAAAAGTGCTACTGCTAAACACTCATCTTTAAATATTGACTGTTTCAACTGCTCAAAAAGAAATTGATATTCATCTTCTTTTGGATATTTTCCAAGACAACCAATGCAAAAAATATCGAGTTCTGAATGACCAATAATAAGACACTTGAAAACATTTATTATGAATTCTTCTTCAACATCAAGCAGCTCATGATTATAAAACGCATCGCCAAGAACAAGCTTATATGCTTTTTCTGAATATCCAGGACCTTTTTCTCTGATTTTATAAACCAGATTTATGGCAATATACAAAGCTTTTTGTTTTTGCAAAAAGGTCTTATCTTCTAAATCTAACAAAGGGCTGATTTCATTCCATATAAAACGACTTTTCCCAAAAGGCTCAAACCATGAAACCCTTGTGAAAGCATTCCACATAACAATTGATTTTTCAAAAGTTATTTCAAGCGATATTCCGTAAAACTCTTCGCCGGAAAGAAAAATCATATATATTTTTGCAAAATATTTATTTTCAAAAGGATTTTCATCGTAATCTAAGACAGTTAAGTCTTCTAAGCAAAAATCTGAAATAGTCTTTTTATTTGCCAATACGTCATAATCATCTAACTGGCATTTTTTGATTTCAACATTTTTGAAGATGATTTTTCCTTCTGTCGTCTGATGAGCCAATGGAAATGGATTTAATTCATGTTCTGAACATATTTCCATGAATTCCATATCAAAAACTAAATCATTGTCAGACATATAGATTTTTTCGCAACCGCAGTCGTGCAAGGATATATCTGTTAATGTATTTTCGCTTATATATTTATAATCTTGCATCTCTTGCTTTTTTGGCTTCGTAGAGTTTTTGGTCGGCAGCGGCGATAAAGCTTTGAATTGTCTTCATCTCTTTTTTGTAAGGCGCATAGCCGAAACTGAACGACAAATCGTAGACGACTTTGTCTTCTATACAAATGCCGCGCAAAGCCTGCCTGATTCTGTCACAGAGAAGCTCGGCTTCGGCATCATCCTGCAAATCTGCAATCATAATGAATTCATCGCCGCCGTAGCGCCCGATAAAATGGTTCGTGTTGCGGTTTGCAAGTTTCAGCGCATTAGAGCAGCGCACAAGCGCGGCATCGCCTTCAATATGACCATGAACATCGTTTATCTTCTTGAATTTGTTCACATCGAGCATGAAAACGTACAGCCGGTTTTCCTGCGGACTGTTTTTCAGCCTTGAACCGAGATAGCGTAAAAGCTGGTTTCTGTTGTTAAGCCCGGAAAGCGTATCAACTGAAATAAGCAGATTCTGCAAATCAATGTAAACATACAGAAACGCAAGTGTTATGCCTACGCTTACAGTCGGAACAAACGGAAACAGAATCTGAATAATTCCTATTGAAAGCGGAAAAAGAAGAAACATCGAAAGAATGCGGTATTCCACAGACTTAAGATAAACTTTGCACTTAACAGATTTTATAAAAGCATGAACTGTTGTGACAATTGTATAAGAATGACATAAAACCGTATGCAGAATGACAAATTTTCCGCGCTGATAAACATTATTTTCATCTATATAAAAGAAGAAACCGTTAAAATAAGACGCGATAACGCCCAGAACGGCAAGCACCACAGGCAGCTTTGCAAGCAGAATCATATTCCGCTGCTTTATTGCCTTTGAATCGAGCGCAACTTCGACATAGCAGAGCCAGTAATAGCCCATAAGCACAGACGAAATAAAATAAACCGAATTCGTAAGGTAATTTGCAATTCTCGGTTCTGCAAAAACTTTTCCGTCTATAAGAGCAGAATTGATTTCTGCAGCAAAGGTGATAAGCCCGGTTATAATGGCTTTTATATAACAGCGCTGCCTCGTCTGTCTGTCGTAATTTTTGCACAGGCTGTAAAGAACTATGCTCAATACCGTAATGCAAAATATGTCAATTTCTATAATCCACAAATAGTCCATGCAAACATTGTAACATGGTTTTGTTGAATTCAACAGTTTTTTAAGCTTTATCCTTATTCAAGCACACTGTTGATTAGTCTGCCGTCAAGATATTCAAGTTTAAGTGAAAAAAACGGAACTCTTTTGTCGAGCAAATCAAGAAAGATTTCGTCGCCCTGCCAGTGCGGCAAGCTGTTCATTTTTGATTTTGCAACCCATTCAAGCTCGCCTTCGTCGCAGGCGGCAGGCGTGGCAGGCTCTTCAAAGTCACCGCACCAAAAAAGGTGCATAAGCTCGTAATAAGTTTCAGGCGCGGGCTTGCCCGGCTTTTCAGTTTCGCGCGAAACAAATGTGACAATTCCGCGGTATTCTGGTTTTCTCAAGATTATGCCGGTTTCTTCGCGCACTTCGCGGCGCGCACAGTCAAACGGACTTTCGCCTTCTTCAAACTTGCCGCCGATGCCAATCCATTTGTCGTGGTTGCAATCGTTCTTTTTCTTTGTGCGGTGAATCATCAGATACGAGGCGTCTTTTTCGATGTAGCAGAGTGTTGTGTTAATCATGCGCTGTTAAGCCTGTCTCAGTTTTGCAGACTTTTCCTTGCTTTTATGCAGCAGCCTGAATATTTAATGTTTCCCTCATGAATATCAAATATATAAATGACCTGATTCATAAAGCTTTTGTCCTTTTCGACTGCAAACAAAGCAAAACAGCCTGACAAGCCGGTCTGTTTATTGAAGGACTTTATATATTTGCAAATATTTTTAGCTTCATTTTCATTTACATCAGAAATTTCAACTCTAAAACCATCATAAGACAATCTCTCTTGCTGTGAATCAAAGAAATAATCATGGGAATTCAGTAAATCTTTGTCGCTTTGTGTAATGTAGACATTTTTGTTTTTGTTGATTTTAGCCGCATAACAGTTTTCATTTTCTTCGTTCCATTTAAGCCCTCTAGGAATTAATGCCAAAACCAAGATTGCCGCGCCCAATATTCCCAAAAGAACCGAACAAATTATCAATGCCTTTTTCTTTAAGTCACCAGCCATACATTATTCTCCATATCAGTGTCTTTAAGATTATAGCACAGAAAACTTAGTCATGGGATAAAACATAATGCGGTTAGCTCATAAAAAAAAGACCTCCGATGTTTTTTTAACAACGAAGGTCTTTTCTTATGAAAGTGACAGAAACCTTAGTCTACCATTCATCAAATTTTGATAAAATCTCTTCAAGACGGCGTTCCTGTTTCTTTGTCAGATCTTCGTCATCAAGCGAATAACACAAGCTGATAAGGTCATCAGTTTTTTGATCAAGCAGGTTAAGCATATCATCAACGCTCATTGTATAATCTGGATCTGCATAGTTTGGATCGCCTTCAAGATTTACATATCGGGTTTCACCTGCCTTACCGACTGTATGCAGTTCCATATTATCCAGATAACTGAATACCGGAGACATTCCTGCCGAGTATGCATCTTCAGGGTCTTTGATGGATTTCAATTTTTTCTGATATGCATCAACATCTTTCTTGAATTCTTTGAAATACGCTATTGCTTCTTCTTTTGAGTTGAATTCCACCCTATAGTTATTCAAGACAAAATAAGGAACTTCCACCACCCATGCGCTAAAATCTGGATCTGTATCGCCAATGTAATACTTTCTATCTGGGACAGATACAGATTTTTTCTGCATATTTCCTTTTTTTCCACATGAAGTAAATAAGAGTGAACAAACAACTAAGATTAGCAAAAACAAACGCTTCATTTTTCCTCCTGTTATATAAACTTACATATTCGCCAGAATTTTAGCTTTCTGCGAAGCAAATTCTTCATCACTTAAGATGCCTTTTTCTTTAAGCTCTGCAAGTTTTTCTAACTGAACAGAAAGATCTTCAGATGAAACAGCCTTTTCATTTGTAGATGAAGCTGCTTTATTATCTCTGAATTCCGTTTCTGCACGATTGAAAATTTCTTCAATTCCGTCTTTGACTACATTTTTTTGATAAAAATAAAATCCAATAGGTATAAGCCAACAAACTGTAGTAAAAAGACCGCAAATTAAGAAAATCCAAAACCAAATTGAAGGTTTATATTCAACGTATGCAACTAAAAGCATATCATTATCTTTTGGTTTTACTTCAACTATAGTCTTGTCCTGCCTATTAACAGAACCAAATGTCGCATTAATTGATCCAACTGTCAGAACTCTGCTATCATAATAAACAGTCTCTGCTGATCTTCTGAACGAATCTTCCAAGAATTTCATAATATCTGAAATAGAAGAATCTGTACGAAATCTTCTGCTTAAATCAAATTTCATTTTTCCCTTTCCCCTAAATTATTATCCAAGTAATTTTGCTTTCTGGGCGGCAAATTCCTCATCACTTAAGATGCCTTTTTCTTTTAGTGCTGCTAATTTTTCAAGCTGAGCGGTTAAATCTCCCTGTGATGGTTTTGAAGAAGAACTTACAGGCGAACTTGTAGAAGAACTTGCACCTGAAGAAGAATATGAAGATACAGAACCATTCGAAAGACCTGCATTTTGCAAAAGCTGCTGCTTTTCAGGATCTTCAACAACATACCCCTCTGCAAGCCGCTTCTTAATAAAATTGAAATAGTAGTTTTTTGTGCGAATAATATTAAACACAAAAACTGCTGTAACAATAATTAGTCCAACAACAGGATCGACAGTAAAAAAAACACAAGAAATAAAGATTGCAAGGAATTGAAGTACAAAAAACAGCAAATCTTTCTTATTAACCGGACTTATAGTTAATGGTGAAAAACAATGAAAACGAAAGTAAATAAATCCTTTAAGAAAGGACATTTTAATTTCCCTTGGACAATTCACACGTATGTCCGGCGAGCCCTCTTTTCGCAGAGTGATCTCAACTTCTTTTTCTTTTTTCTCTTTTTTAGCCATAACACATCTCCTTTATTTATATGACATATCGTATTAAAGTATACGACATATCATATTAAAAAGCAACGAATTTTCGAAGTAGAATAAACGTACAATCGTAAGAGATTTTTATGGATATTCTCGAAAAAATAACAAAAATGCGGCTCGAAAGAGGTTGGACAGAATACGAACTTGCAGAAAGAGCCGGATTAACACAATCCACTATTTCATCGTGGTATAGAAAAAAATTAATCCCATCAATTCCATCTTTACAGCATATTTGCGAGGCTTATGGAATTACCTTGTCTCAATTTTTTATAGAAGAAGAATGTTTCTCTGAACAATTAACAAAAGCACAAATTGAAATTCTTAACCGTTGGTATAGACTGACAAAAGACCAGCAAAAAAAGCTTGCTGATTTTCTAGATGCAATTCTATAGAAAGAAAACGAATAATAAGAACAGATTTTATTTTAATAGATTGACAAAACATTTTCATGGGATAAAATATAATACAACTTTGGATTATCCCATGAAAAAGACAAAACTTTTAAAGAATTACCGTATTCATGTGACAATTCTTCTTTTTGTGCTATAATGAATAGAGGTGAAAAAATGCCAACATTAAGTATGTTTTACGGAATTCTTATAAAAATGAATTGGAAAGATAATGCTCAGCATAATCTGCCTCATTTTCATGCATTCTACGGAGAATTTGAAGCCTCTTTTGATCTTAATGGTGAAATTTTGTCTGGAGAGTTTCCGGCAAGACAAGGAGCTTATGTAAAGGCATGGACTCTGCTACATCAAGAAGAATTAACTGCCAACTGGAAACTGGCATTAGAAGGTGAACAAATCTTCAGGATAAATCCTTTACAATAAGAGGGCAGAAACATGGATATGATAAAAGGTGTAAAATTAGGTCCTCGTGTTACATCTGTTATTCCTTTGGAAAACTATATTCTGAAAATTGGTTTTAATAATAATGAGATTCGTTTGTTCGATGCAAAAAAAATCTATAATCTTCCCTGCTTTAAACCTCTAAAGCAAAAAGAAATATTTAATACCGTCCATGTTGAATATGGAAGCATTGCATGGGTAAACGATATTGATTACTGTCCTGACACCTTGTATCAAGAAAGCATTCCTTATAAATAACTGAAATATGAGATAAAACATAATATGACTTAAAACAGACGTGCTTCATGTGCGCCAAATTGCAAGCCGCCTGTAAAGCAGGGCTATTATAGGCTCAAAACTCATCTACAAAAAAAAGCCCGCAAGTTATATTGCGGGCTTTGTGTTTCAGGGCTTTTATTCAGCCTTTATTTCAGCTCGAACACGACAGACACAGACACATCGATTGAGTCTTGTCCGGCTGAAATTGTGGTGGCATTTGCGGAAGCTTTTGCTCTAGCATCTTCCATAGCGCGTACAACCGGATATGCGCCAGAATTTTCCATTATAGTAAGCACCTTGCCGAGTTTGCAGCCGGCTTCTTTTGCATAAAGCTCGGCCTTTTCTTTTGCCTGCTGAAACGCAAGAATACGTGCCTGGTCAAGCGCGGCTTTTGAGTCTTTTACACTGAACGAAATGCCGTTCATCCGGTTTACGCCGGCAGAAATTGCGGTATCAATAACAAGACCGGCTTTTTCCACATCGTCAAGCACTACAATAATGTCGTTTGACGTAACATAATACCCCGGCTCGTTTTTTCCGTCTCTGTAAATGCTTTCCTGATACAGGCTGTAATTTGCGGTCGAAATATCAGTTTCTGCAATACCGATTTTCTTAAGCGCGGCATAGACATTGTTCATTTTGGCGGCATTATTCTGAACCGAATTGATTGCGGAAGCTTCCCTTGTCTGAACAGAAAAAGTAAGTCTTGCCTTGTCGGCAGGAACTTTAACCGAACCGCTGCCGCTTACAGAAATTGTGCGGCCGGCACTCTGCGCAAAAACAGCTGCGGCACAAACAACCGCCAGCAAAAGACAAATTGTAAATTTTTTCATGTCTAACTCCTAAAACAGTTTTCAATACATATCAGGCGCATAAAACCGAAGCTTTACAACGCCTTAATACAGTACAAACAAAGCAAAGCCCTTTTAGTTTCTTTAATCTGACAAAGATTCAATTTATAGCAGAATATTTTTTATAAGTTTTATTATTTTGCCATAATTTTGACATATTTCTTTTTTATAATTTGATCTATGAAGAGAAAAATCGCAATTTTTGTTGCAGACATTTTATTTCTGTTTATCTTTATAACATGCAGAAAAAATCCGAATATCTGGCATGTTGACGGAAGTTATACTTTTTATTCTTCAGGCTCATTTGAAATTAAGTGCAAAGAACCGCTTTCTGTTTTTGTAGACTTTGACAATAATTTTCATATTTATGAAAAGAAAAATCATATTCATTTTATTACAAAATCAAAGACACGCTTTATACAGGAATTGTCGCGAATCTGCGCAGCAAATTATTATGAAAGAATTACAGTTCTGATGTTATGCAGCGGCTACAACAAGCATACAAAAATCATTGATGCCTTAAATGACATAACCCTTGTTTCAAAAACCGAATATGAGACAGGAGAAAACGAATCATACATAATTGCTCATTCATTGGAACGGCCCTCTACACAATTAAAGTTCTTTTTCAGCCTTGATTTTATGTACTGTTCATGTAAGGGCGCATAAAAAAACGGCACTCTGAAATCTCAAAGTGCCGTCCGCTATTTAATCACAATTTTTATGTTTCTTGTAAAGGCTTGCGTTGCTTGTGCGGTACTGCATCGGCATCATCTCTTTCTGGCGTGAATGTCTTGAGCCGCCTTCGTGTCTTGAACCGCGGTCAAAGCCGCCGCGTCTTTCGCCACGTTCTCCGCGGTCTCCCCTATCCTGCTTGAACGGCCGGTCAAAGCGTCTGCCGCCCTGGAAATTTCTACCGCCGCGTTTGCCAGAAACTTCGGCAAAGTCGTTTGCCTTTGTGTCAATGTGCATGTGCGGAAGCTGTCTGTCGCGTTTTGCCATATCAAGAGCGCGCATAGCTGCGTCAGGCGGCAGGCTTACAAGCGAGAAATTCTCCGTAACTTCAATGCGGTCAACAAGTCTGCCCGGAATATGGAGCAGGCTTGAAAAGAAGCGCGCAACTTCGGGGCGTCCCATGCCGTCGCGGCGGCCAAGGCTTACATAAAGGCGGATCTGCTTTGAAAGAGGCGCGCCGCTGAATGTGTTTACATTGCCGTAGCGGCTGCGGTCAAGCTGCTCGCCGAACTGTTCTTCAAGCAGAGCGGCAACAACGGCAAGCGGTTCCTGATCTTTGCAGAGCTTTTCTGCAAATTCTACAAAGTCTTTTGAGGCAGCCTTGAGTGCAGGCTTCTTAACTTCGGGTTTTGCTTCTTTTGGAGCGACAAATTCTATAGTCTGAGGAACATCAAAGCCGTCCTCGCCGGCATTGTCAATCAAATCATCGAGAGAATCTGAAACTTCACTGAAAGCGGCAGCTTCGTCATTGTTCATTTCATGTTCAGAAGAAACAATTACTTCGTTTTCAAGATTTGCACAAGGCTCTTCTGCAACAACTTCGTTTTCTTCAATTTCGTCGTCAAAACCGGCGTTTCCGTTTTCAGCCGGAGCAAGCCCAAGCTTGCAGAGTGTGGCATCAAACAGGCGTTTCTTTTTTGCAGCCAATACTTCATCAATAGAAGGAATTTCAGCTTCTTCAAGATTTCCGCCCGAGACTTTTTTAAGGTAATTGATTTTTCTGCGCTCTTCAGGACGCACAAGTGTAAAAGCCATACCCCTTGCTCCAGCGCGGCCGGTGCGTCCAATGCGGTGAATATAAGTCGGGCCGTCAAAAGGCATTGCGTAATTGACAACGTGAGAAAGCCCTGTAACGTCAATGCCGCGGGCTGCAACGTCTGTTGCAACAAGGATGCGTGTCTTTTTGCTTCTAAAGCGGGCAAGAATTTTTTCGCGCTGAACCTGCGCAATGTCGCCATGAAGAGCAGCCGCCTGATAGCCGCGGTCGTCAAGCTCTTTTGCAACCATGTCGGCGTCAGACTTTGTCTGGGTGAAAATCAAGCCGTAAAAATCTTCGGAAATGTCGATTAAGCGGACAAGCGCGTTGATTTTCTCACTTTCGCGCACAACCCAGTAGCGCTGTTCTGTCAAAACAGGTTCTTCGGGGCGGGCTTCTTCTTCTACAATTTCGTAGTCGCCCATAAAACGCGATGCAATATTCAAAATCGGCTGCGGCATTGTTGCAGAAAAAAGCAGAACGCGGCTGTTGGGGTTTGCCTGACTGAAAATTTCTTCGATGTCCTCGATAAATCCCATATCGAGCATTTCGTCAGCTTCGTCAAGAATGAAATAATCGATGTTTGCTATGTTGAGAGAGCCGCGTTCAAGATGGTCTTTTACGCGTCCGGGCGTACCTACAACAATTTCAACGCCGCGGCGCAGTGCTCTAAGCTGTTCTCCCATACCAGCACCGCCATAAACTGAAGCGATGCGCGGAAATTTGCCGGAATGAAGCGAGTCAATTTCTTTGCTTACCTGAAGCGCAAGCTCGCGTGTCGGGGTTAATACAAGGGCAGAGACTTTGCCTTTGTCTTCTTTGATTGTCTGTACAAGCGGAATGCCGAAAGCGGCGGTTTTGCCTGTGCCGGTTCTAGCTTTTGCAATAATGTTTGCGTCTCCGTTCAAAAGGCGCGGTATTGCAAGCACCTGAATCGGAGAAGGCTGTTCAAAACCTTTTGCAGCAACGGCCGCAAGAGTTTCCTCATTAAGACCGAGGTCTTCAAAAGAGATAGATTCTTCCATGTTCAATCCTTTAGCACATTGCTGTCTATCGCACAATTCATGAACCGGAAATCATCAAGGGCAAGCCATTAAAGCCCTTCTGTAACAGGAAAAAACTAACGACGCACAGCATTTATGCTTTGCTATTATACGGCTTATCTTAATTGCAGCCGTTCCATGCAGATTTATCTGCTGACTCAAGAGAGCTTATACTAGCGTTTTTTGCCTGTTTTGGGAAGCATAATCTGCTAAAAAAGTGCATTATTTGCAAAATAATGCAAACTTTTGCAAGAACATGCAGATTAATTCATGATAAAAAAAGCTGTCTGCAATTTGTTTTGCAAGACAGCCGTATATTTAGAAGTATTTCTTCATGTAGTCTTCAATCTGCCCCGTAACAATCTCGTGCAGCGGAGCGTCTTCAGGTGCTTCAAGACCATGGTTGCTGTTCGGAAACACCGTAAGCTCATAAGTGCAGCCCAAGCTTTCAAGCTTTGCGGCAAACGTCTCACATACAGAGAACGGCACAATCACATCTTTTTTGGCATAAGCACAAATTGTCGGAATACTTTCCGGCTTCAAATACTCAATAGGTGAATATTCTCTAAAATACGGAATCGCGTCGCTCATGTTCTCTACTTTGAGACGCTTCTTGAACATTTTGCCGAGCTTGGCGAAACGCTTTTCCTCAACCTTGCAGAGAAAAGCTTCGTCGGTCAAATCGGCAGGGCCGACATAATCTATGCAGAAAACCAAATCAAGAGGACTTGTTTCTATCATTTTATAGGAATAAAGCATGGCAAAATGCGCGCCAGCAGAAATGCCCATAAGAGCCGCCTTATCAAGCTTTATATTGCTTGCATTAAAGACAAATGCAATTTTATCTATTGCGGTGCAGACATCTTCAAACATTTCCTTGAGAAAGACGGTGTTCGTCGGCGAGACAAGGCGGTAATCCAAAGAAACAACTGCAATTCCCCTGCGGGTCATTTCAACAAGCATATCGCTCCGCTCGCTCCGGCTTCCTGTGTAATAAGAGCCGCCATGAATATAAACCACAATATCGAGAGAATCTAAAGACTGATAGTTTTCAGGCAGATAAATGTCGAATTTCTGCTTTGTGTCTGAACCATAAGAAACAGCCAAAGCCTTGTAAACGCCGTTTTCTGCGTCAAAACGGAAATCTGGAACTTTTGCGGTTGAAACAGTGGCACATCCAGTTAAAACAAGACAGCACACCAAAACCACAGCAACTTTAAAGCAGGCAGAATTAACAAGATTGTTCATCGTTCCTCCTTAACAAAAATCAAAATGTCACAAAATTTTAAGCACTTTTTGTCTAATCTTTTTTAATTGCGGAAGATAACCAATTCTTTATGTTATTATACTAACAATAAAAGTTTTTATCTATAAACGTTACAGCAAAAATCGGTTGCAATTTCTATATAGATATTTTATTTTATTTATCAAGGGGATTTCATTATGAAAGTAGCAGTAACTTACGAAAACGGCGAAGTATTTCAGCACTTTGGACATACAGCCGTATTCAAATTCTATGACATTGAAAACGGCAAAATTGTTTCATCTTCAATTGAGCAGACAAACGGAAGCGGACATGGCGCACTTGCAGGCTTTTTAAAAGACAAAAAAGCTGACGTACTTATTTGTGGCGGAATCGGCGGCGGTGCACAGACAGCGCTTGCAGAAGCCGGAATCAAAGTTTACGGCGGCGTAAAAGGCAGCGCAGACGAAGCCGCAGAATCATTTGCAAAAGGCAGACTTATATTCAACCCGGACATCAAGTGCGACCACCACGACCATGAACATGAAGAAGGTCACAAGTGCGGCGACCATGGCTGCGGAAGCCACAACTGCGGCTCGCACTAAAACAAGCGATGCACATCTTTTTAGCTTCAATTGACTTTTTAAACGACACCACCCTTTTTGACAGGGCTTTGCAGTTTGCGTCAAAAGAACGGCAGCAAAGAGCTTTAGCATACACGCACCAAACAGGCAGAGCCCGCTCGCTCGGCGCGGCGCTTCTTTTAGACGAAGCACTGCGCCGCACATTTAAGCATATTCCGCTGCCGGCAGAAATTATCCGCAACAAATACAGCGCACCTTCAATTAAAAATGAACCTTCTGTATACATAAGCATTTCTCATGCAGGAAATTACGCGGCAGCCGCAGTTTCAACACTACCAATCGGGGTTGATGTAGAAAACATTAGAAAATGCAGAGAAGGTCTTTGCAAAAAATGCCTTGCGCAAGACGAGCTTGAGCTTGTGCTTTCACAGAAAACACAAGAAGATGCAGATTTGGCTTTCACCAGACTTTGGACAAGAAAAGAAAGCTACATCAAGGCAATCGGCAAAGGACTCGCGCAGCCGCTTGCCCAGTTTTCCGCATTAAAAGATGAAGTTATAATGGAAGAAAAACGCACAAATTTTTTCTGCAAGACATATATACCCAAAACAGACTGTATAGTTTCGGTCTGTTCCGAAAAAGACACTGAAAAAGACGCTGACTTTCCACAAGAAATAAATATAGTTGATTTGCAGGCATGCCTTGAAGCTTCTGCTTCTTGAGTTTTGCATAAAATGATAGTAAACTGATTTTATGACAACAGCTTATTTAACAATTGATGATATTCCTTCAAAGCTGACACCTTCTATAGTTGATTTTCTAAACAAAAAGCAGATTGTACCGGTAATGTTCTGCTGGTGCGAGCGCATAAATTACTACAGACAAAATGCAATTTACGCCTTAAAACATGGCATTCTTATTCAGAACCACAGTCTGACGCATCCACATTTCAGCGAGCTTAGTTTTGAGCAGGCAGTCGAAGAAATTGAAAAAGCCGAAGAAGTGCTTGAATCTCTGTACAAAGAAGCCGGCGTAAAACGTCCGTTCAAGATGTTCCGTTTTCCTTTTGGTGACAAAGGCGGAAAAAACGAAGCTGCGTTGCAAGAATATTTAAAGGAACATGGTTTTACACAGCTTGATCAAAGCAATATTCTCCCTGCGGAATATGAGAAGGACGGTGCACAAAAAAATCAGGGTGACTGCTACGACACAAAATGGACTTTTGATTATGCAGAATGGCGCGTAAGACCGAATTCCGGCTTTTCAATCGAAGATTCCATTTCAAAAGCAAATGCACGCTTCGGCGCACCAACTTCTGACGTTCCAGAATCTGGCGCAGCACCGGCAGGTGCAAAGGCAGAGCAGCTTATACTTATCCACGACCACGAGGACACAGAGAATATGTACAAAGGCTATTTTGAAACGCTTATAAATGCGCTTCTAGCCCGCGGCGTGCGTTTTGTAAAGCCGGTTGTGCGGTGACAAGCTTAAATAATCAGTTTTTGCAAAGCACTTTACAAAAAACTGCATTTATACTAAAGTAAATTAATCGGAATTAAAGATTAATAAACAGGGGTTCATTATGGGAAAGAAAAATCTTGACTGGGGCAACCTGCCGTTCGGCTACATGAAGACGGACAAACGTTTCGTTGCCAACTACAAAAACGGAAAATGGGACAACGGAAAGCTCACTAAAGACGACAAAGTGTGCATTACAGAATGTGCAGGTGTTTTGCAGTATGCACAGACTTGTTTTGAAGGTCTTAAAGCTTATACAACTCAAGACGGAAGAATCGTTACTTTCCGCCCAGACCTGAATGCAGAGCGCATGGAAAGCTCATGCAAAAGGCTCGAAATGCCTGTTTTTCCGAAAGAGCGCTTTGTTCAGGCTTGTTTAGACGTTATTAAAGCAAATAAAGACTGGGTTCCTCCTTATGGAAGCGGCGCAACTCTTTATCTCCGCCCATATATGTTCGGTTCAGACGCTGTTATCGGCGTAAAACCTTCACAGGAATATCAGTTCCGCATTTTGGTTACACCGGTTGGTCCTTACTTTAAAGGCGGTGTAAAGCCGATTACAGTAAGACTTTCTGACCTTGACCGCGCCGCTCCTCATGGAACAGGCGACATTAAGGCTGGTCTTAACTACGCAATGTCTCTGCACAACATTGTTGATGCACACAACAACGGCTTTGCTGAAAACATGTACACAGACCCGGCAACACACACATATATCGAAGAAACTGGCGGTGCAAACATTCTGTTTGTAACAAAAGACGGAAAACTTGTTACTCCAAAATCAGACTCAATTCTTCCGTCTATTACACGCCGTTCTTTGGTTCAGGTTGCAAAAGATTATCTCAATATGGAAGTTGAAGAGCGCAAAATCAACAAGAGCGAACTTGCAGACTTTGCAGAATGCGGCTTGTGCGGTACAGCAGCAGTTATTTCCCCAATCGGAAAAATCAACGACCACGGCAAAGAAATCATCTACAATGACGGAAAAGACGAAATGGGTCCGGTTCTCAACAAACTCCGCGACACATTGACTGGCATTCAGATGGGCACAATCAAAGCTCCTGAAGGCTGGATTTACGAAATCAAATAAATCTCTTCTGTAAGCTTTTAGAAGCACAGAACCTGAAAAACGAAAAGCTGTTCGGTAAGAAGCCACACTTCAACCGGACAGCTTTTTTTTTCTTTAAAGAATGTACTCCTACTCGCTATTTTGTTCGTCTGTCAAGAACAAATTTGTAATTTTGTTCTTGACAGACGAATATTTTGAAAATATCATATAAAACATGGATATTTCAGAGACACTTTTAGAAGCAATAGAGTCCTGCAAGACGGTAATGGAACGAAAACTTTCAGGTATGCCCAAGCGGATTCGTCTTTGGACAACAGAATATACCTCAAAAAACAAACTGCCAAAGAACATGATTCTTACAGGTCTAAGGGGAATCGGAAAATCAACTTTTCTATTGCATTATGCAAAACAGAGCAGTAAAAAGATTCTCTATTTTTCTGCAGATAACCCTCGGATGGCAGCCTTCAATATTTATGATTTTGTAGCTGCAGTTTTTATGCAGGGATACGAAGGCGTAATAATTGATGAGGTTCATTTTGCCCGAAACTGGAGCGCACATCTAAAATCTTTGTATGATGATTTTCCTGACCGTTATGTATGGGCAAGTGATTCTTCGGCTCTGATTTTACGGAACGGAACTGCCGACCTTTCGAGGCGTTATGTTTTTGTTCACATGCCGGTTATGTCATTCCGCGAGTTTTTGTTTATTGAAACTGGAAATGTTTACAGCACAATAAACCCATTTGAGCTAAAAGAAAGCGTTTCGCTTCCTGTAAAACCCGATGCAAACTTTCTAAATTTGTTTGAACAATACAAAGCTCATGGAACCCGCCCTTTTTATACAGAAGGTGATTACGAACAGCGAAGTCTTTCAGTTCTTGAAAAATCACTCAATTCCGATGTTCCGTTCTTTGTTCCTCAGATTAGTGATGATAACATAAGGCTTATGGCTGCGGTTGTTGGCACCCTTTCTATGTCTTCAATTCCACGTCTTCAGGTACGCTCCTTGTGTGCAGACTGGAATGTAAGTGCCGACAAACTTTATCAGCTTCTGGAAGTAATGGAAGCTGTCGGTGTTGTTCGCATTATTCGTTTTCCAAATGATACAAAAGCAAAAAGTGCAGGGGCAAAACTCTTTTTTGCAGATCCGTGTCTGTATTCTGTTTTACATGGAAACCCAGGAAATATGCGAGAAGCTTTTGTTACGGTTTTACTGCAGGAAGCAGGTTATACAGTAAATGCCAGCAAGGTAGAAACCGACGGTGATTTTGTAATTTCAAAAAATATCGGTGGCTTAAATTTAGGAACTTCTCCAAAAATAAAAATCGAAGTTGGCGGCAAAGACAAAGTCCTAAAAAATTCCGACTGGGTAATCCGCGACAATTCAGATTACCCTAGTGGAAAAGCAATTCCTCTGTGGCTTCTTGCAATGGGATGGTAGAAGTTTTTTTCAAGTTCATCTTGGCTTATTATACATTCATTATAAAATACTGGATTCTCACTGTTTAGAATTAGAAGAAAAAGCAAAAAAAAGATATTCAGACGTTGATATCAAGTCTGTTTGCTTTTAATCTGTTTGTCAAAATACCCGAATCTTCCAAAAAATCTTTGTGAAAAATTCGAACCTTTTCTTTGTTTATTAGCAAGTCTGAATAAAGATATTTTTGATAAAGACTCCGAAACTGTTGTTCACTTGCGTTATACAAAGTTTTTATTGAATTCTGAGCTATTTCTATTGTCTTAAAAGTCAGGTTTTCAGTGTTTTTTCAATATGATGAATCTTTGATAAAACTTGAATTTGTTGTTTACCTTTACTGAACAATTCCTCACAAAGGTTTCAGTTCGCTCGAATATCTGCTGGATTTACCAGTAACAAAAGATGGTGGTAAGGTTTCTACCGAAGAGCCCTATTTATACAACCAAAATAGGAGAGGGTGTTAGCAGGAGTGGTAGTACAACAATTTACATATCGCTCATTGATAAACCAAAAATTTCATGCTTATATTCCGGTAAGTTCTGCATGAAAACATGGGCTTTGGCTTGGAGCTTATCAAGTTTGAGTTTGTTAGTCTGTCGTTTTACTTCAAAAATTCTACAGGCTTTTTCATGTTCGTTAATTGTGATTATGTCAATTTCGTTTTCGGATTTTTTATCCCACCAGCCGCCGATTTTTGTGAAATTACCTTCTTCCTGAAGCTTTGCCGTAAAATAACGCTCCAGCGTTTTTCCGGTGAAGGTTTCGTAGTCTCGCTCAATGTACTGTTTTAGCATGTCATAATTTCCAAGCTCAATTAAATCCTGATGTGAAAAAAGGAATCTGAAATAAAAAAGCATGTATTCATCAACAATCTGCCAACGGGCATTACGGCTTTCTGTTTTAGAAAGCAACGGGCGGATTTGCTCTGTTATTCCAAAAACCTTTTGCAAATTCTGCAAATATGCTCCTGTATTTTTTTGAATTATTGAATCAATTTCGCTTTGGGAGGTATGACCAGTTGCAATTGCCTGAAGAATTGAAAAATAGATTCCGTAATCTTTGCCGATTTCGCTGATAAGAATGTCGCGTCCATCTGTTAAAAATGGGGATGCCATATTGCATACTGATTTTAGCATTTTATCTTTTGTGACGGCCCCTGCGTACATCAAGAGAAATATATATTTTGCAACACCACCGGAAAGCATATACAGGCATAAAAGATCTTCGGTTTCGTATTTGGTATTAAAATCTTTCAGGATTTCTTTTACTACAGATGGGATGAACGGCCTTAAGTGAATGGTGTGCGTCGTTCGTCCGAAAAGAGGCTGTTTGTCATCTTTAAAGATTTTTGTCATAAGTGAATATACGGAACCGCATACAATCAGATTGATTTTTGAAGAGGCTTTGTTACTGTCCCAGATGTTCTGCATCTGACTAAAAAAAGCTTTGTTTATATATTCAATATCCTGAAACTCATCAATTACAAGAATAAAATGATTTTCTTTGGAAAAAAGCATTATCTGCTCAAAAAGGTCAGACAGTGTTTCGACAGTTCCAAATATTTTTAGACCTATGCTTTCTTCCAGAGTTTTTTGCCACTGTGAGCAAAGTGCTTTTTCGGCACTGCGGGTTGTAAAAAGATATGCACTTTTTTTATCACTGATAAAATGCTTAAGAAGTTCTGTTTTGCCGATACGTCTGCGACCTGTAATAACTGTAAAACAGGCATTATTCTCTGATTGTTTTTCTATTTCTGAGAGAGCCTGTAATTCATTTTTTCTGTCGTAAAAGGTTTCCATGTCACGACCTCTTGTAATGTGTATTAATTTAATGGATATTAAGTTAATACACATTATATAGTCAAGCAATCAGAAAGTCAAATTAAAGAAAGAATGGAATAAATGTCCAAGAAAAATCGCGCGGGAATAAAATTATTGCTCTTATAGCAGATACTAATCAGATTTCCATACGAGAGCTTTCTGAAAAACTTGGGGTTACTTCAAAAACAATTCAGCGTGATTTGGATTTGCTAAAAGAAAAGGATATCATCCGCCGTGTCGGTGCAGACAAAGGCGGACATTGGGAGATTCTGAAATTATAGAAGGAAATGAAAAAGTCTCCTATGTTCAACAGCATAAAACTGCAACAACTTGTTGCAGAATTTGCACAGTCAGGAAAGGCGATTACAAATTACATAGAAAAACTTCCTCAAAAGCCGGCTCAGTTTGCAAACGAAATCACTTTTGCAAAAGATGTTCTGTTAGCAATTAACCATTGCTAATTGTCTTTCCATTCCTAGAAAATGCGTATATACTACATTTTAAGGAATAGAATGATATGATTATAAACAGAGAAAGCTACATAAATCAGCTGAAAGAAAAGAAACACAACGGAATGATAAAAATCATAACAGGCTTAAGGCGGTCGGGAAAGTCGTTTCTGCTGTTTACGCTTTTTTATGAACGCCTTTTGGAAAGCGGGGTTGCAGATGACCATATCATAAAGATTCCCCTTGATGACCTTGATTTTTATGATTACAGGGAAAAAATTGCTCTGTACAAATTCATAAAATCAAAAATTACAGATAGTTCGCTTTATTATGTTTTTCTTGATGAAATTCAGCTCGTTGACGGATTTGAGGAAGTCTTGAATTCGCTTCTACATATCAAGAATGTAGATGTTTATGTTACAGGCAGCAATTCAAGATTTCTTGTTAAAGATGTGATAACGGAATTCCGCGGCCGTGGCGATGAAATCAGAGTGTATCCGCTTTCGTTTTCCGAGTTTTATTCAACATGTTCTGATGATTTTTATACGGCGTGGGCAGAATACTGCACTTATGGAGGGCTTCCGCTTGCCGCTCAAATGAAAACGCACAAAGAGAAATCAGATTATCTTGCTTCGCTTTTTTCAAAAGTATATCTCACTGACGTTGTTGACAGGTACAGGATAAAAAACAAAAAGGAGTTTGAAGACATTTTGAATGTCATTTCATCTTCTGTGGGTTCTTTAACGAATCCTGCAAGAATAGAAAAAACTTTTAAGAGCAGGGAAAAGTCTGGCATTACAAACAAGACTATATCAGCATATCTTTCATACCTTGAGGATGCTTTTTTGATTCAGAGTGTACAACGTTATGACATAAAAGGTAGAAAATACATCGGTGCAAACAAAAAATTCTATTTTACAGATTTGGGATTGCGGAATGCACGGCTCAATTTCAGGCAGATTGAAGAAACTCACATTATGGAAAACATTATTTACAATGAACTTTGTATGCGCGGATATAATGTTGATGTGGGCGTCGTAGAATACAATACGAAAGACAAAAACGGCATTTCAAAAAAAATTCAGCTTGAGTGTGATTTTGTGGCAAATATGGGAACGAACCGCATTTACGTTCAGTCCGCATTTGATATAAGTGCAGACGAAAAGAAAAAACAGGAAACTGCTTCGCTGTTTCGAATTTCCGATATGTTCAAAAAAGTCGTAATTCAAAAACAAGATGTCGTACCGCATTTTGATGAAGACGGCATTTTGATTTGTTCTCTAAAAGATTTTTTGCTCAAAACAGAAGAATTACAGAAGATGTTTGTGTAAACAAAAGCCCACATCAACTCGATGTACACCATCACAAGGCATTCGGTGCGGTAGCTTCAGTTTTTATGTTGCTAGATTTTCTGTTTTCTACTATATTAGAGGCATGAAAAAGAATCTTATTCCTGTAACCCTGCTGACCGGTTATCTCGGAGCGGGAAAAACAACCCTTTTGAACTATATTCTTAACAACCAGAAGGGCTATAAAGTAGCGGTTATCGTCAACGACATCGGCGAAGTAAATATTGACGCAAGCCTTATCGCAAAAGAAGCGAGCATTGTTGAAGAAGACAAAGATTCTGTCGTGCCTCTTCAGAACGGCTGTATTTGCTGCAACTTAAAGACCGACCTGATGAATCAAATCATCAAATTATGCGAAACACATAAATTTGACTATATCTTAATTGAAGCAAGCGGAATCTGCGAACCGATGCCGATTGCCCAATCAATTGAAACATTGAGCGGAATTACCGGCGACAGAAGCGTGCCTGCTGTGTGCAAGCTCGACAACATTGTTGCAGTTGTTGATGCCCTGCGCCTTGTAGACGAATTTGCCGGCGGCAACAGTCTCTTGAAGAAAGACCTTGAAGAGACCGACATTGAAGCGCTTTTGATCCAGCAGATTGAATTCTGCAACACAATCTTGATTAACAAAACTGACCTTGTTACACCTGAACAGCTTGAGCTTGTTAAGAAAGTTGTACGCACTTTGCAGCCGTCTGCAAAAATGATTGAAACCCAGAAGGGTGTAGTTGACTTAAAAGAAGTGCTCGGCACAAACGCCTTTGACTTTGAAAAGGTTTATTCGACTGCCGGCTGGATTAAAGAGCTTGAAGAGCACGACAAGCACGAGCACGAAGGCCATGACCATGATGAGCACGACCACGAACACCACCATGAGCATGAGGAACACGAGCACCATCATCATGACCACGACCACGATGACGGCAAAGACCATTCACACTGCGACCATGAGCACGGCCACTGCTGCCACGATCATGGAGAAGGCCACCAGCATGGTGACGAATTCGGCATCAGCACATTCGTTTATTATGTACGCAGACCTTTTGACCGCATGAAGCTTGAAAACTTTGCGTCAAACTGGCCGAATTCGGTTATCCGCGCAAAGGGCATTGTCTGGTTTGCTGACGACAACGATGAAGCTTTTGTGCTTGAACAGGCTGGCAAACAGATTACAGCTTCTTATTCCGGCGACTGGATGGCAACCGCACCGAAAGGCCAGATTAAAAAAGCACTGGCAAGCGACCCTGAGTTTGCAAAGAACTGGGACGAAAAACTCGGCGACAGAATGGTTAAGCTTGTATTTATTGGACGCAATATGGATAAATCAAAAATTATTGCCGCACTCGATGAATGCACTGTAGAGCCGAACATCAGATAACTTTAAGGCTGTTTCAATTTGAAGCAGCCGCACTTTTAAAAGGAGGGTTCAATTGAAAAAGTTTATAACAGCTTTTGCGCTGACCGCTTTATTGGTAAGTCTCTGCACATCTTGTGCGACAGCATCTAAATCAAAAAAAGCAGAAGAACCTGTTGTTGAAAATGTAAACGTAAAAGGAATTTGGGTAAATCTTAGTTCTGATGACCAGGAATTTATAAAGGCAATTGCCGGCAACAACAATTTTGAGGACATCGGGCTTTGGTTTAAACCGAAAGGCATAGCTCAAATCATTTTTAAAGCGAACGGCACATATTACACAAGCAATATAGAAGAATCCATGCTGAAATACAAAGTTTCAGGCGCGGGCCTGTCGCTTAAATTCCCTGACGGAAGCATCATAAAAGGTATTGTCAAAATCAACGGCAGTCAGATGACATACACCGTTCCAGACACACCGCCGTTAGTGCTTACAATGACAAAGTACACCGGCCCGGAACCAAAAATTCTAAACTAAGTATAGACATATAGACAGACTTGTCTTAAACAGGAGGAAATTATGAAGAAGATTATCGGCTTAGTGCTGATTATTTCACTTGCACTTTGTCTTTGTGTTTCATGCGGAAGCGCAAAAAAGGCACAGCCTGCAGCAGAAACAGCTGAAAACGTAAAGACTGAAGCACCGGTTGAACAGAAAAACCAGCAGGTTGCAGATGTTGATCTTGTGGGCAAATGGATTGACTGGACATACAGCAACGGCAAAGTAGAAAACAGAGGTTTGTGGTTTACAAACAGCGGCAAAGTCTACATTCTTACAAAAGAAGGCAAGACTTACTACTATTCAAACGATGCAAAAGATACAATGTCTTATGCTGTTTCAGGCAATAGACTTACAATGACAGCCGAAAACGGACAGACTGTTGTTAATCTTGTAAGCATCAAAGATGATGTTCTTTCTGTAGAAAATCCAAGTGATTCTAGTGAAAACATAACACTGAAAAAATCTAACATCATTCCGTCTTTGAAAAAAGCAAAGGCAGCACCTGCAGACGTTAATGTCCTCGGCATGTGGCTCAAAACAAGCTCAAAGGGCGGCACCTTTGATGACGAAGGTCTCTGGTTTGCAGACAACGGCAAGATTTATCCGCTTGTTAAATACAACGGCGTCTGCTATTACAGTGATGACCCGAATTCAGTTATGTCTTATAGCGTTGCAGGTTCTTTGATGACAATTACATTTGCAGACGGAGACACCGTAACAACAAACGTAAAAATCAACAACAACAAGCTTACAATGCTTGATTTGAAGAAACTTAAAGGCGAAATGACACTGACTAAATTCAGCGGCCGTGTTGAACGCCTTACTACAAAATAAGCGCTTATCATAAGCAGACAAAAAAAGCGGAGCCGCAAATTGCAGACTCCGCTTTTTTTATGCCCTGAAAGACAGGCAAAGACTAAACGTTGAACTTGAAGAAAATTACATCGCCGTCTTGAACAACATATTCTTTGCCTTCAATGCGGTATTTTCCTGCTGCCTTAATTTCGGCTTCACTGCCATATTTTACAAGGTCATCAAAAGCGTAGGTTTCTGCCTTGATAAAGCCTTTCTCAAAGTCTGTGTGAATTACACCGGCTGCTTTTGGTGCTGTGTCTCCGGCATGAATTGTCCATGCGCGGCACTCATCAGGACCGGCTGTCAAGAATGTGCGCAAGCCCATAAGGTGATAGGCTGCACGTGCAAGAACAGAAAGTCCGCTCTCTTTAAGCCCAAGCTCGCCAAGGAATTCCTGACGCTCTTCAGGGCTGCCCATCTCGGCAAGCTCTGCTTCAAATTTTCCGCAGATAACTACAACATCAGAGTTTTCTTCTGCCGCAATCTTCTTTACAGTTTCAATATAAGCATTGCCGTTTCTTACGCCGTCTTCATCAACATTGCAGACATACATCTGCGGTTTCATCGTGATAAGATGGCAGTCGTAAACAGCTTCTTTTTCATCGTCAGTCAATTCTGCAATTCTGGCTGCTTTTCCGTTTTCAAGCAGAGGCTTTATCTTGTCTAAAGCGCCTAAAACAACGGCGGCTTTTTTCTGCTCGTCTTTGCCCATAACGCGGCTTGCACGCTGTGCTTTTTCAATACGCTTGTTTACGGTGTCCAAGTCTGCAAAAGCAAGTTCCATGTTGATTGTTTCAATGTCATCAGCAGGGTCTATTTTATTATTAACGTGAACAATGTCAGGGTTTTCAAAACAACGCACAACATGAGCAATAACACCAACTTCGCGGATATTTGCAAGAAACTGGTTGCCCAAGCCCTCGCCTTTTGACGCGCCTTTTACAAGACCTGCGATATCTACAAATTCAACTGTTGCAGGAACTTTTCTTTTTGTCTCGAATTTCGCGGCAAGATAGTCGAGTCTTGGATCTGGTAAATCGACAATGCCGATATTAGGATTAATTGTACAGAACGGATAGTTTGCTGCTTCTGCCGGAGCAGAAGTTAATGCCGAAAAAATTGTTGACTTACCGACATTCGGCAAGCCTACGATACCACAATTTATAGCCATTATGCTTTCCTTATAAATGAACTAATGGAAGTATAATGAACTTAAGGAAAAATTGCAAACTAGGTTTTAGAACAGCGTAGTAAATGCATCATTGACAAAAGTACTTTTATAATTTAAAACTCTAGTTATAAAGTTACTCACAATAGAACACAGGAGAGAGAAAATTAAAGAAGTAAGATTTGAAACTATATATACAGCAAAAGAAATCTCCGAACGTATTAACAAGTTGATTGATTCTGAATCTTTGTTTGATTTAGATGAAGCAGGGAAGCCTTTCCGTGGATTCTGCAATATTTGCAAATTTGATATGGAATACCCAAACTTATCAAGATCAAATAATTATAGTCCACGATATAGCATAAAAGGAACTATTACTGACAATGGAAATATCAGGAAAGTATATTTCCTTATAAGAAAATCTTTGAATTCCTATTTATATGTATTATTATGCTTGATTATTTTTATTTGTTTAGCTTTTAATGGCTCGAAATCAGCTATCATACAGCTTATTTATTCGTTAATTGGTCTAATGTCTTATGTATTATACATAAAGTTTTCAACAAATAAAAACAAAAAAATAGAAGATAAAATATCAGAATTGTTAGTCAAAGCTATATTGAACAATTAAAGCTAATCTAAATATTTAAAGGAGAAAAGAACCTGCTTGTTTAGAGGTTCTTTTCTCCTTAAAGTTTTATTCATTCTTGGCGGCTTCCAGGAGTTTCCAGTATTCGCCTTTTTTGGCGAGAAGCTCGGAAGGAGTTCCGCTTTCTATAATACCTTTGCGGTCAACAACAAAAATGCGGTCGGCATTTGCTATAGTAGAAAGGCGGTGCGCAATTACAAAAGAAGTTCTGCCCTTAAGCAGCGCCGCAATACCCTTCTGCACAAGCAGCTCGGTCTTTGTATCAATACTGGACGTTGCTTCATCAAGAATAAGAATCTTGGGCTTAGAAATCATTGTGCGGGCAAACGCAAGAAGCTGTCTTTGTCCGTTGCTGAGCTCGCCGCCGCGCGCCGTCAGTTTGGTGTCATATCCGTCTTTCAAAGAGTTTATAAAATCATCAGCATGAACAGACTTTGCTGCTTCAATTATTTCCTCTTCTGTAGCGTCAAGTTTTCCGTATTTGATGTTATCTCTTATAGTGCCGGAAAAAATGTAATTGTCCTGAGTCATAATGCCCATCTGACTGCGCAAGTCTGCAAGTTTCATGTCACGCACATCAATTCCGTCTATAAGAATGTGCCCGCCCTGAATGTCGTAAAACCTTGAAATAAGATTTACAATCGTAGACTTGCCCGCCCCAGTCGGGCCAACAAGAGCGATTGTCTCGCCCGGCTTTATGTGAAAGCTTACATCTTCAAGAATGTTGACAATCTTTGAGTTATCAAGCTCAGTAACATTGTTCGGGTTATTCGGGTTGCCTGCCGCATCATAGCGGAACGTTACATGCTTGAACTCAACCTCGCCCTTTATGGCGTCTACAGCAACTGCATCTTTTTTGTCGGTTATTGTCGGCTTTGTGTCGAGAATCTCGAAAATGCGCTCGGCTCTAGAAACGCAGGTAACAACCTGATTGTAGAACTGGCTCAAGCCCTGAATCGGCTGCCAGAACATGCCGATGTAAGCGCTGAACGCAAGAAAAGTACCGATAGAAACGCTTTCAATGCCCATAACCTTGATGCCGATCCAGTACATGGCAAAAATGCAGAGACCCCACGAAAAGTCGATAATCGCAAAGTTTCCGTCTGCCCAGCGGCAGGCGTTTACAAAACTGTCGCGGTCTTCATCAGCAAGCTGCCTGAAAGTGCGGTTAGTTTCTTCTTCAGCAGAAAAACTCTGCACAACTTTTATGCCGGAAAAGTCTTCGCTTATGAATGCGCACATATTCGAGCACTTCTTTGAGTTTATCTTCCAATATTTGTGGCTGTTCCGCGAAACTACAGCGACACCAACAATAAGAATCGGCACACCGACAAGCGCGGCACATGCAAGCTGCGCGTTTTTCGAGAACATAATCGCGATAACAGCAACAATCGTTATAAAGTTTGGAATAAGGCTCGTGATTGTGTTCTCAAGCACATCTTTAAGCGAATTTACGTTGCCGACAATTCGGGCAAGAATCTTGCCGCTTGGTCTTGAGTCAAAAAACGCAAGGTCAAGCTTCTGAATATGCTCGTAAAGTTCCTGTCTTATTTCCTGAATAACATGATTAGTCAGCTTTGACATTATGAGCATTCTGATTTTGATTGCGAGAACCATTACAAGGTTTAGCCCGACCGCAAATGCCATAAACATAAAAAAGCCTTTTATGTTCTTTACGGCAATGTATTTGTCTATTGCTGTCTCTACAAAAATCGGGTTTACAAGCGAAACAAACGTGCCGATTGCCATAAGTCCCATTACAATCAGAATCTTCCATTTATATTTGAGAAGATAAGACAAAAGGCGCGTTATAGTCTTTATTTTTGGAACATCGCTTATCTGTTCGTCTTCTTTATATGAATTAGCCATTGTTTTCTCCGTATTGTGTCACGTATGTCTCGTAGTACAAACCGCGGCGGGCAAGCAGCTCTTCGTGCGTGCCCTCTTCTGCTATGTGCCCGTCCTCAAGCACAATGATCTTGTCAGCTTTTTTTACTGAACTTATGCGGTGCGCAATGATGATTTTCGTCATGCCTGTCATTTCGTTCAATGTATGCTGAATCTTCTTCTCTGTTTCTGCGTCAAGTGCCGAAGTTGAGTCGTCAAACACGATAATCGGCGCGTTTCTAGACATTGCGCGCGCCATTGTAAGACGCTGCTTCTGTCCGCCTGAAAGCCCGACACCGCGCTCGCCGACAACCGTTTCTTCGCCGTCTTCCATTTTAGAAACAAACTCATTGCTTGCAGAATCTTCCATTGCCTTTTTGACGGCTTCTTCAAGCAGACTGTCTTTTTCACCAAGCTTTACGTTTCCGTTTATCGTCTCTGAAAACAAGAATACGTCCTGCATTACTATAGAAACCGCGCGCCTAAGCTGCTTTAAGCTCATGTCGCGTATGTCAATTCCGTCTATTGTAATTGAACCTGAACTTACGTCGTACATGCGCTTGAGCAGATTTACAAGCGTTGTCTTGCCGCTGCCTGTAGCGCCCATAATGCCGAGCGTCTGTCCTGCATCAATACTGAAACTTACGTCTTTCAGAATCGGCGTGCCTGTCTCTGAATTGAAGCAGACATGGTTATAGCTTATGCTGCCCTTGATTTCGGCGCATTTTCTGTCGAGTGCATCGGCTTTTTCTACAATCTGCGGAATTTCGTTATAGATTTTGTCAATGCGCTTAATGCTTGCCTTTCCCTGGCTGAATCCGCTCGTAAGCCAGCCGAGCATTTCCATTGGCCAGACAATGTTCATTGAATACTGAACAAAAGCCGTAAGCTCGCCGAGCGTCAGATTGTCATTCATTACGAACATGCCGCCTGTAATGACAATCACAATTGGCACTAAGCATTTGAACATAACCAGCAGCGGATGATAGCGCACAAAAATGCGCGAAATCTTGTAGTTGAGCGAATAATACTTTGCATTGTGTATGCTGAACTTCTTGATTTCAAACGGCTCACGCACAAACGATTTTACGGTGCGCACAGCGTTCAAGTTTTCCTGCGCTGTATTGTTCAAAACCTGGGTTTCCTGCCCGATAGCCTCAAACACAGGGCCGAGGTGCTTTTCCATTGTAAGCGCGATAATTGCACAGATTACCATAGAAACAGACGGAATAATCGCAAGCCGCCAGTTCATTCTGAACATGCAGAACATGATGAATGAAACATGCACAAGCACTTCGGTCAGAAGCATTCCGATGTAGGTGAAAAGCCCCCAAATGTTAGAGCCGTCGTCAAAGAGGCGCGACATAAGCTCGCCCGAATTCATCTTGTCAAAGAAATTTGCTGAAAGTGTCTGAATTTTGGTGAAAAAATCCTTGCGCACGTTCATGCCAATCTGGCTTCCTGCCCAGTCACAGCAGAATTCTCTTGTATAGCCAAGCAGTGCTCTTATAACGCCGATTCCAAGCAGCGCAAAAAGGAAAAAGTCCAGATGAGTTGTGTCCTTTCCGATTAAAACGTCGTCAACAATGTGCATTGAAATCTGCGGCGAAAGCATATCAAGCCCGACAAACACAATGTTGATAAAAATCACGAAAATATAGAAAGGAAGCACCGGCTTCACAAACCTGAAAATGTCTAATTTAAGTTTTTGTTCCATAATAGTTAGAAGTAAATCATATCTCAATCTAATTGGCAATAAAGTTACACTTTAAAAAGTGCGTTTTCTGCTAATTGAGATGCCGTCGCCGCGGCTGACAAATTCGGTTTCAAATTCGGTATTGTTCCGGAGAAATGCCGCATATTTCCGGATTTTCTTTACGAGCATTACTGTGTTCCGGTTGCACTGCAAATGCGGGTCGTCCACCATGCCATGAAACGAGAGATTATCGCTTACGATTACGCCGCCCGGCGCAAGGTTGTGCTTGAATTTTTCAAAAAATCTGATGTACTGCGACTTTGCGGCATCTATAAAGATTAAGTCAAACTGTTTTTCAGTTTCAAAAATCAGCGCATCACACAAATGAATAGAAATGCGGTTTTCAAGGTTTTGCGCCTTTATATTCTGCACCGCCTGCTCATAGCGTTCTTTGTCAATTTCCACAGTCGTTACGTTTATATCATCAGCTACGCCCGCAAATTTTATTGCCGAATACCCGATTGCAGATCCAATTTCGAGAATGCGCTTTATTTTGTGTTCTTCTATATATTTGCAGATAAACTCAATGCCCTCATCTTTCATGATTGGCACCGCATGTTCTCTTGCATATTCTTTGATTGGCGCTAACGACTGCATGGCATAAGTTATAGCACGCCGCCGCTTTTTTTTCGATAGCTGTTTCAGCGCAAAAACCAGTTTTGCATAAAAAAAGCCGGTGGGCTTTTAACCGACCGGCAAAACAAAGGCGGCATCTTAGATATTATAAATCAAAAACATAGACATAAAACTTTTATGCCTATGTTTCATTGTACTTACAGGTCTTTATTGGATTATCTCCAAACCATTCAACAGCTCAAATACATTATCTTCTACTGTTGGATATAAGTCTTGAATAACTCCTATAACAAATTGAACTGTTCCTGTATCACCTGTCCAGCAATAATAGTTATAAATTACATCTACATCCATTAATTTAGCTAAAGCATGTACACAATACAATTCAGTTCCATTTACTATTTTCGTCGTTTCATCAGTTATCTCGAATTCGTCTGCGATTTGTTTTGCATTATATTCAATTGCGGTACGGAGCATTTTATTTGATACTTTGCCTTTTTCTGTAAGTAGAAAGGCTGAACATGAATTGTCATTATAATAAAAGCTTACTTCACTTGAATTAGAAAATTGTTCTTTTATTCGCCATTTATCGGGATCATACCAGACATTTACAAAACCTAATTTGCTTTCATATTTCTTTGTTGCAGATTCTGGTTTGGATATTTTACTTTTTGATTCTGCCTTTTTTGTTTTTTTCTCTTCATATTGCCATGTACCGTCATCTTTAAGAATGACAGATTTTCCACTGCTTGTAGTTGCCTTAATATCCCTTGCAAAAAGAAAAGTAAAAACAAATAACAAATTTAAAACTATTAGAAATACTTTTTTCATAAACACCTCTCTTAATAAAACAAAGTTTATACTCTTTTAAGGGATAATGTCAAACAAAAAGCCGCTTGAGCTTTTTCTCAAACGGCTTTTTATGAGTGCCGCAATTTGAGCGGCAAGGTATTTGATTGAACTATAACTGAAGCTTTTCGGTATCGCAGCGCGCAAGAACGCGGCGCACTTTGGCATTCAGCGCAGAGACAAGGTCTTTGTCATCCATGTTGTCTTCTATCATGTTCTGAAGACACAAGATTGTGCCGCTTATCTCTTCTTTTGAAGGCTTTGAATCTTCTGCTTCTGCTTCTGTTTCTTCAGCAGGAGCATCCGCGTCAGACGGTTCTTTTGAATCGTCTTTGTCTTCTTTTTCTTCGATAACTCTGCTTACTTCGGTTGTCTCGTTAAAAAGCCCCGGCGAACTCTTGAGCCTGTTGATTACATACTCAAGCTTAACGCGTTCTTCACTTGAAAGGAAAAGCGACTTCTTCGGCTGCGGCAGATAATTGCACAAGCCGCGCATATAAGCAAACATATCGGCAATTGAAACATGTTCTGGAGAACGTCTTTCAATACTTGAATCTCTAAGCTTTTTAAGAGCTTCTCTAATAGCGGCGCGCAGTTCGCGGCGTTTTCTAGCTCCCGGTGTCTCAACCTCTTCAGAATTTTCGGCAAGGTTCATAAGCTTGCTGTCAATTGCCTGATTGAGCGCCGCATCAAGGGCAAGATTATCTTCTCTCGGGTCGGGCTTGCGCTTTTCAAAGTTTGGAAGCGGCGGAAGTGGCGGCAGCTTCTGTTCCTGCGGCGGATAGTATATCGGCTGAGGCGGATAATATGGAGGTGGAGGCGGCGGTGTATAAGGCGGCTGCTGATCAGGCTTGCCGTCACCAAGCTCAAGCACCTCTTCTGATTCCATAACGTCATTAGGCTTTTTGCCGCCATTTCCAGACGAAAACGGATCATAAGAATCTTCTTCGGCGGCAGGATCGCTGTCAATCGGCACATCATCGCCTGAACCTAATACAAGCGAATCAAAATCATCTTCGTTGCTGTTAAAGTCTTCGTCTGAAACATCAAAATCTATTGGAGACGGTTCGTTTTCAGATTCATCTTTTCTTAAGGCGTCAAGTCCGTCGCCGCCACCAAGGAAAAGCTCGTCAGGAAATTCTTCTGGATCAACGTCCTCTTCGACTTCTTCGGTTTCAAGCGCATCAATCGGTTTTTCGTCAATCTGCTGGTTTTCATCTTCAACAAGGTCAGACAACGGCATAAGCTCGTCTTCGGAATCAAGAAGCTGAAGATTCTTCTCAACGTCCTCGTTTTCGGCATAGTCGCCGGTTGAGTTCTCGTAGGCGGCAATTGCCTCGCCAAGATTGTCAAGATCTGAATTTGAACCGCTTGCATCATTGAGAATGCTCTCAAAAAGCTGTGTAACCAATTCGTTTTCAGGATACTGCTTGTGAAGGCGCGTAACAGCCGACATAAGGGCAGGATTGTCTTTGTCGAGCGACTGCGCTTTTTTGAAAACCTTTACGGCGTTTTCAATTTCAGCAAGCTCGCTGTAAATAATACCGAGATAAATCCAAGCTTCGCAGTCTTCAGGCACAGAAGCAAGATAATAGCGCATCTCAAGCTCGGCAGCTTCAAAATTGCCAAGATCAAAAAGATGGCGCGCAGCCTCAAAGCGGTATTTGATATTTTCAGGCTTAAGTTTTACGGCTTTTTCAAAACAATGCAGAGCCTTTGTGTCCTCGCCGTTGATAAGCAGATATTCGCCGAGAAGTGCAAGTGCATCGGCATTGTTCGGGTCTATGTCAAGAATCTTGCGGATGCGCTTTGACGATTCATTATATTTTCCTATGTTCATAAGGAAGTGGGCACACTGCAAGGTAAGATTTACATCGTCAGGGCCAATCTGCTCCATTTGAAGCAGCAGGTCATAAGCGTCATCTTTTCTGCCGAGTTTTTCAAGTGAAGAAATTTTTCCGCTCAAAGCATCGACAAATTCTTTGTTAAGAGAGAGAGCCTTGTCAAACTCGCTGCCGGCTTCTTCATAGCGTTCTTTATGCAGAAGCAAATTGCCCAACGCTGTATGAATTTCCGGGTTGTTGTAGGCAAGGTTTATAGCCTGACGCAGAATTTCTTCTGCCTGGTCGTCGTGACCGCAGACATGATGAAGCCTTGCAAGGCTCATCATCGCTTCAATCCAACCCGGCTTTTTGCGGAGCGCATTCTCGTAAGCTTCTTCTGCTTCTTCGTATTTGCCCAAAGCCTCGTAGCTTGTGGCTGAGTTATAGTGAATAATCGGGTGGTTTGCGTCAATGCGGAGAGCCTTGTTGAAAAGCTCAAGCGCTTTTTCGTGGTTGTTCTGAAGAGCGTAAATGCAGCCGAGATGGTTGTGTGCAAGAACATCGTTCGGGTTCTTTTCGAGAACGTGCTCAAAGCACTTGATTGCATCGTCGTAGCGTTCCATTACCTTGTAAGTCTGACCGAGGTTGTAATAAGTGGCGATGGAATCCTTGTCTATTTCAAAAGCTTTATTAAGAATATCTACTGAATCCTGATAGCGTCCGAGACGGCGGTAGATACTTCCGATATTGTCAATGGCGGTAAAATTCTTGTCGTCCAATTCAAGAACGCGGCTATAATATTTCAGAGCTTCTTCATCATTGCCAGAACCGACATAGACTTTGCCCATTTCAGAAAGAATCGAGATGTCGTCAGGCTCTTCCTGAAGACATTCTTCCAAAAGTTTTACAGCCAACTCATAATCGTGTGAAAAATACGCATCTTTTGCACGGTTCAGTTGTGAATCAAAATTTGTGCTCATTTTACTTTCCTCAGCGGGCGGGCGTAAACTTCTTTTGAAAGAACACCCACGATTCGCTTATCCAACGAAGAATAAGCAGCAACCGCAAAATAATATATATTTCCGTTCTTTAAGCCGGTAAGCCTGTACGACAGTGTATCGCCTACATCAATCGGAGAAGCACCTTCAACGGCAACACTTCCAAGATATTCGCCCGGGTGCTCGCCGTAATAAATGATATAGCCGCCAACAGAAAAATCTACAGAAGATGTCCAGTACAAATCAACAACGCCGTTTCCGGCTGTTGCCTTGATTGTTGCAGGCGGCAGAGGCGGTGTCGTTTCGTTATAAGTGAGAACAACCTCTGAAACAGACGGTGTCTCGCCGCCGTTTCCGTCCGGGTAAAGCTCGGCTGCAAGCTGAAAATATCTGCCGCTTACGCCGCGGATTTGTGTTCCGGGCACAACCGGCACCCATTCAGGGTATTCATCTGTCCACTCGTAGAAATTGTCGCCGCCGCGCACATAAAAAGCTACGTCAGTTTCTCTTGGAGTTGAATAAATTGCCTCAAGTCCGGTAAGTGCTGAATTGAATCCGCTTGAAGCAAGAGGCTGCGACTCAAAGCGGCCGCCCTTTCTTGCGTAAAAATCGTGCAGGGTTGAACTTCTGGCTGTTCTTGAAATGCAGATTTCATCGATAAGGCCGCTGTATTTTGTGCAGAATTCTATATCAGCAGGAACGCCGAGGCGTGCGTTATAAACTTCGCCGGATTCGCGCTTTGTAGAAGTTACGTATCTTACAGCCTGAATCTTTCCGTCTATGCGGTATTCAATTAAGCCTGATTCGTCGTCATAAGTAATCTGATGATGTGCCCATTTTCTAGGAATTATGCTGTCTGTGCTTGTGATAATTACTTCAGACTCAACCTTGTTGCCTGCGCCAAAAATATTGTTGAAAACCCACTCGACATGGTTGTTGAAGAAAGAAGCGCGTATATCCTGATAAAGAGGAGAGTCACCGACATTGCGTGAAGAACGCCAGTTGAAGAACTGCTCGCCGCTTTCTGCAATTGAAGGGCAAAGCCAGAATTCAATGACAAAAGAGCCTGTAAGACCTGCGCCGCCAAAAATCGAATTCTTTGAGCCATGAAGCCTCAAGCCCATTTCTTTGCCGCGGCTAAGCCCGGCGGAGCTTCCCATAATAGTTTTATTGCTTATATCAAGATTGTTTACTGCAACAGAGTAATTACCTGTGACATCAACGATATTTCCGTCTTCAAAAGAAATAAGAAGGTCTGTTTCGGACGTTACCCTGTGCTCGTCATTTGAAAGCAGGACAGATTCATAACCAAAGCGGCCTGTACCGAACTCAACCGAATCCATTACAGACAGATTTGACCAGCCGTTTTTTCCGCCAAGTGTAATAGTTTTAGTCTGTGCGGCAACACTCTGTGCAGCACAAACCAGTAGACAAACCACAGCAAAAAAGGGTATGTGTTTCTTAAGCATTTTTTCTACCAAAGGCTTTTCTAACGCCGGAAGTTAAGAAAGCCGCCTTAAAGATTTATAACATGACCGATGCAGAATTAAACCGCAAACAGCTCCATGAAACCGCATTAAAAGCTCCGAAAAGCAGCGGAGTTTATCTCTGGCGTAACGCAGAATCTACAATTATCTACGTCGGCAAGGCAAAGAACCTCAAAAACCGCCTCTCGTCCTATTTTGCCGGCCGCAAGGACATCAAGACAAGAATTCTCGTTTCAAAAGCCCGCTCTATCGAGTATATCACTACCTCAAACGAATATGAAGCTCTACTTTTAGAAAATACGCTGATAAAGCAGCATAATCCAAGATACAACATAAACCTTAAAGACGGAAAGTCGTATCCTGTTCTGCGCATCACCAACGAAGACTTTCCCAAAGTATTTAAGACACGCCGCATTGTTCAGGACGGCTCGCAATATTTCGGGCCGTTTCCGAATGTAGGCGCGCTTGACACATTCATCGAGAGTCTCTATCGGCAATATAAAATCCGCCACTGCAAGAAATTTCAGAAGCGCAAAAGCCCCTGCCTTTATTATCACATAGGCCAGTGCGCAGCGCCCTGCTGCGGCAAAATTTCGAAAGAGAACTATATTCAATATATCGAAGAAATTGAATCAATACTTGAGAGTGAAGACGAAACACAGATAAAAAACCTTGAAAACACAATGAAAGAAGCCGCCAAGCTTCTTCAGTTTGAAAAAGCCGCCCGCCTGCGTGACGGAATTGCGGCGATTAGAACTCTGCGCGAGCAGAATGCGGTAGAAGACTTTGACCCTGAATCGCGAGACTATGTAGAAAGCTACAGCGAAGGGCCGCTTGTTTCGTTCTGCGTGCTCAAAATGCGGAACGGCAAGCTTATTGCAAAAGACTGTTACCGCACAAAGTCTTTAAATGATGAAGATGAAACTACAAGCGAATTTCTGCGCGCCTATTACACCGACCCAAGCCAGATTCCGCCGCATATATTTGTCTCAAGCCGCGAAAACCTTGAGCTTACGCGACAGTTTTTCTCTGAGGTTTTAGGCGCACACACCGACATAAGCACAGTTGAGCCGGGCTCGCCGGGTGAAAAGCGCAATCTTGCCGCGCTTGAGATGGCGCGCCAGAACGCAAAAGAAGACATAATAAGGCGTATGCGCGAGCGCGGCGATATTCCTGCAATGGAAGAACTTATGCACGTACTGCATCTGCCTTCTCTGCCGGTACGCATCGAAGGCTTTGATATTGCGCATATCGGCGGCAATTTTCCGGTTGCAAGCCTTATCAGCTTTTACAACGGAAACCCGGACAAAAAGAACTACAGA
Organism: Spirochaetaceae bacterium; assembly: GCA_017614995.1. Lineage (GTDB taxonomy): Bacteria > Spirochaetota > Spirochaetia > Treponematales > Treponemataceae > UBA1240. Next base: position 71,601 of record JAGAAX010000014.1, read on the forward strand.
TATTTCAGGCTTAAAACGACAGACGGCATTATCGACGATTTTGCTTCTATGCAGGAAGCGACCCGCCGCCGCTATTCAAGGCTTTTAAGAGAACAGGCTGAAATGCCTGATTTAATCATGATTGACGGCGGCATCGGTCAGGTTAATGCAGTTCAGGCTGTGCTTGACGATTTAGGGCTTGATATTCCGATTGTAGGTCTTGCAGAGCGCTTTGAAGACTTGTACCTGCCGCACAACAGCACACCGATAAAGCTGCCAAAACGAAGCGAGGCTTTGAGGCTTTTGCAGCGCGTCAGAGATGAAACGCACCGTTTTGCTACTTCTAAAAATCAGGCGCTGCGCACAAAAGCGAACACCACGCTGCAATTTGAGGCACTGCCGAACGTGGGCAAGGCTAGAGCTGCCGCGCTGCTTGAAAAATTCAAGTCAATAGACGAACTTGCCGTCGCCGAACCTGAGGCAGTCTATTCTGCGGCAAAATGTTCTATTGAACAGGCAAAAGACATTATAAACAGCGCAAAACAGCTTAAGGGCGCTTCTTCTGCGTCCGTAAAAGACGGTCTGCATGTGCGCGCCAATGCCGCAAAGCACACAGATTCCGCCACAAACAGCGACATTGCAGCACTCGCCAAGGCGGCTCTCGAAAAATAGCGGTCTACAAAATGGTACAAATCCAAAGTTCAACTTGAAATTTGTACCATTTTAGCATACAATATACCTATGCAAGATATAAGCCGAAAAGCAGAAGCAGAGCTCAAGCGTTGCGCAGAATTTTTCCCTGTGGTAACTATTTTAGGACCGCGTCAGTCAGGAAAAACTACTCTCTCCAGAATGTTCTTCAAAGATTATGCGTATTACAATCTTGAAGAACCAGATTTATACTCGCTTGCCTCGTCCGATGTAAACGCATTTTTCGATATGGTAAAAACGCCCTGCATAATAGACGAAGTTCAGCGCGTACCACAACTTCTGAATAAAATTCAAGTACTTGCAGACAAGACAAAAACCAACGGACAGTTCATTATTACAGGCAGTTTTCAGCAGGGCTTAAAAGAAGCCATCTCGCAGTCACTTGCAGGACGCACAGCTATATTGAATCTGCTGCCGTTTTCTATTTCGGAGCTGAACGATGCCGGATTAGATTTTTCACGCGACGAGTTTTTATTTCAAGGTTTTATGCCACGCCTTTATGCAGAAGGACAACCTGCCGATTTGCTTTACCGCTCGTATTTTCAAACTTACGTTGAGCGTGATGTTCAGTCTCTTTTGAATGTGAAAAATAAAGCTCAGTTTGAAATATTCTTGCGTCTGCTTGCAGGAAGAATCGGTCAGGTAGTAAATTATGAGTCGCTTTCAAATGACACCGGCGTTTCTTCAACGGCTATTGCCGAATGGATTTCGGTTTTGGAATCTTCTTTTATCATCTTCAAGCTTGAGCCGTATTTTGAAAATTACACAAAACGCCTTATAAAGTCGCCGAAGATTTATTTTTACGAGCCAGGTCTTGTGGCTTATCTTCTTGGAATAAGAAATGCGGAACAAATTCCGCGTGACCCGCTTGTTGGCAATCTTTTTGAAAATATGGTAATTCTTGAATTACTGAAAGCACAGTACAACAAGGGGTTGGAAAAAAGCTTGTACTACTTCCGCGACAGCAAAGGATTTGAAATAGACCTTTTAATCGCAGACGGCAGAAACGTAATACCGGTGGAAATAAAATCCGCATCAACCATAACACCGGACTTTTCCAGAAACTTAAAAAAATTCCGCAGCTTTGCAAAGAACACCGAATCGCCAGCCATACTCTACAGTGGAAATCTTGAATATGAATCAGACGGAATCCGCTATATAAATTTTAAGCACAGTGGGAACCTTGTGTAAAAAACGACATCTTTTTCTGCTTATTCTGCCCTTTCGGCGAGTTCTTCCCAGCGGTTTGTTTTTTGTTCTATTAAATTCGATATTTCATCGTAGCGCTGTGTTTTTTCTGCGGCGGAACCGTCTTTGGCAAAATCTGCGCTTGCAAACAATGCTTCAAGCTCAGCTTTTTCTTCTTCAAGTGAAGCAATTTCATCAAGCAGCCCGTCGAATTCCTGTTTTTCTTTGTACGACAGCTTCTTGGGTTTTTCTGTTTTTTTAGACGCATCCTCTACGCTTTTTTTAGCCTGAACAGCAGACTGCTCCGATTTTTTGGTTTCTTCGATGTAGGCGCGGTAATCGGCATAACCGCCTGCAAAATAGCTTATATTGCCTTTGCCGTCCAGAACAAACAAAAAATCGGTGACATTGTCCAGAAAAGCCCTGTCGTGCGAAACCGCAAGAATGCAGCCGCCAAAATCTTTTAGAAAATCTTCAAGCAGGCTGATTGTCTCAATGTCAAAGTCGTTTGTCGGTTCGTCAAAGAGCAGAAAATTCGGCGAATCCGCAAGAATTTGAATAAGCTGAAGCCGGCGCAGCTCTCCGCCTGAAAGATAAGAAAGCTGCTGATTGAACATTTCGCGCGGAAAGAGAAAGCGCTCAAGAAACTGCTCGATAGAGCATGTTGTTCCGTCTTTCAGATTTACGTGCTGACGGCGGCCTCGCATATACTCAAGCACTGTAAGATTTCGGTCAACAAATTTTGCAGTCTGGTCAAAATAGCCGAAAGCCGTATTCACGCTGCAATCGACAATACCGCCGTCAGGCTGAATGCGCGCGCTCACAAGGTCTAAGAACGTAGATTTGCCCGACCCGTTCGGACCTATAACACCAATACGCTCGCCTTTTGTAAATTCATAAGAGAACGGCGCGATTACAGTTCTTCCGTCATAAGACTTTGTAATATTTTCAAGTTTAAGCACCTTGCCGCCAAGTCTTCTGCCCTGCACAGAAAAAGCTTCCATGTGCTCCTGCTGTTCGTGCCGTTCGGCAAGCATTGCTTCTATGCGCGCTTTTCTGTGGCTGTCTTTAAGAGAACGCGCTTTCGGGCCGCGCTTAAGCCATTCAAGCTCTACTGCAAGAATAGACTCTCGCTTTGCATCGTGCCGCGCCTCTTCTTCGGCGCGCTCTTTGCGGCGGCGCAGATAAGTTGAGAAATTGCCTTCGTATTTGTTGATTTTCCGCCGGTCAATATCAAGCATTACATTGCAGACTGAATCCAGAAAATAGCGGTCGTGCGTAACAAGCACAAAACTGCCCTGAAAGCTTGAAAGGTGCTTTTCAAGCCATTCTATAGTTTCAATATCAAGGTGGTTTGTCGGCTCGTCAAGCAGCAACAGGTTAGAAGAAGCCGCAAAAGTCCGCGCGATTGCCGCCTTTTTCACCATGCCGCCCGACATTGTACACATCTTCTGGTCAAGCCCGCGCCCCACGCCGCACACGCCAAGCTCTGTCAAAAAAGACTCATAAGTGTGCTCAATCGCGAATGCGTTTTTTTCTTCCATGCGCTGTGTAAGCGCGGCGAGCTTTTTTTGAATGCTTTCGGGCGCATTTTTCTGCTCCGAAGCTTTAAGACATTCAGAATATTCACATGCCAGCGCAAGAACCGGGTCTGTTCCCTTGTACAAAAAAGACTTGAGCGTATCAGATTCATCAAAATGCGGGCGCTGCTCAAGTACGCTTATGCTTACGCTTTTGTTAATGGAAATTGTGCCGGTGTCAGGCTGTGTTTCACCTAAAAGCAGACGCAAGAATGTAGACTTGCCCGAACCGTTAGGGCCGACAAAGCCAATTTTCTCGCCGGAATCTATTCCGAAGCTTACGCCTGAAAACAGAGGAACTTCTTTTACATTTTTTGAGACATTATCAATTGAAACTAAATTCATTGTATTTTAAGACCTGTGTAAAGCTGGTAATATCTGCCCTTCTTTGCGATTAACTCATCGTGGCTGCCACTTTCGATTATTCTGCCATGCTCAAGAACCACAATTTTATCGGCGTTGCGTACAGTAGAAAGCCGGTGCGCAATTACAAAAACGGTGCGCCCCTGCATAAGGCTGTCCATGCCCTTCTCGATAAGTGCTTCGGTGCGCGTATCAATTGAGCTTGTTGCCTCGTCAAGAATAAGCACAGGCGGATTTGCAACAGCCGCACGCGCAATTGCAAGAAGCTGACGCTGTCCCTGACTCAAGCTTTCGCCGTCGCCTGTAATTACAGTCTCATAGCCCTGGTGCAAGTGCCTGATAAAATAATCTGCGTTTGCAAGTTTTGCGGCAGCCTCAACTTCGTTAATAGAAGCATCAAGCTTGCCAAAGCGGATATTGTCGGCAATTGTGCCTGTAAACAGGTGCGTGTCCTGCAAAACCATACCGAGAGAACGGCGCAAATCAGCTTTTTTAATCTTGTTGATGTTTATGCCGTCAAAGCGGATTTTCGAGCCGCCCTCCAAATCTGTTGAAGCGTCATAAAAGCGGTTGATAAGGTTTGTTATTGTTGTCTTGCCTGAACCAGTTGAGCCGACAAGTGCAATTTTCTGCCCCGGACGTGCCGTCATGGTAATTTCATGCAGAACAGTCTTTTCTTTTTCGTAGCCGAAAGTTACGTTCTCAAACTGAACTTCACCTTTAAGCGGAACATACGAAATGCTGCCATCGTGGTGCGGATGTTTCCATGCCCACTGCCCGGTCGGCAAAAATGCTTCTGTAACTGTGCCGTCATCAAGAATATTTGCATTGACCAGTGTTACATAGCCGCTGTCAACTTCAGGCTCTTCGTCAATTACGGCAAAGACACGCTCTGCACCGGCAAGAGCGTTCAAAATGCCGTTGAACATCTGCGCCATCTGCGTAATCGGGTTCTTAAAGCTGCGCGAATATTCAAGGAAAGACGCGATTTTGCCCAAATTCATTTTGCCGGCAATAATCAGCATTACACCGGCAATTGCCGTAATTGCATAGCTTATGTGTCCCATGTTGTTCATAAGCGGACCGAGAATATTTGCAAGCGTATTCGCTCTTGTACCTGCGTTGCAGAGCCGGTCATTCAGGGCATCAAATTCGGTTTTAGAAATTTCCTCGCGGCAGAAAACCTTAACGACTTTCTGTCCTTCAATCATTTCTTCTATATAACCGTTTACTTTTCCGATTGCTTCCTGCTGCTCTCTAAAGGCTTTTGCCGAATGTTTGCCGACAATGCCTGTTACGGCAATCATCGCCACAACAGTAAGAACTACAAGCAGCGTCAGAAGCGGACTGAGCAAAAGCATCATCACAAAACAGGCAACAACAGTCAGCAGCGAAGAAAAAAGCTGCGGCACAGCCTGGCTCAGCATGTCGCGGATTGTGTCAATGTCGTTTGTAAAGCGGCTCATAAGCTCGCCATGTGAATGGGCGTCAAAATAGCGGAGCGGCAGCGTTTCAAGATGATCAAAAAGTTCAGTGCGTATTCTATACAGCGTTTTTGACGAAATATGAAGCATTATGCGGCTGTTCACCCAGCCTGCAAATGCGCCTGCGACAAAAATGCAGAACATCATGCCCAAAAGCGAGATAAAGCCCGACAAATCCGGCGATTTTTTGCCAATCATCGGAATTATGTAGTCATTCAGTACAGGCTGAAGAAAATAAGAGCTTGCAACGTTTGCGCCTGACGAAACGACAATGCACATAAATACAAAGACAAAAAGCAGCTTATAAGAAGCAAGGTATTTGACCAACCTTGCAATTGTTTTTTTTGCATTTTTAGGTTTCTGCATAGGGCGGCCATGTCCGCCCGGTCCTCTTCCTGGTCCCGGCATTACAAAGCCTCCTTTTTGGCGTGCGCTTCTGCGGCAGCCGAATCTCCGCCGCCGTCAAAGTCGCTGCCCCTCTGCTGAGATTCAAACACTTCGCGGTAAATCGCATTTGTCTGCATAAGCTCGTCATGCGTGCCTATGCCTGAAATTGCGCCTTCGTCAATTACAAAGATTCTGTCCGCTTCTTTTACAGACGCAATGCGCTGAGCAATTATGATTTTGGTTGTTTCAGGCAGCGTGTTCTTCATGCCGTTTCTAATCATAGCGTCTGTAGCCGTATCAACCGCACTTGTAGAATCGTCAAGAATCAGAATCTTGGGCTCTTTAAGAAGCGCGCGCGCAATACAAAGGCGCTGCTTCTGTCCGCCAGAAAGATTTACACCGCCCTGCCCCAGCTCTGTCTCGTAGCCTTTTGGAAAAGACATGATGAAGTCATGGGCACAGGCTGTTTTGCAGGCAGCCTCAATCTGTTCGTCCGTAGCTTCAGGGTTGCCCCAGCGCAGATTGTCCTTAATTGTGCCCGAAAAAAGCACATTCTTCTGAAGCACCATCGCAACACTTTCGCGCAAAGCCTCAAGGTCATAAGCCTTTACGTCGCGGCCGCCCACCAGAACAGAACCGCTCAAAGTATCGTACAGGCGCGGAATAAGCTGCACAAGCGTAGACTTTGACGAGCCTGTTCCACCGATTATGCCTATTGTCTCACCGCTCTTTATAGAGAACGAAACATCGTGAAGCACCGCGTTTCTTTCGGTTTTGTCATAGCTGAAAGACACATTCTTGAATTCGATTGAACCGTCTTTTGGCGCAAGTGCCTCATCTGCAACAGGGTTCTTTACGTCGGGCACTTCGTCAAGCACCTCAATAATGCGCCCGATGCTCGCCTTAGAAATTACAATCATGATGAAAATCATCGAAAACATCATCAGCGAAGAAAGAATCTGAATCATGTATGTGATAAAGCTTATAAGCTCGCCGGTAAGCATTTTTTCACTTATGATAAGATTGCCGCCAAACCAGAGCAGTGCAATCAACGCAATGTACATAACAAGCATCATCAGCGGCATATTCAGAATGACGACTTTTTCAGCCCTAACCTGAGCATTGCGCACAGCATCAGCCGCACTGTCAAATTTGCTTCTCTCGTTGTCTTCGCGGACAAAAGCTTTTACCGCGCGTATTCCGATAAGGTTTTCCTGCACTTTGGCGTTCAGATTGTCATAGTTTTTCATCATTATCTGAAAACGCGGATGTGCTTTGCGCATAATTAAAACCATAGGAACTGCAATCAAAGGAATGCACACAACGAACACAAGCGAAAGCCTTGCATTCATATAGAACGCCATAATGATTGCGCTTATAAACATAAACGGCGCGCGCACACACATGCGTACAATCATCTGAAAAGTGTTCTGCGCGTTTGTTACGTCAGAAGTCAGGCGCGTTACAAGTGAAGCTGTACTGAATTTATCAACATTTGCAAAAGAAAAATCCTGGACTTTGCCGAAAAGCCGGCGGCGCAGATTGCGTGCAAAACCCAAAGCGGCAACAGCAGCAAAACGCCCCGCAACAACACCGAAGGTCAGTGACATTAAAGCCGCGCCGACCATAAGGCAGCCCGTCTTAATTACATAAGCGGCATCTTTGTTAGCGATGCCCACGTCTATAATTTTAGCCATTATTAACGGGATAAGCACTTCAAGAAGCACTTCTCCCATAATTGTTACAGGAGCTAAAACCGCGCTTGCCTTATATTTGCGCTCAAGCCCCGAAAGTATTTTCTTTACAGTAGACATATTTTTACTATATCTGCATTTATGTTTAAATTCAATTTAAAACTATGTTATTCAAACTTTATTTTGTACAGCTCAAGTGCCGCGTCTTGAAAATCTGAAAAAACGAGCATGTCCTGATTTGGAGAGAGCGCAAGCCCTGTCGGCTGATTTCCGCCGGGTATTTCGCAAAGCTGTTTTTTTTCGGCTGTGTCAATTAAGATTATCTTGCCGTTGACCGGGCTTCTTTTGGTGTAATCCTGCTTGTTGTTCGGGCCGCGGCACGAAACGCAAAGATAGCGGTCGCCCAGCAGGGCAATCGTGTTCGGGTTGTTAAAGACGTGGTATTTCTTTTCTATCTTAAAGGTTTTCAAATTCAGTTCGAGCACATCGGCGTGGTACATGTCGCTAATCCAAGCCTTTGTTTTTGCTCTGTCGGTTACAATGTGGCGCATTGCGGCATTTTCAATATAAATTGAATCTATCAGCTCATAAGTTTTCATGCTGAATTTTTGAATTGTGCCGCCGTCAAAAGAAAGCACTACAAGCGTTTCATCATCTTCGATAAAAGTCATGCCGCGCGGTGCAGCTTTTGTCTTTATCAGCTTTTTTACATTTCCGGTGCTGAAATCAATTACAGAAACGTCATTTGACACCCAGTTTGACACAACAAGCACATCATATTTCGGGTTATACGCAATAAATTTGCTCCATGTTCCTTTTGTGGCAATTGTGCGCCTGTACTCAAAGCCCGGATACGAATATTCATAGATATTGCCGGTCGTCATCTGCGAGACAAAAAAAGCCTGCTTTGACGGTACAAAAAGCCCTTCCGCAAAACCCAGCTTCTTGTGCTCCGGCGGCTCAATGCGCTTTATCACTTTTTTCTGTTCAATACTGAAAATGTCAAAGCCTTCGTCTTCTAGAAGCGGAAGAACAACAAACTTTGAGTCCGGGCTGAAAATAACCTGCTTCGGCTGTTTTCCGCATGAATAGACACCAATTTTTTCAAACACCGGTTTCTGATTCTGCGCGAAGCACATCAGAGCGGCAAAAACTAAAGACAGACAAATACAAAATCTTTTCATAGGCTTATCTCTTAGAGGGTATGTGCAAAAACTAATAAAAATATTATTAAAACAATTGGCAACTTTTTCATTTATTTAATGAAAATGTTCTTTCTTCTCCGTTTTTATAATATCTAAATTTATTGCCAGAATCTAAAAATATTGGATTAAATCTTTTTCCGATTTGAGTGTCGATAGTTTTCTCTGTTCTATTCAAGAGATTGTAACAGATCAAATGAAATTCCATATCTTTTATTTCTTCTCTGTCGTATGCATCGTGTGGAATTATATAATCAGAATATACAAATAATCCTTTGTCTGCATTGAAGCAGTATTCGCCACAATGAAATTTCGGAGGATCATAATAATCAACTTGATTCTTCTTTACGTTATATTTTGCTATATAAGAGACATTCATAGGTGTTGCCGACCAGAACCAATAATCCGAAAAAGTACTGTTCCAGCCAAGCTCGTAAATCGTATCAGCGTTCTTATATTTTGATACAGCTTCTTTCCATGAGTATTCAAAGCATACAACTCCAGTTGAATCGTATATACGCAATGTACTTTGCTTTTCTATTTCGCTTCTGAAAGGAACAGATTCCTTTGTTTCTTTACCGGCACACACGATTGTGATTGCAAAAATCATGGTGACTGCTGCAATAATTTTTTTCATTTTTTCCTCCAAATGCCCCAGTGCGGGCGTCTACAAGTTGCAAGCGCATGTTATGTGATTATTCCCTATATTTATCAAAAACAGTTTCTGGGGATTTGCCTTTTTCGGCTGCCTGTATCATTTCAATCAATATTTTTTCGTGTTTTTCTATTTTGATTTTATCTAAAGTCACAGACTTGTCAGGAAGATAACATAGAGCTGAACTGAAAAAATTATTCAGGTAAGTATCTTTAAAAACATAATCATTTTTTGCATAAAATGAATTTCTGAATAACCGCAACTGATTTTTATCCATTTGCTTTAAAAGTTCAATTAGTTCTTCAAAAGGTTCATGTTCGTAACCGCCTATCAGCTCATATTCAATTATTCTTGACGCTGTTGTGAATTCGTATATGTATTCTGTGGCAGACTGTATTTTTTTAGCACTATATGGTAATACTGGTAAACCGCTTCCACCACTATGACCATTATTAAGTGACGAGCATTTAATTGTAATGCCTAAATCCATTTTGCTTTTTGAAAACAAACTGCCAGACTTAAGAAAAAAAGTATTGCCGTCTTTTTTTCCGTTTCCAAGAATTGTAAATGTACCGTTTTCAACTTTAACATAACTATTAGTAATGCTTATATAAATATTTTCCTCATATTTATCTGAAAGTATCCATTTTTCTTCATCTGTTTCTTGTATATAGCAAGTACTTGATCCGTCAAGGGAACTGCCATCATCATCCATAGAATAAGAAAGTTTAAAATGCCCTTTTGGCAGTTCAAATTTGTAATAAAAATCTATATAGCTATAATCATCTGTTTTCGTTTGAAAAGGTTTCAATTTCTTATTGTCTACATACATTGAAACGGAGTCTTCAGAAGGTTCTCTGTTATACAAACCTAATTCATAATGAAAAATAATAACAGCTTCGTTTTCTGAATTTGAATTGTTCAGCAAATCAAGTGTATTAGCGATATTAAAATAACCCTGTATATTTACAGTTCGTCCGCAAAGAATTAGAGAATCTTTAGAAGATTCATCTGGATATACGGTAAATCTCCCTGCTGTTGTTCCCTGTGCGAAACAGTTAATACTTATAAGAGCAAAAAATAGTGTTACTAAAAGTTTTTTCATAATTTCTTCCTAAACTAGACGCAAACAGCGAACGACGCCATAACTACACACTTAAACAGCAAACCAACTTGGCTGGCTTGTCAGATTTGAACTGTATGTTATGTGTTATCTTAAGCTTTTACATTCATCAGATGTAAAAACATAACTCCAATCTATAACCTTTCCATGATAGTAATCTATTACATCCTTAATATCTTTCATAAGCTCTGGAACAAATTTTGGAAGATAATATAGGTTCGATGAAAATTTCTTACTTCCTAATTTAATTTGAAATATATTATATTCATTCCAATCAAGACCATTAATATTATTTGCTTGTAGTCTATATTTTTCCAGTATAGATTTTATAGAATTAGCAAATTCTTCATTAGGAAATCGTATTTTTTCTACAGCATCAGGTTCATAACAGAGTGTCTGAACTTGACGTGTGAACAGCTCACCATCATTTGTTATTGTTATATGATTTTGATAATCTTCGTCTAAGGATGTATAACTTTGATGAAATTCAAAAATAGTATTATCTTGTTGTTCTGAGTTAGATTCATTTTTCATTTTTATGATTCCTCTATTTTAATTTTTGCAGCCATAAATTCGTCAATAATTTTCAACCATTGTTCTTTGGATTTTAAATATTCAGAAATTTTTATATAATTTCCATTGCGTTTTACACACCAAGACCATTCAGCATATCCCTTGAAATACTCACCTTTTAAGGCGATTGCTAGATCTGTTAGATACTTATCGCCAATTGATTTATCACCAATTTTTTCAGCTTCATATAATACACCATAGAACTGAACATCACCATTTTCAATAATTCCTGCAAAATTGAAAATATCATCCTCCGTTTTTAAGTTCAACGATAATGTTTTTCCACGACCAAGTTTTGTTATTATACCATATCTAGCTTTTAATTCTGAAATAAAAGCTTTTAAATTATCTACGGTTTCTTTTCCAATATTATTTTCCAGTCTTTCATAGAATACTGATTCAGAAGGTGTTGTAACAATTTCCTTCTTATCGGTTATATTTCCATTATTCTTATCTTCAATTGAAAGAACATTTCGTACAATTTCTACTGTTTTTACCAGAATTCGAGGTGCAACTATTAATGATTCTGTATTTTCGATTTTATAGATCGGTAGTTCTACGAGCGAAATTGTAAATGACAATTTTGAATAATCGTTCATAAATCGAACCATTTCTTCTGTATTTTCTCTTATTCCATCTCCAACAATAAGTAAAAGGAACCTACCTTTTTTTATATTCTTATATACATTATCAATGAATGTAGACTCATCTACATCAGGCGAATAATTATGAATTATTTCTATTAAACTTTTTTCACTTCCTTTACGACAAATCAATACATTTCTTTCAAAAGTTTCATAATCCCATGAAGCAAGGTCTTTTGCATAATCGATAATTTGACCAATAACTTTTCTTCTTGCCTCTGGATTTTTCCATAACTTACATTCTACTAAGGTAATTAATCCACTTTCGTTTATATATACAACATCACAAAATCCTGATGGCATTGATAACTCTCTACACAACGGAATCAAACCGTTGTAGATAGGTTCAATTTCTTCGACAGGGAGAAGACTCGTATTATTAAAACATAAGTCTTGAATAAAATCCTCTGAGAACTCCATTTTTCCAACAGGCATTATCTTTAGTTTTTGCGCTTTGTTGTTTTCGATATAAATTGGAGATGTACTTTGTTTCATTTGCATTATTCCTTTTTCCACGTCAGTGGCGTATGAGCATAATTTGCGTTTTAAACCGTAAAAGCGGCTTTGAAAAACATGTTATGAGATTATTCCTTCTTCTACACATTTTTCCAATGCACGATGCCATGATTTAAATGATGTATCAGATAAAGGAATATTTTTCCCTTTTATATAATTCAAATACCAATGTATCATTCCATCCCAATCAGCCATATCACCTGCAGGTTGAATTTTAAAGCCAATTTCCTCAAGAAGAAATCCAGATTTTGAAGAATTCATCATTTGTGAAGTTGTAACAATATTTGACGGTTCATCTTTGCCGCCTCTAGCAATTGGAACTATATGGTCATATGTTGGTAAAAATTCCCAGTATGCAATATGGCAATCTGACATTTTCCAATTTTTTTGATATGGGAATACATCTCCAAGTTCCATTGATAAAATTCTAAGTACATTTGGAAAGAATAATTTTTTACCAGTATAGCGGTCGATAAATCCATCATTGATAAATATCTTAAGTTTTTCAAAATCAGACATCTTTCTTGAGTCTTTTTGAATAAAATTATGTCTATAATTGTTTAAAATGCATTGAACAGCGTTTTCCTTTTTGTTTTGAGATAAATCCTCTAATGCCTTTAATAAAATTTCAGTATGATTCAATTCTTTTTCCGTTTACTTCTCTTCAAATATATTTGATATTATAAATTTTCAAGTCAACAAAGTAGTCTGAGCCATTTGTGTAACCGTCTGTTATTAATGTAAGACTTTTTTCAAAGAAAATTACTCTACAATTGCAATATTCATCTCCAGGAATGCTCTGTTGATGTAACAGCGCTTTATATGTACCAGAAATCGGCAAATTCTGTATTTTCAAACCAGATTTATCAATTTCAAATTTTACCTCATCTTCATCTAAAGTTTTTATCTTAATTTTTGTAAGACCAACTTGACATAAAGTGAGATTTATATCTTTTCTGTTTTTTTGCTCAAACAACCTTTTCTGTTCTTCGTGTTCTTCTAAATCATAATCAAATCGTTCTTTATTAAAAACAAACAAAGCCTTATCTTTATATTTCTGATATATTTCAATTGTTTTTAGCGTATTTGGAAAAATATCAGCATTTAATGTGAACTCTTCTACAAGTTTATAAAATTCTTCCTCTGTTACAGCATGGTCATTTAAACAATCAGTTACTTTTATACCAGGCATACCTGGGAAATATCTTTTTAACTCAATATTTATATAAATCCAAGGACAATTATTGTAGAGTCCATGAGTACTTACATTTTTATAACCATTGTTTATTAGCCATTTATATAATTCTGATTCTGAGAAATTTGAATTAATCTTATAGCTGCAAACTAATATAACATAGTTGCCACTGCCAATAGTTTCCATTTCTTTTCACCTTTTCAAAACTTGCGCCCACTCCCTGTGCGGACGTCCATATAACTACATGTTATGGCTATTCTTTTGTTACATAATCGATTTCAGCTTCAATCTTTTTCAAAATTTCTTTCGAAAGCTTTACGAGTTTATTTTCAAGTCGCATTTTATCCACAACAATAATCTGATGAATTAATGCAACTGAATCTTTGGAAAGTCCTGAATCTTTTTTAGGAATGAATACATTTCCTTTTAAATCTGCATTTATTGTATTTGAAGTAAGGGGAACAACAACTTTTGTATTAAGTCCATTCAAATTTTCTTTATCAGACTGAATTATTACAACCGGGCGGCGCATTCCTGGTTCACTACCAAAGGGAATACCAAAATCAAGCATATAAACATCACCACGTGTCATTTTTTACGCTCTCCCATACAGTTGAAAGGCTTGCCTCTCTCATTCTTTGCAAGGATTGTTCTTCGGTGTATTCATTATTTAGAATGGAAGTTTTTTTATTTATATTATCTGCGATAAAATTGAGCAAATGAATTTGTTCTGCTAAAGTGAATGTTTGAACTTGTTCTTCTACATACGAAAGGGCATCAGACATATCTTACCTCCAAATAGATTATAACATATTTAATTTGCTTTTGAATATGATATTTTATAACACTTGACTGGCGCGGGTCAGGTAAATGCTGCCGTTTTGCTTTAGCCAGGCGGAACATTCTTTGTATTTGGGGAACAATCTTAAAACTTCGGCGTAAAATGCTTTTGAGTGGTTCATGTGGCGGCGGTGGCAGAGCTCGTGGACAACAACGCTGTCGAGAATTTCTGGCGGCATAACGGCAAGCAGACAGTTAAAGTTCAAGTTGCCGCGTTTTGCCTTGGGATTAATCTTTAGTTTTGGTTTTATCAAGCAAAACGCCAAGTTTTCGCTTCGCGTAAACTTGTAAATGGTGAACAAAGCGCACTTTTGGGGCTGATACACACAAGCTGCCGGTTTTGCGTAGGCAAAAGCGTCGTTTTTCGCCGGATAAGCTATTTTCGTGGATTGGACTACTGCGAAAAGAGCTTTTCAGCGTCGCGGCGGTGCTTCTGCAGAAGGTTGTCAAAATCGTAGTCAGATTTTATCTTGTCGAGAATTACGGTGACAATGTTGTAGACTTCACCGTTAAGTTTGTAATTTGCAGGCGAAACAAAATTGACGCGGCCGTCTAAGATAAGCTGCTCTGCCTTGCGCTGCTTTTTCTCATCGTCTGGCTTATAAACCGCAACAGAATAGCCGCCGTTCTGCTTTACAAGCTTCATGCACGGAATGTCGGTCTCGCCGTCGCCGAAATAAATCATGCGCTTAAAAGGCACTGGCCGCTCGTTTTCGGGCACAAACTTGTTTATCTCAACCGAATCGCTTATCTTTTTAATGCCCTTGTTAATCTTGAAAATGAACTGCGTCTTTGTCGTGTAATCAATCGCGACGCCGGGCCATTCAGCGATTCCGTCTGAATTATATAGAAAAGAACACGCAAAAATCTGCTCAAACTCTTTTGCAATCGACGTGCCCTCAATCATCTCCTTTAAGCCGGACGAGTTTATATAGTGCTTAATCTCAAGCCCTTTCGATTTTCCGTATTCGTTTATAAGCTTGAACCAGTCTTTGACGCCCTCAAAAAGCTCAATTTCTCTGCCGAACTTCGTGAACGATGTGCGCGAAATCGAAATGTTGCGGTATTTCGCCTCGTTGAGCATCGTCTTCATGTAACAGAGAATATTGCTCGCATCATTTTCCGTAGAAAGCTTGTCAGATTTTTCCCAGAAATCGCGCGCACTCATGCCCAGAGCCTTTATAAAACTGAATTCCTGCATATTTCCGGGCGAAAGCGTACCATCAAAGTCATAAATCAGGGCAACAACCGGTTTGTTATTATTTTCCATAAGACCATGATACCGCGCTTACGCGATTTTTTCCATGATTTTATTTGTTTAGGGAAAGAACCGGAAGAGCAATGATTTTTGAGGAAGTTGTGGTATAATACAAGACAACATTGGAGGTGCAAAATGAGTTATGAAGTTTTAGAAAAGAATTACGAAACTCTAACGCCGGAACAACAGCTTATTGTCTATAATCTTGTTATTTCTCTTGGAAAATTAAATGCAAAACATAACGAAAAGCCGGATTCTGCCAAAAAGGAGAATCTTTCAGAATTTTTCGGTGCATTGAAAATTGACGGCGATCCACTTGCAATTCAAAAGGAAATGCGCGATGAATGGAATTGACTTTATCGCCGATACAAATGCACTGTTATACATATTCAAGAAAAATTCCTGTATGTTGCCGTATTTGCAGAGTGCAATCGGTATATCTATAATTACAGAAATGGAATTGCTATCTTTTAATGGCATATCACCAGAAGAAGAAAACTTTTTTAAGCGAATGATTGATAAATGTACCGTAATTCCTTTGAACAATATCGTTAAAGACCAAGCAATTCATATCCGCCGCACATACGGCACAAAACTCCCAGATTCAATCGTTGCTGCAACATCTTTAGAATGTGCCGTTCCGCTCATCACAGCAGATAAAGGCTTCAAGAAAATCTTAGAACTTGACATACGTCTTCTTGAGCCAGATGCACAATAACAGCATATCGTCTATAACAATAAAAGTATACAGGAAGACTGAGAAATGGCATTAACAGAATGGCAATTAGCAGAGATAAAAGTCGCTGCGGACAAATATCTTGGTAAAAGAAATGCAATGATAAGTGAATGGTCTGACCAAGAAAAATGTGAATACAGAATTGAAGGTTTGAGCGTCATTATTTTTGAAAGACGAAAAAGCTACATGGGCACTGGCTACGAAAACTTTGATGTAGCAAAAGCGACCTATCGTAAAACGTCAAATGACTGGAAACTTTTCTGTATGCGCCAAGATTTAAAATGGCATGGCTATGAATTAGATATTATTCATGACAATATAGAGAGCGTTTTTCGATGCGTAGACAAAGATGAATGCTGTGCGTTTTGGGGATAAGCTTGTTTTCTTTGGAAGCCGCACGCGCAGCGATTTTTGAAAAAGTTGTGGTATAATATACCTCACAAGGAATAACACATGACACAGATTGAACAGCAGAAAGCGGCGAAAAAGTTTGCGGAATAAAAGTGCATATTGAAAAGATTTTTATGTGGGCAGCCCACTGAAACAACAGGAGAATAAAATGGAAGCATTTGAAAACTTTGTATATACAATAATTCAGTCTCAAAAAATAAATGACATGATTCGCAATAATGAAAGTGAATATATTGAAAAGAAATTATGGCGAACTGCGTATAGTTTTTTGCTTGAAGCAAAAAAGAAAAATCAAATTTTGTATTTAGTTTTAGCTCCTGCTGAATCAACTATATATCTCTATGCATACGCAAAAATTGAAAATATCGAAATATTAGATACTGAAAAATCAACAAAAATTACTTTTTCGGAATTACGAAGGTTTACAAACGAAGATATTCTCAAAACGGAACTTATAAAAACAAATGGTGAACCTGTAGACGAAAATTATATTCGTCCTTATTTGTTGTGCAAAACATCATCTATAAAAAAATACATAGATGAGGAACCCAAGATACCAATTTTAGATTTAACAGAAGAACAGTTTAGTTTGCCACTTGCAGATAAATCCTTTTTATCGGAAACAGAACTTAAAGCCATAGATTTTGCTTGTAGCAAAGATGATTGTATTTTTAGTGCAAAAGAATTGGCTGATTATTTAAATTACAAAGATTATAATGCTGCCAATTTACTTATAGGCAACATAGGAAAAAAGATTGCAGATTATTATTCGGTTGATTTATCACGAAAATCAAACAGTCCTGGTTGGTGGAGAGTTTTTTGTGATGGGGGCTATATAGATGGAGATGACGAGTTTCATTGGCAAATAAAAAATGAATTTCTCCAAGCTCTTACAAAAACAGATTGGATAGAAGATCCTGAAAATTTCATATCAGATAATGAAACAGAAGACGAAAATAATGAATTGTTGCAAACAGAATTTGTTGAAGGCAGCAAAAAAACAACTTTAATCAATCGATACGAACGCAATAAAGATGCTCGACAAGCTTGTATAAAATATTATGGTGCAGTTTGTTATGTTTGTGGCTTCGATTTTGAAAAATCCTATGGAGAAATTGGAAAGGGCTTTATTCATGTACATCATGAAGATGATATTTCTTTGATTGGCAATGAATATAAAGTTGACCCTATAAAAGATTTAAAGCCCGTTTGCCCAAATTGCCATGCAATGTTACATCAAAAAAGACCTGCATATACAGTTGAAGAATTGAAAAATACAATGAAAAACACATAACAAGTTTTTCAATAACGACAAGGCGGTTATGCAGGCTTACGGCTTCAACCTAAAAATGACCGAAAGCGAATGTGTCGCCGAACTTTTCAAGCTGTATGAGAAATTAGCAAAACAAATCGTCATGATAACGATTGTTCACCCTGCACTTTTAAAACGTCATCATGACGTTACACTGCTGTACATTCTGAAAATTTAACAATACGTTTACTTTTGTTTTACAATTTTAAATTTCTGTTTTATAATTAAGGTAACTTCATAAATGCCAGTATGTGCAGGAGATGCACATACTGGCGCATTGAAGCGAAAAAGTGAAAACCTTGTTGTTCCCAGACTATTTCAGTAGGATATGTTCAGAAGCAAGGAGCGTTACCATGAAGAATATGAAAAATAAATCAGTTCCAACAATCCGGAGTTCTGCCGCAGAATATCTTACTTTTGTGGCTGCCACTGGTGACGACAGAAACAGCGTAGAAGTCCGCTATGAGGACGAAAATATCTGGATTACGCAGAAGATGCTTGCGGTTTTGTATGAGGTTGAAACAAATACAATAAACTATCATATCAAAAAGATTTTTGAAGATTCCGAATTGCAGGAAGAT
This sequence comes from Spirochaetaceae bacterium, assembly GCA_017614995.1. Classification (GTDB taxonomy): domain Bacteria; phylum Spirochaetota; class Spirochaetia; order Treponematales; family Treponemataceae; genus UBA1240. The sequence goes on from JAGAAX010000014.1 coordinate 90,033, forward strand.
TCAGTTATTCGAAATTTTCGAATAACTGCCGCTGATGGAAAATCATACGATACAAAGCACTATAATCTCCAGATGATTATTGCGGTTGGCTTTAAGGTGAACAGCGAGCGTGCCGTTCAGTTCCGTAAATGGGTAAACAACATTGCAAAGGAATATACAATCAAAGGCTTTGCAATGGACGACGAGCGCCTCAAAAATGACGGTTCAATTCTTACAAAGAAATATTTTGAAGAGCAGTTGGAGCGAATCCGCGAAATCCGTTCCAGTGAGAGAAAGTTTTATCAAAAAGTCACAGATATTTATGCAACTGCCATTGATTACGACAAAGACGCTGCTTCTACAAAACGATTTTATGCGACAGTTCAAAATAAAATGCACTACGCGGTTCATGGATATACCGCTGCCGAGTTAATTGTTGAGCGGGCGGACAGCACAAAAGAACACATGGGGCTCACAACCTGGCAGGATGCACCAAACGGCAAAATAAAGAAAAGCGATGTTACGGTTGCAAAGAATTATCTTTCAGAGGACGAGCTTGGTCAGTTGAACCGCATGGTTTCGGCTTATCTTGATTTTGCGGAGAGCATGGCAAACCGTCACATTCCGCTTACAATGGCAGACTGGGAAAAACGCTTGAACGGCTTTATCGAAATGTTTGAATATGGGCTTTTGCAAGATGCCGGAAAAGTTACTGCTGAAATTGCAAAACTTCATGCTGAAACAGAGTTTGAAAAATACCGTATTGTTCAGGACAGGCTTTTTATGTCTGACTACGACAGGTTTATCGAAGAACTGGAGCAAAGGACGAAAGAGTAGATAAATCATCTTGCCACCACAGACCATGATACCGCGCTTATTCGATTTTTTCCATGATTTAAAACAAAAAAGAGCTGCCCAAACGGACAGCTCTTTGTGATTCAGCTAACTGGATTAATACATTCCGTCCATGCCGCCCATTCCACCGGCTGGCATAGCTGGTGCAGGGTTCTTTTCAGGAATGTCTGTAATTGCACATTCTGTTGTGAGAAGAAGGCTTGCAACTGATACTGCGTTCTGCAATGCTGAACGTGTTACCTTTGCAGGGTCGATGATTCCAGACTCGAACATGTCTTTCCATTCCATCTTTGAAGCATCAAAGCCGATGCCCTTCTTTTCGTTCTTTGCGCGGTCGGCAATAACAGCACCGTCAACGCCAGCATTTTCTGCAATCTGACGGATTGGCTCTTCGAGAGCGCGCTTAACAATCTTGAATCCGACTTTTTCGTCATCAGAAAGACCAGATTCGTCAGCCTTGTCGAGTGCTTTAGAAGCCTGAATAAGTGCAAGACCGCCACCGGCAACAATGCCTTCTTCGAGGGCTGCACGTGTTGCAGAAAGAGCGTCTTCAACTCTGTGCTTCTTTTCTTTCATTTCAACTTCTGTAACAGCACCGATATTGATAACAGCTACGCCGCCTGCAAGTTTAGCAAGGCGTTCCTTGAGCTTTTCTTTGTCGTATTCGCTTGAAGATTCTTCAATCTGAGCCTTAATCTGTGCGATGCGGTCTTTGATTTCTTTTTCTTTGCCTGCACCGTCAATGATTGTTGTGTTGTCTTTGTCAATCTTAACAGACTTAGCTTTACCAAGCTGTGTAATGTCTGTGTTTTCAAGCTTAAGACCAAGGTCTTCTGTGATAACTTCGCCGCCTGTAAGAATAGCGATGTCTTCGAGCATTGCCTTGCGGCGGTCGCCGAAACCAGGTGCTTTAACTGCACAAGTTTTGAGTGTTCCGCGGATGCTGTTTACAATCAATGTTGCAAGAGCTTCGCCGTCAATGTCTTCTGCAATAATAAGAAGCTGTTTGCCTGTCTGGGCAACTTTCTCAAGTAATGGAAGAAGATCTTTCATGTTAGAGATTTTCTTGTCGTGGATAAGAATGAGACAATCATTGAAAACTGTTTCCATTCTGTCGCGGTCTGTAACAAAATACGGAGAAATGTAGCCGCGGTCAAACTGCATACCTTCTACAAAGTCTGTAGTTGTTTCCATTGTCTTGGCTTCTTCAACTGTAATAACACCGTCTTTGCCGACTTTTTCGATTGCTTCAGCAAGAATCTTACCGATTTCTGCATCGTTGTTTGCTGAAACAGAAGCTACGTGTGAAACTTCTTCTGAACCTTTGATTTCTTTTGAATTTTTCTTGATTTCTTCAACAGCAAGGGCTGTTGCTTTATCCATACCGCGTTTAAGTTCAATTGGTGTCATTCCGGCTGCTACGGCTTTAAGACCTTCGCGTACCATTGAATATGCAAGAACTGTTGCTGTTGTTGTTCCGTCACCGGCAACATCATTTGTCTTGGTTGCAACTTCTTTCAAAAGCTGTGCGCCCATGTTCTCAAAATGGTCTTCAAGTTCAACTTCTTTTGCAACAGAAACACCGTCTTTTGTTACGGTCGGTGCACCGAATTTTTTGTCCAACAAAACGTTGCGGCCTTTTGGTCCGAGTGTAACTTTTACTGCGCGTGAAATCTGTTCTACACCAGAAAGAAGCTTCTTGCGGGCTTCTTCGTTAAAAAGCAATTCTTTTGCCATTTTTCGTATATCTCCTTAAAATTATAGGCTTTTCAAAAGTTATTACGCCTTTCTTTACTTTTATAATCTAAAAATACTAATTTAGAACCAAAACGGCAAGAGAAAAAGAGAAAAACAAGCAAAAAAATAATTCAGGCGAGACCCCCTCATGTACTTGCAGATTTCGATAAAAATATATAGAATAAAACAACAATTCAAGATATTCGGGGGCTTAGATGAAGACTATAACGGTTTGCATGGGCAGTTCATGTTTCAGCAGGGGCAATTCTGCAAATACCAAGATTATTCAGAATTTTATAGAAGAATATAACTTGTCAGACTCTGTTCAAGTCCGGGGCTGCCTGTGCGAGGGCGAATGTAAGCATGGTCCGAATATCCGCATAGACGACAAGCTTTTTTCAAATGTCTATTCAGAAGGCTTAATAGATTTGCTTCAGCACGAACTTTTGCAGGAGAAACCTCAATGAATTTTCTCTATCCAATTTATACAGAACAGACAGAATGTCAGGACTGCTACAAATGCATCAGACAGTGCCCTGTTAAGGCTATACGCGTAGAGAACGGTCATGCGATGGTTGTTTCTGAGCTTTGCATTATGTGCGGAAACTGCGTAATTAACTGTCCGGCAAAGGCAAAGCATGTCCGCGACGACATTCAAAAAGCAAAGCAGCTTATACGCCTAAGGAAGCGTGTAATTGCCTCACTTGCACCGTCTTTTGCTTCAGAATTTTCGGAATACTCGCCTGAGCAGATTGTTGCCGCACTAAAAAAGCTGGGCTTCTGGGGTGTTTCAGAAACGGCGCTCGGCGCAGATTTTGTTTCTTCTCATCTTTCAGAAGAATTTAATAAAATGGAAAAAGACAAAAACGCTCAGAAGCTTTTTCTTTCTTCGGCGTGCCCTTCAGTTGTGGAATTTATAAAGCAGTACATGAGCAGCTACGCACCTTACATTACAGACTGCGCTTCGCCGCTTTTGGCACATGCACGCTACTTAAAGAAAATCTACGGCAGCGACATCGGCGTAATCTTTATTGGTCCATGTATCGCAAAAAAAGGCGAGGCAGACTCTTTTTCAGAGATTGACGCGGCGATAACTTTTGAAAACTTAAGAAAGTGGATCTCAAAAGAAGGAATCACGCCGTATAACTGTAGCCCCAAAGAGGACGACAGATTTATTCCGCAAAAAGCGGCACAGGGTGCGCTCTACCCTGTAGGCGGCGGCATGATTGCGTCTGTCAACAATTACGGCAACCCTATCCGCTCAATGTCAGTTTCCGGCATAGGCCTTATAAAAGAAGCCTTAGAAGGTCTTGATGTTTCAGGTTTGAAAGAGCCGCTTTTTATGGAGCTGCTTGCGTGCAAAGGCGGCTGCATAAACGGTCCTGTAACAAAGCAGAAAGCCGCATCTGCCCTGCGCCATGTTCAGCTTATGCAATACGCCGACAAAGTTGAAAAAACACTGCCGAAAGCTACGCTGCGCGACAGACCTGCGCTTCAGGGTACACTGCCTGTAAACGCAATTCCGAGAGCGGCACACACAGAAGAAGAAATACGCGACGCACTCCGCACAGTCGGAAAATATTCGTCAATTGACGAGGTAAACTGCGCAAGCTGCGGCTACGACACATGCCGCGCCTTTGCCGAGGCTATGCTCGACAACAGAGCCGAAAAGACAATGTGCGTTTCTTATATGCGGAAGCTTGCGCAAAAAAAGGCAAACGGACTTATACGCGCAATTCCGGGCGGCGTGGTTATTGCAGACAAAGACCTGAAAATAGTTGAATGTAACGAAAATTTTGCGCGTCTTTTGGGTTCAGACGTACTTGAAATGTACGAGATTAAGCCCGGCATGGAAGGCGCGGCTTTGGACAAGCTCACCGGTTTTGCGCGCTTCTTTTCAGACGTTATCTCGACAAACGGCCCTGATGTAATTGACCGCGACGTGCACGAAGGCAAAAAGATTTTTCATGTTTCAGTCTTTGCAATTGAAAAAGAATCTATTGCAGGCGGCGTTATCGAAGATGTTACCGCCCCGGAAGTTCAGAAGCACAGAATTATAAGCCAGGCAAAAAAGGTTATAGACAAAAACCTGTCGGTTGTTCAGCAGATTGCGTTTCTGCTAGGCGAAAACGCCGCCGAATCAGAGTCCATTCTTAACTCAATTATCGAGTCGTTCTCAGAGGATGAAGATGAACAGTGACAAGCCTTTTATCGAAGTAGCGCATTATCAGGTTTGCAAGCACAAACAGGGCGCGCCCGGTGACGTCTTTCTCTCACAGAAAAACCCGGCAGACGGCAGAGTTATCACCACGCTTTCTGACGGACTTGGTTCAGGCATTAAAGCCGGTGTGCTTGCCACGCTTACAGCCACAATGGCGACGCGCTTTGTCGCTTCTGACATTCCGGTAAAGCGCGCTGCTGAAATTATAATGAACACGCTGCCTGTCTGCCAAAACCGCGGCATAAGCTACGCGACATTTACGCTTGTCGATATTGAACCGAATTCGACTGTGCGCGTTGTTGAATACGACAATCCGCCGTATATTCTGGTGCGCGAGCAGACTGTTGTTGAGCCTTTAAAAGACATTTCGACTTTTGAGCGCAAGGACAAGTCTACTGCCCCAAAAATCGAGGCGCACCTGCATTATTCGCAGTACGAGGCAAGACCGGGCGACAGGCTTGTGTTCTTTTCTGACGGCGTAACGCAGGCAGGCATGGGCAGCGCGGCGTTTCCTTTTGGGTGGGGACTGGCAAACGTGCAGGACTTTATCTTGAAGAAGATTCTGCTTGACCCTCAGATAAGCGCGCGAGATCTTGCGCGGCTTGTAGTCTGCGAGGCTTTGTTTCACGACAGCCACAAAGCAAAAGACGACATAACCTGCGGCGTAATCTATTCAAGAAAGCCGCGCGACCTGCTCATTATTACAGGCCCGCCAATGCACAAAGAAAACGACACAAACATTGCGCGTATTTTCAGTCTTTTTGACGGTAAAAAAGCCGTATGCGGCGGCACGACAGCCAATATTCTTGCAAGGGAACTTAACAGGCAGATTAGGGTTCAGCTAAAAGACCCCGACCCGACAGTTCCGCCTTTTTCTGAAATGGACGGCGCAGACCTGATTACAGAAGGCATTATAACGATGGGCAAGGTCGCTGAACTGCTTGAAAAAGGCGAACAGCCGTCTTATACACGTGTGAATGCGGCGACAAAGCTTGTCGAGATGATTCTTGACAGCGACCGCATTCAGTTTGTAGTCGGCACAAAAATCAACGAGGCACATCAAGACCCAAATATGCCTGTTGAGCTTGAAATAAGACGGAATGTAATTAAAAAGATTGCGGCAATGCTCGAAGAGAAGTATCTTAAAGAGGTGCATATTCAGTTTTTTTAAATCTACAGGCAACAAAGGAGATTTTATGGAAAAGATTAAGGTTTCAATTTGCACAGGAACAGCTTGTTTCGTTATGGGTGCATCAGAGATTATGCTTCTTGAAGACAATCTGCCGCAAGATTTGCGCGGCAAAGTCGAAGTTGAGGGCATTCCATGTCTTGAAAAATGCAAGGACTCGTCCTGCGGCAAAGCTCCTTTTGTGCTTGTAGGCGGCGAGGTTCTGCCGCAGGCAACAGTAACCTCTGTTATAGAAAAAATAAGGACGAAAATAAATGCTTAATCTCAACAATAAAACAGCTTTTATCAAGCGTGAAATTCTTGTGCGCATTGCGAAGCTTCAGCTTGAAGGAAAACTTGAGTCGCAGGTTTACAAAATCCCTGCGGAAATGGCGCCTAAAGGTTCTACACCGCACCGCTGCTGCATCTACCACGACCGCGAGATTCTGCGTATGCGCACTATGGCGCGTCTCGGTTTTTCAGTTGAAGACGCCGATGACGAAAAGCCTTTAAACGAATTTGCTTCAGAGGCTTTGGAACGGAAGTCTCCGACATGGCCGATGCTTACTGTTTTGGACGAAGCCTGCAACGCCTGTGTGCGCACACATTATATGGTAACAAACGCATGTCAGGGTTGTCTTGCCCGCCCATGTATGATGAACTGCGGCAAAAAGGCAATCGAAATTAAGAACGGACGCGCCCACATTGACGAAGAAAAATGCGTCAACTGCGGTTTGTGTATGCAGAACTGTCCGTACCATGCAATTATCAAGATTCCTGTGCCATGCGAAGAAGCCTGTCCGGTGGGCGCAATCAGCAAAAACGAGAACGGCAAAGAGCGCATTGACTACGACAAATGTATTTTCTGCGGAAACTGCATGAGAGAGTGCCCTTTCGGCGCGATGATGGACAAAAGCCAGCTTGTTGACGTGCTTAAGCATATTATGGCAGGCAAAAAAGTTGTCGCCATGTACGCGCCGGCGATAGCCGCTCAATTCAGGGCAGCACCAGGTCAGCTTGAAAGCGCGCTTCTAAAAGCAGGTTTCAGCCGCGTCTGGGAAGTTGCAATCGGTGCTGACATCTGCGCTGACAAAGAAGCGCACGAGTTTGAAGAGCGCATGAAAAACGGCGAAAAGCTCATGACAACGTCGTGCTGCTCGGCTTATGTGCGCGCTGTGCGCATTCATGTGCCGGAACTTGTGCCATGCATCTCTGACACAAGAAGCCCGATGCACTATACGGCAGAACTTGCTAAAAAAGAAGACCCTGACTGCATAAGCGTTTTTATCGGACCATGTCTTGCAAAACGCCGCGAGGGCTTTGACGACGAGCTTGTGGATTATGTTCTTTCAGTTGAAGAAATCGGTGCGCTTTTTATCGCAAAAGAAATTGATATTGCCAAAGAACCGGCCGCCGAGCTTGACACAATTCCGACTGCTTCGGCACGTAATTTTGCTATTACAGGCGGTGTCGCCGAGTCTGTAAAAATCAGGCTCAAAGACCCGTCAATTCTAAGACCGGCTGTAATCAACGGACTTAACAAAGCCGGAATGAAGCAGCTCGCCTCTTACGGCAAGATTCAGGCCGACGCTGTACAGCAGACTGAAACAGACCCGAACCTTGTCGAAGTAATGGCATGTGAGGGCGGCTGTATTGCAGGACCGGGTGTTGTAACAAACCCGAAAGTTGCCGCAATTCAGCTTAAGAAATACGTTGAAGCCGGAATTCAGAACAAATAAAAACGAAAGGGACTGTCTGACAAACTTAAGAAAGTGTCATTTTCGGGCTTGACCTGAAAATCTTTCAGGCAAGATTGTCGCATCAAGTGCGACAATGACACAGGGTCACTGAGCGAAGTCGAAGTGACCCTCACAAAAATTCTGGTGATTTCGACTACGCTCAATCACCGGAATTCGACAAAGTGATTTGACAGCCCCTTCGTTTCGTTATTCGATGTTCAGTTTGTAGCGCAGAATCAAGTAGCAGATGGTAAACCAGATTGCTGAAAAAATCAGCGGAACAGCGAATAATATAATCATATCACTACTGCTAAATCCGCCTAATGATTTACATACATTAGTTTCAATACACAGACCTACAACAACAACCATAATTTCTGCGACACGCTTAAAATTGCTGACCACATGGCTTGTACACATCGCCACAAAGAAAAGCATAATTCCTGACGAAAGCCAGAATAAATAACCGAATACCATGCGCAATATGTCCAGAGATTTCTCATTTGAAAACCAAAAAAGAAAATCCTCCCAACCGTTCCATGCGGTAAAAGATGCTGAAAAACCGACGATTGTACAAATTAGACCCCAGATAAGGCAGCTTACAAGCTTGCTTGCAAGATGGTTTGAAATTCCTACTGGAAGAGAAAAATTAAGATAAGCTTCTCTGCCAAAAAATGACTTCTTGAATCTTCCGCAAAGTATTACAATGCTTATACATACAGAAGCCGTAAGCAGACTGAAGCACACAAACGACATAATTCCTTCTGCTTCAAAAAAGAAGCTGCCTGAACTGTTTTCAAAAGCGACTTTGCTTGCAAGTGCAAAGCGTGTCAGTACACCAATAATCAGCACTGCGCAATAAATCGGTACAAGCGTCCTGCATGAAGCAGAAAGTTCATATTTGAGCAGCTTGAAAAATCTGATAAACGAAAGCTTTAGATCAGCAAAAAAGTCTTTATTATTTTCAAGTTTTGTTTCTGTCAGCATTTGAATTCCTCCCTGAAAAGAGCGTCGATAGAAGTACCGGTTTGCTGTCTTATTTCGTCAACATCGCCGGAACGTACAATCGAGCCGTTTTTGATAAAGACTGCGTGTGTCAGAACCGGCTCTACGTCTGCAATCAAGTGCGTAGAGATAAGCACAGCAGCGTCCTCGTTATAATTGCCGATTATCGTGTTTAGGATATAATCGCGGGCAGCCGGGTCTACGCCGCCAATCGGCTCATCAAGCAAATAGAGCTTTGCCTTGCGAGACATCGTAAGAATAAGCTGAACCTTTTCACGCGTGCCTTTTGAGAGCGCCTTCAACATGCTTTCCTTTTTGATGTCAAGCCGCTGAATCATGTCGTAGGCTTTTGCCTTGTCAAAATCAGCGTAAAAATCTTCAAAAAGTTTCACAAGCTGGTTTACAGACATCCAGTCGTTAAGATAGTCGTGGTCAGGCAGATAAGACACAACTTCTTTTGTCTTTACGCCCGGTTTGTTGCCGTCAATCAGCACGCTTCCGCTTGTAACGGTGAGAAGCCCTGCCGCAATCTTTATAAATGTGCTTTTGCCTGAACCGTTCGGCCCAAGCAGCCCTATTACCGAACCGGAAGGCAGCTCCAAATCAACATTATTCAACGCTCTTGTGCTGCCATATTGTTTTGTCAAACCATGACAAGAAAGAATTACTGACATTTCTGCTCCTCCTGTTTAAGTGCTTTTTCTATAATGCTTAAAAGCGAGTTTTTGTCATAACCTAATTTTTCCATACGCTGAATAAAAGACCTTATCTCAGCGTCAGCCACATCTTTCCTCATTTTTTCAATCTGTTCATTGTTGTCGGTTATAAACCTGCCGCTCGTCCTTTCTGTACGTACAAGCTCAAGCCGCTCAAGCTCCGCAAGAGCCTTCTGCATCGTGTTCGGATTTACACCGGCTTCTAAAGCCAAGTCTCTTACAGGCAGAACCTTGCTGTTCGGTGCAAGTTCACCCGAAAGTATGCTGCTCTTAAAAGACTCAACAATCTGAAGATAAATCGGTGAATTAGTATCAAACTGAAACTTCATAAAACCTCCTTCTGCTGTTGTTGTATTACTGTACTGTTGTATTAAGTGAATAATACAACAGTACAGCTAGCCTGTCAACCTTTTCCTCGCTTTTCCTGCACAAAGTTAATGACACCAAATATTAAAGTGCTGTAGTATATTTGTTGGACGCCAATTTAGGCGCATTTCAGGAAAACGGAAAATGCTAAAAATAGAATATGTAACAGCAAAAGACAAAGCCTTTTGGTACACTCTCGACAAGCACCTGCCGGAAAGCGAATTTGAGAACAAGGTTCAAAATAAACAGGGCTATGTACTTTTTGCAGATGATAAGCCTGCCGGATTATTAAGGTATAATCTTTTCTGGGACAATACGCCGTTCTGTACCATGCTTTTTATTGAATGGAAGGAACAGCATAAAGGTTATGGAAAAAAACTGTTAAGCCACTGGGAACAAGACATGAAAACCAGAGGTTACGGAATGGTTCTGACATCAACACAAGTTGACGAAACCGCACAAAATTTCTACAGAGCAAATGGTTATAATGACTGCGGCGGTCTCATAATGAATATTCCCGGTTTTGAACAGCCAATGGAAATGTTTTTGAGCAAAGCGTTATAAGCTTTGTTTAATGCTGCTTTTTCAAACGTAACAGAGCGCATATAATGCAAAATATTGCATTGTTTTCAATTATTCGATATACTTTGCGCCATGTTAGCACAAATTTTAGCCGTTTCAATTTTTGTTGTAATGTTCGTGCTCATCATCTTTGAGATTTTTGAGCGCCATTACATCACTTTAGTTTGCGGTGCACTGACACTGCTCCTGGTTTTCGGGCTCGGCATGAAAAGCATGACCGCAGTTATAGACACAATCAACTTCAAAAGCATTTTCACTTTAAGCTTTTGGTATGCCGCAGGACATGCAGAAGAATCTTCAAGCGGCATCAACTGGGCAACAATCATTTTTATTGCCGGAATGATGGTCATGGTTGAAGGCATGGCACGCGTAGGCTTTTTCAGATGGCTCTGTATGCTTCTTGCAAAAGCTGTAAAATATCAGATTCTGCCGATTTTTGTTACGTTCATGATTATGTCAGGCGTGCTTGCAATGTTCATCGACTCAATTACGGTTATTCTGTTTCTTGCAGCCGTTACTGTTGAGTTAAGCCAGCTCTTAAAGTTCAACCCGCTGCCGATGATTCTTTCTGAAATTTTCTGCGCCAACTTGGGCGGCAGTGCGACAATGTGCGGTGACCCGCCAAACATCATCATCGGAACTTCTTTCGGCTATTCATTTACAGACTTTATCTTGAACACAGGCGCAATTGCCGGTATCAGCATGATTTTCACGCTCTTGTTCTTCTATTTCTCTTTCCGCAAAGATTTGGCTACAAAAGAAACTGTAGATACTTCAGATTTTCCGACACCGGAAAGCGCAATTACAGACAAGAAAGGCTTTATCGTAAGCACAATCATCTTTCTTACAGCAATCGTGCTTCTTGTTACACACGCAACAACAGGGCTTACAGTTGCAACAATCGGAACATTTATCGCAATTATCACACTGATTACTTCAGCAAAATATATACCCGAACTGATGTCAAAAGTCGATTACAAGACGCTTCTGTTCTTTATCGGGCTGTTCATCGTAGTCGGCGGTCTTGAGCAGACAGGAATTCTTGAAATTGTTGCAGGTTTTATTGGCAAAATTTCCGGCGGTAACGTATACTTAATGATAGCCATTATCATCTGGGTTAGCGCAATCGCAAGTGCGTTTGTAGACAACATTCCGTTTGCAGCAACAATGATTCCGGTTGTGCAGTCACTTGCTGCTACAACAGGCGTAAGCCTCCCGACAATGACTTGGGCTCTTGCAATGGGCACAGACATTGGCGGCAGTGCAACTCCAATCGGAGCAAGCGCAAACGTTGTCGGAACTTCCGTTGCGGCTAAAGCCGGTTATCCTGTAAGCTGGGGACTTTACTGTAAAAAAGCAGTTCCAGCGACGATAATTGTAATGGCTATTAGTACAATCAGCATCTTTATAAGATATCTGTAAAAACGGGGAAATTATGGGCAAACAAGTAATCATTTCTATCGGACGTGAATACGGAAGCGCAGGTCATTTGATTGCCGAAAAACTGGCAGCAAAACTGAACATGGATCTTTACGACAGAAACCTTCTTGATGAAGTTGCAGACGTCAAGCATGTTGATACAAACAATTTGTCAAAATACGACGAAAAGCCGCACCGTCTTTTCGGCAGCAGAACAGTAAGGGGCTATTCAAATTCGCCAGAAGCAAATGTTGCGCAGCTTCAGCTTGCACTGCTTAAGTCAAAGGCAGCAGACGGAGATTCGTTTGTAATTGTCGGACGCTGTGCAGACGACATCTTTAGAGGAATGGAAAACTTCATTTCAATTTTTATTTATGCTGACAGAGAAGCCCGCATAAAGCGCGTATTGGAACGCCATCCACAACTTGACGAAAAACAGGCTATCAAAAAGATTGAACGCCACGACAGAAACAGAGCAGCCTACCACAACTACTTTGCGAAAGGCGGCAAGTGGGGCGACAAGGCAAACTACGATTTGTGCGTAAACTCCACAAGACTTGGTCTTGAAGGCACAGTTGACTTTTTGTGCAAGTACATCGAGCAGCGGCTCGGCCACTGATAAGAAAGGCACTGTTTTGGTTTAACCGCCAGAACAGTGCTTTTTCATTTTAAAGACAGTCAAAAAAAGTTGTATAAATACTCTTTATAGTCTATACTTTTTATAGTTGGTTGTTCCAACAAAAACACAAGAAGGAACATTCTAAAAAGTTGAAGCGCATGAAAGACAAAAAATATTTTGACGAAAAATTTGTTTTCTATAAAAATCTTCAATTCTATACTATAGTAATAGCATGTCTTTCCAATGTAATGTATCTTTCATCTGATTTTGATATTTACGGCGGTTTTTCAATAAAGATTCTTATATGCCGTCTTATTCCAATGGTTTTTCTGCCTTTATATGTAAGCCTGTTTCAATTTTCAAATAAAACCCCGCATTTCAAGCAGTTTGCTTCGTTTTTTATGTTTCACATTCAGCATCTTACCACTATTGCAAGCTGCTACTTTTTAGCTCAGACAAATCATGTATGCGAAGGCAACATGGTATTCATGATTGTCATTTTCATTCTTGGAATATGCAGCAGCCTGAACTACGCGCTTATAAGCATGTCACTGTTCTGGGCATGTTTTCTGCTTTCGGGCTTCTTCATTCAATATGAGGAACTGTCCGTTGTCATTGTGAACATGCTGCCGGTTGCAGTCGGCACAATGATTCTGCTTATTCCGCTGAACAACACATACAAAAAGCAGTACGAATACCGTAAGCAGATAAATTTTCTCGCCTACCACGACTGGCTTACAAGGCTTTACAGCCGCAACGCCTTGCAGCTTTTCTGCTATGAAAATACGACAATTCTGACAAGACAGAATGTAAGCATTGCAATCATCGATATTGATAACTTCAAGAAAATCAACGACGCAAAAGGTCACTCTTACGGCGATAAATGTCTTGAACTTTTGGCTGACATAATCCGAAGCTGCCTTCTGAAAAATGACTTTGCAATGCGGTGGGGCGGCGAGGAGTTTGTGCTTGTAATAAACAGCAGCAACAATCCGGTTAGAATTATAGAAAACATCCGCGAGCAGATTCAGCTTCAGACAGACTTTACTGTTTCAATTGGCCTTACACATTACACAGGCAAAGAGCTTGAAACCGACGTAATGAAAGCCGGCGAAGCACTTCTGTACGCCAAAAAGCATGGCAAAAATAAGACTGTTGAATATGAAAAAATTCACGACGCCAAACCAAAAGACCAAAGATACTAAAAATAATTCCGCTTATTATGCCTTCGGCTACGCTCAGCCACCACAATCTTAAAAACTCGAATTTCGGGCTAATAACCAAATTCTCCGCGTATTACTGCAAGCAAAGCCTAAACAACACCTTGCGTACCTTGTTGAGTAAATATCAAAAATAAGCTATATTTTTCTTTACCTATTATAGAACATCTTTTTTAAGGACATATTATAAATGAAAAAAATCGCATTGATTACAGGCATTACAGGTCAGGACGGTTCGTTTCTTGCAGAATTTCTGCTCGATAAAGGCTACGACGTTCACGGAATTATCCGCCGCTCTTCATCTTTCAACACAGGCAGAATCGAGCACCTTTACATCGACGACTTAATTGAAGACATTCACAAAGACCGCCGCGTTCACCTTCATTACGGCGACATGACAGACTCAATGAGCATTACACGTCTTATCAGAGAGATTCAGCCGACAGAAATCTACAACCTTGCGGCACAGTCTCACGTAAAAGTTTCATTTGAAGTGCCGGAATACACAGCCGATGCAGACGCAGTCGGCACTTTGAGAATTCTTGAAGCTGTGCGCTTCCTCGGTCTTGAAAAGAAATGCCGCATTTATCAGGCTTCTACTTCAGAGCTTTTCGGCAAAGTTCAGGAAGTTCCGCAAAAAGAAACAACACCTTTCTACCCTACTTCGCCTTATGCTGTTGCAAAGCAGTACGGCTTCTGGATTACCAGAAACTACCGCGACGCTTACGGCATGTTTGCCGCAAACGGCATTTTGTTCAACCACGAAAGCGAACGCCGCGGCGAGACATTTGTTACAAGAAAAATTACGCTTGCAGCTTCACGCATTGCACACGGCTACCAGAAAAAGCTTTATCTCGGCAACCTGAACGCACTGCGTGACTGGGGCTATGCAAAAGACTATGTAGAATGTATGTGGCTCATTCTTCAGCATGACAAGCCTGATGACTTTGTTATTGCTACCGGCGAGCAGTATTCGGTACGCACTTTCTGCGAGCTTGCCTTCAAAGAAGCCGGAATTGAGCTTGAATTCAAGGGCGACGGCGTAAAAGAAAAGGGCTACAACAAAAAAACAGGCGAGGTGCTTGTTGAAGTTGATCCTGCATATTTCAGACCTTCAGAAGTTGAGACACTGCTCGGCGACCCGACAAAAGCCAAAAACGAGCTCGGCTGGAACCCGCGCAAAACCTCATTTGAACAGCTTGTAAAACTGATGATGAAACACGACATGGAATTTGTTAAAAAAGACCATGATTCAAAAGTAAAAGGCTAATAAAATGGAAAAGAACGCTAAAATTTACGTTGCAGGACACCGCGGACTTGTAGGCTCTGCCATTGTAAGAAACCTGACCCAGAAGGGCTATACAAATATCGTAACAAGAACTCACAAAGAGCTTGATCTTCTTAATCAAAGTGCTGTAAACGCATTTTTTGAGACTGAAAAGCCCGAATACGTTTTTTTGGCGGCAGCACATGTCGGTGGAATCGGTGCAAATTCGACCTACCCTGCCGACTTTATCTACCAGAATATGATGATTGGCTTTAACGTAGTTGAAGCTGCGCGCAAGAACGGCGTTAAAAAGCTTATGAATCTCGGCTCAACGTGCATTTACCCAAAAATGGCACCGCAGCCAATTCAAGAAGAATCGCTTCTTACAGGGCCGCTTGAACCGACAAACGACGCTTATGCCCTTGCAAAGATAAGCGTAATAAAGCTGTGCACAAGCTATAACAAGCAGTTCGGCACAGATTTTCTCTCGGTAATGCCGACAAACCTTTACGGTCTTGAGGACAATTATGAGCTTCAGGGCTCGCATGTTCTTCCTGCAATGCTCCGCAAATTCCATGAAGCAAAAGTCTCAAAAGCTGATGTTGTAGAACTTTGGGGTGACGGTTCTCCTTTAAGAGAGTTTCTCTACAGCGACGACCTCGCAAACGCCGTTGTTTATCTTATGGAAACAAAGCACGCCTCAGATTTGCGCACACCGACCGGCGATTTTGTAAACGTAGGTTCGGGCAAAGAGCTGACAATCAAACAGCTTGCTGAAACAATCAGAGACATTGTATACAAAGACGCACCCGGCAGAACCTGCAAAATCAACTGGAACACAGACAAGCCGAACGGCACACCGCGCAAGCTCTGCGACATTACCCGTCTTTTGAATCTCGGCTGGAAACCGGAAGTTGAGCTCAAAGACGGAATTGAGCGCATATACGACTGGTACGTTAAAAACGAAAATTCTATAAAAGGAAAATAACTTGATGGAACAGCAGCTTTCGCTTTTTGAAAACACTAACAGCGTACAGGCTGATATTGTTGTCTATACTGACGGCGGCTGTTCCGGCAACCCGGGCGCAGGCGGCTGGGGCTGCGTAATAATTGATGAAGCCGCAGCCGCTTCAGGCAAAGCACCCAAAGAACAGTGTCTCTCTGGCGGCGAAAAATGCACCACAAACAACCGCATGGAGCTTACTGCCGTAATTACGGCCTTGACCTTTATAGCTTCTTCACCCGAAAAACTTTCACGACCTGTTTCAGTTTACACAGACAGCCAGTACGTCAAAAACGGAATTACTACATGGATTAAGGGCTGGAAACGCAACGGCTGGCGCACTGCCGACAAAAAGCCTGTAAAAAACCAGGATTTGTGGGTTGCGCTTGACGAAGCCGTTTCAAAGCTTAATGTACGCTGGGTCTGGGTAAAAGGTCACGCCGGCATCAAATACAACGAACTTGTAGACTCCCTCTGCCAAGCAGAAATCAAAAAATACAAATAGCGCCATTCCGAACAGACCCTGAAACAAGTTCAGGGTGACACACAACACCTTTGCGCAGCGAAGGCAAAACTGTCAGCTTTTCAGGCGGTTCATCTCGGAGCGGATAACGAGAAGGCGGCGGTGAAGTTCTTTTACCTGATTGAGGCTTGTCATGATTTTTGACTGCATGTACACGTCTGTCAAAAAGCCGTCAAAGACAAAATCCGCAAAAGTAGCAAAGGTCGCATCGTTCATCGTAAAGTCGGCGGGCATAACTACATCGTTAAGCTCGCGCCGAAGCTGTTCAAGCAGCTCGTTTACGCGGCAAGAAACATCAGCAGCAGAGTTGAGCTTTGCGTGCTTTATAAGGTTTGTCAAAAAGCCGCCGCCTGCAATATCGATGAATCCCCAGTTCCGCGCGCTTCTAAAACTGTGCTCCATTTTTTCGACAAGCGGAATCAGCTCGTCTAAAACCCGCAGTACATCGTTTACTTCTTTTAAGTTTTTCTCGTCTGTCATAGCTGCAACTATAATTCTTTGCACAATCTTCCGCAAGCACAGCATGTACTGTCGATTATGGAGCACGATTCAAAACCACGCCCTTGTACACCATCTCCCAACAAGTGCCCCCTTGTGCACCAGTTACAAGTTTGCGTTCTGCGCAAACTTGGCCGTTTTGCAAGATAAAGCCCATCCCGTAGATAAAGCTATTGCAAAACGCAAACCCGGTACAGCTTGAGATTCGCGGCTAATTATGCAATAATAGCCGTACTACTCACAGGAGAGTGACATGAAAAAGACTTGTTTATTCCTTTTGATTGCGGCTGCGGCAATGACCGCATTTACAGGCTGCAAAAAAGAAAACGCAAAAACAGAAGAAGCACCTTCAATTTCAACTGAAGAACTTGAAATGGCAGAAGTAAAGCTGCCTGAACCGGTAGCAGAGCTTGAAACTTCGGGCTTTACGCTTGACGACTTTAAGGCAAACAAAGACGGCGTAAAAGCTGAAGCCCACAAGAAATATCTTACAGACACGCTCTCGTTTCTGCCAGTGCCAAAGCCTGTGCAGCAAAGCAGCAGCACAGCCGTTGTAGTATCAAACAAATGCAAGCTGTATCCTGTTCAGAACATTTCTACAGATAAAGAAGCCGAAAACCTGAAAGACGGAATAGAAATTCCAATCGGAACAGTTTTGAATATTTCTTCCGCCGAAAATGACATAATCAGAGCAACCGATAAAGAAAACTGGTACAACGGTTTGTTCAAATTTGAGAACAACTGGAACTGGTTTTACAAGACAGAATACGAAGGTCAGAAAGGCATGGTATTCGGCGCAGACTTGTTTTTCGGCAACACAGACCGCAACAATATTCTCAGCCTCTTATACAAAAGCAATGGAAGATTCGACAATTTCTACCCGATCTGCGGTTACGACACACTTTCGCCGGAACTTCAGACTTCGCTTCATTCAAATAGAATTGCGCTTCAGGAAGTTGCAAAAGACGAATATGGGCTTAGCGCAGACAAGCCTGACGACATGCTTTCTTTGTACATGAATCATGCAAAGAACAATCCTTTCGGTTGGGCATATTCATCTATGGGAAGCGGACTTACACCGCTTTTTATAACGACTGACCTTTTTGCACATTCGCAGCACCGTATTTTTGACGCGATGCTTCAGCATGTAGAAGAAACCGTTTTTATAGACAAGCTTATAAGCGTATGCGACAGCTATATTGCAAAACTCAACGAAATGCGCGATTCAACAATTGATTCGGCTGAAAACATCAGCAAAAAATCAACAGACAAGGTGACAATCAACGACATCGTAATAAGCAGCGGTGAAACCGTAGAAAAAGCCATTCTCTATTTTCAGACAGCGCGCGCACTTCTTGAACTTGCACCGCCAATTGTTGAAAAAAAGAACTATTACGGTGAAGACAAAGAAGAGCCAGAAGTAAACCAAGCCGCAATTCTTGCAAAATACCCGGAAAGCGTGCAGAAAGAAATCGAGCTCATGGATAAAGCAGTCGGATTTGACGAATCTTATGTCCTTACATTTTCAGACGGCATACGGTACAAAGAAGATTATTCGCAATACAAGCCGCGCGGACACTACACAAAGAACGGACGCCTCAAGGCATATTTCCGCGCAATGATGTGGTTCGGCAGAATCAATTTTAATGTTGCCGACCCTGATTCACTCAAAGGCGACCCGGACACACCTTTAGACGACCCGCAAATTTTGGGGCTCCGCATGACACCGATTTCTCTGCTTGTTACAGATTTGACCGCAAAAGACGAAGCACTTTTTTCAACATGGCGCGATCTTTTTGAGCCTATAACAAGCTTAATCGGCAAATCTGACGACCTGAGCTTTTTAGACGTTATGCCTCTGTGGAAAGAAGAAAATGTCGCAGACGTTCTTTCATGGATTACAGACAAAGAGAATATCTTAAAATTTGCAGAAAAAGCACACAGCAGACTTGAACCGCCTGCAATTTCAGGCAACAGCATCTTTAAGGGAAATCAGGCTGACACAAGCGGCAACCCACCGATGGGCTGGCGGCTTTTCGGACAGCGTTTCACTTATGATTCATGGATTCATCAGAAAGTTTCACCGCCGCGTCTTTTCTCAAGAGACATGGTTATGGGTCTTGATATTATGAAAGCATTCGGTTCGCACACCGCAGACCTTTATCTCCGAAGCGAATACGAAGAGCACGATGAATTAAAGCCAAAACTCAACGAGCTTGAGCACTTCTTTGCAAGCCAGGACGAAAAATTCTGGACAGGCACATATTACAACATGATTCTGTTTGAGACGGCGGCTCAGTCACGCTTTGAGCCGGGCACAGGCTTTTACTTTACAGAAACCCCGAAATGGGCAGTCAAATCAATGCTTGCCTCGCATGGAACATGGGCAGAGCTAAGACACGACACAATTCTTTATGTAAAACAGGTTTACGGCGAGCGCGCAGGTGGAGACGGAGACGCAGAGCCGACATACCGCGCAGAAAAGCTTCCGCAGACTGTGCACTATATCGAGCCGAACATTCCGTTCTTTGAAGGCTTCAAGCTTGCAAATGCCCTGCTTGCAGAGACTTACGCTCATTACGGACTTTATGACGACAATGCTAAAGAAGCCATAAACGGACTTCAGAAGCTCGCCGACAGAGCGCTTGAAATTGCAAAGCTCGAACTCAATGACGAGTCAGTGCCAGAAGCACAGCTCGCATGGATTGCAACAATTCCTTCGGAATTAGCAAAATATGTAATGGTTTACGAAGACCGCTTCGCCTATTCAGAGTCAGACGACCAGTTCAAAATGGCAGTAATCGCCGATGTCTATACAAATGCTGATGCCGAAGTGGTTCTCGAAACAGGCGTCGGCATTCCGTACCGCATTTACGTTGCGCTCAACGACGGTCAGGGCGGCAAGCGCATCGCAGTCGGCTACACTTTCAGCTACTATGAGTTTGCGCACCCGATGGACGACCGCCTCACAGACGAAGCTTGGAAAGAAGCTGTCTACAGCGGACAGTCACTAGACGCTTTCAAGCCGTTCTGGTGTCAGAACCAGACTTTAAGGGCTTCCGGCTTTGGTAACTAAGCTCAAAATTGCAGTGGTCTGCTTTGCGGCGGCCATTGCAATTCCGCTTATTCTATTCACTTTACATATAATAAAAACTGAAGCTACCGCTCCCAAGACACAGGCTGTAGCGGGGGCGGCTCTTTCAAAAGAAATAGCAGAATCTGCCAATTCAAGATTTTACTGCGACAACATAGACGAATCTCTGCTTGTGCCCACAAACAAAATCGAAAAAGAAAATTCACTAGCCCCAAATGCTGTGCCTGTTGCAGGCATTGTAAGCCACCACATTTTGGCACACACCCAGATTGACGGCTGGTTCGCAGAGCTTGCGGCGCACAGAAAAGACATATCTACATTTTTGGTTTTATCTCCCTCCCACTGGGATCTCTCGACGGGCTTTTTCTCTGTTACTTTCGGTTCGTGGGTTGTTTCAGGCGGGGGTACAGGCACAGCAGACGGCGGCGCACCGCAGCTTGTCGCTACAGACTTTGAGATTGAGAACAAACTTAAAGAAGCTTTAGACGCAACAATTGACGACACCGCCTTTGCAAGCGAACATGGCGTTTCGGCTCTTGCACCGTATATAAAGAAATATTTTCCAAATGCAAAGATTGCCGCCGTAATTTACAGCGGAGAACCGCCTGTAAACCAGCCGCTTGCAGAAAAGCTTTGCAGCGCCGTAAGCGGCTGCACTGGTTCAGCCAGTCCAGAGAATGACGGCGTTTTTCTGCTTGTTTCGTCAGACTTTTCGCACCACCAGAATCTTGAAACCACAAAAGCGCGCGATGCCAGAAGCCGCCTGTTTTTAGAAAAACCGTCTGAACAGCCCTGGATTCTAGCCGTCTGCGACAACCGCCCGGCAATGTACACACTGCAAAAGCTTCTGCCGGAAAGCACCAGAACAACAATTCTGTGCAACACCAACTCTTACGAGCTTTGCAATGAAGGCGCCGACGACATAACAAGCTACTTCTTCTGCTTCTTCAGCAAACGCTAGAAAAGCATCAGCACGAAAAGGCTAATCTGTCAGGAATTCGCCGGTGGTTTTGGTGGTTCTGTTGCTTTCGTTATAATCAAGAATTTCAAGCTTCTTGATTCTGGCAACGTAATACTTTTTCGGTTTTGAGCGGGAAAGGTCATCGTCTACATAAGTATAGATTCTGTCCGTATAAATGTTGAAGTAGCCTACATAGCCTTTTGGAATCGTTTCTTCGATTTGCTTGAGCAGTTTCTTGCTTATAACAAAAAAGAGCGAGACTTTCTCATAAGGTTCTGCCCAAAATGTCGGGCGCTGCGTCAAAGACGAAACCGAAATGCGGTAATAGCCTTCAAAAGGCTCACCGGCTTCTGGCGAAATAGACGCATCAAGAATCTTTACTCTTTTTCCGTTATACTTTTCATAGGAATTATAGAACTTGGTAAAAGAAACTTCTGAAATGCTGCTACGCTTTTCTTTTTCAAGCGCAAAAAGCACAGTCTGCAAGGTGTTTATTGTTTCTTGAATTTCACCTTCTTCATAAGAATCGCGCGCCTCGTCAAGCAAATCCATGATTTCATCTGCTGAAACTGTGTTCACAATAAAAACGGCCAAAACTACAAGAAAAATCTTTTTTAACATACTCCCTCCAAGGGTTAATTTGTTACATATAGTATCAACCATTTTTGCGCTAAAAGCAATCCACTTGAATTGAAAATTCTAACGCAAATGGATTTCTGCTTTTAGAGGAAGGTGGTCTGACAAGCCTGTGCCGGTGTAAATCTTATAAGCGTTTGGTGTGCCGCCGGCGTGCACAAACATGCGCTTTCTTACTGTTCCGCACCTGCCGAAGCGGCAGTTATCTGAAAACAAAAAGATATGGTCAATCTGCTCCCAGTTGTCTCTAAAAAAGTACGAGCCTAAATCGCTGTCAGCCGTTTTAAGCCAGACAGATTCAGCCTCTTCGGCGAAATTTTTCCCACAGAAGAGCACACGACCGCCGCTTCCGGTTTCAAATTCTCCTGTTGTCTGGTTAAAGTCGCCGGCAGCAACTATAAGCGTATTTTCAGCAGCTTCTTTTTTAAGCTGAAAAACACATTCTGCAAGCAGCCGGCTCTGACACTGCCGCACTACTTCACTTGTCTTGCCGCCAGAAGACTTTGACTTCCAGTGGTTCACAAAAACGGCAATATCTTTTCCGCCGGCATTTACATGAACCTCGAGAACAGGGCGCAGACTTTCAGGCGCAATTTCCGGAAGCTGAATCTGGTGGGTTTTTGCACCTGTTATGGGATAGCGAGAAAAAACCAGAAGCCCGAGCGCACTGCCCGGCTGTTTTGCAAAAACCGCATAATGCAGTTTGGACGAAAACGGAAGCAGCTTTATAATGTCGTGTGCAACGTTTAAGTTTTCTATTTCTTCCAAAGCAATAATGTCGGCGTCTATTTCATGCAGCGCGTCAACAAGCCGCAAAAGCCTCACATAATATTTTTCGCTGTTCCAGCCGCTTTTCGAGCTTGAATATTCAGTATATTCTCCGCCCGAAAAATCAGCGTCAAAAAATGTCTGCGCGTTCCACGTTGCAATGCTTATCTTTTTCGGGTTTTTGTAGCACACAAACTGAACCGCTTTGTAAACAAGCAGCAGCAGAACAAAAACCGCAACAAGCTTTTTCCTCATATACCCTCCAGGCACTTTGTCATTGTCTGGCTTGACCAGACAATCTTGAGATCCCGAAACAAGTTCGGGATGACAATCTGGACAGTGCTTTAAGATATATTCGATTTATTTTCGTTTTTTTTGTGCTATTTAGGCTATTTTACTAGAATTGTTATAAAAGTGCTTTCGCCGGTTTCAGAAACAGCCTCTAAACCATGTCTGCCCTGCTCCACAGGAATGTACCAGGAGAAAGGACGCTCAGAAACGCCGGACAGAACACCGTCTATATAAAGAGCGGCTGTGTTTCCATTTCCGCCTGTGACATCAATCTTAAGATTCTGCATTTCGCGGAGCGATTGGTCGTAAAGAAAAACGGCGTTGTCCTGCGGATATACAAACTCAAAAGCACCGCCGTAAGAAAGCGAGCCGTTCATGTTTTTGCCGCCAAACCAGCGCTGGTATTCATTCGGATAATTTATTTCGATTCTTCCGTTTCTTAAAACGTGATAACTGCATGATTCTGGCTTTGTACCTGCAAGCACAAACTCTTCTGCAAGGGCTGTGCAATATTCTGTGGGCGCCATGCCAGAAAGCGCACAGACTTTCTGTTTGACGTACTTTTCAGGCTTGTCGAATTCCATCTGCGCTTTTGAAGCACTGCTCTGCTTTTCAAGACTGTCTAAAATATAGCGCACTACGCCAGCCGGAATTGAGCTGCCGGTCTCGCCGATTACGGTTTCGCCTGTTACGTTGCCCATCCAGACACCGGCGGTATAACGCTTTGTTGAGCCGAGTGCCACAATGTTCTGAAACTGATTTGATGTGCCGGTCTTAAAAATTGCAGGATAAGGCGTGTCAAAAACTTTTGCAAAGCCAAAGCCCAAAGAGCGCGCGTTTCTGTCCGAGAGCATATCGCAGATTATTGCGGCTGTGTCTTTTGAATAGACTCTGACCGCCTGTTCTTCAGTGCCTTGTGAGTTTTCAGAAGCGCTTGCGGTAAAGCAGAGGTTGCGTACCGTTCCGCCGCGGGCAAAAACCGTAAAGCCGCGCACAAGCTCGTACAGAGGTACTTCACCGGCACCAAGCGCGAGCGAAAGCCCCAAATTGTTGCGCTGTTCATAAAGCGAATCAAAGCCCGCTTTTTGCAGAAGCTCTATATAGCGGTCAATGCCGAGCCTGTAAAGCAGCGTAACAGCCGGAATGTTGAGGCTTGAAGCAAGGCAGACGCGTAAACGCTGCGGCCCGTTAAAGCGGTTGTTGAAATTCTGCGGAACATAAACTTCTGAACTGCCATAATCTGTTGGAACATCGGGCAGCACAGTCGTCGGCGGAAAACCGTTGTCCAAAGCCATTGCATACAAAAAAGGCTTCATCGAACTGCCTGTCTGGTTTCTGACAAGCACGCCGTCAATCTGTCCTGTGTCCTCGCGGTAAAAATTTGTACTGCCGCACCAGACAAGAATTTCGCCGGTCTGGTTGTCTAAAACCAAAGCCGCACCGTCTGCAACGCGCGCGTCTGAATACATGTTCAAAGTCTGTTCAATGTGCTGCCTTACGTCCTCAGTAAATTCTGCGTCAACAGAAAGTCTTACATCAGGTGGAATAACGCCTTTATACTGGGTTTTAACCCAGTTCATAAAATGCGGCACTTCCTCTGGATAATCAAAAGAAGTTGCTGATGGAACTTGGTTTATGTACAAGGCCGGCCGCCGCGGTATGAGAGAAAGAGCCTTTATCTGCTCATTGTTCAGTTCGTAAAGAGAAAGACCGTAAAAATTTCTTGCGGCACTTGTTATGCCTTCAGTTCTAAACCCAAAAGGCAGATTGTTCAAATAAAGCTCAAGAATCTGTTTTTTGCTTAATTTTGCTTCTATACGGAATGCAAGAAAAGCTTCTTTAATCTTGCCGCCGAATGTTGTGCGTTTAGAACCGCGCGGCACAACCATTCTTGCAAGCTGCATTGTAATTGTAGAAGCGCCGCTTACAGTGCGCCTGTTTTTTGCATTCTGCACAGCGGCACGCAAAATTGCAGGCAGATAAACACCATGGTGCTTGTAAAATGCGCTGTCCTCGGCTTCTATAAACACAGCCTGCACTTCTGGCGGAATCTTTTCGAGCGGCGTCCATTCGCGACGCAGACCGTCATCAAGAGCCATTATCTCTACAAGATTGTTGTTGCGGTCGTAGAAGCGAGTGCTGTACTGGTGGTTTTTAAATTCAGTTAATGCTTTGAAAGGCAGAATCTTCAGTGCTAAAAACAGAAGAAGCCAGACAAAAAAAGCGGCTGCCAAAACCTTGAGCACAAATCTCAAAGGTTTCGGCAGCTTTTTCCAGACAAACTTATTCAATAGTCCAAACCTTGCCGTTTGAACGTCCGAAAATTTCAGGCTCATACATACATTCTGCTGTAACAGAAGGTGTCTGATATGTGCCCGAGCGGACTGCTCTGAACAGGAAGTCTACTTCCTGTCTTCCGCGTCCCATATAGTTCCAGAAATATTGAACTTCGTTTTCGTAAATCGTTTCGTTAGACAATCTTGTGTAGTAGTCGTCCCACCACCAGTCGCCGTCATTCTGCTTTTTGTCCTCCTCATATTCCTGGAATGAACCTGTTGTAACAAATGCGGCATTCTGAATTTCAGCACCGGCTGGAACAGGAACACGCAGAGCAACAAATGTGCGGTCTCTTGTTGTAGAGATAACTACATGAGCCTTGTAAGTCTTTCCTGCTACAAGCTTGTCGCCTGTAACAATCTGACCTGTAGCAAGATCTTTGTATTCGCAGAATACGCTCAAGCCTTCGTCGCGCGCAAACTGCTTGTCTGCATTAACAGCGTATTTCATCGAGATTGTGTAGAACAAATCTCCTGTACCGTTCTTAGAGAACTCAACAGGAAGCTCTTTATCTTTGGCAAGACCCTTAACAGGCTCTTCTGTCAAAGCACAGGTCTTTTCTACAGGGTCAGCACCCAAGCCCTTGAATTTACCGTCAACAAATTTCTTGCCATTTATCAAAGCTTCAGCCGTAAAGTTGGTGTCCTCAAGGTTGTTTGCCTTAATATATGTAGCAAACGCATCAAGAACACGCGCTGTTGTAGCAGTTGACTTCCAGTAACCACGGGAAGAACGCTGAAGCTGCAAAAGCTGATAAACAAGGCGGCCAACGTTGTCATTTTCAGGGTCGGCAACTGAATAGAACTTTAACGCAAGTGCATAAGGTTCTATTTCACCGCCGAAGAACTGCCAGTAAGACCAGCTCTGGTGAGTTATATCAATTCCGCGTGTAGTCGGGCGCATAAAGCTTGAAATCTTTTTCTGCACTTCTTTTACTTTGGCAGTCTGCTTGCGTTCCGCATACATAAGACCTGCGTAGCAAAGCTCTGAAACCGTAGCTTTCTCGTCGTTTACAATCGAGTCAATTGTAGAATCTTCTACATATTTGCCAAGACGGACAAGAACATAGTTTACATAAGCCTTCATGTACAAAGACTGTGAATAATGCCTGTCAGAAATCAGTCTTGCATATTCAGATGAAATATAGCTTGCAAGCTTATTCGGGTTAATCTTAACGTCGTAGTCGTTCTCTTTTGCGGCTGCAACAATTTCACCGATGCGCACGCTTACAGGGAAAGATGCAACATTGCCGGTCGGCCAGTATGGGAAGCTTCCGTCTGCACGCTGATAATTCTTCCATTTCTTAAGCTCGGCTTCTACAACTTTGCGCGGCTTCTTTACCTCGCTGTCGAGACCCAAAACTTTGATGTAGTCTGCGAAATAGACCATCGGCATAATTGCACTTGAACGCTGCTCAAGACAGCCGTACGGATAATGGAATACATAATCTACAGCTTCTTTCAAAACGCCGAGGCGTGTCGCATCAAGCGTTATCGAGATATTCCCCTGATTGTTGTCTGAATCACCAGGAATTACGAGAAGCTCTTTTGCAGAAGCGTTCTTGTCTTTGCCTGTTGAGCCGGTTGTTGTTACAGTCTCAAAAACATACGGACGTTCAATTTCAATAGGCTTCAAGATTCTCTCGTTAAGAATCTTTGAGCGTACCGTAAACTGAACAGTAACAAAGCCTGCTTTTTCAGTTTTAAGCGGGAACATTACAATGCTTGTCGAATTTGCCTGAACGGTTATCGACTTCTTAGTTTCTTTTATAAGAGAAGCATGACCGACAGCTCTTTCAATGCCGTCAACCTCAACAGGCTGACCAGACTTTTCGATGCCGTCAAATATTTCGGCTTCAATATCCAAAGTCTGCGGTGTATCCTGAAGGTTAGAGATTACAAGACCTGCCTCGCTTATATCGTTCAGGCGCAAAGTTGAAGGCACAACGTCTCTGGCTGAAACTGGGTTGGCAACATTGACCTCGCTTTCAGAAATTGCAAATTTGTCGCCGTTTACGCCGACAGCCGTAATACGGTAAGCCGTCAGATTGTCCGGCCAGACAAAGGTGCACTCAACAGTACCGTCTGCGCCGGTTACAAGATAAGGCTCAAATACTGCGGTTGGGTCAAAATTCTTGCGCTCGTTCATCTTTTCAGAATCATCGCCCTCGGCATCGCCGCCGAACATGCGCTTTGCAGCGTAAACTACCGGGTCAATGAGCATTGAGCGTGAATCGCCGCCCCTTGTGCATATTGGATAGTGGTAATCTCTATAGAAATATCCGACTGGGTCTGGAACATGGTAGCCGACAAGGTCGATTACACCGCGGTCAACTGCCATAAACGAAATTTCTGCGCCAGATACAGGCGAGCCGTTCTTTGTAGCCTTGAGCGTAAACTTTGCAGTTTCGCCCGGTCTGTAAGAAGATTTGTCGCCCTTTACAGCAATATCAAATTTGACAGAATCTCTGTTTACGCGGATTGGTGTAAGACCAAAGTAGCCTTTAGGCTTGTTCATGTCAGGCGTGTCAAAGTCTTTGACAGGCTCGCCAGTACGTGTTGAATATGTCGAAAGTGTTACATAAGCAATCGGCAGATATTCAGCCTTAACAGGAATATCAAGTACAGTTACAGATTCTTTAATATCAAGAATTTCCTGATGGAAAACGCCCTCGCGTTCAACTGTAAGAAGATATCTGCCCTTTTCAAGCGGGCTCTGGAGCATAATCTGCGCCGTCTCGCCAATCGAATAAGAGTCTTTGTTGCATGTCAGTGTCAGCTCGTCTGTCTGGTCGCCGTACCAGTACCAGTCTGAACCGATTACATAGAATCTGCGCTCTGTTACAACGTCGCTGCCGTTTTTGTCTGTACTAGACAATCTGATAAGATAAGAACCGCTCTTTGACGGTGTAATGCTGAATGAACCGTCTTTATCAAGCGGCACAGTCATTGTCTGGTCTGTAACCATATTGCGCACATATCTTGTGTTTACTGTGCCGTAAACGCCCATCTGCTGAACAAGGTTCCATTCTTCGCGCTGAAGCTCAACAGTAATAGAGCGTTTTGCCTTTGCTTTCGGTATAACGCTGTCTGAAACAGCCGAGCCGTCAGGTGTTACAGCCTGATATTTGAAATCGAGCTTGTCGCCTTTTTTGGCAAAACCTTTTATATTTGTCGGTGCGCTCAAGCCAATGTAATAAAGTGCCGGATGAACTACAACAGAGGCAGAAGCCGCAATCATCTGGTTGCTCTGGTCTGTTACGCGCACTTCGGAACGGTACTGATAAGCCATGCCTTTCAAAGATTCACCGCCAGAAGCAATTGAAGTTGAGCCTTTGCCTGTTACAGAAAGCGTACCTTGATCTCTGCCCAAATAAGAGCGGCTGTCATAGCCGAACATCGGCCCGAATTTGTAGCCGTCAAATTTTGCGCCGCTCAAGCTGAAACCGCAAGGTTCTCTGAACCATGAAGTCTCAAAGCCACAGCCTGCAAGACTTCCGCCGCCAAGATATTCGGCTGAAACAGAAGCGTCGATGCGGTCGCCGCGTATGTATGTTATATTCGGTATAGAGGCAGAAGCCTGGAATCTGAGACGCTCAAAAAATGCAATCTGGAAATATTCGCTCTGTGTAGCTTCATTGCCGTTCGGCATTTTTCTTGTATATCTGATAACGTAATCGCCCGGTTCAAGGTCTGAAGGCAGCGTAACTGTGTGGTAGAAACCGCCGGAAGCCGTAGTCTTGCCTTTGAATGTCTTAATAGGCTCTGCCTTCCATGCGTCCTCTTTTATTTCTATAGTATAGTCACCTACAAAAGGCTCAAGCTTGCCGAGCTTTTGCGTGCGGTCAATTCCGCGGAATGTAAGCTTTTCGCCAGGCTTGTAGAGCTTGCGGTCTGTAAACATAAAGACGCGCATCATTTCGTCCTCGGCGTACTGCGGCTCTGCAATACCGACTGTATCATAGCGCCACATGCTTGTAATGTCCGGGCCGAACACAACGCGGTCGCCCTGGCTTACAACTTCAATGTACATATTGTTTGATGTATTTTTCAGAGCCTTGCTCAAAGCGCCTTTTTCAAAATCAATTATGGCAAGACCGTTGCTGTCAGTTACCGCTTTTCCAAGTTCTGTATGTTTTCCGCCTTTAATGTCTTTGTTAAAAAGAGAAACACTATTGAGCATGTCATAGAAATAGCTGTTTGAGTTGTAATTAAGCTTGTACGCAAAAGCACCGACATTTGCGCCTGCAACAGGCTCGCCTGTCTTTAAAGACGTAACAAGAACAACAGCCTTGTTATAGCCGTAACGCACTGTAACGCCCAAGTCTGTAACCTGAATTGTCTGCGTATTAGACTGCGTATAATACTGGTCGTTCCATGAATTTTTTACAATCATGTCTGCATTAAAAAAGACATTGCCTACAGAAAGCCCGCCGCTCTTATGCAGGAAAGAGTCAAGGTCTACAGTCTCAACTACAGCTTCGTTCTTTGGAATGTCGCCGTCGCCATAAGTCTTTGTAACAGCATCTTTTGTCCTTGAGCGCAAAGTATAGCTTGAACCAGACGAAATATTCTGAAACTGGAAAGCAAGCTTTGGACTAAACTGCGCCTCAAGAATTCCAGTGCCGTAATCTTTAAATGTAGCCATACTTGCTGCAGCAGGAACTTCAACATCAACGCTTATAGAAGATGGTGTTTTTCTTCCATATATATCGCTTATTCCTGCCGGCAGAACCATTGAGTAAGTTTCTTCGTAATTTACAGGCAGACCGAAAACAATAACGCGGCTGCCGGAAACTTCTACATTGTCTTTGGTTATTTTCATCGCCGGAGTTGTCTTGATGCCGCTTACGAGCATGTCAAGATTTTTGGCGTCAAGCTGATGAGAGAAGTAAAAGTAAACAGGGTTTTTGTACTTTCCGTAGCTGTAGGCGTCTGTGTCTGTGTTGCGCAATGTAAGCGGCAGCAGTGTGTGGAAGCTCTGAATCTGGTCATTTTCAGTTTTAAGAGAGCCTTTCTGTGCCTGTGCCCCGCTTTTGAGAGCAATATCGATGCGCTTGTTTTCAGGCATTTTGTCTTTTATAGCAATAAGCACGCCGTTTGCGTCTTTTATCTTTGAAAAAGACGCATTGTAAGTGTTAGAATCTTCGTCATAGACAACAATTGAGCTTTTTACTACGTCTAAATCAACCGGATAATTGAAGAACACGCCGATGTCGCCGGCAGCAGCAACAGGAACATCATCACTGTCGATGTAAGGCATAAATGCGTTCGGGTTTTCTTCTGTAAGCTTGCGTGCCGCGCCGTAACCGGGCACAACCGAAACAAGCTTGAGTTCTTCAGTCTTAAAAGAAAAGCTTGTTATGCCGGTTAAGGCTGTTCCGTTTATAGACTTTACATTTGAATTGATTTTTACAACATATTCTGTCTGCGGAATGACTTCGTCGGCACATTCAAAGCTCAAAAGGCTTGTACCGTACCATCTGAAAACGCCTTTCAGAGCAGGCTCTATCGTAATAATATCAGATTTATCTGAAGGTTCGCCAAGCTTTGCAAGCGGCACAACCGGCTCAGAAAACTGCACATATATAGAAGGATTTTTCACTTCATCCGGCAGTGTTCCGCTCGGTTCATAGCTTATAACGCAAAATTCCCCCGAGTCAGCGTTTGCATTTGAAGCTGCTTTGTTTTTGCCTTTACACCCGGCAGCCAAAACCGCCACAAGCAGCAAAGCAAACAACTTTCTTGCAAAACTTAAGCTCATCTTCATAAAAGCCTCCAGACAATCCTTAGTGGAAATACAAAAATATTATTGGAATATATTAACGCTTTTCAAGCTCTTCTACAAGTTTTGCATGCTTCATTTTTGAGCCATTGCGAGGCGCGGAGGGCATAAAAAAACCCGGTACTACTATGGAGGCAAAACCAGTACCGGGCCATAAACACAGGCATCTTAAAAGGAACATTAAGATGCCCTCAGATTACAAGTTTTAGTTTGCGCGGCTGCGTTTCTTAGACAGAACGTCGAAGATAACTGCTGCAAGAAGAACAATACCCTTTACAGCGCGCTGCCAGTTCATATCAATACCAAGGATTGACATACCGTTGTTAAGAACACCCATGAAGATAGCACCAACAACAGCGCCGGTTACTGTACCAGTTCCACCGTATGCAGAAGCACCACCAATGAAACATGAACCGATTGCGTCCATTTCATAGTTCTGACCGGCTGTCGGCTGAGCTGAATTCAAACGTGCAATTGTTACCAAAGCTGCAACAGCTGCAATGAAGCCCATGTTTGTATAAGCAAAGAACATTACGTTGTCTGTGTTAACACCAGAAAGCTTGGCTGCTTTTGCGTTACCACCAATTGCATAGAGGTAGCGGCCAGGAACAGTGTTCTGTGTAAAGTAAGAATAAGCTGCAATGATAACACCAAGAAGAATAAGTACAACCGGAAGACCGCGGTCACGTGCAAGGAACTGTCCCAAAATCATGATAACGATTGAGAGGAACACGAGCTTTGCAATGAATGAACCTGTTGAAGAAACTGTGTAGTTCTTCTTAATCTTGTTGCTGCGTGAAACAATTTCAAGCACAACAAAAACCAATACACAAATCAAAGAAATGATGAGTGTTGTTGTAAGAACATACTTGTCAACGAATTCACCGAACAATGTAATTTCGCCGAACTTCTCTTTTGTAGCTTCGCTTGTACCAGGAATAAAGCTTTCAAAAAGGTTCAGGTATTTTGCTGGGAACGGAGCAATTGGTTTGCCGTCAAGAACGATTGTTGCAACACCGCGCCACAAAAGCATACCGGCAAGGGTTGTAATAAACGGCGGAATGTGGATATACGCAATGAAGAAGCCGTGGAAAGCACCAATCATTGTACCAATCAAAAGACATGCAACAATTGCCAGCCAAACCGGCCAACCCCAGTTAACGATGAAAACACCTGCCAAAGCACCAACAAGTGCAACAACAGAACCAACTGACAAATCGATGTTACCGCCAGTAAGAATACAACAAAGCATACCTGTTGCAAGAATAGCAACGTAAGCATTCTGTCTGATAATGTTTGTAATATTTGCAGGTGCAAACAATGAACCGTGATTAGTTGCACGGATCATTATTTCGAAAAGTATCATAACACCGACGAGTACAACAATCATCGTGTTGCTTTTTAATACAGATTTTAAACCACCTGAAGTTTTGTTTATTTTTGTATCTGCCATTTTAGTCTCCATTTATTCTGTTACAAGATTTTCAGATTTGCCGGAATTGATGATTTCCGCCATAATCTTTTCCTGTGTGGCTTCTTTGCCGTCCATTTCTGCAATCATTCTGCCTTCGTTCATAACATAAATACGGTCGCACATTCCCAACAGCTCAGGCATTTCGGAAGAAATCATAATAACTGATTTGCCCTCCGCAACCATACGGTTAATGATACAGTAAATTTCGTACTTAGCACCAACGTCAATACCGCGGGTCGGTTCATCCAGAATGAGGATATCCGGTTCTGCAAACAGCCATTTGCCTACAAGAACTTTCTGCATGTTTCCGCCGGAAAGGTTTCCGACATCTTCCATTACAGTAGCGCATTTTGTATGCATCTCTTTGGCCATTTCTTCGGAATATGCACGTTCCTTATCAAAGTCTATGATATAATTCTTTGATATTTTTTCAGGCTTTGCGGCTGTAGTGTTCTTACAGATTGACTCTGTAAGAATAAGGCCGTTGCCTTTTCGGTCTTCTGTAACATATGCAAGACCTGCTTTAATAGCTGATTTTACGTTCGGGAATGAAACTTCTTTTCCGTTCATAAAAATCTGTCCGCGTATGTTTGTTCCGTAAGAGCGTCCGAAAATACTCATTGAAAGCTCTGTTCGTCCTGCACCCATAAGACCAGAAATTCCGAGAACCTCACCTTTTCTAAGGTTGAAGTTAACGTTGTCGCAAACCTTAATGTCGTCAAATACAGGATGATCAACACACCAGTTCTTAACTTCAAAACAGATGTCGCCGATGTGCGACTCACGTTTCGGGAAGCGGTCTGTAATGCTGCGTCCAACCATAGCAGAAATGATTGTATCTTCAGAGAAATCGTCTTTTTTCTTATCAAGCGAAGTTATAGAAGAACCGTCGCGAATAACTGTAATTTTATCTGCGACATACGAAACTTCATTCAATTTATGTGAAATGATGATTGATGTCATACCCTGCTTTTTGAATTCAAGCAGAAGGTCAAGCAGATGTTTTGCTTCATTGTCATTAAGAGAAGCTGTAGGCTCATCAAGAATAAGAAGCTTTACATTTTTTCCAAGTGCTTTTGCAATTTCAACAAGCTGCTGTTTTCCGACACCAATATCTTTGATTAATGTCTTTGATGAATCTTTCAGTCCAACCATGTTCAAAAGCTCGTCTGCTTTATCAAATGTTTCGGACCAGTTTATTTTTGCTTTTGTTCCTCTTTCGTTTCCAAGGAACATATTTTCACCGATGGTAAGAAGCGGAACTAATGCAAGTTCCTGATGAATAATAACTATACCTTTTGCTTCACTATCTCTGATTGTTTGGAATTTACAGACTTCACCATTATAGATGATGTCGCCTTCGTATGTTCCATATGGGTAAATACCACTCAAAACATTCATCAGGGTTGATTTTCCGGCACCGTTCTCACCTACAATTGCGTGAACTTCGCCTTCCTCAACAACCAGATTAACATTGTCAAGAGCTTTTACACCAGGAAATACCTTGGTAATATTTTTCATTTCCAATAATGTTTTAGCCATTGGAACCTCTCTTTCTTTGCCTTAAATCGTTATAAAAAAGAGGCTGTCCACAAGTGTTAGACAGCCCCTTTATCAAGTCAGTTCAAACTACTTGAGCTGAGATTCTGTATAGTAACCAGAATCGATAAGCAATTCTTTGTAGTTTTCTTTTGAACCGTAAACTGGTTCACAAAGGAATGAAGGAACAACGCCTGTTCCGTTGTCATATGTCTTTGTATCATTTACAGGTGGTTCAGAACCTTTCATGATTGCATCAACCATTTCAACAACTTTAGAAGCAAGTGTACGTGTATCTTTGAAGATAGACATAGCCTGTGTTCCAGCGAGCATGTTCTTAACAGCTACGATATCACAGTCCTGACCAGTGATGATTGGGAAGTTAGAAGCATCGTAACCAGCAGAAATAAGAGCGTTTGTTACACCGTTAGCTGTTGAGTCGTTTGAACAGTAAACAGCATCAAGTTTTGTTCCTTTTGGACCATACTTGTTAGATGTAATAAGGTTTTCCATTCTCTTCTGTGCTTCTTCTGTAGACCAGTTCAATGTAGCACACTGAGCTTTTGCTGTCTGGCCAGATGGACAAACGATTACACCTTTGTCGAGATATGGCTTAAGAACGTCCATAGCACCGCCAAAGAAGAAGTTGATGTTGTTGTCACCTGGGTCACCTGTGAAGAATTCCATGTAAACAGGATCAGATGCTGAGCGTGATTTAAGACCAAGTTTGTCTACGAGGTAGTCGCCCTGGATTGTACCAACTTTGTAGTTGTCGAATGTTGCATAGTAAGAAACAGCTTTTGTGTTCATAATAAGGCGGTCATAAGCGATAACCTTAATATTCTTTTTCTGTGCTGATTCAAGAACGTTAGAAAGTGAGTTACCGTCGATAGATGCGATAACGAGAACTTTACAACCACTTGTAATCATGTTTTCAAGCTGTGATACCTGTGTGTTGATATCGTTTGCTGCGAACTGAAGGTCTACTGTGTAACCAGCTTTTTCAAGCTGAGCCTTCATGTTTGAACCGTCCTGGTTCCAGCGCTGCAAGTCTTTTGTAGGCATTGAAACGCCAACTTTTGTTGAGCTAGAGCCACCGTTTTTGCCGCTACAGCTAACAAACAGACCTGTGAAGGCAATGCTCAAAACCAAAAGAGCACAAATAATTTTTTTCATAAGAAAATCTCCTTTCCTTTTTTTGCAAAAATCATAAAATTCATGTGCAAATCAGTACAAAGCACACTCCTAAAATGATTTTTGTGTTTTTCTTGTTAAGTGTATTATGTAATGGAATTATTGATAAATCTTCGGATTTTTTTGCTGACTTTTAGGACAATTTTCTTTTTGAGAGCTTCTTTTTCAGCACGACAAGGATTTTTTTGTGCTTGTATTTGTGCTAAAGTGTTTCGCATTAGACTTATCTACAATTATAGAATCATCTGGCGAAACGACCAAGTTTACGCAAGCGTAAACTTGTAACTGGTGCACAACGTCCATCTTTTCGAGGCTCTTTTCGCATAAGCTTTATCTACGAACAAAGTCTATCTGGCGAAAAGTGTCTGTTTTTGCTTTACAAAAACAGACAGGCTGTGTGACAAAACCGGCGGCTTGTATACACCGCCACCATCATTAGGCAATCTACAACGGAAGGCTCTTATTTCTTCGGAGTGCCGAGGGGGGCAAAATCGTTTACGTCTATGCAGTAGGTAATGCCGATGCCCTTAGTCTGAAGACATGGCAGAGAGCGCACCGCATCAAGAATTGCGTCTGCCTTAGATTTTTCGGCAAGAATAAGAAGCATTTCTTTTTCAGGCACAATCGTAATGCCGAAGAATTTTGCGTCATCTTCTCTGCCTGTGCCGCGCGCATTTATTATTGTTCCACCGCCGGCACCGGCTTTTCTTGTGGCTGCCATCGCGTCGTCTGCAAAACCTGCATTAACGATAATACTGATTAATGTGTGTGTTGCATCTGTCATACTGGAACCTTCCTTTTGAATGTTTATGCTTGAATTTTTAAGAAATTTCTCTACGTCAATTGTGAAAACAATGCCGAAACCGCTTTTTTCTTTTGCGGCTTCTTGAAGAACGGCTGCGCGCACCACGTCATACAGCTCATCGTCAAGAAGCATATAAATCAAATCTTTGCGGGTGTCACCCAAACCGAGCATTTCAAGTATCTGGTTTTTGGCAGTTCCTCTGCCCATAAGCACAGTGCCGCCGGTAGCGCCCGCCTTTCTTGCAGCCAAAGTTATACGCTCACTTTTTCCGTGAGGAACAATAGAAATCAGTAGTTTCACTTTGCACCACCTTTTTTAGCGGCAGATTTTTCAGCCTTATAATTATAAAGGATTCCCAAAATCTGAATAGTTATAAGCGGCGCCATGGCAACAAGTGCTATAACACCGAATGCATCTGTAAGCGGATTGCCGCCCAAAGCATTTGAAATTCCGAGCGTAAACGAAAGAATAAATGTTGTTGTCATAGGGCCGGAAGCCACACCGCCTGAATCGAAAGCGATTGCGGTAAACAGCCCCGGACAGAAAAACGCAAGCACAAGCGCAACGGCATAACCTGCAAGCAGAACATACCAAAGGCTGAAACCTGTTAAAACCCGCAGAATGCTTAAACCGACAGAAACGGAAACACCAAAAGAAAGCGCCGCAAAAATAACGCTTCTTCTGATTGTGCCGCCGGAAATTTCCTCAACCTGCTTGGTTAAAACCCAGACAGCCGGTTCTGCACAGACAACAACAGCGCCAAGAAAAACGCCGATCAGCACAAGTATATAGCGGTAATCTGTCAATGCAACAGTATAACCTATAATGTCGCCGGCGGGCATAAAACCGCCGTTTACGCCTAGCATAAAAAGCACAAGCCCGACAAACGCATAGACAAGTCCGACTGACATACGCATTATAGCATGCGGCGGCAGATGCAGCAGCGTAAACTGAAAAACCACAAACATTACGATTAACGGCAGCAGGGCTTTTGCAACATCGGCAAGCACTTCAGGCAGAAGGTGGGCATATACACCGCGCCCGCTTTCTTGCGGTAAAGCTTCAGCCTGTGCGGCCTGCTGTGCCTGCTGATTCTGTGCCTCAACTGCGGTTGAAGGCTGCAAGTCTGTTTCTGCTGCCTTCTGCACCGTAGAAGAGCCTGCCATGCAGATGCCTAGAATCAGCACCGCCAGAATCGGGCCTATAGAAGCCATGCCTGTCATGCCGAAACTTGCGTCTTTGCCACCTTTTGCGCGGCTTTGAACTGCGGCAACACCGACACCGAGCGCAAGAATAAACGGCACTGTCATTGGTCCTGTAGTTGCTCCGCCGGAATCAAAAGCCACAGCAAGATAATCTTTTGGCGCAACGGCAGCGGCAATAAAAACAAGCACATAAAAACCTGTAAGAAGATATTTCAGCGGAATATGCAGCACTGTTCTCAAAAGCCCGATTGACGTAAAAAGCCCGATGCCGACAGCAATCATAAGCAGCAGATGCGTCGGGTTTATGTTTTCATCAACGGAACAGACCTGTTTTGCAAGCACCTGCACATCGGGCTCTGCTATTGTAATGAAAAACCCGATAAAAAACGCTGAAACCAAAAGAAGAGGCAGATTGCGTCTGCTTGTAAGTGCGGCGCCGGCTTTCTCACCAATCGGCAGAATGCCTATGTCTGCACCGAGCAGAAAAAGCGCAAGCCCTAGGATGGTAAACAAAGAGCCGGTTATAAACTGAATCGTCATGGCTGTGCCGAGCGGCGCAATCGTCCAGTTCAGCACCAGAACAATCACGCTTATCGGCAGAATCGAAACGGCAGTTTCCTTTAATTTATTAAGCAAGGTGTCTTCCTAAAAGCAAATTAAGTTACACTGATTTATAGCAAATTCCCGCAGTTTTTTCCATAACCATGCAGAATGTGAATGCTGGATTGCTTCACCTTCGGCTCGCAATGACGGGTGCTGTACAAAAGCTTTATTCACTTCAAGTGAATTACCATGATTCATAATAAATGGGAATACTATTTCCCAACAGACCATTACCATCACCCACATTGTCAATAGTAATATCCGCCCAGTCTGCTGTAGTTCCTTGATAATAAATTTCACCGTAAGCCAGATCGAAAGCATATGATTCAATAACTTTTACACTTTTCGGTATATAAACTTTGACAAAATTTGCTCCTGAAAAACAGCTTGTACCTATTCTATTAATACCGGAAGGAATTGTGATTACACCAAGATTTGGACAATGACAGAACAGCTGCCCTGGAAGATAATTTCCTGGGAATATTACATTACTCAAATCTACGGTAGTAACCGTTGAATATCCTAAAACAGCTCCATTGAAAATTACGCCTGAACCCTTATTAAAGGTAAGCCCAGATCCACTCAAACCATTACTGCCGAAAGCAAAGTCACCTAACGAAGCATTGTTTCCAACAGTAATAACGGAAACTGCTGAACACATATCAAAAGCTTGTATGCCTACTGTCGCATTATTACCAATAGTAATACTTGTAAGATTAGTGCACTCTTTAAAAGCCATTTCCTCAATTATCATACCAGCAGGTATAGTTACACTTGTTAATGTTGTATTGTTCCTGAAAGCTTCTGCTGCAACTTTTTTGACAGGCTTTCCGTGTACACTTGACGGTATTACAAGGTTTGCAGGAAGCGGATTTCCAGGTGTATCAGTAAAATGCAGCGCTCCATCAGCATCAAGCCATAAGCATTCTTTTATGCTTGTAAGCGTAATATCACCGCGCACGCCTGTAACAAGAGCACCATAACTGTCTGTAGTTGTTCCGTCTGAATATGCACATTTCCATCCGACTTTATTTCCCGCCGTATAAGAAGACATATCTATTCCGTTTCTGGCAAAATATGTGCCGGAAACAGGAGCAGGCAAATCACTTTCTGCTATGGTGTAATTATAGGGCACTTTGAATTTCAGGCTTGTATCAAATCCAATTGTCGTCTGGTCAAGAGGCGCTTCGCGCGGGTCATTTTCGCCAGCTACAGAAATGTATGCTGTACCATAAACGACATCTCCGACTGACATTTCTGGAAGCACTTCTTTTGTGGTTGTTTCGGTTACGTTGTTTATCTCGAAACGCTCGCCGTTTACATAGATCACAATGTTTATATTTTCAACATCAAGGGCGGCTATCTGCCCTATAAGAAGTGTGGTATTGTCGTCTCCAATGTTTGAACCGCCCATGCCGCCACCGGTCTGATTGCCGGTTCTCCAGCCGCCTGCATCACCGCCGTTGTGAGGCATATTGCTGTCGGGAGAGAAGCTTACAGCACCGCCACCGCCTCCTCCACCGCCGCCGCAAGAAGCAAGAACAGCTAATATTGCTACTATTAAGAGAATAATTATTGATGAAAAGATCTTACTTTTCACAATTCTCTCCTTCATAAACTGCCAGAGGCATTATACTTTTTAAGTTGAACACATTTTCGGCTGTTTAGAGTTATCAGAGACATTTAACTTTGCGTTATAAAACGAATATATTACTATGCACAGTTTAGCATGCAAATTATGTATTTACAACATAAGAAATACGCCCTAAACACGCCCCACACTCATAAGCGCATGTACAACCAGCAAATAGCAATGACGGATGGAGCGCGTCATTGCGAGGCTCTTTTCGCAGTAGCCTAATCAACGGATAAAGCTCAATCAGCGAAAAGTGCCGCTTTTTGTTTACACAAAAACCGGCAACAAAACCGTAGCGCAGTTTTACCATAAGGCTTGATTAAACTGTATTCTTGAGGCGTCTATAGTATTGTGAGTGTCTTTTGTAATGGCATTCCACTCGGCTTGTGATCCTTCATACTTGATATTACCATAATATTGGTCAAAGGCATAACCTTCAAATTTTTCTACAGTTTTCGGTATACAGACATACTCAAAATGTGCACCCGCAAAGCAGCTTCCACCAATTATTTTTGTGTTATTCGGAATTTTTACAGTTCCCTGATTGATTCCGTCTGAGAAGGTTCCGGAATTTCGGTTACAATGACCAAATCCATGGAACGTCTTCTGGGGATCATTATCACCCGATAAAGTCACACTCGACGGAAGCGTTAAAGAAGTTGATTTTATCCAGTTGAATGCATACAGTCCTAACGGCATTGCAGCACCCGAAATATTTATTGTTACAGTATTAGTACCGCTGCCACCATCGAAGCCATGGAATGCAGCCGTTCCTATTTTTGCACCGCCTGTTACATAAATAGAAGTAAGCGCTGAACATTTCTTAAATGCGTTAGATCCTATTTCTATAGCACCGTTTACCGTTATGCTTGTTATTGTCGTATTATTCTCAAATGCACTGTCTGCAATTTTTTTAACGGTTTTTCCGCCCCAAAGAGTAGTTATCGTAAGAATAGGAGGAATTGTTGCTCCTGCTTTATAATGAAGCGTTTTATTGACATCAACATAAATGGCATCTTTTACCGTAATAGGAATTTCTGTAAAGCTTGCAGTGTCGTCGCTTTTATATATCTGGTACATCGCTTGATATTCACCATCTAAAGTAGCATTCTTTTTAAGCGGGTCTAAATCTGCTGCATTTGTAACCGAAATGGTTACATTATTTCCGCTGACACTAGTATTAAAACGAGAACCTACAAGAGAACTATTGCTCCATTTACTACTATATGAACCGGATGTTCTGTCTATAACAGTCTGATTGTCATTGGTAACGCCTGTATAACGCCACAATATTCTTTCGCTTGTATCAATGCCGGTAATAGTCCAGCCTGCGTAGATTTTTTTGTCGCCAGAAACCAAATAAGAACTGTTGTTAGGAAGCACTGTTGTAGAATCCGTAGCTTTCCAGCCAGAAATTGTATTGTTCTTCTGTGCTTCAAATGTTGCGCCAATAAGATTATAAGGCATAACATTCATGCTCGGCGAGGTAGAAGAATCTACATCGTTGTCAAGAATCTTTGTATATCCCGGCGTTCCGTTTGTTGCATCGCATGTGGTTTTATCTATATAAATTGCACAGACAGCCTGTTTGCAAATCTTTATTGTGCACTGTGCCAAAATTGTGCTGTCGTTGCTGTCGGTTGCCGTTATTGTTACGGTTTCGCCTCTAATAGACGGATCGCCCGCAATAGTAACAACACCTCCAGGTGTTATATTAACCCTGCCGCTCGGAGAACTTGAGAACGTGTAGCCGTCGCTTCCTGTTACGGTAAGCTGTGCAGAA
The DNA here is from genome assembly GCA_017614995.1 of Spirochaetaceae bacterium. Classification (GTDB taxonomy): domain Bacteria; phylum Spirochaetota; class Spirochaetia; order Treponematales; family Treponemataceae; genus UBA1240. Next base: position 131,060 of record JAGAAX010000014.1, read on the forward strand.
TTCGGCATAACCGCCCTTCCTGTTGAATCCTGCGTAATATTAAGTGATGCAAGCAGTGTACTTGGTTTTGCAATCTTTTCTTTGTTAATTGATACCGACATTTCGTAGAGTGCATAAACTTTTGTATCGGCAGAAATAGGAATACTTGATGTTTTGGTTACTTTCATAGGCATAGGCGTTGTCCGCTTCCAGTCTGAAATCTGCTCGCTATGGTTTGTTTCTGCACTTTTGTTCGCTTCTATAATAGCACCGGCAAGCGCATAAAGATTGCCTGAAGCCGTAGTACCGTCGCTTCCGCCGATAATTTTTGTGTAATCCGGCGAAGTTTCTGCATCATGCGAGAGTTTGTCTTTGTACATTGCAAGAACGCACTGCCTGCTGATTGTCAGGTCTACGGTCGCATAAAGCGTCGGGTCATCGTTATCGGTTACGGTTATGGTTACGGTCTCGCCTGCAAGCGGCGGATCGTATCCGGCAACAATAGAAACAGCGCCGGAAGCATCAACAGTAACTTTGGTTGTATCACACGAATATGTATAATTGCTGCTGCCGAATACGCTAAGCTGGGCAGTTTCCGGCTTCAAGGCTGTTCCGCCAGAATCAGCCGAAATGCCAAGCGTTGTAATAAGGCTGCTACGCTTTGAAATTTCAGAAACATTGCTTGTTACTGCAACTTTATAGACTGCGGTAAGCGTAATATCGCCGCGCACACCGGTAATGTAGCCGCCGTAGTGCATTGTTCCGTCTGAACAGAGCCAGCCTGCAACGCGCACGCCGGTACAGTCTGAAAGGTCTATGCCGTCTCTTGAAAAATATGTGCCTGTTTTTACGCTTGTGCCCCTGTCGATACATTCATAATTATATGGAACTTTGAATATAAGATTATTATGGATTCCGATTGAAGTCATTTCAAGTTCTGCAACGCGCGTTGTGCCGTTATCCAGAAATATCGTAGCTGTGCCTGAAACTTCTGCACCAATTGGTATTTTTGGAAGGACTTCTGTAGTTGTTGTCGCGGTTACGTTGTTTATAGCAAAATGCTCGCCGTTTACTATTAAATCAATATCAACTTTTTGATAGGAAAGAGCCGCAGACTGACCTAAAAGCAGAGTGGAGTTGGCTTCTTCTATGCTTGTGCCGCCCATGCCGCCACCGGTCTGGTTACCTGTACCAAAGCCGCCTGCGTCGCCGCCATTGTGGGGCATATTGCTATTTGGCGCAAAGCTTACAGCACCGCCTCCTCCTCCGCCACCACCGCCGCAGGAAGCAAACAGCAGACATACAAAGATACACAAAAGAGCGAAGATTTTATTTTTTGAAGCCTCTCCGAAACGTTTAGACATAAGCAATTAATTCTAATGTATGAAATCAATAAAATCAATATTGCGCCAATGTAAAATGTGCACAAACCGGGATTGCTTCGCCTTCGGCTCGCAATGACGAACGCTGTACAAAGACTAACGCTAGTTTTTGCAAAGCGGAAACTAGCAGGGTTTGCCGAATCGACTAAACCCGTAGAATCAGCCTAATCGCAAACCCGTCATTGCGAGGAACGTAGTGACGAAGCAATCTACTTTATTTGGTCATATAGATCTATCCAGTCAGGATTATTATTCATTATTAAATCAAGTTTCTTTTTTCTTGAGCCGCCTTTTATTTGCTTCTCTCGTGCAATAGCATCTTTTATATCAGCAAATTCTTCGTAATAGCCCAGCTTGTCAATGCTATATTTTGCAGTAAAACCGCCTGTAATTTTGTTTTTATGTTCCCATACTCGCTTTACTAAGTATGAAGTTACTCCTGTATAAAGGGTTCCATTGGGTTTGTTGAACAGAATATATATGTATGATTTTTTATCTGCCATTTAATGCCCTTTTACATAATAGATTGCTTCGCCTTCGGCTCGCAATGACGGATGCTACTACTTCACAATGACGAAAGCCTGTACCTCAGCAATGACAAAAGCACCACGTCATTGCGAGGAACGAAGTGACGAAGCAATCTACTCCAAAAGCTGTTGCACACCGCTAGATTGCTTCGCCTTCGGCTCACGATGACGGAACAATCTACTTTAAGCCTTGAGGCTTGCGGCGCGGCTTAACAGGCCGGACGGGCGGCGCGGAGGTTCTGACGGTGCTTCTGCCGAAGAAGCTGTCGGAACCTCTAACGGAGCTTGACCGCAGTCGAGGAAGTATGTCTTCATCTTGCCCTTGCCCTTTACTTCAACATCAACGCCTTCGCTATAGTTGAAGTGATCTTCGGTCTGCATGAAAGTTGTGCCTGTAACGTGAATCTTCATCGGCAGGCCAGTGCTTTCCATGCGGCTTGCAACGTTTACGGTGTCACCCCAGATATCATAGATGAACTTTGACTTGCCGATTACACCTGCAACAAGCTCGCCGGTGTTAATGCCGAGCCTTATCTGCAGCTTTATCGGAGAAGTAGCGTTAAAATCCAGAACATCTTGTATAAGCCCCTGGGCAAAGCGCACCATTTTCAGAGCACCCTTAAAGCCGCTGTCTTCGTTAAAGCCGGTTGCAGCCATATAGGCATCGCCGATTGTCTTGATTTTTTCAATGCCTTCGCGGGTGGCACGCTCGTCAAATTTTGAGACCATCGCATTAAGCATAGATACAAGCTCTTCTGCGTCCATGCCGCCGCTCATTTTTGTAAAGCCTACAATGTCGGTGAACAAAACGGTAATGTTCGGAAACTTCTTAGCGATTGTCTTGTTCGGGTGCTCGGTAAGTTCTTTTGCAACTTCCGCCGGAAGAATATTAAGCAGAAGACTCTCTGACTTTTCCTTTTCAAGTTTGAGGTCAAGTGTGCGTTCTTCAACTTTCTTTTCAAGCGCAATCTGATAACGGCGCATGCGGCGGATTTTAACCCAAACAGCAAAAGCCACAATGCCGGCAACAAAAAGCCCAATCAAAACCCAGAACCAGATAAGCTGCCAGATATACGGCTGCTTGATAATAATAATAGGTTCAGACGGTTCACTCTGGAATTCATCGCTGTTCTGAGACATTACATAAAAGCGGTAAGTTCCAGGCGGAAGGTTTGTGTAAGAAACATTACGCATTGTTGACCAGTCCGAATAGTGCATTTCAAAGCCGTCAAGCTTATAGCAGAAACGCATGCGGTCAGACGAGATAAAGCTTAAGCCCGTAAATTTTATGCTTAAACGCTTTGCAGACGGCGGCAGAATAATTTTCTCGCCGGTGTATTCATGCTTTACGTTATCAACCGTATATTCCTGTATTTCAATTTCAGGTGCAAGCTGATTCTTGCCAGATTTTACAGGGTCGTAAATCGCAAAGCCGTCAATCAGTGTAAACCATATTCTGCCGATGGAATCTTTCATTGACACAGAAGTTGAGGTAACACCGCCGGTTATCAAGCCGTCGGAGCTGCCGTAATACTTTATGGTAACCTGATCTTTCTCCCCTTTTGCGACAGCTTCCATGTCTTCAAGTGTTGCAGAAAGAACACCTTTGTTGCTTGTCATCCAGATTGTCTGCGTGTAGTCACAGATAGACTGAAAAACACTGTCTGTTCCAAGTCCGTTTGACGAGTTGAAGTTAAAGAAAGAGTCAGTTTCTTCAATATATTTTGAAACGCCTGTACCTGTGGCAATCCAGATTTCTTTGTCAGTAAGATAAGACACCTTAAAGATAACGTTGCCCGCCAACCCCTGATGTGTTGTGTAGTGCTTTACGATTTTTTTGTCTTTAAGAATGTAGATACCGCCGCCGTCAGTGCCGACCCAGACGCGCCCCTGGTCGTCCTCAAAAAGGCACATGATAAATTCGTTCTCAAAGCCGTCTTCGCGCGTAATATTGGTAAACGAACCGTCTTCGTGGCTTATAATGCTTAAGCCCTGCGTAGTACCGACGTAATAATCACCGTCACTTGTCTTTATTGCGACGCGGCACTTAAGGCCGGCAAGTCCGTCCTGCACTGTCCAGACTGTTATCTCGTCATTGGGCATTACGCGCACCTGGCTTATGCCTGAATATGCGGAAATAAGAAGCTCTCCGTCGGGTGTCATACCTACATGGCGGATTCTTGAGCTTTTGCAAAGCTCGGTAACTTCGTTTTCGATAAACACATTGTCTTTGTAGCAGTAAATACCGTCATCAGCGCCAAGCCATGTTACGCCACGGAGTTTGTCCTCGCAGATAGCGTTTACGGCA
>JAGAAX010000015.1 GCA_017614995.1 Spirochaetaceae bacterium
ACAAGTTCCTGCAAAGAAGCAAATCTTTCTGCCGCACTCTTGAAATTGCGTTCCTCGCTGAATTCAGGGTAAGGCGCATTGATGAGCATTCCGCAATAACCTGCTCTGCCTGCCTTTTCAGCCGGAGCAAACTTCTTGCGGTTTTCTGCAAGCTGTTCAAGCGGCAAAAATCTGTAGATTTCTTCTGTAACAAACGGAATATACGGATGAAGCAGGCGGAGGCTTTCTTCGAGTACGTTCAGAAGAACAGAAACTGCGCGGTTCTTTTCGTCATCGTCACCATGCCAGAACGAAAGCTTTGTTGCTTCAACATACCAGTCACAGAAATTATTCCAGAAATATTCATACAAAGTCTGTGCGCCGTCATTGTAGCGGTAGCTTTCAAAAGCAGCACGTGCATTTGCGGCAGCGCTGTTAAGGCATGAATAAATCCAGCGGTCAAGCTCTGTAAGACCGTTCTTTGCGCCTTTGTCGGCATCTGCTTTTTCGTCAATTGCAACAAGCTCTCTGCCTTCAAGGTTGCCCAAAATATAGCGGCTTGCGTTCCAAACCTTATTGCAGAAGCGCGAGCCAAGCTTGAATGAATCTTTATCAACAAGAACGTCCTGACCCTGTGCGCACATAAAACCGAGCGTAAACTTGAGCGCATCTGAACCGTATTCATCGATAATCTCAAGCGGATCCATACCGTTGCCCAAAGACTTTGACATTTTGCGGCCCTGCTTGTCGCGGACAAGTCCATGAATGTAAATATCGTGGAAAGGTGCTTTGCCGGTAAATTCAAGACCTGCCATAATCATACGCGCAACCCAGAAGAAGATAATGTCATAAGCGGTTACAAGGGCTGTTGTCGGATAGAACTTTGCCAAATCTGGTGTATTTTCAGGCCAGCCGAGTGTAGAGAACGGCCAGAGCCAAGAACTGAACCAAGTATCAAGAACATCAGGGTCTTGCTTAAGCTGGTCAGCCGAAGCGCCGCATTTCGGACACTTTGACGGGTCTTCGCGGCTTACGATAACTTCGCCGCATTTCTGGCAGTACCAGACTGGAATTCTGTGACCCCACCAAATCTGGCGGCTTACGCACCAGTCGCGGATATTAACGAGCCACTGCTCATAAGTATTTTCCCATTTCTGCGGAAAGAACTGAATCTCGCCATTTTTCCATGCGGCAAGAGCCTTGTCAGCCATCGGCTTCATTTTTACGAACCACTGGTCGCTCAAATAAGGCTCAACTACGGTTTTACAGCGGTAACAGTGACCGACTGAGTGAACCATTTTTTCTTCGCCCTTGAAAAGACCGGCTGCGTCAAGATCTTCAATTACAAGCTTGCGTGCCTCTTCCGGGTTAAGTCCGCGGTATTTTTCAGGCACATTCTCGTTTAAGCGTCCGTCTGGTGTCAAAAGATTGATTACTTCGAGGTTGTGGCGCTTGCCTACTTCCCAGTCGTTCGGGTCATGGGCAGGCGTAATCTTTACCATACCTGTTCCAAATTCTTTGTCAACGTAATCATCTGCAATAATCGGAATTTCTTTGCCGGTAAGCGGCAGTTTGAGCTTTTTGCCGACAAGCGCGGTGTAGCGTTCATCAGTCGGGTTTACGGCAACGGCAGTATCACCAAAGAAAGTTTCAGGACGGGTTGTTGCAACCTCGATTCTTCCGCTTCCGTCCGCGTATTCATAATAGATGTGATACATCGCGCCCTGTGTGTCTTCATGGTCTACTTCGTCATCTGCAAGAGCAGTGCCGCAACGCGGACACCAGTTTACAAGGCGTTTTCCGCGGTACATAAGTCCGCGCTCATAAAGTGTAACAAAAACATCGCGTACAGCCTTGCTCAAGCCGTCGTCCATAGTGAAGCGCTCGCGCTCCCAGTCGGTTGAGTTTCCGAGCTTTTTCTGCTGTTTTACGATTGTATTGTGATGGTCTTCTTTTACAGTCCAAGTACGCTCAATAAATTTTTCGCGGCCAAGGTCATTGCGGGTTTTGCCCTCTTTTTTGAGCTGACGTTCAACAACGTTTTGAGTTGCAATACCTGCATGGTCTGTACCTGTTATCCAGAGAGTGTTGTCACCCTTCATGCGGTGGTAGCGTACAACAATGTCCTGAAGTGTGTTATTTAAGCCATGCCCCATGTGGAGCACGCCTGTGACGTTCGGCGGAGGAATGACGACAGAATATGTGTTTGTTTTTTTGTTGCAGTCTTCGCACTGGCATTTGTACTGTGCGTGTATCGGGGAAGCTTCGTCAGAAGCCGGCTTGAAATAGCCCTTGCTGTCCCATTCTTTGTAAATTCTGTCCTCAAAGGATTTAGGCTCGTAAGCCTTTTCCAGTTCAATCGCTTTCATCAACGTCCTCTTTATCGTTTTATATTTCCTTATTTTAGCGATTTTTGCCTTGAGCGACAAGGTATAACGGGTGCGCATTTAGGCTTATTTTGCAGAATAAGCTTAATTTGGTGCACCGCTGCAAGTTTCCGCTTGCGGAAACTTGAAAAGTTGCGTGTTCTTGAAAGTCGGGTGTATAATCGTTTTATGTATTCTCATGCCCGGCTAGGGCGGATTCTACGGAGTCTATGACAAAATCGGGGGTTGATGCGCCGGCGGTTAAGCCTACTCTGTTTAATGTAAAAAACTCGGCAGGAATTTCTTTTGCGGTTTCAATTAAGGCTGAATGAGCGCATAATTCTTGGGCTGTGCGCAAAAGACGCTTAGTATTTGCGGAATGTCTGCCGCCGATTACGAGAATGCCGTCAACGTCCTTGCAAAGCTCAATAAGCGCATTCTGGCGCTCGTCTGTTGCAGGGCAGATTGTGTTAAGCACCACAAGATTTGCGTTTTTAGCTTTTAAGACAGCGGCAATTGCATCATATTCACTTCTTGAGATTGTAGTCTGGCTTAAAAGCACCGACTTTTCGGGCACATACTCTACAGATTCTGCGTCCTCTTTATGTTCTATTACAATGCAGTCAGCGCCTGACGCGCGCGCATAGCCGCTGATGCCGACAACTTCGCCATGATTTTTGTCGCCTGCAAGAAAGACAGTATAGCCTTTTTTAGCGTAGTCTGCGGCGCGCTTCTGGCTTGAAAGCACGCGCGGACAGGTTGCGTCAATTACGGTTACGCCCTTCTCTTTTAAGTTCTGCATAACTTTTGGCGGCACACCATGCGCGCGCACAATAACCACAGAATTCTGACCGTCAGTCGCAAGGTCGCTTGCATCTTCTTTTAAGACGTTTACGCCCTTCTCCGCCAAAGCTTCAAGTGCCGAATTATTGTGAATCAGCGGCCCTAAAGTGAATATCTTTTTACCGGGGTTTTCGCTGCACGCAAGTTCCGCTGTCTCAACAGCGCGGCGCACCCCCATGCAATAACCTAAAATTTCAGCCTTTTTTATAACCATAGTTTCAGCATAGCAAAAAAAAGCCCGAAAGACCAGTAATCTTTCGGGCTTAATAAGTACAATTAATGTTACTTATACAGTCTGCTTTACTTCATCAGAAGGTTTCCAGTTTCTTCTGCAAAGACAGGCAAAAGAACCTGCAATGTAGATTGTTGAATAAACGCCGGAAATCATACCGACAGCCAATGCAAGAGCAAAGTCTTTCATTGAGCCTGTTGTAAAGATATAAAGCGAAAGAACAGCAAGCAAAGTTGTTACTGTTGTGATGATTGTACGAGAAATCATTTCGCTCTGAGAAAGATCCCAGATATCTTTGAATGATTTAAGGTTGCAGATTTTGATATTTTCACGTATACGGTCAAGAACAACAACAGTATCGTTGATTGAGTAACCGATGATTGTCAAAATTGCAGCAACTGTAATAGAAGAGAATTCCATCTGTGTGAATGCAACAAATGCAACCATAATCAGTGCATCGTGAATAATTGCAAGAACAGCTGCAAGAGCAAGATCCCACTTAAAGCGGATAGATGCGTACAAACAAATCAAAAGCAGTGTTGCAATAACAAGACCGATAGAACCGAAAACCAATCCTTTTGAGAAATTAGAACCGATAAAGTCTGTCTTTACAACTGCGATATTGTCTTTGCCGAATTTAGCAGACAATGCATTGTAAATCTGGTTTCTTCTTGTATTGCGGATTTCTTTGTCTTTGCCGTCATCTCCGGCGCGGATCTGGAATGCAATGTCATTGCCTGTGCCTGTAGCTTTTACAGAAATTCCTTCCAAGCCACTCAATGAATCGCGGACTTCATCAACAGTTGCCAAAGGCTTTTCACCAGCTTTGTAGAGGCTGAGCGGTGTCTTTGAAAGAACAGAAGAAACTTCTGAGTTTGCAAACAACCCGATTGCAGATTCTGAACCAGAAATAAGAGCAGTTGCTTTAACACCGTCTACAGAATTGAGCGATGCAACCATATCACTGATTGTCTGATTCTGTCCGTAATAAAAAGGAATTGTATCATTATCTGCTGCGCCTGTAATAACCAGAGTTACACCAGAAGAAGCTGTTTCAACACTTACACTTGAAGCACCTTCATAAGTCAGGCTGATAGCAGGAGGAACAATGCGCACTTCCTGAATTAAGCCCGGCTTGAAATCAATACCAAAATTGATTCCACGTGTAAAAACGGAAACAATTCCAAGTGCAATAATTGCACAACTTAAAATTACGCATGGAATATATGCTTTACTAAAATGAATTACCTTTTTCATTATTTTACACTCCAGCCGATACTGAGTTTCTCTTTACGCATAACGTCTGTATTGAAGTCAAACATAAGATGAGAAACAACCAGTGCAGTAAATACAGACGAACAAACACCGATTGCCAAGCTGACAGCAAAACCCTGAATTGTACCAGTTCCAAGCATAGAAAGGAACAAGGCAGCAATCAATGTAGTGATGTTAGAGTCCAAAATAGCCCAAAGTGCGTGGTCGAAACCAGCGGCAATTGAAGCTGCGCGGCTCTTGCCAAGTCTGCGCTCTTCTTTGATACGCTCAAAAATAATTACGTTGGCGTCAACAGCCATACCGATTGTCAAAATCATACCGGCAATACTTGAAAGTGTTAATGTCAATCCCATTGCAGACAAGAACGAGAACATGATGAACAGGTTCAAAATCTGAGCTACAACAGCATTGAAACCTGCGCCCAAGTACCAGATAATCATAAACACAAGAACAGCAATAAGACCGATAATAAGTGCTTTTAAGCCCTGCTGAATTGCAGCTTCACCAAGAGCGGCACCGATAACCTGCTGGTTTTCAATTTCAAGTGGAACTGAAAGCCATGCTGTCTGAAGAACTTTCTGCAAGTTCTGAGCTTCTTCATAAGAGAAGCCGCTGATTGCAACGTGTCCGCCAGGAATAGGCTCATTGATACATGCGTTAGACTTAATCTTGTTGTCTGAAACAATTGCCATGTATTCGTTTACATGAGCTGCTGTAAACTCGCCGAAAATTGCAGCGCCTTCAGCATCAAGCTCAACGTGAACCTGAGGCTTACCGATGTTGTCGCTGCCGACTTTTGCAGATTTAATATGCTTACCGTCAAGAACAGGAACTTTTTCAACTACAAGGTAGCCGATTTTTTCATCAAGTCCATAAGAATCTTTTGTGTACTGACCGATAACTTCTTTTCCTTCCGGAACAAGTGAAGGATCAAGAAGATTGCCGTTTGCATCAAAAACATTTGCAGGATTTGCTCTGTAGAATGCGTTGAAAGCGCTTGAAGCTTCCATATCAACATAGCGGAAATTCAAAATGCCTTTACCCATAATAATTGAGTTGATGCTTTCTGTTTCTGCTGCACCAGGAACTTCAATATAAATGCGGTCTTCACCCTGCTTGCGGATTACAGGCTCTGTCAAACCGAAGCGGTCGATGCGGCTTTTCAAAGTTTCAATAGCCTGAGTCATTGCGTCATCTTTAATCTGCTGTGGATTATCAACAGCGTCTTCACCCTGTGCATCAAGAACAGCCTGAAGATCAGCTTTAACGATAACGCTCATACCGCCTGACAAGTCAAGACCAAGTTTTACAGAACGGCTGTAAAGATTTTTGTTTTTCAAAATCTCATCGCGGTATTTCTTTTCAATAGCTGAAATCAATTCGTCCTGAGAAGTAAATGAGCCTAATACGGTGCCGTATGTCCAAGTTTCTGGAACAGGCTTGTTATAAAGCTTGCAGTTATTCTTAGCTTCAGCTTTCAAATAACTGAATTCAGCAGGAAGTTCTGCGGCACTGTTTGTGCGGGCAGAAGCAGACAAAGCGACAACATCCTGGGCAGCCATGATGTGCGAATAATCTTTGATTTTTTCAAGTGAACCAAGTGCCAGTGTCTGGGCATCTTTCGGGGTAAGGAAATACCACGCAATTGACGGCCAAAGGAAGGCAAAACAAAGAACAAGGACCACAAGAATAATGAAAAAACGGTTACGTTTGCTCATACTCTTTTTTTCTCCGAAATGTATTTATTTTTCTTCTGCAGCTTCTGAATTAGAATCTGTTGCTTCAATTTTTTCAGCTTCAGCAGTTTTTTCCACTTTTGAATTTTTATCTTTTGATTTCTCTTTTTCATCAGTTACAACTGAAGAAATAGCAGAACGAGAAAATTCAATCTTTGTAGAATCATCAACTTTTACAATAACGGTTTTTTCTTTTGTTGAAGTAACAACTCCATGAATTCCGCCGATTGTTATAACTTTATCACCCTTCTTGAGGGCTGCAATCATTTTTTCAGTTTCTTTCTGCTTCTTATTCTGTGGCATGATAATGAAAAAATAAAAAATCACAAAAATCAATACAATTGAAAGCAGCGGGAAAAAGTTTCCTGCGGAAGCTTGAGCTGCCTGCAATACAGACGACAACGGCATATAAATCCTTCCTTTGTGTATAAATTTAAACTAGTCTATAGAAAATATCATTTATTTCACTCTAAAGTCAATAGACGTTTTGACACTTGGAAGTGTCGCAACTTTAGTTAGGGGCACGACACCGCTCTACTTCGGAAGCGGCGGTTTCTTGCCCCTAAAACCCCATTCTTCCTCAGCACCGATTAGGGGCTTGCTTCGCGCCCCTAAGTTGTTACGATTAAATAATCCGAAGAAAAGTTGTACTCTAAGTTGACGGACTTGGAGAGCCGGTGGAAGGCAGCGGGGTTTCGTGAGATTAAAAAGCTCGACCCTAAGTTTTTG
>JAGAAX010000016.1 GCA_017614995.1 Spirochaetaceae bacterium
AAAAATAATCAGATTTATGAACCAAAAAAGTTCATTCCATCAGATGGACGGATTTCAAAAATTGCAGAAGAAGCTTTAGGTGCGTGAATAAGAGGGCTGGAGATAAAATTAATCTAACTTGCTCTTGACAAAAAACATAGGGGATACCACTTCCAACGGCTAGCATCCCAACCATTTGCTTCACATACATCAATTTGTTTTTTTGCCGTCTCTTTGTATTCAGATGAAAATTCCCAACCCTGTGCAACTTGCCATGAAATTTGGTCATAAATATTATTGAACACATAGACTGTCACAGTTTTTCCATCAGGAAGCTGGCAGTTTTCTACAATATAGTCAGCATAGCTAGACAAATCTGATGCATGTGCTTTTTTTGCAGCATTGAAATTTGGCGTATTAAATATAGAAGCAGCAGAAGCATTATATGAAAGTATGCAAAATACGAATAACACTAAAAGAAATATTTTTTTCAAAATACAACTCCTTCATTAGTATTTCTAATTTTATGCGGTAAACAATGCAATTTAGTGCATATACTAATTTTAACACAATAGTTTTTATAAGTCACTAATTTTAAAGCAATTTAAATGACAAAATTCCTTGTTTATACTAATCGCAAGATGTCGTATCAAGCAGATTTTATCGCAAACTTAAAGTATTATAGAGGGAAAAAAGGACTTTCTCAGGCAAAACTTGCAGAATTGTGCAATTGTCAGCCGGCAACAATAGGCTGCATTGAGTGCGCACGCCAGTTTCCCTCGTTTGACCTGCTTTTTAAAATTTCCGATGTTCTAGAGATAAACCCTGCCGACCTTTTCATCCGCAACGCCTCACAGTCTGTTCTTAATACCCGAAATCTAATGCAGACAGAATTTCTCCCTTATGTGAGCAAATTTATAGAAGAGCATTTCTAGAAAATTATTGTTGAAAGCAGAACAGAAGCTGACAAAGCAGGATTTTTTTTAAAATCTGCAATTTTTTCCGCGAAAATACACAAAAAAAATGATTTTATTCTGATATTCATGGTAACAAACTATAAAAGGAGTTACCAATATGGAACAATTGATAAAACCCAAACCATTTGAAGAGCTGACATGTTCCGATAATTTTATGTTTGCAAAAGTTATGGAAGACAAAAGAACTTGCAAAAGCGTTCTTGAACTGCTGCTTGACATCAAGATTGACAGACTGACCTATCCTGAATATGAAAAAACTATGCTGCCGGGTCCTGACGGCAAGTCAATACGGCTCGACGTACACACATCAGACAGCCAGAGAGACTTTGATATTGAGATACAGACCACGCTGTATAAAGAGCTTCGCCAGCGTAGCCGTTACTACCAAAGCCTTATGGACGTTGACAGCCTTAAAAAAGGACACAGCTATGAAGAACTGAAAGACAACATCATAATCTTTATCTGTCTTGAAGACTTGTTCGGTTTAGGTCTGCCAGTATACACTTTTGAGAACACCTGCCGCGAAAATAATTCGCTTAAGCTTAAAGACAGAACCTTAAAAGTATTTTATAATTGTAGCAGTTGGCAAAATGCAGCTTCAAAAGATAAAGCCGAATTCTTGAAGTTTCTGCTTACGGACAATGCAGAAAGCAGCCTTTGCAAAAAGCTCAAAGAGCGGGAGAAACAGATAAAAATGACAGCACGCGCACAGAAAGAATACATGGATTACTGCATGCTAAAACAGGCATGCATTGATTACGGCTATGAACAAGGAAAAATGGAAAAATCATTGGAAGCGGCTCGAAATATGCTCGAAAGAAAACAACTTTCATTAGAAGATATATCTGGATATACTGGTCTGCCTCTCGAAAAGGTACGTGAACTTGCCGAAGAAATGTAAACTGTTATAAATACACCAGCCCGAAAACTGCTCCCAAAACTACAGCCAGAACAGGCGAAATCTTTTTGAAAACTAGCAGCAGGGTGCAGACTGCAAAAAATATCACGCACCAAATATCAAGCCCCAAAAGCGGCAGAGATACAGAAAACAGCGGAATAACTGCAATTTTAAAGACGTTCCAGGCGGCAACAGCTACAAGACCGGCAGAAACAGGTCTTACGCATGTAAACACAGACTTTACGGCCGGCGTGTTCTGATATTTTTCAAAAAACTTGGCGATAAACAGAATTATTATAAAAGAAGGCAGTATAGTTGCAGCCGTTACCGCTATGCCGCCGCCCACGCCGAAAAACTTGCAGCCTATGTACGTCGCCATGTTTATGCCGATTGGGCCGGGCGTAGATTCAGAAACTGCAAGCATATTGTAGAATTCAGCTGCATCTATATAGCCGCCTTCAACAAGCGGCTGATACATAAGCGTTATGGCAACCTGACCGCCGCCAATCGTAAAAAGCCCAATCTGAAAGAATATCCACAAAAGTTTAATCAGCGTCATTTTTTGTTCCTGCCTCTATTTTTGGTTTGCGTTTCAGCACATAAAAGATAATGCCGAGCACAATAGAGCCGAGCACCACAAGCGCAGTGTTTATCTTAAAAACGACAATAAGCACAAAACTTATGGCAAACAGCAGCACCGAAACCGGGCTTTTCAGTATTACAGAACGGAACGACCAGACGGCTTTTGCAAGCAGAGCCGCAACAGCGATATTAACGCCGGTCAACGCCTTTTTCACATAAACGTTGTCAGAAAAGCCTGCAAGAAATATTGCTATAATCGAAATAATGATGATGGAGGGAGCTACAACACCGGTTGTTGCCAAAAGCGCGCCCCAAAAGCCGCCGCGCTCAAAGCCGATAAACGTTGCCACATTAACGGCAATAATGCCCGGCGTAGACTGACCGATTGCAAAATAGTCCATCATGCGCTCTTTTGTCGCCCAGCCGCGTTTTTCCACAAGCTCGCGCTCAAGAATCGGTAGCATTGCAAGCCCGCCGCCAAATGTAACAAGCCCAATCTTAAAAAAGAGCGCGAAAAGTCCAAGCAGCTCTTTAACTCCGGCTTTTTCAGTTTTTCCGTTTTGTGCGTTTTTTTCCATAAAGCAAGTATATAGGAGCAGTAAGTTCATGGCAATCAGATTTGCAAGGCAAAAAAAAATGGGGCATTACGCCCCAAAATGAGTTTATGCACATATGCTCCCGGTCGCTGAACGGGGTTCAAAACCGCGCAATAATGCGCTATGCACTGTTTGTTGTATGGAAACTATATACGTGTCGCCTTGCGACACAACAAACAGAGCATTTTTGAACCCAGTTCCGTGCCCTCTCGCACCTGTGCATTAGCATCAAAAGTGCAACCGTTGTATAGTCTTTCAAGTTTACGCGAAGCGGAATCTTGGCGTTTTGCCAGATTGTCTCCAAAACGTAGATAAATCCAAAGGCGAAACGCAAACTTGCAGCGGTGCGCTAGGTTAAGCCCTTTATTGTAGGACAGACTTTTGCGCACCCATGTGCACCAGTTACAAGTTTTTGCTTGCAAAAACTTGGCGTTTTGTTCTTTTCGCATTAACTTGTTCTAAGAACATGATTTAATCAGCGAAAAGCGCTGCAAAACGCGCACTAGAAAGTTATTACCGCTTTTGATATACTTCTGAACAAAATGAATCTACTAAAGAGGAATTCCGATGGCAAAATATCCTTTTGAAACTATTGAACCCAAGTGGCAGAAATATTGGGAAGAAAACAAAACTTTTAAAGCAAAAGAAGATCCGTCTTTTCCAAAAGAAAAGCGCAGATATGTTCTTGATATGTTCCCTTATCCTAGCGGAGCAGGTCTGCACGTTGGTCATCCTGAAGGTTATACAGCAACAGACATTTACTGCCGCTATCTTAGAATGAACGGCTACAACGTCCTTCACCCAATGGGATACGACTCATTCGGTCTTCCGGCTGAAAACTACGCCATAAAAACAGGAACACACCCTGCAACAACAACAAACGCAAATATCGCAAACTTTACGCGCCAGATTAAATCGCTGGGCTTTTCATACGACTGGGACAGATGCGTTTCAACTTGCGAGCCAGAATACTACAAATGGACGCAGTGGATTTTTCTTCAGCTTTACAAGAAAGGTCTTGCTTATGAAGCAGAAACACCGATTAACTGGTGCCCGAGCTGTCTTACAGGTCTTGCAAACGAAGAAGTTAAAGACGGAAAATGCGACCGCTGCGGCGCAACTGTAACACACAAAACAATCCGTCAGTGGATTTTGAGAATCACAGACTATGCGGACAAGCTTCTTGAAGACCTTGACTCTCTTGACTGGCCTGAAAGCGTAAAGCTGATGCAGAAAAACTGGATTGGCAGAAGCGAAGGCTGCGAGATGGGCTTTAAGATTGCCGACAAAGACGGAAAACCTACTGAAGACGAGCTCCGCATCTACACAACACGCTGTGACACACTTTTTGGCGCAACTTACATGGTTATCGCACCTGAGCACAAGCTTGTCAAAAAGCTCACAACGCCTGAACAGAAGAAAGCTGTTGAAGACTATATCGAGGCTGCCGCAAAGAAGAGCGACCTTGAGCGCACCGACCTTGCAAAAGACAAGACAGGTGTTTTCAGCGGAAGCTACGCAATAAATCCTGTAAACAATCAGCTTATTCCAATTTGGATTGCGGACTACGTTCTTATAAGCTACGGAACAGGTGCAATCATGGCTGTTCCGGCACACGATGACCGCGACTGGGAATTTGCAAAGAAGTTCAATCTTCCGATTATTGAAGTTCTCAAAAGCGAGGTTGATGTACAAAAACAGGCTTGGACTCAAGACGGAATCCACGTAAACTCTGAGTTTTTGAACGGTCTCAACAAGCAGGACGCCATCGACAAAATGCTTGAATGGCTCGGCGAGCGCAAAATCGGTAAAAAAGCCATTAACTACAAGCTCCGCGACTGGGTTTACAGCCGACAGCGCTACTGGGGCGAGCCGATTCCGCTGATTCACTGCCCTAGCTGCGGCACAGTTCCTGTTCCAGACAATGAACTTCCGCTTGAGCTGCCAGCCGTTAAGACTTATCAGCCGACCGGCACAGGCGAAAGCCCGCTTGCTGCAATTGATTCTTGGGTAAACTGCAAGTGCCCTAAATGCGGCGGTGCTGCAAAGCGCGAGACAAACACAATGCCACAGTGGGGCGGTTCATGCTGGTATTATCTCCGCTACCTTGACCCGCAGAATAAAAACGCATTTGCCTCAAAAGAAGCAGTAGACTACTGGATGCCGGTAGACCTCTATGTCGGCGATGCGGAACATGCGGTTCTTCAC
Source organism: Spirochaetaceae bacterium (assembly GCA_017614995.1). GTDB lineage: Bacteria > Spirochaetota > Spirochaetia > Treponematales > Treponemataceae > UBA1240. The sequence continues at coordinate 5,241 of JAGAAX010000016.1, forward strand.
CTGCTTTATGCACGTTTCTGGCACAAGGTTCTCTACGATTTGGGTCTTGTAAATACAAAAGAGCCTTTCCAGCGGCTCATCAACCAGGGTCTTATCACATCTTTCGCATTTCAGCGCAAGAACAAGACTTTAGTTCCGACAGACGAAGTTGAAGAAAAGAACGGCGAATTCTTTGAAAAGGCAACGGGCGAAAAACTTGAGCGCGTTATCGCCAAAATGTCAAAGTCTCTCAAAAACGTAATTAACCCTGACGACGTTATCAAAGAATACGGCGCAGACAGTGTAAGAATGTACGAAATGTTCATGGGACCGCTCGAAGTTTCAAAGCCATGGAACACACAGGGCTTAATCGGTATAAGCCGCTTCCTTGAGAAAATCTGGGCACTGGCAGAAAAGCCGCTTACAGACAAGCCTGCTGAAGGCGACATCCGTAAGTCGCTCCACAAGACAATCAAGAAAGTTACAGAAGACACAGCTTCGCTCAACTTTAACACTGCAATCAGCCAGATGATGATTTTCGTAAACGATGTGTCTAAGCTTCAGGAACTGCCGAAAGACTTGTGGACAGCTTTTGTAAAGCTTCTCTCGCCTTATGCTCCTCACCTCGGCGAAGAGCTGTGGCAGAAGCTCGGCAACACAAACACAATCGCATACGAATCTTGGCCGGCATACAACGAGAGTTTCTGCGCTGACGACAGCTGCACTGTTGTTGTTCAGGTCAACGGAAAAATCCGCGACAAGATTACAGCCGCAATCAATGCCGACAAAGCAGAGGTTGAAAAAGCTGCCCTCGCAACAGAAGGCGCAAAACGCTTTATGGAAGGCAAGACAGTCGTTAAGGTTGTTGTTGTTCCTAACAAGCTCGTAAATATCGTAGTGAAATAAATATGATGAAGTTTATTGATTTTAGAAGCGACAGCGTAACATGGCCGACAGAGGAAATGCGCGCAGCAATGCAGCAGGCTCTTGTCGGCGACGACGCATTCGGCGAAGACCCCACTACTGCGGAGCTTGAAAGCTATGGCGCAAGTCTTGTCGGCAAAGAAGCGGCGGTCTTTGTTCCGTCCGGCACATTTGCAAACCAGATTGCGCTTATTACGCACTGCAACCGCGGCGACGAGATAATAATCGACGACCGCTCGCATATCGTTCAGTTTGAGTCGGGCGGTGCTGCCGCGCTTGCGAATGTTCAGTTTAGAACAATTGAACCTAAAGGCAATGCTGTTACCACAGAAGAAATTATCAGCAAGATACGCAAATCTGAAAACAGCACAGAGCCAAAAACAGCGTTAATCTGCATAGAAGACACAATGCTCAACGGCAACACAATTCCGCTTGAGACAATGCGCGAGCTCCGCTATCTGTCGTCACGCTACCATGTGCCTGTACATCTTGACGGCGCGCGCCTGTTCAATGCCGCCGCCGCCCAGAATGTATCAGCCGCAGAAATTGCGCAAAATGCAGATTCTGTAATGATTTCGCTTTCTAAAGGCTTGTGCGCACCAGCCGGCGCGCTGCTTTGCGGCAGCAAAAGCTTTATCGACAAGGCAAGGGCAAAGCGCAGCCTTCTTGGCGGCACAATGCACCAGAGCGGCGTTCTTGCGGCAGCAGGGCTTGTGGCTCTTAAAACCATGCGACAGCGTCTTTCCCAAGACCACGAAACTGCTTTCTACCTTGCAAACAGTCTTACACAGTTTTCAGAACTTCAAATCGACATTACAAGCGTAGAAACCAACATGGTTTACTGCAAATTCAACGATGAGAATTTTGAAAGCGAATCTTTGTGCGATTTCTTCAAAAGCCGGAACATTCTGGTGCAGCTTAATCCGCAAGAGGACGGTTTGCGCCTGATGACCCACAGATGGATAAACAGACAGGACGTTGACACTTTTGTAAAAGCAATGGAAGATTTCCTAAAAGCAAACTGATACTTCTAAGAAGATATATTTAAACAAAAAAGACTGGCACATAACGGCCAGTCTTTTTTTTGTTATTTGACTTATTGCGCGCTTGAAGCTTTATCCCAGGCGTACAAGAACTCAAGCATATACTGCTGAATGTTGCCGAACCACTTCTGCTGCATTTTGCATGCTTCAACGCCAATGTACCTGTAATGCCAGCATTCGTATCTATAGCCGGTTACATCTTCATAGCCGTCTGGAAAAGACAAAGAAAAGCCGTATTTCATGGCATTTTTTGCAAGCCATTTACCCTGCTTTGTCTCGACAAAATCATCTGTAATTGAACCGAAATCAATTGCTGTGCCAAGCTGATGCTGGCTTGTGCCCGGTCTTGCAGATTCTCTGTCGGCGGCAGCCTGACCGAGCTGCTTTACGTTTCTTGCATAAAGCTTTGACTGATAATCATAAGAACGGAAAGTTGAGCTTACAAGTATAGAAATATTCTCTCTTGCAGCCGCATCTGCCATTATGCAGAGCGCCTTCTCGACAGGCACTCTCAAAGACAAATCATTGCGGTTAATTGCATAATGATTATTCTTTACAAGCGGAACTAAATCTTCAGGTACATAGTCTTTGCTCAAATAATGCTGCTTGTCAACAAGCGTCAGAAGATAATCTTTGTCGGCGGCAAGAACAGTGTCCAAATCAGCCAAAAACTGCTCTTTGTTGGCAAGAATAAGCTTCTCACTCGGAAGATTCAATGTTCCCAGCACAGATTCCAATAGCTGGTCTTTCTCTGTATTTGCACATGATACAGAAATAAACAAGCTGAACAGCAGCGGGAGAATAAAGATTTTCTTTGACATATCACAAAACTTCCGTTAAAGAGAAAATAATCGGGAAATAATCTGCAAAGCCTGTAGATTCAATTGCTTTTTGAGCAATAGCAGACGGATGCATTATATAAATTTTGTTTCCGGCTTCTTCTGCATCGTCATAGGCAGCCAGCAAAACGCCAAGACCTGATGATGACAGGTTAGTAATTTCAGCCATATCTATTACAAGGTTTGTTTCTTTCACAATAGAAAAAACCTTTGTCTGAAAATCAAGATATGTATAAGAATTAAGAACGCCTGAAACCTCAAGCAAAACGTAGTTGGCACCCTTCTTCTCTTGAATTACTATTTGTTCCATAAGCTAAAAGCCTCCCTTTCCTTTAGACCAAACCTATCTATAAACAGCAATAATTTTACCTATTTTCGACAAAAACGCATTTACTCTTGAGATTTAAGCATTCTCATCGATACAATGGTTACATCATCCTGCAATTCTTTTGAAACAAATTGCAGCATGTCATCAAATATAAACTGAATCATTCTGCTTGAATCATAAGTCTTGTTGTCAAGAATAAGTTTCTGAACGCGGTCTTTGCCGTAGAATTCGCCGCGCAAAGAAACTGAATCCAAAAGACCGTCTGTACAAGCCAGAACAATATCGCCCGGATTGAGCTTTATCTTCTTAACCTTGACAAGAGAGCCAATCTTCTTTGCAAAGCCCAAAACCTTACCGTCACCCTGAATCTCGATTACGTTGTTGTAAGCTTCAGTGTACAGGTACAAGACCGGCAAACCACAGTTTACATAGTACATAACATTCTCGTTGAAATCAAAAAGCGCAAACACACCTGCAAAGAATGTTCCGCGTGGCAGGTTATACTTGATAAAGTAATTGACCTTTTCGACAAGCTCTTTGAAATCGCCGGTTTCAGCAAGCAGAGTGCGGATAATCGACTTCAAGATGACCATAGACATACTTGCGTTCAAGCCCTTGCCCGATACGTCGCCCATAATCATCATGTAGCGGCTGTCCGTCAGTCTGATAAAATCTATAAAGTCGCCGCCAAGACTGCGCGCTGACTGCGAGATGTAACCCAAGTCAATAGAAGGAACATTGATGCGGTCAACGTTATCCTGAATTGAGCGGATAATCTGAGACGACATCTGGATTTCGCGGTCAACTGTACCGATAACCGACTGGTTCGCAATGTTCTTCAAATAAAAGCCGAACAGGAAGAAGTAAGAATAAAGATTGTTCAAAGCCTTATGGTCATAATCTGTGAAACCGTTGCCATGCCTTTTTACGCCGAGCGAAATAATGCCGAATATGTGGCGGCCTTCCCTTAGAACAATAAAAAGCTCTGAATCCCATTTATTGAAAAGCTCAAGAAGCTCATCTCTAAATGTAGAAAATTCGTGCCTTGAATCAGCCATTGTCTTTGAAATAATAGAGCTTGTACAGCCTGAAAGCGAGTCAACCAAAGCCTCTTTTGTAGATATAGAAGGCGACAGCTTTCCGTCTGAATGGTGAATAGACTTAATCTCACCGGCATCATTGTCAAGAAGCAGCTCAACATGCATTGTTTCTGTATACTGCTTCATCAATGCAACAAAATCATCAATTAGTTTTGAAGGCTCTTCGTTATAGTCAAACGCAGCCATCTTTTCTTCGAGAGCAGCCTCATAGTTAGAGCCCTGGGCAAAGCTCATTTTTCTAATTTTGAATGCAATAATACGCTGGGCAATAACAAGCAGAGCCGCGCCAATAGCAAAAGCACACCAGAAGAACATCGGCATTGACTGTCTGAACGGAAACAATATTGCGAACACCAGACCGGCCAATACAGATGGAAGTGCAAAGTCAATCAAGAACTTCAGCAGCCAGCTTTTTACTGTATTGAAGTCAACCATTACAGAAGAGCGGACTGCAATAAAACAAACTACAACGGTAATAACCAGACAATATGTAAAGAGCAGATAATACAAAGGAGAATAAGACGACGCAACGCCGAGCAGCCAATAAAGCCCCGCGCTTACAAGAACGCCAAGAATAATTATTATCATCTGCTGCCGGAACAGCTTAGTTTTATTATTCAAAGCCTTGCGCGCCAGAATAATAACAGAAACAGCCGGGAACAGGTAAATGAAAATCATTCTGAAAAGCGTATACCAGTCAAAGCCCAAAACCGGCGATATAGATTCTGCAACAGAAAGTCTTTCAGTTGAGCTTATTGAAATAGTGCCGAATTCCCAGACAAGAACAAGAGCAAGAGCAAGCAGAACATATCTAAAGACTGTGTAAATTTTGTGCGGCTCAAATTTCGGATACTGCATTATAAAAATAAGGAAAGAAACCCCGAACAAAGCATAGCCGAACAGCATCAGCTTGCCGGTCAAATTGATAAGCTGCGGATTGTCGGCGAACAGCGCAAGAAATAAAAAAATGACAAAAATAACTTCAACAGCCAAAGACAAAACTAAATTAGTTAAAGCTTTTGACTTTGTCTCTTTTTCATCAAGATCTACATATAATGAAAAGAATATGATTCCGGCAATAAGCAAAACATTCAACAAAAAGAAAATCATAATTCTTACCTCTCAATTTTAACTGCAAGCATTGTTACATCGTCCCTGAGCTTTTTGTCACCATTATAGTCAAGAACCAAATCTGAAATATCATTTACAAAGTGCTGTGCTGATTTGAACGCACTGTTCTGCAATGTCTGCTTGAACAATTCTGTATCGCCAAGCTCTATGCCTTCGTCATTCATAACTTCTGAAACACCGTCTGTGGCAATCAGAATCATATCATCATAGAAGAGCTTTCTTGTTTCAACTTTAACGTCATCAAGCTCGATAATACCGACAAGACTACAGTTTGATTCAAGCGGTTTAAGGTTAAAGCCGCCCGGAGCTTTTGTTATGATAATCGGGTCAGACATTGAGGCGTTGATATATGTAATTGTCATAGATTCTGTATCAACTACACCGACAAACATAACTGTATATTTGTCATCAAATTTCATGCCTTTAATAGCGCGGTCTACGGCGCGTATCATTGTAGGCAAATCTTCTTTGTTTTTGATGTTCTTAACTGTATTGATAACAATACCCATAACAAGCGCGGCTGCAAGACCCTTGCCCGAAACGTCACCGAGCAAAAGCAGTGTCTTTGTTTCATTTATAGGAAGCACTGTGTAATAGTCACCAGAAACGTTAACAAGCGGACGGAAATAAGCAGCAATATCAAGATGCTTTATTTCAGGCATAACTTTCGGAAGGAACGACCGCTGAGTTTCAGCAACCATGTTCCATTCCTTTGACAATTCAGAAATGCGGGTCAATTCAGTAATAATTTCACTGCGGCTTGTAAACGAAACGAATTCATCATAAAGCTGGTTGAAAATAATAGGGTCAAACAGGCGTGTATAGCGGCAGAAAACATAAAAATGCTTTTTCTGGTATGCAATGAAAAAACCGCGTGCAGCATTCTGGTTAGAAACAATGCCGAATTCTGCATCAAGGAAATAAATGCCGTCTGAATGTCTTGCAGGAAAATTCCGCTCAAGTGTCTGCATAGTCTGCGTGTCACTAACAATACGGTCAGGGCTGTTATAGATTACATACTGGCTCTGGCGGTCTATAAGAAGAACTGAACAGTCGCCCCTGTCTTCAAGTTCCTGTCTTACAGCAGTAAACAAATCATCAAGGCTGTATGCAAAACGGATTTTAGAAATAAATGCACTCAAAATTTCAGTTTCTTTTGTATACAAAACATTTTCTTTAAGCTTATCGCCCAAAAGTCTGTCTATAAAAGTTGAGGAAGCAAGCAAAATGCAGAATGCCACCGTTGCCACAAGAAAACTGAATGAAAAAGTTGCTTCTTGTGTCGGAATAAGAAAATTTGCAAGAAGAACAAAAAACAATACGCAGAGAAAACCGGAAAGGAAGAACAATAACTTTCGTCGAGTAGTATACATTTTGAATCCTTAAAAAACATGTGGAGTGTGCTAATAGTATATCACAACTTTTAGAAATCTGTAAAACAAAAAAAGCAGGCTCTTATGCAAGAACCTGCTTTTTAAGCTAATGCCGGCATTAACGGCACTAATTATTCAACTCTGAAAGGTGAAGCGGTTCTGGCAACTCGTTCTCGCCTTCGATTCTTGAAACTTCTTCAAGAAGCTGCTTTGACTTTGAAGAAAGCTTTGAAGGCACTTTTACGATGACCTTTATGTAAAGGTCGCCCTTTCTGCCTGTGTTGCCGATCGGCACACCTTCATCTCTTACGCGGAGAAGCTTGCCGTTCTGAGTTCCTGCCGGAATGCGGATTTTAATCTTCTTGCCGTCAAGCACAGTAACTGTAAGCTCTGCACCAAGCGCTGCCTGCATAATCGAAATAGGAACGGCACAGTACAAATCTTCGCCTGAGCGTTCAAACTGCGGATGAGACTGCACATGCATAAAGATGAACAAATCTCCGGCTGGTCCGCCGTTTCTTCCGGCATCACCCTGCTTCGGGATATTGATACGCTTGCCGTCGTCAATTCCTGGCGGAATAGTAATCTGAATCTTGCGCTTGCGTTTCTCTAAGCCTGAGCCGCCGCAAGCCTTACAAGGATTATCGATAATGCTTCCTGCACCCTGACATGTAGGACAAGTCTGTGTCATAGAGAAGAAGCCTGAATTACGGCGAATCTGACCCGCGCCCTGACAAGTCGGGCAAGTCTTGCGCTTTGCACCGTCTGCACCGCCTGTTCCTTTACAGGCTTCGCAAGGCTCGTTGTGCGTAAACTGAATTTCAGTCTTTGTACCGTATACAGCATCTTTAAATGATATTTCCATATCATAGCGGAGATTTGCACCCTGATTGTTCGCCTCTCCCCTGCCTCTTGAACGGCTGCCGCCGCCAAAGAAACTGCCGAAAATGCTGTCAAAGTCAAAGCCGCCGAACAAGTCCTGAAAATCGCTGTAAGCATGTGAATAGCTTCCGCCGCCACCTGCGCCCATGCCTTCAAGACCGGCAAAACCATACTGGTCGTAAATCTGACGTTTTTGATCATCAGAAAGAACTTCGTAAGCTTCTGTAGCCTCTTTAAACTTGTCTTCGGCTTCTTTATTACCAGGATTTCTGTCCGGGTGATATTGAATTGCCAGCTTTCGATAGCCTTTCTTTATCTCTTCCTTAGTAGCACCTTTCTGAACACCAAGAACTTCATAATAATCACGTTTTGCCACGGTTTTACCCTTATTTAAAAACTATAAAAAAATCTAATTAAATGGATAAAGCCGCCTGCAAAAACTGCAAGCGGCTTTCTTTAAACGTGTTCGGAAACATCAGCTTTCCGAACACGAACTTTAGTAAAGCGCAATTTTGCAAGGCTTTAGCCTGAAAAATTGCTGATTTGTTCGAAAACTAACCGAGTTTTCGAACAAATCCTATTTCTGCTCGTCAACAACTTCGTAGTCAACGTCGTCAGCCTTGCCTTTTGAAGGGCCGCTTGAAGCAGAAGCACCGGCATTGCCTGCGCCAGCATTGCCGCCCATATTTGGACCGGCACCAGCTGCACCTGCGCCTGCTGCGCCCTGCTGCTTGTAGATTTCTTCGGCAATCTTATAAGAAGCTTTCTGAAGCTCTTCTGTCTTTGCCTTGATTTCTTCAACATTGTCGCCTTCAAGTGCGCGCTTCAAAGCAGCAACTGCATCGTTGATTTTCTGCTTGTCAGCATCAGAAACTTTGTCGCCCATGTCCTTAACAGCTTTTTCAGTTGAATAAATCATTGAATCAGCTTCATTGCGTACATCTACACGCTCGCGCTCTTTCTTGTCAGATTCAGCGTTAGCTTCAGCTTCTTTAACCATGCGGTCAATTTCAGCATCGCTCAAGCCTGTTGAAGACTCAATGCGGACACTCTGCTCTTTGCCTGTTCCCATATCTTTTGCTGAAACGTGAACAATACCGTTTGCATCGATATCGAATGTAACTTCAATCTGTGGAACACCGCGTGGTGCAGGTGGAATGCCCTCAAGGTCGAAACGTCCGAGTGTACGGTTCTGGCTTGCCATTTCACGCTCACCCTGAAGAACATGGATTGTAACTGCGCTCTGGTTATCAGCAGCAGTTGAGAAAATCTGGCTCTTGCGGGTCGGAATTGTTGTATTACGCGGGATGAGTTTTGTACAAACTGCACCCATTGTCTCAATACCAAGAGAAAGCGGTGTAACATCAAGAAGAAGAACGTCCTTAACGTCTCCGCCAAGAATACCGCCCTGAATAGCAGCACCGATTGCAACAGCTTCATCAGGGTTTACGCCCTTAGAACCTTCCTTACCGAAGATTTCTTTAACTGTCTGCATAACTTTTGGCATACGTGTTGAACCGCCGACCAAAAGAACTTCGTCAATCTTGTCAGCCGTAATGCCTGCATCAGCAATAGCTTTGCGGCAAGGCTCTTTTGTGCGCTCAAGCAAATCTTCTGTCATCTGCTCAAACTTTGCGCGTGTCAAAGTTTTCTGCAAGTGTTTTGGACCTGTTGCATCAGCTGTAATAAACGGAAGGTTGATTTCAGTTGATGACTGTGCAGAAAGGTCAATCTTTGCCTTTTCAGCAGCTTCGCGGAGTCTCTGCAATGCCATGCGGTCTTGAGAGAGGTCAATGCCTGTATCAGCCTTGAATTCGTCAATAAGCCAGTTGATAACCTTGCGGTCAAAGTCATCACCGCCGAGGTGTGTATCACCGTTTGTAGACTTAACTTCAAAAACGCCGTCGCCGAGTTCAAGAATAGAAATATCGAATGTACCGCCGCCGAGGTCGTATACAGCGATAATCTTGTCTTTTGACTGGTCCTTGTTAAAACCATAAGCCAAAGAAGCGGCTGTCGGTTCGTTGATAATACGCTTTACATCAAGACCGGCAATCTTGCCTGCGTCTTTTGTAGCCTGACGCTGTGCATCGTTAAAGTAAGCAGGAACTGTAATAACAGCTTCTGTAACTGTTTCGCCGAGATAGTCTTCAGCAGTTTTCTTCATTTTCTGAAGAATGAATGCGCTGATTTCCTGAGGAGAATATGGTTTTCCGTTAATGTCAATGCGTACATCTTCGCCATGATCAATAACCTTATAAGGAACCATCTTGGCTTCGCCAGTAAGTTCATTATAACGGTGACCGATGAAACGCTTGATTGAATAAACTGTGTTCTCAGGGTTTGTTACCATCTGGTTTTTAGCAGGCTGACCGACGATGCGCTCGCCTTTTGCTGTAAAACCTACAATAGACGGTGTTGTGCGTCCGCCTTCAGAGTTCTGAATAACGACTGGCTCGCCGCCTTCCATTACAGAAACACAAGAGTTGGTTGTACCCAAGTCAATACCGATAATTTTTCCCATAATCTATCTCCTATAGTATGCAATATTTTCAAACAAAGCCTTTGCGCTTTTAGTCTTCGGCGCTTGTTTCGGCTTCTTTTTCAGTTTCTTCAGTTTTCGGTTTCGGCATATTAACCAAAACCTTTGCGTGACGGATCACGCGGTCTTTAAGCTTATAGCCTTTAAGATAAACTTCCGCGCAGACCGGCTCTTCAACATCAGCCGGAACACTCGACAAAGCTTCGTGAATGTTCGGGTCAAATGCATCGCCCGGCTCGCAATAAGAAGAAAGGTCATATTTTGATTCCAAAAAGCCTTTCATCTGTTTATTTATCATCTTGACTCCGTCTATAACAGACTTAACGTCTGTTGCGTCCTGCATTGCTGCAAGACCGCGGTCAAAGTCATCAAGAATAGCTACCAAATCCGTAAGAATTGCAGTGTTTGCATAGTCAAATGCGTCCTGCTTTTCTTTAATCATTCTTTTGCGGTAATTGTCAAAGTCAGCAACTTTGCGTAAATAGTCGTCTTTAAGCTTTGCGTTCTGCTTTTCAAGCTCTGCATATTTTTCTTCAAGAGTAGGCTCTTTCGGCTCTTCCTGAGCAGGCTGTTCAGCAGGTGCTGCCTCTTCTTTTTCTTCGGCAGCGGCTGTCTGTGCGGCTTCCTTTTCTTCTTCTATTTTCTTTTTGCTTTCACTCATATACTGAAAATACTAAAACCGCCAGCCAATCGGCAAGGGAAAAATTAACTTTTTTGTGTTTTTTTTCAATTAAGGGGTTCTTCCATAAATTAATGACAAGTCACCAGATTTGAAATATAATAAGTGTTATACGGACGCCCACACTGGGGCGGCTAGGAGATAAGAATGATTCAATTTTTAGAATTTGCAGAAAAAGTATTAGATAATTCTGAAAAACCATTAATATATCAGGATATATGGAAAAAAGGTGTAGAAATGGGGTTAGATAAAAGTTTGTCTACTTCCGGTAAAACCCCTTGGCAGACTTTAGGTGCAAGACTATTTTGCGAAGTAAGAGATAATCCAAATTCAAAATTTACTAAAGTAGGAAAAAGACCTGCAAAATTCTTCTTAAAAACAAAAATGAATCTTCTTTCTACTGAAGCTATTGAAAATATTGACAAAGAAGAAAATATTCAAATAAAAAAAGAAAATACTTCATATACAGAAAGACAATTGCATCCATTACTAAGCTATTTTGCATATACAAATACATCTTTCAATAATGGGAAAGCTATTCTTACAAAAACTATTTTCCATGAAAAATCTAAAAAAGATGGCTTAAATGAATGGATTCATCCAGATATTGTAAGTGTTTATATTCCTATAGAAGATTGGAACTCAGAAATAATTGAATTGAATAAAATCATCAATTCAAACTCGATAGAATTATTGTCATTTGAAATGAAGAAAGAAATAAACCGCTCAAATTACAGAGAGTATTTCTTCCAAGCAGTATCAAATTCTTCTTGGGCAAATGAAGGATACTTAGTTGCTGCTAAAATAACAGATGATGATGAACTAATGAATGAATTAGAAAGATTATCATCGGCTTTTGGTATAGGTCTTATAAAATTAGATTTAGATGATATAGATTCTTCTACAGTAGTATTTCATTCAAAAAAGAAGAAAGAATTAGATTGGGAAACAATGAATAAACTTTGTGAAATAAACTCTGATTTTAAAAAATTTATTCAAGATGTAAAAATAGATTTTGATTCAAAAAGAATTCATAAATCAGAATATGATGAAATTTTACCAGAACCAGAAAACTATATTAATAAAATAAGGAAAAACATCTAACATGCACTTAAAATCGGATTTTGCGGTCAAGCCGCAAAACCGTTTAAGCGCATACACATCTATTTTATTCTGTTGAAATAATTGCTAATACAACTATTGACTTCTGCAATATTCAAGGCTATATTTAAATTATTGGGAGCTTTCCTGCCCTAAGTGGAAAACTTAAACTGAGTACGTTCCGACTCAAAGCGGAAAACTTAAACTGGGTACGCTCCGACCCAAACTGGAGAACTTAACGGGCGACTTAAATGTCGCCTTTTTTTATATTGTAAGCGATGAATATATCGCTTATCTTTCAAAAATCGAAACTCATGTAATGAAAAACAAGCCAGATGAACGAACATATCACAGAAAATATGTCGGTATTATAACTGAAATAAATGGTTTTAAATATTTTGTTCCAATGTCTTCTCCAAAAGCTAAAGATTATGAAAATGGTAAAATCCGCAAAAACAATCTTACAACAATTTATATGAGAAGTAAGGAAAAATTATATGGAACACTTCGCTTTAATTCTATGATACCAGTTCCATCTTCCGAACTTACAGACTATAAAATCAATGATGAAGGTGATTTCAATTACAAAATGCTTATGCTTGCAGAATATAACTTTTGTAAAGACATTCGTGAAAAAATAGAAAAGACAGCAAAGAATTTATATGAAAAAAAATGTAATGCAACAGAAGCAGAATTTCCTGTTGGAAAAATTGTAATTGATTTTAAGAAGGTAGAAGAAGCTTGTAAAACCTTTATGAAGTAATGACTATCATACGCATCAAATCGGGTATCAGTTTTAAAAATAACTTGACTATATAGAAAAATACATATTATTATACAATGCGAGGTGATGATATGATGGTAGATACGGCTCAGATTATGCCAATTACTCAATTGCAGAAAACTCTTACTCAGACTGTCAGAAAAATTTCTGAAGACAAGCAGCCTGTTTTTATTATGAAAAATAACACAATGGAAGCGGTTATTATGCCATTTGACCGTTATGAAAAACTCGCTGAATTGGAAGAGCTTGAAGAACAGAAAGAAATTTATTCAATGGTACAGGAAAGAATGAGTCATTATGATGCTTCAAAAAATGTAAGCTGGTCTTCTTTGAGGAATAAGTAATGGCTAAAAAATGGGAAGATAAAAAAGATGAATTCGATAAAATTCAGCTTATTCCAGAAGCTGCTGAAGAATACAATAATTTGGACGGCAGTATAAGAGTTGAAGTAGATAAAAAATTTGAAAAACTTGATAAGAATCCATTTCTCGGCTATCCGTTAGGAAACAAGGCAAATATGGATTTAACAGGCTTTTACAAATTATATGCTTGTGGAAAAGCAGTCCGTATTGTTTACCGTCTTTTGGCTCCAGAAAAAGTTGAAATCATAGAAGTTTGGGGCATTGGTAAAAGAGAAAACATGGAAGTCTATAAAGATGTAGACGACAGAAAAAATGGATAAACGCCCAACATGCGCTTACGCCCTGCGGTCGTTTGCATTAAGGAAATTATTTAACTCGTCGCTTGCGCAACTTGCGCATCAAAGCCGATAAAATCTTATTTCAAAATTCCATTTAAGCCGGTAAATGTAATTTTCTCGATAATGTCGGAAAGTTCATTCAAAGGCATTTTGCGTTCTGCACTGAACCATATTCTGAACGTCTCCACAACGCCAGAAAAAATAAAATCCAGCACAGCAGAAACTTTTTCAGGATTTTTTCCGGGATATTCTTTTAAAAATTCAGATTCAATTTTTGCTTTTACAACTTTCACAATTTTCGTATTCAGGCTGGAATTTCCTTTCATGCGCAATAGATTTCCGTAATATTCCAGATCCTGATTTACAATCAAATCAAGCTGATGAATAACATTGTGAGGATTATCCAAAAAATCATGCATGTGAAGATCCTTAGTTGTCTCTTCAAAAATATCAGCGAGTTCATCTTCAATATCATCTATTACTTCATATATGCCGGCATAATAAGTGTAAAAAGTTTTTCTATTCACGTCCGCAGCATTTGCAATATCTGTAATAGTAATTTCATTCAAATCTTTCTGAGAAAGCAGATAAGCGAAAGCCCGCTTTATTGATTTTCTTGTCCTTGCAATTCTTCTGTCCATAATTTATTTATCCACAAATTTTGCAACAAGTGTTACTTTTTATACACTTCTCACTTTTTTTGTTCAACCCTTTTTCGCGTATTATGTATTTTCATAATATGATAAAGCTTGGAAAAATTATTGTTAAACAAAAAATCCCGATTCTCATTATTTCCCTTCTGCTGATTATTCCTTCTGTAATCGGCATGGTAAAAACACGCGTGAACTACGACATGCTGACTTACCTTCCCGATTCAATGGATACAGTCAAGGGACAGAACATTCTTCTGGATGATTTCGGTAAAGGCGCCTTCTCAATTGTTCTTGTAGAAGGAATGGAACCCAAAGAGATTTCTTCTCTAAAAAAACAGATGGAAAAAATCGACCATGTTGATTCTGTCATCTGGTATGATTCTTTTGTTGATATTTCCGTTCCAATGGAAATTCTGCCTAAAAAGTATTACGACGCTTTCAACCGCGAAAATTCAACTTTAATGGCCGTATTCTTTGACACATCTACAAGCTCTGACGAAACAATGATTGCCATAAATGAACTTAAAAAAACTTGCGGCAAAAACTGTTTTGTAACCGGCATGTCGGCTCTTGTTACGGAGCTAAAAGATTTGTGCGAGGCAGAAGAACCAGTTTATGTTGGAATCGCAGTTGCTCTTGCAATTGTTGCAATGCTTATTTTCATGGATTCTTTCCTTGTGCCTTTTGTTTTCATAACAAGTATTGGAATAGCAATTCTATGGAACTTGGGAACGAATATATTTTTTGGCGAAGTGTCTTACATTACTAAGGCTCTAGCTGCTGTACTTCAGCTTGCAGTTACAATGGATTATTCAATTTTCCTTTGGAACAGCTATTCAGAACAAAAAATCCGCTTTGACGGAGACAAAAACCGTGCGATGGCTCATGCAATTTCAAACACAATCACTTCGGTTGTGGGCAGTTCGATTACAACAATTGCCGGATTTCTTGCATTGTGCTTTATGACTTTCACACTTGGAAAAGACCTTGGACTGGTTATGGCAAAAGGTGTTGTTCTGGGCGTTATCGGCTGCATTACTGTTCTTCCTGCCCTGATTCTTATTCTGGATAAACCGATTGAGAAAACAAAGCATAAAGCCATTCTTCCCAAAATGGACAAAATTGCAGAGTTGATTATAAAAAGCCGCTATATAATTCTTGTAGTCACAGTCCTTATAACTATTCCGGCTTACTACGGATACAAAAACACACCGGTCTATTACGATCTTGGAAAGTGTCTTCCTGAATATCTGGATTTTGTGCAAGCCACTAAAAAGCTGAACAATGAATACAGCATGGCAAACACTCACATGATTCTTATCGATTCATCTTTAAACCGTAAGGATGTAAAGAAAATGATGAAGGAGTGCGATGCTGTAGACGGCGTAAAAGTCACTCTTGGAATGTCTGGTGAGATTGGTTCACGTATTCCTGAAAGCATGCTTCCCGAAGAGCTGAAAAAGACCCTGAAAAGCGACAGATATGAACTCGTTCTTGTTACCTCTGAATATTACACAGCAACTGATGAAGTAAACAAACAAATTGATGACCTCACTTCTATCATCAAAAAATATGACCCGAATGCAATGCTTATTGGTGAAGCAGCCTGTACAAAAGACATGATTGCAATTACAGACCACGATTTTACCGTTGTAACCTGGCTCAGTATCGGTGCAATCTTTTTGATAATAGCTTTTGTTTTCACGAGTGCTTCCCTTCCGTTTATTCTTGTTGCAGTTATCGAACTTGCAATTTTTATAAACCTGGGGCTTCCGTATTACACTGGAACAGAACTTGCCTTCATCGGTCCAATCTGCTTAAGCACAATTCAGTTGGGAGCAACCGTTGATTATGCAATTCTTATGACAACACGTTACCTGAAAGAACGCCGTAAAGGAATTGAAAAACGGGAGTCTGTTACAACTGCACTGAAAACTTCCATGCCTTCAATTATCGTAAGTGCCGCAGGTTTCTTCGCAGCCACTTTCGGAGTCGGTATTTATTCCAACATAGATATTATCAGCACTATGTGTAACCTCATGGCCCGTGGAGCAGCAATCAGTATGTTCGCAGTAATTCTTGTTATGCCTACACTGCTTATGCTTCTGGACAAAATTATTATTCACACAACCAGCATGAAGAAAATAGAAACCAAAAAAGAGATTAGTAAGGAGAATAACTAGATATGAAAATCAGAAATCAAAAACTTTTATTTCTAATCGTATTAACCGCAATTGTTTCTAAAACCTTGTGGGCATTGCCTGCTCAAAAAGCAGTCAACAAGGAAGAAAATGTTTATGTCCTTTCTGACACAGAAGGAAATGTAAATAAAATAATTGTCAGTGCCTGGCTTAAAAACCCGGAAAAGAAAAAGGAACTTACAGATATTTCAGATTTGAAAGATATTACCAACGTAAAAGGTGATGAAACTTTTAAAGAAAGAGACGGAAAGAAAATCTGGGCTGCAAACGGAAATGATATTTTCTATCAGGGAACAACAGATAAAGAAGTTCCTGTTTCTATAAGTATCAGTTACAAACTTAACGGAAAAAAAATCTCCTCACAGGATTTGGCTGGAAAAAACGGAAAGGTTACAATCCGATTTGACTATAAACCGAATGTTTATGAAACTGTTGTTGTAGACGGAAAAAAATGCAAAATCACTCCTGCATTTTTAGTTATGAGCGGCGTACTTCTGGACAATGAAAATTTCCGCAATATTAAGGTAAACACTGGAAAAATCATTAACGACGGAAACCGCTCAATTGTAATCGGAGTTGCACTTCCGGGTATGCAGGAAAATCTGGGATTAAGCAAAAAAGATTTTGATATTCCGTCTTTTGTAGAAATCACTGCTGATGCAGCAGATTTTTCACTTATCACAATGATGTCTCTGGCTTCAAATGATGCAATCAGTTCACTGAACCTGGATCAGTTAAACTCAAGCAATGACCTTTCAAATATGATTTCAAGCCTGACAGAAAAACTGAACGAAGGAATAGACGAACTCTATGACGGTGTAAATCAGCTTAACCAGGGAATGGGACAACTGAGTTCAGGTCTTTCACTGCTTTCTAAAAACAGTCCTGCTCTTACATACGGTGCAATGCAAGTGTTCCAGGCTCTCTTTGATACAGCAGAAAAAACTTTCGAACAGAATCACATAAAAATAGAAAAACTTACAGTTGAAAATTATCATCAGGTGCTGGAACCTGTAGCTGAAAAATTGATTTTGAAAAAAGACAAAAAACAAGTACTGGATCTGATTGAAAGTCTGGACAAGTATAAAAAATTCTATGACGGAATTGTGGCTTACACCAACGGAGTAAATCAATGCTATGAAGGCAGCATTCTTCTTGCTGAAGGAACTGACCAACTCTACACTGCGGTTACAGCCGTAAAACATGGAAGCACTGAACTTGCCAAGGGAATTGCAAATTTTCAGGATGATTCTTTAAGTATTCTAAACGGAATGCAGGGCTTTGACATAGAAATACTAAAAAAACTTGCGAATGCAGTTTCAAAAAGCGAAACCGTTCTTTCCCATCTGAAAGCAACAGTAGACGTAACACAAAAGTACCAGAGCTTTACAGGAATCAGCCCTGAAATGAACGGAAGCGTCCGCTTTATTTACAGGACAAGCTCTATATAAAGACGCTCAATTCCGGCATGGTGCACATCCGTCATGCACTTATATATCAGAACAGCCTGTGCCCAACCGGAATGTGGCTTTCAGTTGTAAATAATACAATTATCCGTTTGACATATACACGCTGCACAGATATAATAAAACAATGATAAAGAGTTTTGCGGATAAAGAAACAGAACTTATCTATAATCAGAAATTTTCAAAGCGGCTTCCGAATACAATTCAGAAAGTAGCTTTGCGAAAATTGATGATGATAGATAATGCAAAGTGTCTGGAAGATTTAAGAGTTCCACCAAGCAATCATCTAGAGCAGCTTTCCGGAAACAGAAAAGGTCAGCATTCAATCCGCATAAATGATCAGTGGCGTGTCTGTTTTACAGAAAAAGACGGACATTATTATAATGTAGAAATTGTGGATTACCACTAGGAGTAAACCATGTCTGATTTTATCGAAACACCAACAATTGGAGAAATCCTCAGCGAAGAATTCCTTATTCCTCTTGGAATTTCTGCATATAAACTGGCACAGGCGATAAATGTTCCAACTTCACGCATTCAGGATATTCTTCATAACCGCAGAAAAATTACTGTAGATACATCTTTAAGACTTGCAAAGTTTTTCGGATTATCTGACGGATATTTTATGTCTTTGCAGGACGATATTGATATAAGAAATGCAAAGATAGAACTTGCACCACAGTTAGAAGAAATTAAAGCTTATGTGTATGCATAAAAAATTGCTATAACATGCGCTTCAAATCGGATTTTGCGGTCAAGCCGCAAAACCGTTTAAGCGCGTAGTTATGTGGACGCCCTCATTGGGGCGCAATGTATTAGAATTAAAATGTTTTAAGAGATAAAAAATGACAAAAATTAGAACAATCATAATTTCTATAGCTTCGTTCTTTGTTTTCATTGCTTCTATCTTTGCTTTTTTTCTCTGGTGGCATATTGGAGGCGGTTATATAAAATATGCTGAAAAAACAGCAATGCCATTAATAGTAAAAATAGAAAACTACAAAGAAATTAATGGAAAAACTCCTGATTCATTTGTTGATTTGGGGTTTACCCCTGATGATTTCTGGGGTGGCATGAGAACAGAGAGAAAGGGCATTGCTTATTGGTATGAAAAAATCTCAGACACAGAGTATCTTGTTTATTTTGACTTATCCGTTGGAGAATCTTTATATTATCATTCTTATACGAAAGAATGGGATATTAATTAATCCAAAAAACTACACTTTTGCTTGACAGTAAGAATATACAATGTATACACTTTGAATATTGGAGGTTCAATATGCAGGCAGTAGTTCAGAAATGGGGCAACAGCCTCGCTTTTAGAATTCCTTCCCTTTGGGCAAAAGATAACAACGTAAAAAACGGAAGCAAAATAGAAGTAATCGCAGAAAAAGGAAAAATAACCATTCTTCCGCAGAAAAAGACCCTTGATGATATGCTTGAAATGGTTACTCCAGAAAATATTCATTCGGAAATCTCAACAGGTCATTCGGTAGGTAATGAAGAATGGTAAACTCAAATTATATCCCCGAAAAAGGTGATTTAGTCTGGCTTGATTTTGACCCGCAAACCGGTCATGAACAAAAAGGCCGCCGCCCGGCAATTTGTGTTTCCCAGAAGAAATATAATCAAAAAATTGGTCTTGCCTTATTCTGCCCTATTACCAGTCATGTAAAAGGCTATCCGTTTGAAATTGTATTGGATAAACATTCGATAAATGGATGTATTCTTAGTGACCAAATAAAAAATCTCGACTGGAAACAAAGAAACTGTGATTTTATAGAAAAAGCAACAGATGAAGAAATTGATTCTGTTGTTGAGAATATAAAACTGTTAATAGAATAATCACATAACATGCACTTGTGCTCTACATTCGTTTGCATATAGGAGGTAAAAATATGGAAAAGATTTGGGAAGAAATGTATAAAGCTGCTAAAAAGGTACTGAACGACAGACAAATTTCTGAATACGTTTCAGCCGGCGGTGTATCTGCCGCAGTTTTATCAAGTTCCGGCAAAATATATACAGGTGTCTGCATAGATACGGCTTCTACACTTGGTATTTGTGCCGAACGCAACGCCATCTTCAACATGATTACAAACGGTGAGAATGAAATATCCAAAGTTCTCTGCCTGTTTCAAGATGAAAACGGCATACGCGATGGCGGTGCTCCATGCGGTGCTTGCAGAGAATTGATGGTTCAGTTAATGCCAGATGGCCGTTACAAAGACATTGAAATAATGAAAGATTTTAGAAAAGGCATCACTTTGAAGCTTGGCGATTTAACCCCTGAATGGTGGATAAAATAAGAAGCAAAATAGATGATACTGCCCGCGTCGGGCGCAGGAGAGAAAAAATGAAAATTTCAAAAGATGAAATTAAATATAGAGCCTCAGAGGCGATAGCACTTGATAAACTGTCCTCTGATACCTCAATGTATGTAGATTTTGCTTTCTATCTTCTTGATAATAATATTGAGTCTAAAAATATTTATATACTGGCAGGTCTGGAAAATGACTCGTATGACGATAAAATTCATTACTTCAAAAAAATACTGGAAGAATTGCAGATAAACATTCCGGAAAATGAAAGAATAGATTTTCCCTATGCAAAGGGTATTGCCAGACAGGTGTTGAACGATAAAATTGATCCAGTGACTGCTGTATATACTTTTGTAAAATTGTATACACAAACAGAGGATTCAAGGTATCTCGAATTTTTAGAAATCTCTGATGGAATTGACCTTTTAGAAGAGGGCTACAAACTTGTTCCAGACATGGATAAAGATAATTGCAACGAGTATATTAAACACGCATTTGAACTGTTCCTGATATTTGCAGAGCTGGAGCTTCCAGAAAATTTTTATAAACAAAGATATTGTAAGAAATGTCTGAAAAGAGTTTCTCCAATTAAAAAAATCAAAAGACACGGATTATTCGGAAAAAAATATACGATAGAAGTATGTCCTGAATGCGGTGCCGATGATTTTTACTGGACACGATACAATCATGGAAAAGATTTGTATCTTAAGGAAATACACTGGGAGAGAAAAAATGAAAGAAGATGAGCTTTTTACATATAGTGATGCATGGATTTTTTTATCACTTAGCGAAATTTTATATAATGGCAGTTTCGATTATGAACAATTAATAATGATTGCAGATTGCTTTGAACATGCAATTCCAAACTATAATGAAGTAAAAAGTGCTATTGAAAAAATCTTGAGATATTCACTTATGTATTACAAAAAGAATGAATTGTGCTTAAGCGATAAGGGAATTGAAATATTTTCAAAATATAACAAAACAAAAGGCGGACAATTTTCTCGCGTTGAAATTATGTATAAGAAATTAAATTCAACGAGAAAAAAATTTCTCGAAATTACGGATACTCCAGAATTTCCTTTTATAAAAGAAGATAAATATTTGGAATTATGCAGGAATTATTCTGAAAAATCAACAACCTCGCCGCAGAGCGACGAGGTATGTTGTTCTTGATAAGTAATTGCACTCGGCTTTGATACCCTTTGTTTCGACGCAGAGCGTCGGGGTATCAAACCCTCGGCACGAATCAAAACAAATCCTCACACAAAAATCGCTATAGTATAAAAACTGATTTTATGTCATATTGGGAGAATCATATACTCCGGACAAGCGAGAGGTGTCAGTTATGAAATTAGACCCGATTATCAACAGTCTGCTTGAAACAGACCTTTACAAGTTCTCAATGGGACAGGCTATCTACCATCAGTATGCTTCATACAAAACGAAATGGAGTTTCAAGTGCAGAAACGAAGGCGTTAAATTCAGCGCCGAAATGGTGCAGGAAATCAGAGATCAGATTAAGCATTACTGCAACGTGCGCTTTACAGAAGAAGAGCTTGAGTATCTTTCAAAAATTGAATGGCTGCACGAAGACTATGTTGATCACCTGCGCTTGTGGAAGCCGCGCTACGAAGATTTTGAAATTTCAGACAAGGCAGAATGTGGCTTGGCTTTAGAGGCAACCGGCACATGGCTCAATACATCAATGTATGAAATTCCTGTTCTGGCAATTATCAACGAAGTCTATTTCAGAATGTCTTATAAATATGAAGACCTCATCACGCAGTACAAAAAGCGCCTTGACCAGAAAATCCAGTGGCTTATAGACGGAACTTATAACATCGGAAGCTTTTCTGAATTTGGGCTTAGACGCAGACTTTGCGCAGAGGCACAGGAACTTGCGGTTCAAAAGCTTTGCGCAAACAACAAAAACTATAAGAACAGCTTCTGCGTTGGTACTTCAAATGTTTATCTTGCAAAGAAATACAACGTCATTCCGGTCGGCACTATGGCGCACGAATTTGTAATGTGCGTCGGTCAGGGCAACCCGATGTACAATCCGGCTTATTCTAACAAGCTCGCAATGGATTCTTGGACAAAAGAATACGGCGTATTGAACGGAACATACCTGACCGACACAATCGGAGACGAGACAACGCACCTTGACATGGGCTACACTTTCTCAATCTGCTTCAGCGGCGTGCGCCACGATTCAGGCGACCCGTACGAATGGGGCGAGGCATGGATAAAGCATTACGAAAACTTCTATAATAAGTACAAAGATGAGCGCGTAAACCCAAAAAACAAGACTCTGCTTTTCAGCGACAGCCTCGATTTTGAGCGCGCCTCGGCATTGTACGCAAAATTCCACAACAGAATCAAAGTTGCTTTTGGAATCGGCACTTATATCTCGAATGACACTGACGTTGAGCCGCTTAATATCGTTATGAAGGTTTCTGAATGTAACGAGCGTCCGGTCGCCAAGCTTTCTAACGCAATAGGCAAGACAATGTGTAAAGACGACGAATATATTGAGTATCTTCAGAAAACAATCAACTGGAGATTGAACCACAAATGAGCATAAAAGATGAAGCTGTCGCATGGGTTAAAGACTATTTTGAGAAAAACGGAAACGCGGACACAAAGGCTTTAATCGGCATTTCAGGCGGAAAAGACTCAAGCACAGTCGCTGCACTCTGCTGCGCGGCTCTGGGCAAAGACCGCGTAATCGGTGTAATGATGCCGAACGGCGTGCAGAAAGACATAGACGACTCAAAACGCCTGTGCGAATTCCTCGGTATACGCAATTACACAATAAACATTGCAGAAGCTTACAAAGGTCTTTCTGAAGAAATAGCTTCAAAAATGAATGCCGGAAAGCTTTCTGACCAGTTTACGTCTAACGCGCCTGCACGCCTTAGAATGGCGGCACTTTACGGTGTTGCAGCTACCGAAGGCAACTGCCGTATTTCGTGCAACGGCAATTTAAGCGAGCGCCTTACAGGCTTTTTTACACTGTGGGGCGACGGTGCAGGCGACTTTGCGCCGCTTGCCTATCTTTTTGTAAGCGAGGTTGTTCAGCTTGGGATTGAGCTTGGTCTGCCGCAAGATTTGTGCCGCAAAGCACCGAGCGACGGCATGTGCGGCAAGACTGACGAGGACAAATACGGCTTTACTTATGACGAGCTTGAAAAAGTGGCACGCGGCAACGAAAAGCTTGTAGACGGCGCAAAGGTGCGTCTTATAAAGACCAAGCTTGAAAGCATGGCTTTTAAGCGCCGGCTTTTGAACCTGCCCTGCTTTGTGCCGTCAGACAAAAACCCGAAAGACTGGTAGCTAATTAAACGGGTTGTAGAATCTTGAGCCGTCGTAGTAGGTTATAACAAGCGCGGCGGCGGATAATGCAAAAACTGCCGCAATAATCAGAATGTCGGCAGCCACAAGCTTTTTGCCCGAATACCATGTGCGCTTTTTGTTCTTGCCGAATCCGCGAAGTTCCATTGCGCTGCTTATAGAGTCAATTCTTTCCATGCTTGTAAAAATAAGCGGAAACAGAATCGCGGACATATTCTTCAGTCTTGAAAAAATGTTTGCCTTGCCCGACATTTCAATGCCGCGCGCTTCCTGTGCATTCTTAATCCGGTTAAAGTCAGACTGAACATCTGGAATATAGCGCAGCGCAATCGCCACCGAATAGCAGATTGTATACGGGAAGCCTATTCTGTTGAGCGAGGCAGCAAATTCACTTGGGTTTGTCGATGTGATGAACATAAAGACAGACGGAACAATCGTAAAATATTTCAGCACAACATTCAGTTCGTAAAAGAGCTGCTCATAAGTCAAAGTATAATCTCCGGTAATGTGCAGCCAGTCAGTTCTTGAGCCGTAAATCTTGCAGCCCTCGTATGGCGAGAACAAAAAAATAGCCGTTACATTCAAAGCAAGAAAAAACATAACAAACAGAAAAACAGTTCTTACCTGGCTCCACTCTGTTTTAGACAGAAAAAATATGACAACGCTTACCACAACCATTACAGCAAGAATTCTTGTATCATAAGTGAGCATTGTAACCAGCGTCCACATTAAGAAGAAAATCAACTTTGTTAGTCCGCTGAGCTTGTGAATTAAGCAGTCTTTTTCTTTATATGTTATTATACGGCTCATAAAGCACCTCTGCGTTCACGTTCAAAATGAATAAATACATCTACAAGTTCGTCCGGCTTTTCTATTCCGCATTTTAAAGCCAGATCATAGAGGCTTGTTTTTTTAAGGCTTGCCTCTTCTGTAATTTTTTCATCTGTAAGAATTACCGAGCTTTTTCCGTCTGCTATAACATGACCGTCTGAAATAACAATGGCTCTGTCTGTATACTCAAGCATAAGATGCATGTCATGTGTCACCATCAGAATTGTCAGATTCTGCTCGCGGTTCAGCTTTCTAAGAAATTCCATTATTTCTGTGTAATGCGCGTAATCCTGTCCGGCGGTCGGCTCATCAAGAATAATGATTTCAGGGTTCATCACAAGAATAGAAGCTATTGTTATGCGCTTTTTCTGGCCAAAGCTGATGGCGCTGACCGGCCAGTTTCTGTACGGATACATTCCGCATATTTTAAGCGCGTTATTGACCCGCTCTTTGATTTCACTCTCAGGCACTTTTCTGACCTTAAGACCGAGCTCAACTTCATCAAAAATTATAGGCTTTGAAATCATCTGATTCTGGTTCTGCATAACAAACCCGACTTTTTCGCCGCGCTGTTTTATTGACAAATCAGATATTTCCTCGCCGTTTATAAAAATCTCGCCTTTGTTCTGCCTGTTGAATCCACAAATCAAAGAGGCAATTGTAGACTTGCCTGCGCCGTTTGTGCCGACTATGCTCACCATTTCACCTTTGTTTATAGCAAAACTGATATTTTCAACTGTATACGGTTTTTCTTCTTCATATTTAAAGCAGACATTTTTCAGCTCAAGCACCTTTTCTTTTGCAGGAACAAGCGGAGGTCTTTCTGTTTTTTTGAACCAATTCAGAAACTGAGCTTTATACGGCTCAACATTCATCGTCTCGATGTGCATAGGCTTGTCTTTTGGGTCAAGAGCGCAGCCGGCATGTTTAAGCGCGGCAATATAAAGCGGCTCTCTTATGCCCTTCTCTCTGAATAAATCTGTACAGAGAAGCTTGTCAGGCGTTTCGTCTGCTGCAATCTGCCCTTCTTCTACAATGATTATTCTGTCAACGTCTTTGTAAAGCACATCTTCAAGGCGGTGCTCAATAATTATTACTGTTTTTCCTTTTGTTTTATTGATTTCATCTATTAAAGAAATAATGCGTTTGCCGGCTGCCGGGTCAAGGTTGGCAAGCGGTTCGTCAAACAAGAGGATTTCAACGTCATCAACAAGAATGCCTGCAAGCGAAACGCGCTGCTTCTGCCCTCCGCTTAATGCGCCTGGCACAGATTTCAAAAGCTTTTCTACGTCTACAACCTTTGCGGCTTCTTCTACTTTTTTGTGCATCTCTTCAAAGGGCACATTGTCGTTTTCAAGAGCAAACGAAATATCTTCGGCAACGGTTAAGCCTATAAACTGGCCGTCTGTGTCCTGCAGCACTGTGCCAACGTGTTTAGACATTCCGAAGATGCCTTCTTTTTCGGGGTTCAAACCGCAGACAGTCAATCCGCCGCTTATTTTGCCCGGAAAACTTGAAGGGATAAGCCCGTTTATGCATTTTGCTATTGTAGATTTGCCCGAACCAGAGCTGCCTATTATGAGGACTTTTTCGCCTTTATTTATTGTGAGATTGATGTTTTTTAAAGTCGGTTCGCTCTGCGTTCTATATTTGTAAGTAAAATCTTTAAATTCAATAATGGGAATTGACTGCTCTTTATTCTGCATAAGCACATTCTAGCAGATATTGTGCATTTTCGGAAACCCTGAAACACAGACAGCGAAAAAAAAGCTGCTTCAAAAGCTTTTGACTAAAGAAGCAGCATATTCAAATTAATTATTGCTTATTCAAGCATTATTCTTCAGTTTTAAGTGAACCTGACTTTGTCTTTACCTTTGAATAACCCCAGGCAAGCAAAGAACCAAGAATAAGAATAATTACAAAGTTAGTGGCAAAAGCTACAAAGCCCTGTGCAAAAACTTTGTTTGACGGCTCTTTATAAATAAGAATGTCAAGAACTGGTGCAAGAAGAATCCATGCAACAGCGTTTGCAATTAACTGAACAAGGTTAAAACCGATAAGCTGATTAATGCCGAAGCCGCCCTCTTCAATTGCATATTTCTTTGCGAAAAGACCAACCAAAAGGCCGAAAACTGCATCCGGGAAAACCCAGCTCCACCAGACACTTCCATAAAAGAGTGCATCACCCAAAGCATGACCAATCAAACCGATCGCAAAACCTGCAATTGGTCCGAATACGGCAGCAAAGAAAGCAAGAACAGCAGCACGAACTTGCAAAGCAACATTCGGCACAAAACCTACCGGAATCTGAACTGTTGTTAAAGCAACAAACAATGCTGCTCCAATACCGATGGCAACAACCTGACGAATAACCAATTTTTGTTTATCAGCCATTTTAGTCTCCGCTCAATAAATTAAGGTTTTCTTTGAACATAATCAAAGACATAAATACTATACTACATCTTAAAGATATTTGCATTGTATTTTTGTAGGAAAATGCAAAATGCTTACTTAGAGTTGTTGGGCTGAAACTCCGCATAATTATCATCGTAGTAGAGAATTCCATCATCATATGCCGTAACAGAAATATCATCCCAACTTTTTTTATAAATTCCAGTTTTCACATTCATACCTGCAAAATAATCAACATTATAATCATTTGCTATTATATGTTTTTCAATAATATTCTTTTTCCACGCATCTTCTTCTGATTCTGATGTATCTTCAAGAATCATATTTACAAAGAATTTAAAGTTATCTTCATCTAAACGATTTTGTACAAGATTAAAACAAGTAAGAACAAAACTATCATTATCACTGTTTTTTTCATTAAGAAGATGATGCGTAATAACGCTACCAAAATTGTCTATATTAGGATCAAAAAACTGTCCTATTACAAGATCCTCTTTCTCCTCTTCTTTACAATCAAAATGTCCAAGAATAGTATGACAAATTCTAGAATAATCTGAATAAGGATCTTCATGCGGAATATTAATCAAGGCTTGAGACATAAGCATCATATTATGAATGAACATTGAACGGAACCATGTTGGCTTTTCAAAAACGTCCTTTTCTAAAAGCGCATCCTTACAGACAGAAAGACTGTTATTAATATCCTTTGCAACAAGAGAACCAAGCAAGAAACTATAGGCTGCAAGAATAGGCTTTTCTTCGATATTATTGAATGTTAAGTCAAAAAACTGTTTATCATCTATGCCACTTTTTGATAAACGTTGTCTGTATTTATAAATCGTTATACATTGAAACAAACTGTTATGTGCATAGTTATCAGATAACGGAACATCAAGACCACCACAAAAAGCCCAACGAATCTTTTGCATCATCAAATAGAAAATATAGACTTTGTCTTCTGGCGGTGTGCTTTTGTTTTTCAGCTCTTTTGTAAGTGTCTTTATAAAAAAGTCATCATTAATAAGCTTCATTACATCATACTTGTCAACCTGTTGAACAAGAGATTCGGGATATTCACGGATTTCGCTCAACTTATCTTTTGGCATGTTTTCAGCAAAAACTGACGAACCTAAAAGGCAACCAAAAACCAGACTGCACAAAAAAACTTTTAATTTCATTTCTTTCTCCATAAAGTTACATTGTTTTTACATTATACACATTGTTACTTGATTTAACTAGATATCTTCTTGTATTTATATCGAAATAGAAAACCAAACACGCAGATATTCGGGTCTAGCTCGAATATGACAATCTATAAAGTTTTTGAATAAACGTGCCTTATCAGAGAATCTCGTAGTCGGGGCCGTCTTTACCGACAAAAATGCGCACCTTAAAATGTTCCATGCAGGCTTCATCGGCAAAAGCGAGTATGTCCATTGCCTCGCCTGAAAAAATGGATTCAGGATCATATGAAACATCAAGGATTGTTTCTTCGCCTTCACCGCAAGCCCGAGAAAGCGCGCCGTTGAGCCTTACAACATCTCTTACAGCCGGAAGAGCAAACGAGAGGTGCTTTTCTTCATACTTGAACTGCAAGAACGAAAGCTGCATGCGTTCAATTTCTGTATGCGGCTGCGTGCATGGGTCAAAGCCGGTGTTGCGCGCGCAATTGTTGCAGCGCTGCCACTCGGCAAAATCTGCAAGAAACTGCGACGGCTTAATCTTGAGAGGATGAAGCAGACTCAAAAACCATGTTACGGCGCGGCCAGCTGAATAAAAGACATTGCAGGCAAAAGCAAGGTGCTCCGCCTTCAAAAGGTCGCTCTGAGAAAATGTCGGTGAACACTGAACGTTATACGGCGGCTTTGAATCAAACTTTAGACCGAATTTAAGCGCCTGCTCGTATAAAGCTGTGCCCGGCAAGACAGAAAGCCTGAAAAGCTCAAGATGATTCGGATAAAGGCTCAGCGCATAATCGATGCTGTCTTTAAATGAAGGCAGCGTATCGCCCGGCAGGCCGTAAATCAGATCAAAACCAAAAACAAGCCCATAATCGTTCAGGATTGCTACTTTCCTGCTGAAGTTTTTGCGGTCAAAAGAGCGGTTTATATTCTTTAAAACTTGAGGATTTGCGCTCTGAAGCCCAATCTGCAGAGAGCATGAAAGGTTTGTAAAAGCTTCTGCGAGCGCTTTGTCCATGCATTCAGCGCGCACTTCAAACTGATAGTGCGCATCGGGCAGTTTTTTTGCCATAAGCTTTAGAAGCTTAAGCGCACGCTCTCTGTCAGCGTTAAACGTGGGGTCAAGAACAAAAAACTGGGGAACTTTTTTGCGCGCAAAAAGCTCAATCTCTTTTTCAAGACGCTCCATCGGAAATTTGCGCACACGCCGCTCGCCTTTTGACTCAAAGCAGTAGGAACAGGCATAAGGGCAGCCGCGCGAAAGTTCCCAAAGCACGCCGTTGTACGTAACAGGGTCAATCGTGCCGTCAAGCCAGGGCGAGCTTAATTTTGCACAGTCTTCTGTTTTGCCGACAATCAGCTTCGGGCGTTTCTTTGCGGCGTTTGCAGAGCTTGCGTTGTTCGCTGTGTTCGCGGATGAGCCCACCATACTGTTGTCTATCTTTTTTAGCAGCTCTACAAAAGCAGTCTCGCCTTCTCCCTGAATGAGATAATCAAAAACAGCAAGGTCATCAAACTGGTGTGCGGCCGCATTTGTCTGCGCATGGTCTGTTTGCAAAGCCGAGACGCGCGCCCTTGCCGTAATTTCAGGGCCGCCGCAGACAAACACAGTGCGCACTTTTGTTTTTGCTTTTACTATTTCAGCAGTGCGAACACAATCGGCAACATTCCACACAAAGGCAGAAAACGAAACCATAAGAACATTGCTGTCAGACTTCTCCGCAGCTTGAAGGATTTTTTCCGCAAGAAATTCTGCCGCATCTTTATTCTGCTCTTTTGCTTCATCATAGGAAATATCGCAGAGGGCGGTCTGTACATTTTTCAGCTTTGCGCTGCGTACAGAAGAGACAACACAAGCTGTGCCCAAAGGCAGCGCCTGCGGACTTGTTTCTGCCAGAATCGTCGCAAAGACAACCTGAATTTTTGCATTTTCAGCCAAGATGATGCCCCCTGTATCCGACTTTCTTACAGCTAATTTAAAAGAAAAAGGCACGTTCTGTCAATTTAACAGCACGCGCTTTTCAAGTCATACAGAACAAGCCGTCAATCAAGTGTATATATGCAATAAATACAGAACGGCACAGGCAAATTCCGTTCCATGAATTAGATTCGCACCTACGGTGCTCATGTAATTCACGTCACAAAATCCGCCTGCGCCGTTTCTTGCATTATACATACGCCAATGGTTGCAGGGCAAAACCGACAGACTACGTACATGGGAGCGTTGTGCACCCGTTACAAGTTTGCGCAAAGCGCAAACTTGGCCGTTTTGCAAGATAAATCTAATGCCGTAGATAAAGCTAATGCAAAACGCTTCCCCTTTATAACAGCGGTATATTATTCTTTGCACATTCGTCAATCATAGACTGAGGCCATGTGCTTACCTGGGTTTCGCCGATGTGTGCTTTTCTTAAGAAATACATACACAATCTTGACTGACCAATACCGCCGCCAATTGACTGCGACAATTCTCCGTTGAGCAGTCTTTTGTGGAAATAAAGCTTTGCACGCTCAGGGCAGCCGCGCTCTTCAAGCTGGCGCTTCAAAGATTCTGGCGAAACGCGCACACCCATTGAAGAAAGCTCAAAAGCTGTTTCAAGCACAGGGTTCCATACAAGCAGGTCGCCGTTAAGACCGCGCTTTCCGTCACCAGTTTCGCTGATCCAGTCGTCATAGTCTGGGGCACGGCCGTCATGTGCCTTGCCGTCAGAAAGCGGAGCACCAATGCCGATAACAAAAACTGCACCATATTTCTTTGCAACTTCAGTTT
Organism: Spirochaetaceae bacterium; assembly: GCA_017614995.1. Lineage (GTDB taxonomy): Bacteria > Spirochaetota > Spirochaetia > Treponematales > Treponemataceae > UBA1240. The sequence goes on from JAGAAX010000016.1 coordinate 35,838, forward strand.
CACGGTCTTTTACAGAAAGCCCCGGATATGCTTTAAGCAGATCTTCAGCATGAATAAATGTAATCTCTTCCGGCAGAATCGGTGTAATTTGAGGGAAGCGGTCGTAAATATAGAATTCTGTGCGTTTCAGACAACGGTAAATCTTCTTTACAGTGTCTTTCAAAAAATCAATAGTTCTGTCGCTTGAGTCAATCGCCATTTCCCAGTCCCACTGGTCAACATAAAGCGAATGAATATTATCAAGATCTTCGTCAGCGCGGATTGCATTCATGTCTGTGTAAATACCAAAACCTCTTGCAAGCCCAAGCTCTGTAATCTTTACTCTCTTCCATTTTGCAAGAGAATGAACAATTTCCATTGTCTGTTCGCCCATGTCTTTAACAGGAAAACTTACAGGGCGTTCAACACCGTTCAAGTCATCGTTCAAGCCGGTGCCTTTCGGAACAAAAAGCGGTGCTGTAACACGGGTTAAATTAAGTTCAGTTGAAAGCGACAACTGGAAAAAATCTTTAATCATAACGATTGCATGTTCAGTTTCTTTTACTGAAAGCAAAGGCTTGTATTTTTTGGGAATTGTAAGCTGAGACATCTGTTTAATCCTTCAATTTAGTCTGAGTTAATCTGCGCCGGCTTCACACGCCTTAGCATCTGAAACCGGCAGTCAAATTATACGCTTTCAAGCACGCTCTTGAAAATCTTAAGACCGGCAAGAGCCTGTTCTTCTGTGAGCACAAGAGGCGGCAGAAAGCGCACTGTCTTTGTTCCGGCTGTTGAAACACACAAGCCGTTTTCAAGACATTTTTTCTGAATATCGCCCGGTACCTGGGTAACGTCAATGCCAATCATAAGGCCTTTGCCATGCACTTTTGTTACACATGGCAGTTTCCAAGATTCTATTGTCTTGAAAATCAAATTGCCCACTTTGTTGACGTGCTCAAAAAATGCCGGCTTAAGCATTTCTGCAAGAACTGCTCTGCCGCCTGCACATGCAAGAGGGTTTCCGCCGAAAGTTGACTGATGGTCTCCGGCAACAAAAACGTCAGTTGCCTTGCCGCCGAACAAGCATGCACCCATCGGAACACCGCCGGCAATGCCTTTTGCAGCTGTAATCACATCTGGATTAAGCCCCATTGCAAGGCTTGCAAACAAAGAACCTGTTCTTCCCATGCCGGTCTGAACTTCATCAATCATTACAAGTGCGCCTGATTTGCGTGCTGCATCGCATGCGGCTTTTGCCCATTTTTCGTCAACTAAGTTTACGCCTCCCTCGCCCTGAATACACTCCATTAAAAAGGCGCAGACTGAATCGTCAAAAGTTTTTTCAATTGCGTCAAAGTCGCCCGGCTCAATATACTTGAAACCTGCCGGGTACGGCGCAAAGCAGTCAGGGTGAAATTTGTCCTGACCGGTTGCCATAAGCGTTGCCAAAGACCGGCCGTGAAAAGACTGCTTGAGCGTTACAATTGTCTTTCTGTTGCCGCCCTTGTCTTTGCTTTCAAGCCAGCCGTATTTGCGTGCAAGCTTGACGGCAGCTTCGTTTGCTTCTGCGCCAGAGTTGCAGAAATAAACGCGCTTCATGCCGGTTGCCTTTGTCAGTTCTTCCGCAAAAGCAAGGTTTGTGTCAGATGTATAGTAATTTCCGATATGAATTTCTTTCTTAATCTGGTCTGTAAGTGCCTTAACCAGAATCGGGTTATTATGTCCAAGGCAGTTGACACCAATGCCAGAGACAAAATCAATATATTTCTTGCCGTTTTTATCAACAAGTTCTGCACCATTACCATTTACAAAAGTTACGTCAAAACTTCCGTAATTGTTTGCAACAATACCAACCATAATTTATCCTTTATATAAAATTAGAGAATCATCGTACCAACACCGCGGTCACTGAAAACTTCAAGCAAAAGCGCATGTGGAACTCGGCCGTCAATAATATGCGTTCTAAGAACACCGCCGTCCAAAGCTTCGGTACAGCACGCAACCTTAGGAATCATGCCGCTTGAGATAACGCCTGTCTCAACAAGCTGCGGAATATCCTCTCGCTTAATAACCGAAATAAGCGAATTAGGATCATTCACATCGCGCAAAAGCCCCGGAACATTCGTCATCTGCACAAATTTTTCAGCTTTAAGCGCAACCGCAATTTTGGCTGCTGCTGTATCTGCGTTAATGTTATACGAATGCGGATCACCAGGACCACCGGCTGCAACAGTGGAAATAACCGGAATAAAACCTTCTGCAATTACCTGATTAATAATAGAAGGATTTATTGCCGTAACCTCGCCTACAAAGCCCAGATCTGCGCCGTTAGAAGTAAGCTTGGTTGCTGTAAGCATTCCGCCGTCTATACCGCAAAGACCAACTGCCTTGCCGCCTGCTTTCTGAAGCAGCCCGACAATCTCTTTGTTGATTTTGCCGGCAAGCACTTCCTGAACAATTTCCATTGTCTCTTCGTCAGTGTAACGCAGACCGTTCACAAACTTAGATTCTTTGCCGACCTTTTCGAGAGCCGCATTAATTTCAGGGCCGCCGCCATGAACAAGCACAGAACGGATGCCTACAAGACTCATCAAAACAAGGTCTTCCATTACAGCCTGTTTCAGTTCTGTATTAAGCATGGCGTTTCCGCCGTATTTTACAACGATTGTCTTGCCGGCATAGCGCTGAATATAAGGCATTGCCTGAACAAGCACATCGGTCCAGTCTTCATTAGAAATCATGTGCGATAATCTCCGTTAATCTTTACATATTCATAAGTCAGGTCGCAGCCCCAGGCAGTGCCTGAAGCATTGCCGTCTTTCAAGGTAATAAGAATCTTTACCTCTTTCTCGCCCAGCACAATTTTTGCCTTGTCCTCATCAAAAGGAAGGTCAGCGCCGTCTTTGCAGACATCAATTGTTCCTTTGCTGTTTGTAAAGGAAACGCTTGTCTTAGTCTGGTCAAATAATTCGCCAGAATAGCCCATTGCACAAAGAATGCGTCCCCAGTTTGCATCAGCACCAAAGAAGGCAGCCTTTACAAGACTTGAGCTGATAACAGACTTTGCGATTTTTCGCGCTGTCTCAACAGAAGAAGCGCCCTGAACAGTACACTCAATCAGGCGTTCTGCACCCTCGCCGTCTGCCGCAATTTTTCGTGCCATCATCGTGTTTACTTCGTTGAGGGCAGCCAGAAATGCGTCATAATCTGCGCCTTTTGTCTTTATCTCAGCATTGCCTGCCATGCCGTTTGCAAGAATCGACAAAGTATCGTTTGTGCTTGTGTCACCGTCAACAGACACGCAGTTATAAGTGCCTTTAATGCTTTCAGACAAGGCAGCTTGAAGCATTTCGCTTGAAATGGCGCAGTCTGTTGTAATAAAGCCGAGCATTGTTCCCATGTTGATGTGAATCATGCCGGAACCTTTTGCCATAGTTCCGATGCGCACAGCCTTTCCGCCGATTGTGGTTTCTACAGCCACTTCTTTGTATACAGTGTCTGTAGTCATAATGGCTTCGCGGGCAGCAACGTTGCCTGAACGGCTTAAGCCCTTCTTTAATTCGGGCACAGCTTTTTCGATTACGTCTATATTAATCTGCTGACCGATAACACCGGTTGAGCAGACAATAACATCAGTTTCTGAAATAGAAAGAGCATTTGCAGCTGCACGGGCCATTCGCAAAGCATTTTCCGCACCTTTTTCGCCGGTGCAGGCATTTGCGTTACCAGAATTAGCAATTACAGCCTGTGCTCTGCCGGTCTTTACATGTTCTCTTGTCAGTTTGACAGGTTCAGCTTTTACAAGATTTGACGTAAAAACAGCACCGACACTGCATGGCTTTTCTGAATAAATCAGAGCTAAATCATTCTTTGTTCTTCCAGGTTTAATGCCTGCAAGAATACCATTTGCGCTAAAACCCAGCGGAGCACAAACACCGCCATCAATAAGTTTAGTCACTTTCGTACAGCCTCTAAAAATGTAGTTAAAAATTGTCAAAACCGGTATTAGAAAGCAGGAGGAATCATATCGATTCCCATATCTTCCTTATAACCGAACATAATATTCATATTCTGAACAGCCTGACCTGCCGCACCTTTAAGCATATTGTCCAAAGCTGAACAAACTTCAAGCATTTTGCCGTCATGCACAACATGAACCGAAATGTCGCAATAATTTGAATAACGGACATTTTTTGTTGCAGGCACCATTCCAGAAGGAAGAACACGGACAAATGGCTCGTCTGAATAAAAGTCGCTGTAAAGGCGCTGGATTATCTTGCTGTTAATTTCAGCTCCGGCAGCTTCACAGATTGTATCATTCAGCTGGGCATATATTGTGCTGACAATACCGCGGCTCATCGGAATCAGATGCGGAGTAAAAACAACGCCGCAACGCTCGCCTGCCGCAATCGAAAGATTGCGTTCAATTTCAGGCTGATGTCTGTGTGCGCCGACCGCATACGGAGAAATAGATTCGCCGCATTCGCAGAACTGATTCTTAATAGAAGGATTTCTGCCTGTTCCTGTTACGCCGCTCTTTGAATCAATAATAATCGGGTCAAACTTAATAAGACCGTTCTCTATTGCAGGCAGCAGCGCCAATGTTGCAGATGTTACATAACAGCCTGGGTTGCCAATAATGCGTGCCTTTGCAATCTTCTTGCGGTTCATTTCAGGCAGACCATAAACTGATTCTGCATGAACAGCAGGATATTTCCAGCTTTCTTTGTACCATTTTGTAAAGGTAGCCTCATCATCGTCAAAGCGGAAATCAGCAGACATGTCGATGAGCTTCTTGCCCTTTTTGATACATTCGTCTGCATATTTTTCAGCAACACCATGCGGCAAAGCTGTAAAAATAACATCAGATTCATTTACAATAGAATCTGCGTTTATAAGCTTTATATCAATGCAGCCTGCAAGATTCGGATACACGTCCTGCATCTGCTGTCCTTCAAAACTGACAGAGCTTAAATTCAATCGTTTTACTTTCGGATGGCGGGCAAGCAAACGAACCAATTCAGCACCAACATAACCGGTTGCACCAATAATTCCTACGTGTATCATAATCCCTCCTTTCAGAGCCGGCGAAAACACAGCCGGGTAGCAAAACAATCAAGTTTACAAGATTATTTTTGCATAAAACGTATATTTATGCAATACCAATGTATAAAATTACAACAAACAGTATATTTCATAACATTTTCTGAATATTGCACTGATATTATAATATCTAATATCGGAATAAACAAACGTATTTTTTGAGCACCGCTTCAGTATGTAAGATATAAAAGTGTAGTTCATCTTGGCGGAAATCCGTTCCTTGCGTCCGACGTCCTGCTCGCATGGCAAAGCCATGAGGCAGTCCTCGTCCGCCAGTCACTGTTTTCCGCCAGAAAAACACAATCTATAGCAATATGCACCAACAAGAACCTGCGTAGGCGGATTTTGGCGCGCAAAAAATTCTGCAGGCACGAAGTGCCGAAGCCTTTTTGCGTGACGGAATCCGACGAGAGCAGGTTCTTACATGGTACAATTTCTAGATTAGTTTTTCATAATGAAGCCTTGATTTTTTTGAGATGCTTCTATTGAATCTTGTGGCGGTGCATGGTAGACTTACAGCATGAAAATTACAAAGTCAATTTATTTAGCAATTATTTTTCTTTTAAGTTTAGTATTTATCTCATGCAATACACTTCCAAAAGATATTGATGAAGAAGTCGGACCAGAGGACATGATTATAAAGGCGCAGCAGTATTCTGACGCAGGCAAAACAAACGCCGCAGAGATTATGTACAACAGACTGCTCGACCAGTACGGTTCAGACACAAACTACAGAGTTATTGCAGAATTTGAAATTGCCCATATAAAGTTAAAGGCTCATAAATACGCAGAAGCAAAACCATTATATGAAGATATCATCAATATTTATGATTCAACTTATGAGTCTCTGCCGGGCAAATATCTTGTGCTTACCAAAAACGACCTTGCACGTCTTAACGACGAATATAAGTACGGCGGCGACAGAAAGAAAAAGAAGCTTTCTAAAAAAGAAAAAGCTAAACAACAGCAGCAGGAAGAAGAGGAAGAAAACTCAGCCGCTTTCTGGTAATAGATGTGTTCGGAAACTTCAGTTTTCCGAACACAAACTTTAATAATTCGCAATTTTGTAAGGCTTTAGCCTGAAAAATTGCTGACCTGTTCGAAAACTAACCGAGTTTCCGAACAGGTCTAATATTCAGCTGTTCAAACTTTTTCAAGCAAGAGCCTGCACAATACGTTGCAGGCTTTTTTTTGTGCTTTTCTTGAAATGAGTTTTATGATACAATTTTAAGCTGTGGAAACTTCAGAGAAGAAAGAAGAAATAGTATTTACACCTGTAGCTCTCGATGAATTTTTCGAAGATGAACAGTATGCTCAAAAAATTGATGAGTATAATACCAACATTATTATACTTACGCCCAAAGAGCGTAAACTCGTCAATATGGTATTTGAGCGGCTTAGAACCACCGCACCAGAAGCACTTGAAAATCTTGCAGCGCGCATAAGCGACCTTGAACGGCTTACAGCCACAATCGCGCGGTTCCCTTCTTTGATGCAGCGGCAGGTCATTGCCGGGCAGGAAGTACGCACACAGGAATCGCTTATACACGCGCTTCTCGACTTCCGCAACGGAGACCGAATGCTTCACCTGCCTACAAAGGCTATTCTTGGTAAAGGATTCCTTGTAGCTAAATTCCACACTTTCGTGGCTATTTCTAAAACAGCAAGAAACCAGCATTTTCCGCGCGTTGAGCTTGAACAGCTGCGCTCTGCAACTCTTGCAATTATGTTTACGATTATGGCAGAAGACGTTTATCTTTCTCTGCTGGAAGATACTTCCATTTCTCTAGATATACGCGAACAGATTGCAACTTCACTCATAATACTTTGGGAACACCGAAGTGACCAGACTGTAGCCGACATTGCGCCGGTTCTTGAAGCCGTATGGCTTGCAAGAGACAAGATTGTTCCGGCTTTCGGTACAATGGTCGGCACAAGCGAACTGCTGAGACTCACAATCGAGCTTGACGAGCAGTGGACTTCGTTCATCAAAAACAGGCTTGAAGACCCCGATGTTTCAAAATCACTTGAGGAATTCCTCTTCGGGCTTTCTTTTGAGCAGATAAACTTATTGAAAGAAAAAATCAAAGAACAGAAGTATCTTTCAATAAGCAGAGATGACGTTTATGCCTTGCTTGGCGAACACACTCCGATTGACATTGAATTTGACCCGCGTAACTTTTATTTACGCTACACTATAAGACGCGATAACGCACGCGCCAGAACCAGAATGAACAAAGAAGGCCCGCACAAGACGCTTGAAGACCACTTTATTAAGTTCATTCTGGAACAGAACAAGGAAAAACAACACAACGACGCTTATGCCAGATAAAAATGCACCTGAAAAAAAGCCATTCCGCTTCGGCGAAAAATTAAGACAAGTTCGTGAAAGAAAAGGGCTTACCCTGAAAGTTGTTGCACAACAGGCAGGAGTAAGCGAAAGTCTCGTATCGCAGATTGAGCGCAACAAGGTTTCGCCTGCAATAGACACACTGCTTGCCCTTGCCGATGTTCTCGATATAAGCCTTGAATATCTTTTTGAGGAATACCGCCCGTCGCGCCCTGTGCGTGTAATTACAGCCGGAAACAGGCGCAAAGTTGCCGAGGCAGAAATAACCTACGAAGAGATTACGCAGCCTGCCGAAAGCGACGGACTTCATGCGCTTGAGTCTTACATCATAACAATTCCGCCAAAGTCGCAGACCCACCGCGGCTCTTACGGACATCCGGGCAGAGAATTCGGCTACATAATGGAAGGCACAGCCACGCTTCAGTATGAAACTTCGTCCTACACGCTTAACGAAGGTGACAGCGTATCTTTTGCGGCTTCGTCTCCGCATGTGCTGACAAACACAAGCGACAAAACCCTGCGCGCCCTCTGGGTCGTTACGCCTCCACAGAGATTTGTATAAAGGGAAAGAGAAAACCCCTACTTCCGAAGCCCGGGTGCGCATAAGCTTATTCTGGAAAACAGGCTTTATCTAGCGCACCACTGCAAGTTTCGCGCTCCGCGCAAAACTTGTAACTGATGTACAACGCCCAATTTTTTGAGCTGGCACACATTGGCTGTCGGTTTTTGTGAAACAGTTTTTGTGCAATCAAAACCGACACTTTTCGCCGATTGGACTTTATTCGTAGAATAAGCTGTTGCGAAAAGAGCCTTAGGAATCCCACTGGTTTTACGGAATTGGTAATTCTGCCTTTATCAGATAAATATCGGAAATACAGGTGTCGTTGTATTTTGTGCCGGGATACACTTCGAGAATCTCAATTTCGATATTCTTATCAACATGGAAAGCAGCGGCATTAGTCCATGTCTTTCTTGTATCACTTGCAAAAAAATCACCGCAGAGATTTAAAAGCTCGCCTTCATCTAAAATATTTGACATATTGACCGGATGATACGGTCTGTCCGGGAAAGTCATTTCGCCGAGCCTTATTCCGTCAACATAAAGCGCAATCTTCTTTACACGGTTATTTTCGTAATATGTCTTTGATGATTTTCTAAAACCGTTTACAAGTAGAAGCTGCGTTATCAATTCATTTCCATGAACACTTTCGATTTTAATTTTTTCGTTTTTGCCGAAATCATCCTTTGCTTCAACCCATGCAGTATTGCAGTCTCCGTCCAAAAGATTTGAAGCAGAAAATATAGTAGAACCTTCTTTTAATTCTGATGCTGCAGAAATTCCAAAAAATCTAGTTCCATATTTTTCATACAGCTTTGCAAAATAGAAATTCTTTATGTTATAGGAAATTTTAAGCTGCTTATGTTTGTTCAAATCGAAGTTCTTAAAAGATTTTGTAACAATCCGCTCTGAACCGCTGAAAGCAATGTCAATTCCTTCAATTTTAGAAATTTTACCGTTCCAGCCGAAAATATCAGACGCATCAACCGTTAAAGTAAAATCTTCTATAATACCATCGCCAAAACTCAAAGCCGGGAAAAGGTTGTAGACAAAGCTGTTATCTCTGAAAAGACTTCTGTAATAAGTACCGTCGTTTGATGTTTCAATGCGGTAGCAGATAGAAACATTTGTTTCTTTGTTTGAAGCAAGCTTTATTTTTGAAAGCTCCCAATATTTGTAGCTCCTCTCGTCGCCCCAGTCAACTTTTTCCAGATGAAACTCCGACTCAAGTTTTATTCCGTCTACAGAGATATTGTAATAGCTCAAAGAAGAAGCGCGCGATGCTTCTGTAACGTTAAATGCAAAATCAATCTGCTTTTCGCTGCTATGCCTGTTGAACAGAACATAGTCGCAGACTACAATAACAGAATCATCAACAAAGCGCAGCGTAAGGTTTTCTTTTTTAAGCACAATGTCAGAATCGTTTTTCAATGTGATTTCGGCCGGTTTTGTTCCGCTGCCGTTTGCCCACCAGTGTATTCCGCCGTTTGCAAATAACAATGCCGAATTTGCCGCTATACATAGCAAAACAAATAATACTCTTTTCATCTTTAATCCACGTTCTTCGTACTGAAGCACCATCTTTATAGAAATTTCTTATACTTCTTCTCGAAGTCTTTTATGAGCTTGTATTCGATTGAATCAACAAGCGCGAGCCACGAGGCTTCAATAATGTCGGTTGAGACGCCAACTGTAGTCCAGTCTTCCATACTGTCAGAGCTTTCGATTAAAACCCTTACTTTTGAAGCCGTAGCACTCTGCGAGTCAAGAACACGAACCTTGTAGTCAGTGAGCCTTATCATAGAGACATTCGGATAAAAGCGCTCAAGCGCCTTTCTGAGCGCGGTATCAAGAGCATGAACCGGACCGGCACCCTCGCCTGCCGTTATCTCAATCTGATTGTCTACCTCAATTTTAATCTGTGCAAACGAGCACGCCGCACCGTTGTGCATAGACTGCTCGCCCATAGTCTTATAATAATGCAGTTTGAAAAACGGCTGGTATTTTCCGATTATCTTGCGGACAAGCAGCTCGAAACTTCCGTCTGCGCCCTCAAATTTGTAGCCGTCATGCTCAAGCTGCTTAACCTTTGCAACAATCTCTGAAACAACAGGCGAGCTTTTGGTTATGTTCGTGTCAAATTTGCGGATTTTCTCTATAATAAGCGAACGTCCAGCAACTTCACTCATCAAAAATACGCGCTCGTTTCCTACGCTTTCCGGCGGAATATGCTCGTAGGCAAACGGATTTTTCATTACGGCATCGATATGCATTCCGGCTTTGTGCGCAAATGCGTTTGTGCCGACATAAGGCATGCTGCTGTCAAGGCTTATGTTCGCAATTTCGGCAAGGCGGCGCACTGTCGGCGTAAGCTCCGCAATTTTGCCTTCAGGCAGACACTTCATTCCGCATTTCAGCTCAAGGTCGGCAATAACCGACGAAAGATTTGCATTGCCTGTCCGTTCGCCAAAACCGAGCATTACGCCCTGAACCAGAGAGACGCCGCCTTCAACAGCCATAAGCGTGTTTGCAACCGCAAGACCGCAGTCATTGTGCGTGTGTATTCCTATCTGAATCGGCTTAAGCGAATGCTTGCGGCAAAAATCCTCAAAATAAGCCACAACCTCTTTTGTTATTGAAAGCACCGCAAGCGGCATAGAACCGCCCTTTGTATCGCACAACGTAATTGACGAAACACCGCCGAGAGCCGCCGCTTCTAGCGTTTTAAGCGCGTAGTCTTTGTTGCCCTGCCAGCCTGCAAAAAAGTGTTCCGCATCAAAATGAACAGTACGGCCGGCAGCGACAAGAAACTGCACAGTTTCTTTAATCATGTTCAGATTGTCTTCAAGGCTGGCCTTAAGAATATCTGTTACCTGAAAATCCCATGATTTTCCGAAAATCACAATGTTTTCTGTTTCTGCGGCAAGCAGGCTTTGAAGCTGCCTGTCTTCCTGCGGCTTTAAGTCTTTGCGCCTTGTTGAACCGAATGCGGCAATCTTTGAATGCACAAGCTCTAATTTCTGTGCAAGCTGAAAAAACTCAAGGTCTTTCGGATTGGAATCAGGGTTTCCGGCTTCTATAAGGTCAACGCCGAGTGCGTCCAAAGTCTGTACAATATGAATTTTGTCCTGCACCGAAAAACTGATACCCTCGCCCTGAGCGCCGTCCCGAAGTGTAGAATCGAGTACTGTTATTTTTCGAGCTTCTGCCATTGTACAAACCTCCGCTTTTTGTACATTTCAGCATTTTTCACATGGAATGTCAACGAAAAGCCCAAAAACATGAAATGTGAAAATTCAGAAAAATTTTGTTCATAAAATGTGAAATTCTGCACTATATTTTGTTCATAAAATGTGAAAATGCTTTTAGACTGAGAAATTGGTTAGTTTAGGCTTTTATATTTAATTTGTCTTTACACCAAATTCGCACATTTTCCATATCGGCAAGGGCTGCCCTTACATGGGAGTCAGACATTTCAAATTCCTGAGGATAGCGGATTTTTACGCCGTATTGGGTAAGCTTTGCGCAAGAAACAAGAACATTTTGTGGAACTTCAATGCTTTCAGAGATAGTAGTTGCAAGGTTACCTAAATCATGAGTTTTTTCTATCTCTTTTCCAAGATATTCGGTAAGAGCCTTTAAATATTTTTCTGCACACTGCTGACAGTGATAACAGATTATTTCCATCGGCTTTGGATAAAGGGTTTTATCGAGATGATTTGCAGTTATATAGTCCATTTCAGCAAAGCGTTCCCATTCTAAGACTTCGTTAGAAACTTTGGGAGCATTATTGTCAATATTTTTATCGCTCATACAACAAAACGCCCTCATTTGCTACAGTTTTTTCTATTGAGTTAATAGTTTTTCGCCTTTCAAAAAGTGACTGGTTTCCGATTAAAATATCTACTGGCTTTCGCTTCATTCCTATGAGTGAACAATAAGCAGTGTTAGTTTGTTCGATATTGTCATAGTTTTCATCAGGAACGATGATGTAAAAATCATAATCGCTTTTTGCGTTATAGTCGCCTCTAGCATAAGAGCCAAAAAGATATATCCGCAATGGATTGAGAGCTTCCCTGAATTTTTCTGTAATAGTGGTGATTTCTCCATTTACCATGATTTTATTTTATCATGAAAAGCGTGGATTTGAAAGTTGATTATTTTGCGGAAAGTAAAATCGGAAAAATTTTTTGCTTGGTATTTTTACCGCAAGGTAACATCACTGATTTGATAAGAGTATATCATCTGTTCATTGGTTGTTATTAATGTATAGTTTGAAAAACTATAATCTACCCTTTAACATAGACAACACAAGCTTTTTGCTTTGCCTTTTTTCCATGCTTGAATCTTTATCTTGAAGCTTTATATCGTTCAATTGTATCTAAAAGAACATCTCTAAAATGTTCTGGGTGTGATATAAACTGAAAATTATATTTGCCTGAAATTGAATGAACTACAATTGTTCCATATCCTAAAAGCTTGCCGCCTAATCCACTTTCCACAGAAACATGATCTATTTTATCAAAGGGCGAAGCAAGATCTTTGGTGTTTATAAAACCTACCTTGCCGTAAATAAGTTTATTGGTAAAATAGAGCTCAGTTGTAAGCATCGCAATAAGCTTTTTAGCAAATCCCAGAAACAGAGAGATTATAAGTGTAATTAAGAAGCCATATTTTCCACCCAAATAAGTTCCAATGGCAATCAAAATGATATATGGAATTATGATTACCCAATGAATTTCAGCCTTACAAACAATGTTTTTATCTTCTCTCATACTATTAGACAACCTTTTTGCATTTTATTATTCTCCTGCCATTGTTACAGGCATTATGGTTTTGAATATGGAATGATAAAGTATCTTCCATTATTTCCTATCTCATAACTTTTAGTGGTAACTTCTGAATCATACAACAACTTTACCAGCATATTAACTAAATCATTGTCTCCCAAAGTTGCAAGCAGTCTATACGCTTCAAACAGGTCTTTTGAATCTGCGGCATCATCTCCATTGATAATCAGCCGGGTAAATGCTGATGTTAAAGGAATATGAGTTACAGCAAAACCCTTCGCATTTCCATATCGATGATGTGGATAATATGTTACAAGCAGACAATATCCATGTTCGTAGCTATATACAACTCTATCTGTGGCATATTTTCCGTCATAATTTATAGATGTAGATTTTGTACAACTTAAAAACAATGGACATAACACAAAAACTGCAATAACTATTAAAAATAATTTGCGAAATTTCAAAAGAGTTTCTGTTGTAGATTGTTTCATGCTTGTTCCTCGCTTTTTTCTTGATTTTCTGTTGAGACCATAACTACTAATGATGAATCATTTTAACTGGATAGTTTGATGACCTATAAACGATGCGTCTTTTTTTAGTACCATCTATTCTGAAAATGTATTCAGTCCATTCTTCATAGCCTTTGCTGTCTTTATAATGAATCTCATTTCCCTTGCTGTCGTATTCACACCATTCTTCATAGCCTCGATTGTCTTTAGAATGAATCTTATTCCCCTTGTTGTCGTATTCATACCATTCTTCATTGCCTAAGCTGTTTTTGTAATAAATTATATTTCCCTTACTGTCGTATTTCCACCATCCTTCATAGCCTGTACTCGTTTTAAAATGAATCTTATTCCCCTTGTTGTCGTATTCATACCATATTTCATCACCCACGCTGGATTTGACATAAATCAAATTACCCTTATTGTCGTAATTTTTATCGTCGTACCCTTCACAAATCTCTTCCAAGAAATTTTCGATGCTAACTTCCTCCATTTTTAAACAATTGCTGGATTCATGATAAAGAATCTCAGCTCCTTTGATATCGTATTCGGTAATATCAGATACAATCAACCATTTTGAAATTGTTTTACCGTTTACAGATACTTCTTTGTATACTTTCTCGCCAACATTTACACTGAGATTATCATTTATCTGTGTTTCAGCATTATCTGTGGAATATTCATTTTCTTTTTCTGAAACACGCGTCTTGGAATAATCATCAGTTTTTACGGAAGAAGTGTCGTTTTTCACACTATCTTTACTGCCGGGCATATTCAGAGCTTGTTTTATATCCTTGCTACATGAAACAAAAAGCAATGAAATAACAATAATTGATAAGGCTAGTCTTTTCATATTTAATTACCGCTTTCTTTCAAAATTTCTGTTGAGACAGGTTCTTCTTTTATTTCTAACTACTCTGTCGCATAGACAACACAGCGCTTTTTATTACCATTTTTCCAGAAAGTATATTCATACCACTTTTCATTGCCGTTGCTGTCTTTATAATGAATTTCATTTCCTTTGCTATCGTATTCGTACCATTTTTCATCACTGCCGTCTTTGGAATAAATCAGATTCCTTTTACTGTCGTACCTCTGTTCATGACCATGGCTGTCTTTGTAATAAATAGTATCTCCGTTATTGTCGTATTTATGCCATTCTTCATCACCGTCGCTGTTTTTGTAATGAATTTTATTTCCTTTACTATCATATTCAGACCACTCTTCCAATATTCCTAGAATACCTCGGTCGCATTTGTAATGAATCTTGTTTCCTTTACTATCATATTCAGACCACTCTTCCGATATTCCTTGAAAACCTCGGTCACATTTGTAATGAATCCTGTTTCCTTTACTGTCATATTCAGACCACTCTTCATAGCCTGTACTCTCTTTTAAATGAATCATATTACCTTTGCTGTCGTACTCATACCACTTTTCTTGACCGTAATCGTCTTTGTAATGAATCAGATTCCCATTACTGTCGTATTCATGTTCGAACCAAGCTTCATAACCGTCGCTACTTTTGGTATGGAAATGATTTCCTTTGCTGTCATACTCGAACCAAGTATCAGAACCATTAAAATGTTTGATATGAGTTGTATTACCGTTACTGTCGTACCATTCTTCTTGACCAACGCTACTTTTGTAATGGCTTTTATTACCTTTGCTATCGTACTCATACCAATTTTCACAGCCATTGCTATCTTTGTAATAGGTCTTATTACCTTTGCTGTCGTATTCATACCACATTTCATCACCATCGATGGTTTTCTCATAAATCATATTACCATTGCTGTCGTACCATTCTTCTTGACCAGCACTATTTTTGTAATGGCTGCTTTTATTACCTTTATTGTCATATTCAGTTAGCCTTTCAAAACCTCTGCTGTCCTTGTAATGGGTCTCATTCCCATTACTATCATATTCATACCACTCTTCATAGTTGTTAATAACATTAGAGAATGCTGCATCCTGCCCATATACTATCTTATTGCCTTTGTAATGAATTAGATTTCCTTTATTGTCGTATTCGGAAATTCCAGAAACTACCAGCCATTTTGAAAAAGTTTCACCGTTTACAGATACTTCTTTGTATACTTTATCATCTACATTTATACTGATAGTATCATTTTTTTGTGGTTCAGTATTATCTGTAGTATTCGCTCCGATATTCTCGTCATTTGGTATATTCAGAGCTTGTTTTATAACCTTTCTACATGAAACAAAAAGCAATGAAATAACAATAATTGACAGGATTAATCTTTTCATATTTGATTACCGCTTTTTTCTTGATTTTCTGTTAAGACAGGTTCTTCTTTTATTTCTTGATTAGCCTGTGTCTGCGTTGACTCAGTTTCTTGTCTGTTTTGAGTCTCCGGAGATTCAGGCATTTCTTGTTTGTTGTCTTTGTTTTCTGCCGGTTCTACTTTTTCTTGTTTAGATTCGTTTACTTCCGGCGCTTTTGCTGCTTTTTGTTGTTTTTTCTGCTTTTCTTGAGCTGCATGTACTTCTGCTATCTTCTTATAATACATTGCATTTACAACTTGAAAGTAGCCTAGCGCAAAAAGCAAACCTAAACCGCAGGTTATAATACCAAACAATACCCATCCGATAAAACTTAAATCAAGAACAAACAGCTGGGACTTGTTTTCATATGTCAATTCCTTTGATTTTTCAATTGCCTCTCCTGCTGTTATATCTTCTGTTGTCGCTAATATATAATGTGCATATCTATACCTATAAGCCGCTATTAAACCTGGAAAAACCAAAAGAAGATTCCACATGTATGTACAAACAAATATTTCTACACCGGCAATTGCATATTCTATAAAATATCGAAATTTAGAAATTGGAGCAAAAATCTTTGCTACTGTGATTTTTTCGTTATTGACAATGGCAAGTGGAACAGTTGTAAGACAGACATAATAAGGAAATACAATTGCATTAAAAATAATAAGAAATATAAACCCTAAAACGGCTTCGTATACCAGTTCATTATAAATATCATATTTTGTAAGTACATCTTCTAAAATGGAAGATGGAGTCTCGGCTATTAAATACCCAATTAATACTGCTCCACTAACAAATGCCAGAAAACATAGATTGCATAACAGTAAAATCCATATTTTTCCATCAAGCAGTTTCTTTGCTTCTTTTTTAACCTCTACTCTGTCAATTTGAACTTCCATACAATTGTCTCCTTCAAAACATTATATATTACTCTTACTTTGAGTAAAAACAATATTACTTAATATAACATTAATATTTCTCAAAGTCAATTTAACCTATATTTTCCGTAATATCATATACACATGGGGCAGATAAAACAGATTTTAGGAGACAATATACGGAGACTTAGAGTTTCTAAAGGCTGGACGCAAGTTTATCTTGCTGATGTACTTGAATTAACGCCTTCGTTCTTTACACTTGTTGAATCAGGTCAGCGCGGAATGTCACTTGAAGTCATAGAAGCAACTGCAAAGGTCTTTGATGTTCCTGTAGCAAGTCTTTTTATTGAACATAACAATACCTCTAAAGTATCTGACGATGCTCCACTTCTACGGAATGCAGAACTTCTTCAGCTAAAACAAAAACTTCTACAAGATATTCAAAAAAGCCTTAACGAATCTATAGATGCACTGATAGTTGAATAACGCAGATTCCGTACAGACATAATTTACGAGAGCATTTACATAGAAAATAAAGTTACACTTTTGACACTTCCAACTTTTCAAGCTCATAATACTTGCTTACCTCGTGTAAGAATTCTTAAAAAATTGCACTTTCTTACACAGTGTAAGAATTCCTCAAAAAACGCACTTTCTTACACAGTGTAAGCATGTACATCTTACACTGTGTAAGATACGAATCTTACCTTGTGTAAGAATCATATCTTACCAATGTTAAGATGTGCTTCTTACATTTAGTAAGCATACTTGACAAAAATTATCATTCATTTTGTAATTTAATTATAATATTACTTGACAATATTATAATTTACTTGTATATTTGACACTGAAAAGAGGTTAAAAGATGGGAACAGAATTCGGAGAAAAACTTGAAAGCACGCTCAGAGAACAGGGCATGACACAAAAAGAACTTGCAGAAAAGGCAAACATTACGGAATCAGCCGTAAGCCATTATGTAAAAGGCGACCGCGAACCGCGCGGAGCTACCATAGGTGTTATTGCAGGTGTTCTTGGAGTAACAGCAGGTTTTCTCCTTGGCGCAGGAACTGCCAATTCTCTTTCCGACAGAAACCGTCAGACTTTTGATGAGCTGAAAGATGCAATAAAGAAAAACAAAGCATCACTTTCAGAATCACAAAGATTTGAACTGATAAAACTTCTTTCAAACTAAAATAAAGGGGGCATGATAATGAAAACAAAAGTCTAACGTCCGTCCGGCAAATATGAACCGTACGGACAACAAAAACAAGGTTCAGTTTAGTACAATAAGCTGAAAATACAAAACATGATTCTGAACATATTCGTTGAATAAACAGTATCGTGTAGCTCGTAAATAAACTTTAGTAAGGTAAAACACTATGAAATCAATTATTAAATTAATCACCGTTGGTGAAAAAAGGAGAACAAACAATGAACACAAACTTAATAGAACCTTTGAATGGTTCTGTAAACGTAACAATCCATAAAAACTATCTTAAAGAAGATAACAGCTCTTATGCAAAAGTTCAGCGTACCACAGCAGGTATGCACAACGTAATTGCAGCAATTCTTGCCAAAACAAAAGTTATTGACAAGGCAACACTTGTAGCAGCAGAAATGCTTTTCAAAGAGGCAATTCTTGAACTGCTCTCGCTCGGTATATCCGTAAATCTGTTTGAACTTGGGACTCTCTATCCGAGTGCTCAAGGCAACATCGCTTCAGAAAATCCCAATTTATCTGAAATTCCAAATCTCTCACTGAATTTCACACCGTCTCAAGAAGCTCTTAGTGCAGTTGCAAAAGCTGACATATCAATGGCAAAACTTGAGGAAAATGCACCTCAAATAAGCATGATTGAAGATCTTTCAACTCACAAAAAAGACTTTACAGTAACAGCAGGCAAGCCAATCCGCATAACTGGTCGCAGACTTAGGGTTGCAGGAGAAGCTGAAAAAACTGGTCTGTTCTTTGCTCCTCAAACTGAATCAGGCAAAATTGATGAAACTGAATCAGATTGGATTAAGCTTGAAGAAGGTGACTTTTTCAAGAATACAAATACTTTTATCGAAATAATTTTACCTGACACATTGCAAAGCGGTAAAAACTACACTCTTGTAATAAAAACCTCCTCTGGCAGAGGTAAAGCAGTAAACAAGACTGTGCGAAAACTGGAGTATGAAAGAGCTATTACAGTAAATTAAGCATAGTCTGAATTAAGAACACTTCACCCCATTCCAGTTCTGCGAATGGGGTGTTTATTTAAAAAAAGAGTTTGTATCTACTAAACCAGGTTTGCGGCGGAAAAGCTGTAGAAGCTTTCGCGGGCAATTATCAGGTGGTCTAGCAGGTTTATGCCTAAGAGGTCGGCACACTCTTTTAAGCGCGCGGTTATCTCTATATCACTGTCGGAAGGTTCGGTTCTGCCAGACGGATGGTTGTGGCAGATGATTATTGCCGCGGCATGATCTTTAAGCACATCTACAAAAACCTCTCTTGGATGAATAAGCGAGCGGTTGAGCGAACCGACGCTGATTTCTCTTATCTTTATGATTTCATGCGCTCCGTTCAGGCTTACACACAAGAAATGCTCGCGCGTTTCAAGCGTATAATGCTGCACAAGAGGTATCAAATCTTTGGGTGTCTTTATTATTGTTCCGCCCGGCCCGTAATTACGCCGCCCAAGCTCTAGGCTTGCCATGATGGCGGCAGCCTTTCCCAGAGAAATGCCTTTTATGCACTTCAACTCAAAAAAAAGACACTCGGGGTCTGTTCGTGCAATGCATGAAATAACTTCTTTGGCTATTGAAGCTAAGCTGCGGTCTTTTGTGCCTGTGCCCAGAATGAGCATAACCAGCTCTTCGGTTGTTGCATTTTCAATGCCCTCTTTCCAAACTCTTTCGCGAATATCTAATTTTTTATTCTCACAATCGTCAGACAAGTTACCGATACTAGAGAAGACAGCAGATTGGTCTAATGAAATCATTAAATCCTCCTGCATATATATAGAAAATATCTATCTTTTTTCCGTCAATTTTTGACAGAAATATTGTAAAACTTTTAGAGGTCTCGTTCATGAAATTACGAACAGTCGGATTGTTTGCGCTGATGGTTGCAGCTGTGCTTATGCTTAACAGCTGTAAGTCAACCAAAAAAGTAAAAACTGCTGCCCCAGCAGAAAACGCAGAGTCTGTTGAAACAGAAGTTTTTACCGCTACAGAAGAAACTTTTGATGATACACCTGCACCAGAAACAGCTACTGGTGAAGATGATTATTATTACGATGATACAGAAGAAGTTTTTGTTGACGTTAACGAAAATGATTATATGTACGTTGACGACAAAGATGACTACAGCGATATTTATTCAAGCTATGATAATTTTGACTCTGAATTCATTGAAACAGGTTATGATGATTCATTGATCAATAATGACTACTCTGACGATTATCCGGCAGAAAAGACAGAAGTAGCAGCAACAACAACACCTGCACCACAGACAACTGCACCTGCAACACAAACAAAGCCTGTTGAAGAAACTAAAAAGCCGGTAGAAACTTCTACAGCATCTACAACTGCTGCTTCTACAGCTACATCAAGCACAACAGACAGCAAGAAAGGCACTGTATCAAGCGGTTCATTTTACATTGATTACAACAGCCCTGAATACAGCGACTACAGCGGCTATGATTATGGCGACAAATCATACAACGAAACATTGCAGAAATTCGGGCCTGCCTCATTCCCTTCTGACAAGATTATGGCAAAAGGCAGAAAGAGCGCAAAACAGCTTTACAACTACTTCGCGTCAAAGAACCCGAAAGGCGACTTACAGCGCGCATGGATTCTGGCACAGCTCTATGTCGAAGAATGTGCTTACGAAGGTGTAAACTCTGACCTGGCATTTGTACAGATGTGCCATGAAACCGGCTTCTTGCGGTTCGGCAACCTTGTTACACCAGACATGAACAACTTCTGCGGCTTGGGTTCAGTTTCTAAGGCAAATCCGGGACACCGCTTTGCAACAGACCGCGAAGGCGTCCGCGCCCATGTTCAGCATTTGCAGGCTTACGGCTCAACAAAAAGCCTTAACGGCACGTTGATTGATCCAAGATACAAGTACGTTAAGCCGAGAGGAAAAGCAAAAACTCTTGCAGGCTTGACCGGCACTTGGGCAGCAGACCCCAACTATGACCGCAAAATCTATTCGTTTATGAAGGAACTTGCACACTTCTAAAAGTGCGCTTCAAACAAAAAGCCCGATGACAATCATCGGGCTTTTTTATTTTTTCAGATAACTAAACGGTCAAATGCCTAGTTCTAATAAATTCGGTGGCTGAGCGTAGTCGAAGCCACAATAAGCAGAAGTTTTATTAGTTAAAATTGAAAAACCGGTCATTTCGACTTCGCTCAATGACCGATTTTCATCTGCTTCTGATGTTGTATTGAGATCCCGAAACTAGTTCGGGATGACACCAATCCATTAACTTTCCAGACATTCCTTTACTTCAGCAGATTGTTGTGCCAATAAACGGCTTTTCATCTAAAATATTGCGGATATTCTCAATGTTTTTGCCGCCGGCGCAGATTACCGTAAGACCGGCAGATTCAGCTTTTTTGCTTGCAATCGGGTCAAACGGGCAGTTTTTGCCCGGAACCCACTCATCGCCGACCATCTTTCTAAAGTCTGCCCAGCTTATTTTGTCAAGTGGCTTTGCGTCCGGGTTTTTCTTCGGGTCATCTGTGTAGACTTTTTCAATATTTGAAAGATTTACAACAGTTTTTGCACCAAAACGCTCGGCAAGATAAACAGCGTCTGTATCTGTTGAAAAGCCAGGTTTCCAGCCGGCTGCAACAAGAACGCGCCCTGTAAAGTCGCCGCACTGTGTCGGGTCATAAACTACAGGCTCTTTGCACAAATCAGAGAAAATGGCGCGCAAAAGCTGTGCGTTAAGGCGCGTTGCCATAATGCCAATCCAGTCAGCTTCATCTGCGTTAGACGCAGAACCTTCGTTTACGGCTTTATAAGCTGTCTGATACGCGCGTGCAGGGCCGCCGCCGCCAACTACGAGAATCAATTTATGAGAAGAATCTTCTTTAAGCCAGTCGCGCACAAGAGAAGCAAATTTCTTCAAGAATTCAGAATCAGGCTTGTCAGGTGCGACAATTGAACCGCCGACAGATAAAACTTTAACCATAGCAAAACCCCTTTTATTTAGTATACACCGGTTACGTTCGGTGTTGTCCAATAAGACGAATATCTTGTAACTTTGTCAGAACTTTCTTCCCATATAGACTGAAGGGCGTAGGTTTTAGGCTGGCAGACAATCTTGCTGTAGGCAATTGTCGGATGCAGTTTGTTGTAGCCCCTTGAAAACGTAATGTGCTGCGCGTCTAAATTGCCGAAGTAAAAATCTTTTACATTTGTCCGCTTCTTAAAGCACTCAAACGGAAGCCCTGCGCCCAAAGCCACATCTACAGGCACCCAGCCGAAAGATTCAATGTAGAACTCGCACCACCAATGCGGTCTTGAGCTTGAATCAGCGTCAACCAGAATGCCTGCACAAGGGCGCACAAGCACATTGCCGGCTAAAAGCAGCGCATCATAAAGCATCGCAAAGTCGTATGCGTCGCCCTTCTTTGTTTCAAGCAAATCTATTACAGGCGCATCAGGCGAGCGCACATCAGAAAGCACTGTAAAGTTCTTTATCATATAGCTATAAATCAAATGTGCCTTTGTGTACGGGTTTGTTGTCTTGCCTATAATGGAACGCGAAAGCGCGGTAACTTTTTCGTTTTTTAAAAGTTCATTGATTGAATCCAAAGAAGCAGAAGAAGCCTGCTGAATCTTTGATATAGTATCTTTCTTAGAATATGGCTTTACAAGCTGTTCTTTAATTTCAGTGGAAACGGCTGAAGTGGTAACAACAAATGTCTGACCAATATTAACATTTGCAGCCGGAATTACCTGCTCTGTTTTTGAATCAGTTTTTTCAATCACAACAGAAGCATTAATTTCCTCGCCGTCAAACTGATGAACTATTGTACCTGCAATTTCTTCAATGGCAGGCTTGTGAGTAGCGGCTGTAACATCAACACCAGGCTGAGAGGCAAAAACCGGCGGCTTGGGCACTCTCAAGAAAATCAGCCCGTCATTGTCTGTTACAATTTCCCTAAGCTCAACAGAAGTATCAATGACATAAGTCCGTTTATCCAAAAAAGTCTTCTTCCCGAGAGTTTTTTGCAGCTCAAAAGGATAATTGTTGCTTGAGCCTTTTTCTGTTTCTATAAAGACAAAACCGTCAGAAGTTCCGTCAGGAACTCTTATGCGGACAAGCTCGTCACTCCAATATTCGTAGTCCTCATTTTCGCAGTAGATTTTCTCATCATTCTGGCTCAAGTCTGAACTCTTGAACGAGAAATAAACTTTTGAATTATTGCGCATAAGCCCGAAGTTTTTTCCGTGAATGGAAAGCAGACCGCCGACGCACTGGCTTTTTTCTTCAATTCCATAAATTACAGGAATTGATGTTGCCGGATCTGAAATAACTTTTACAGGTACTACCGTCTTGTTTGTAAAAATCTTAGGCTCACTTCTGCCGCCCTGCGTAACAACGTACACAAGCCCGTCGCGGACATTTGCCGGCAGTGTTATTACTATTTTGTGGTCGCTCCATTCAATGCAATTTGAAGCCGTAATGCGCAGACCGCCGATTTCTACAAAGCTTTCTGTCTGTTCGTTTCCAAAATTGCTTCCATAAATCGAAAACACATCGCCCGGATTTCCAACTTTAGGATCAATAACGGTTATTTGAGGTTCTTTTATTTTTGTAGATGATATAATAGCCATTAAAAAAAGCAGCACTCCGATGAAAGACATCAGGAGAACTGCTCTTAATAACGGATATTTCCGAATTAGATAGGGAAATTTTTTATTACTCAACGATAAAAATCCACAGTCGGATATACAGTACTCTGATATGATTCTGAATCAATAAGCGGAAGTTCTGATACATCCGTAAGTTTAATATTCATTGGCAAAGTTTTTGTATTTGAAAATTCCGGCTTGAATACATCAACCTGTGTAAGGTTTGATACATGCAAAGAAACAGGCTGCACTGGAGTAGCAGTACGGTTTGTATCTGCAACCTGAAATGCCGAAACATTCACATTCTGATCTGCGGCAATTCCTGTCTTGTTAATCAATTCAATTGAAGATGTTACAGGAACAAGTGCAATATCATTGAAATGCTGCTTTACCTGTGAGCGGATATTTGCAGCCGGCATAATTACAGCAGCAAGGAATGCAGCCGCAGCGGCATAAGGAACAAACTTTCTTGCAGCGTTTGTATATCTGCCAGAAGTCTTGGCGGCAACTTTCTTGTAGCGCAATCTTGACTTCAAAAGCTCATAGCTTGCATCAAGTTCTGTCTTATCAAGATTTAAAGCAGCAGAATCAGCGGCAAAAGCATCGCGGATAGACTGAAGTCTTTCAACATGAGCTTTGCAATCAGGACACGCTTCTACGTGCGTTTTAATTTCATCATACCATGGGCTAGCAATTTCTCCATCAAGAAATGCTGAATGAAGTTCCATATTAGGGCAAGTAGACATCCTCTTCTCCTATTAACTTAGATAACTGTTCGCGTGCTCTAAAAACACGTACTTTTACATTTCCTTCAGTAATTCCCAGAACGCGTCCGATTTCCTTGTAGTTAAGCTCCGCATATTCACGCAAAACAAGAACCATTTTTAAGTTCTGCGGAAGCTTCTCAAGTGCAGCCAAAACACGCTTCTGCGAATCATTTTTCAGGTATTCAGTTTCACCTGAATCAACCTGACGCCGGTCTTCGTGCAGTGCCTTTTCGTAAGCACGCCGTTCGCGGCCTTTTCTTTTTGCATAGTTAAGAGAAGCATTCTTAACTACGCGTATCAACCAATATTTTGCATCGTCGATTGACGGAAACTCAAGATTCTTTTCGTGCATCTTTATCAGAGAATCGTGAACCAAATCTTCTGCGGCTTCTTCATCTCCAACAACACGATAGGCAACCTTAAAGAGCACCTGCATCGTTGCATCATATATTTTTTTGAAATCTGATTCATTACCAGCGCGAATCACTGTTGTTTCTGAATCAAGCTTTCTATCATTAAACAATGGTTGCCCCCATTACGTTACAAACAATTTTAATTTTTTTTTAATCTTTATCTAATTTTTCTAATGGAAACCGGATAAAGATTCTATTGTAATATTCCGGTAAAAAGCCTTCTTTTCAGTATCGGCATAATTAAAACATAACTTTTCAAAAAAATAGAAACAATCAACAACCTCGCCGCAAAGCGACGAGGTATGTTGTTCTTAATAAGTAATTACACTCGGCTTTGATACCCTTTGTTTGACGCAAAGCGTCAGGGTATCAAACCCTCGGCACGAATGAATTTTACCGAAAATGAATACTTCCGCACGGATAATTTAAAATAAAAAGGCTGTCAAAAAGGTATGCTTTTTAACAGCCAAAAAATCTTATACTGAGGCTGAAAGAACTTTTAACATTACCTATTAAGCTCTAACCCAGGTTGTTCCCTGCGGTGTATCCTTAAGAATAATACCTTTAGAGGTCAATTGGTTACGGATTTCATCTGCTTTTGCGAAATCTTTGTTCTTTTTCGCATCTGCGCGCGCCTGAATCAAGGCTGAAATCTCTGCGGCTTCAGGGTCATTGGCAAGCGCGGCTGCCTGAGCTTCTGCTTCTTCAGCCTGTTTTTTGAGCACCTCAAATGCACTCTCAATAAGGCTCAGCGACAGAACAGTGTCCATCTTCCATATATTGGCAAGAACCCAGGCTGCGCTGCGCTTTGAAGCACTGCCGATTTCGCCGTTTAATGCAGCCAGCGCTTTAGGCGTGTTCAAGTCATTTTCGAGAGCTTCTGTAAAAAGGCGGAGAGAGCCGTTTTCTTCGTCTGTACGCTTAACAAGCTTTTCATCATTAAGTTTTGCAAGCACTTCCTTGAAGTTTGCTTCTGTCAATTCAGAAACCTTAAGCTCAGGAATCTTTTCCCACAATTTTTTAGAATTTGCTTCACTAATCAGTTTTGCAATTTTCTCGTTGAGAGAAGCCCTGCCCGCTTTTGCACTTTCCATTGCTTCAAGACTGAAAACAAGCTGTTTACGGTAGTGTCCGCCAAGCAGGAAAAATCTGTAATCAAGCGGCTCGAAGCCTTTGTCTTTTAGAGAAAAGCCTTTTTCTGGCGGAAGCTCTGCAAGCAGCGTGATAAAATGTCCCTTAGATTTTGACATTTTTCCGCCTTCAAGAATAAGAAACTCGTTGTGCATCCAGTAGTTGACCCAGGGGCGTTTTGTGCCGTCAGGGTTCAGAGCTTCTTCTTTAGTAAAGCTGCCCTCACTCTGTGCAATTTCGTTTGTATGGTGAACCGGAATGTGGTCAATGCCGCCGGTATGAATGTCAAAATGCTTGCCGAGATATTTCATGCTCATTGCGGAACATTCAATATGCCAGCCCGGATAGCCGCGTCCCCATGGAGAATCCCAGGTCATTGCCTGATTTTCAAATTTAGATTTAGTAAACCAAAGCACAAAGTCGTTAGGGTTGCGCTTGTTCGCATCAATTACAGAAACAGCGCGGCGGCCTGCACCGGCTTTAAGTTCGTCAAGATTAAGCCTTGCAAGCTTGCCGTAATCCGGGTAAGTCGAAATATCATAATAAAGGTTGCCGTCTGCCATATATGTGTGGCCGTTTGCCTCAAGCTTCTTAATCAGCTCAATCATTTCTGCAATATGCTCTGTAGCCTTGCACTCGTGGTCTGGGCGTCGTATGTTAAGCGCGTCAATGTCTTTGTGGAATGCTTCTGTATAAAATTTTGCAACTTCCAAAACGCTCTGATGGCGCTCCTCGGCAGTCTTAACCATTTTGTCCTCGCCGTCGTCAGCGTCGCCTGTCAGGTGACCTACATCGGTAATGTTCATAACGTGGTTGACCTTGTAGCCGAGAAAAGTCAAAGTCTTATCCAAAATATCAAGAAAAACATAGGCGCGGAGATTTCCGATATGAGCATAATTATAGACTGTCGGACCACAGCCGTAAAAACCGACCTCGCCGGGCGTAATCGGTTTAAATTCCTGCATTGTGCGTCCCATTGTGTTATAAAGTCTTAAGCTCATAAAAATACCTCTTTTGCTATACATTTGTTCATTATATTAGTAAAATAACTACGGAAAATCATGAATACTTTACGGAAAATAGCAGAAAATTTCAACAAGAATATTAAAGTTCTCTATGAAGAACCTATGTCAAACCACACAACTTTCAAAGTCGGCGGCAAGGCTGATGTGTTTTTTGAGCCGCATACAATAGAAGAACTTGAACAGATTGCCGCGTGCCTAAAAGAAAACAGCCAGAGCTTTTTTGTGCTTGGCGGCGGCTCAAACCTTGTTGTAAGCGACGCCGGAATAAGCCGCGCCGTAATCTCAACGCAGAAACTCAACCAAATAAGCTTAACAGGCACAGCAGATGCCGCCGCTTCAGCCAATGCAGATAATGCAGAAAGCCTGCTCTTAAAATGCGCGGCAGGCGTGCTAATGGACAATATCGCAGCCTTTTGCGAAACAAACAGCATAACAGGACTTGAAACTTTTTCAGGGCTGCCCGGCACTATAGGCGGCGCAGTCTACATGAACGCACGCTGCTACGAGCGTTCAATTTCTGATGTTTTAGAGAGCGTGCTTTATCTTGATACAAAAACCGGCAAGACAGCTACCTATCAGTTTAACGGAAAAGACTGGGCTTATAAAAAGTCGCCTTTTCAGAACAGCGGAAACATAATTCTTGAAGCAACGTTAAAATGCGCAAAAGGAAACGCAGAGCAGATAAAAGCAGAAAACAGCCGCTATGTTGAGGACAGAAAAAGCAAAGGGCACTTTAAATTTCCGTCTGCCGGCAGCGTTTTTAAGAACAACCACGCATTCGGCAGCCCTTCAGGCAAGATAATTGATGAGGCGGGTTTACGTGGTTTCAGCATTGGCGGGGCGCAGATTGCGCCATGGCACGGCAACTTCATTATAAACACAGGAAATGCCACCGCAAAAGATATTCACGACCTTGTTTTGTACATAACCGAAACGGTAAAACGCAAGACAGGCTTTGAGCTTGAGCCGGAGATTATCTTTACAGGCACAGGCTTTGACGCATGACCGTTCATTTTGACATTATTAACAAAACAAACAACCGCGAATATCATTTAGGCATCTCTAAAAACTCACTATCGTGATTTTTTAGAGATTGCCGCCGAGTTGTAAATCGCTAAAATGGCGCGATTTACAACATCGCATTTTCAAAGTTACCTCTAAAAACTGAAGTTTTTAGAGCTTCCCATTTATATTGAAGAAAATTATGCCGAAAAATAAAATACAAAACTTTGATTGACAAAGCTCTATAATGACTTTTATACTAAGTTTTTAAGAGGGACAGAAACGTGCTTCAATTATCATTTGTAAATTACAGAAAAGGTTCCTATATTCTCGTAGAAGGAAAACCTGATTCAAGTCGTTTTTTCATCATACAACGTGGCGAAGCACAATGTATTCGTGAGATTGACTTTGCGACAGCTCCTAAAGCTAATCTTTTAGGTCCAGGCGATTTCGTAGGCGTTATTCCCTGTATGTCTAACCACAACCAGATTGAATCTGTTGTTGCGCTTACAGACCTTGTAGCTATTTCTGTACGCAGAGACCAATATTCTGAGCTTATCCAAAAGAACACGCCGGTTGCTCTCAAAATCATCCGCGTATTTGCTGCACGAATGCGCGAAATGAATGAGACGCTGCTTAAAATGGCGCTTCAGAAAGAATCTAACAACACAGAAAGCCAGCTTTTCAATGTTGCAGCTTACTACGACGAAGCAAAAGAAGTAGATGCCGCAACTTATGCATACTATCAGTATTTAAAGACACACCCGACAGGCAGACAGGCAGAACTGGCAAAAAAACGCTTTGTAGTGCTTCAGCAGCATTCTAAGGCAGTTTATCTTGAACCGAAAGACGAAATGCTCCGCGAATATCCGCAGGGCACAATGATTTTTGCCGAAAACCAGAGCGGTCAAGATATGTTCATCATTCAGGAAGGTCAGGTAAAGATAACAAAGATTATCGACAACAAAGAAGTTGTTCTCGCTGTGCTTAAGAAAGGTGACTTCTTCGGCGAAATGGCACTTCTTGAGAACCTGCCGCGCTCTGCATCTGCAATTGCACACGAAAGATGCAAGCTTATGGTGATTAACCGCAAGAACTTTGACCAGATGGTTTCAACACAGGCACAGATGATTTCAAGACTGACGACAACACTCGCAGAACGCCTTTGGTCTATGTACAGGCAGGTTACAAACACAAGACTTACAGATCCGCTCGGCAAGCTGTATGATATGCTCGCGCTCGAAATTGAAAAGCAGCGCCTTGCACTTTCTGAAGCTTCACCGACTGCATTACAGCTTGATATTTCTCCGCAGGAACTTGCAAATATGTGCGCGATTCCGCCGGCAGAGCAATACTCAATACTTGAGCTTTTCTTAAAAGAAAACCGCGTAAAGGTAATCAAGAACAGACTTTATGTTCCAAACTGTCTTGAGATTATCAAGCACGCGGCTTATTACAGAAAGCAGAAAGCAACAAAAAATAAGTAATATTCACTATAAAAATGTTGCTTTTTGAGCTTTAAACTCCGATAATCAGAGTATGAACCTTCTTTTTATTAAAAAGCATATTTTAGTTTCTCTTTTTATAATTGCACTTGTTCCATTAATGGCGCAGTCTATTGAAATTGATGCGTCGGCAGGCGTTACAGAAGACGGCGCAGAAGCCAAAATTTCTATCAAGACTGGAACAGGCAAAACATCAAAGACAGACGAAAAACCGGCAGAACCGCTTCCTGTAGCATACCGCGACATTTCTCTCGGTATGCCGGTTGATGACGTTAAAAAGATGCTTAAAGCCGACAGCATTTACGGCTACCGCGGGGAACGCGATGTTTCGCTTCTGCCAACACAAAACAGAGTTCTTATTGAAAGCGAAGGTCTTTCGTTCTTAAACAGAAGCTGGTTTCAGTTTTACAAAGACAAGCTCTACACAATGACTTTTAAGCTTGATGCCGACCGCGTTGACTTTTATTCAGTTTTTAAGTCTTTGCAGGACAAATACGGCGAGCCTACAAGCCTAGACCCCGAAAAGATTGTCTGGAAAGACGACAGAGTAACGCTCAGCCTTGAACGGCCGCTCGTAATCAAGTTTATAGACACACAGGTTTTTGCTGAAATTCAGAACACCTCTAAAGTCAATAAATCTACAGAGGAATTGACCCGCAAAGGATTCTTAGAGAGTCTATGAGCCGCTCAAAGTTTGCCGTTCTTGCCGCTGTGTTTTTTGTAGCGGCGTGTCTTTTAAGTTGCAGCGAAAACAAAAAAGACAAAACCACTTTGCAGATTATCTGCCGCAACGGCAAAACCAAGACAGTCAAAGTAGAACTGGCCATAACACCGCAAGAGCAGCAGACAGGCTTTATGTTCCGCAAAGACATTCCCGACGGCACTGGTATGCTTTTCATTTTTGAAAAAGAGCAGCTTTTAGCCTTTTGGATGAAAAACACCCCCACACCGCTTTCTATTGCTTACATAGACTCAAACGGAATAATCAAAGACATTTTTGACATGCAGCCTTTCAGCCTTGAAACTATAGCAAGCACAACAAAAGCACGCTACGCTCTTGAAGTTCCGCAGGGTTGGTTTGCCAAAGAAGGCATAGAAGTTGGTGACAGCCTTAAAATAACAGACAAGATAAAATAAGGGCATCTCTAAAAACTGAAAAAGCCGCACAGACGGCGGCGTGAAAGTCTATAAATCTACAGACCGCTTTCAAGCTGTTCAAGCAGTTGCTTTGCAAGCACATCGTCAGGGTCAAATTCAAGCACAGCAAGGAAAAATTTTCTAGCCTGAGCAATATCACCGCTCTTCATTGAAACATAGCCGAGATTAGACATAATCTTTGTGTTGTCAGGCTCAAGGCTCAATGCGCGGAGCAGAAGCTTTTTGGCTTCTTCAACCTCGCCAAGCTCAAGCAGACAAATTGCAAGCTCGTTGAATGTATCGGTGTTTTCGCCGCCACAAGCTATTGCCTGATTAAAGGCTGATTTAGCATCTTCCCAGCGTTCAAGGCGTCTTAATGCCCAGCCGAGCATAAACCAAGCGTTCCAGACTTTTGGGTTTTTCTCAAGAAACTGGCGGATCTGCTCCATTCCCTTCTCTTCTTCACCCATAGAGATAAAGTCGTAGGCGGCCTTAAACTGCTCGTCCTCAAGATTGCGCGAAGAAATATCGGCAACAATTTCAGCGGCGCGGTCGTGCTTGTAGCGTTCGTTTTCAGACAAATCTTTGACGTCAACAGAAGAAATGAGCGAAAGATAAGTTTCAAGCACTTCTTTGGCGCGGGCAAAGTTTTTCTGCTTAAGAAAGAAAAAGCCCGCATTAAAAAAAGCGTCCGGCACAGGGTTTTCTGACATCATCGCCTGTCTGTAATATGTATAAGCCTGGTCGTCGCAGGCATCAGCATCTTCTGACAAGCCTGATTTGCGGTAAGACGAACCGCGCTCATCATAAAAAAGAGCAGAATTTACAAGAGTACCGACATCTTCAGGGTCAAAGCCGCGGAGAGCTGAAAAAATCTCTTCTGCAATATCGTAATCTTCGTTTCTGGCTTTTAAGATAGCAGCTTCGGTCAGTTCCTTTTTAATGTCAGGGCGCACAGCCTTTAGCAGAGAACGGTAATAAGGCAAATGAACATTTTCTTTTTCATAAGCCATAATCGTTAATATGCCTGCCAGAATCATTTCCCATGAAAGAGATGATGTATCAAACTGATCTTCCATTCCGGCAGTTTTCTGCACAGGAAGAGGAATTGTCACATCAATTTGAAAGGCATTTGCTGGAACAGTAAAATTTTCCGGTATTGTGATATACACAACAGAATCAAGTGGATTTTGCATAATCGTTTCTTTTATTTGAGAGAATCAAGGCTCACATTAGCTTCATTTTCAGAAAGCTGGTTTATGCGGACATCTGTAATATAGTTATTGATGCGGAGCTTATAAGCCATCGGAACAGATTTTTCGTCGAAGAGAATGCGGGCAACAACCAAATCTTTGCGGCCTTCTATCTCGTCAACAGCAACTACTACACCGCGCACGTAAATTGTTTCACGCGGGTCGTCAAAATCAAAACGAACCATCACAATCTGCTTGATGATAAATGCCTTGAGCCCGACAAGAATAAGTTTTGTGCCAGAAAAAGAAATATCGCGCAAAACACAGTGGCGCGGAACATTCTGCACATAAACTATAGATTCTTCGTTCTGTAAACCGAGCTTGCGTTTTGAATTTGGATTTATTGCAATGCGTTCCTCACGGCGGCGCACAGCGTTTGCATTTGCCTCAAGAAGGCTGCCCATAATTGAAATTAAATCATCCGGCGGACGGTTGACGTAAGTTAAAGTTACTACAACCAGGTCTTCAGAATTCATATATGGAACAAAGTCGTCAAAGCGTGTGTTGACAAAGAAAACAATAGGCTGAGAATCCGCCGGAGTAAAGCAGAAATGCAGGTTTACAGACTGATTTTCCTTTAAGGCTTTAAAAGCACCGCCGCTTTTGCTTATAACAACTTTTGAAGAAAGCAGAGAAACCGAATTTAATATGCAAGGCCATTGACCAGCTGCACATTTTATATATATCTGTCTAGGATTAAGACAAAGTGTTTTAATAATCTCTTTTGTAAAAACAACGTCAATATCACGATACATATCGTAATATCGGCTTAGCTGCTGACTAGTAACCACGCCCATAACCAAAATGATAGTTTATTATAGATAATTCGTCAATGCGTTTTGCAGTAGCTTACACGGCTTTAGCATGAAAAATCAATCTAGAAGTTGTACCATGTAAGAACCTGCTCTCGGCATATTTCGTTCTTCGAATTAGATTCACACCTTCGGTGTTCATGTAATTCGCATCACAAAATCTGCCTACGCAGGTTCTGTATGTGTACATCTGTGTAGATTGTATTTTTCTGGCGGAAAGTAGTGAATTGCGGACGCGAACTGCCTCGTGGGAGCGAGCGAAAGCGAGTCTGACCACCTATTATCCCACGCGAGCAGTGAGACGGACGCAAGTAACGGATTTCCGCCAATAAAATCTCATTCTAATGTTTTTCATGCTGAAGCCATGACCTGCCTTACATGATATGTATAAACAATTTTCCTAAGCCGCACAAAAACAGCTTTTTTTCGGGCAAAGTCATTGACATTTTTTTAAAATGAATGTATCTTTTTACACATCCACGGGGGCGTAGCGAAGCTGGTTATCGCGCTGGCCTGTCACGCCGGAGATCGCGGGTTCGAGCCCCGTCGCTCCCGTATAGCTCACCACTTAGGTGAGCTTTTTTTATAGCGCCTTAACAGAGTTTGTCAGGCGCATCGAGAAGATTGCCGTACATATACTTGCAATTTTCGTCAAACTCTGATTTTATATACTGGATTTTACTGGAATTCCAGTGAAATCCGTCAACGGGTAGTAGCGCAGGGGTAGCGCGCTTGGTTCGGGACCAAGAAGTCGGGGGTTCAAATCCCCCCTGCCCGACTAAGGACTTTCCTTAAAAAGGAAAGTCCTTTTTTTATGCCCGCACCTGCACAAAGCAAAAAAATCTGACATTTTTTCAGTTTTCACTTGACTTTTATTCGTGTTATATGTAATTTAATTGTGTACAATATAATTACAAACGAG
Source organism: Spirochaetaceae bacterium (assembly GCA_017614995.1). Taxonomy (GTDB): domain Bacteria; phylum Spirochaetota; class Spirochaetia; order Treponematales; family Treponemataceae; genus UBA1240. The sequence continues at coordinate 69,130 of JAGAAX010000016.1, forward strand.
GTATTTTATGGAACTTACATTAACACAATCAAATTTCAAATCAGAAGTTCTGGAATCAAAAGTTCCAGTTCTCGTAGATTTCTGGGCTTCATGGTGCGGTCCATGCAGAATGATGGGCTCTGTTGTTTCAGAAATTGCTGAAGAAAATCAGGGCACTTTAAAAGTCGGCAAAGTCAACGTTGATGAAGAAAATCAGCTTGCTTCAGAATATGGAATATCAAGCATTCCATGCTTTATACTGTTCAAAGACGGAAAAGCCGTAAAACAGGCTGTCGGCGGAATGCCAAAAGAGGATTTGCTTGCAACCCTCGGTATCTAGCAGCAGCTTAATTAGAGGTTTTTATGAACGTATACGATTTTACTGTTAAGGAGCTGATATAATGCCTGAATCAAATGACAGTTCAGAAGAGAAATATTCTTCTCTGCTTCTGCAAAACCAGCTATGTTTTCCCCTTTATGCATGCTCAAAGGAAATTGTAAAGAGATACAAGCCTTTTCTGGATAAAATTGACTTAACTTACACTCAATACATTTCCATGATGGTCTTGTGGGAAGAAAAATCGCTTTCGGTAAAAACTCTCGGTGAAAAGCTTTTTCTGGATTCAGGCACATTAACGCCAATGCTGAAAAATCTTGAAAAAAAGCAGTACGTTAAAAGAGAAAGAAGCCAGGAAGACGAGCGCGTTGTGAATATTTCAATAACTGAAAAAGGGCTTGCTCTTAGAGAAAAAGCCCTTTCTATTCCTGAGCAAATGTCAAAATGCGTGAAAATCACTAAAGAAGAAGCCGCCACGCTGTACAGCATACTTTATAAGATTTTGAGCTGACATTAGACCTCAAAGTCAAGGCACGCGCGGTTTGACACAAAAGGGCGCACTTTTGTTGTGGCAACAGCCACGTGCTCCGGATGAACCGTATATGCGTTCAAAGCGTCAGCCGATTCAAACGTAGAATCAAGCATCAGATCAGCGTTTGAAGAGGCAAGCCGTCCTTCTGTTATAACCTTTATGTCAACAAGCCCTGAAATTTTGCCTTTAAGCCCTTCAAGTCCGGCTTTGATTTCAGCCTTTACGCGCTTTTTCTCAGCGTCAGACATTTCGTTCAACGTCCATACAATAATGTGTTTTACCATTTGTAAATCCTTTTATGATATAAAATTAGTCCATTTATGCGGTTCTTTTTCGGGCAGCCCGAACTTTTCTTTGCCAAGCTCGATTGACTTCAAAAGAAAGCTCATGTTCCGCGCAAGCACGCGTAATGTCTGCATTCCTTCTTCATCCTGAACGGCTTCGCCGGCAGCACCGCCATGGATATTATTCCAGTATTGGCTTGTCGCGACAGGCATTCCGCAAATCGTAAAGAATTTGTTGAGCACGTCAAAAGAGGCTGTTGTACCGCCGCGGCGCGCACAGACAAAGCCTGCGCCGACTTTCATCGTTTTGTCGAACTGCGAGCTGTAAAAAAGCCGCTGCAAAAATGCAAGCACAGATGCATTTGGCGCAGCGTAATACACAGGAGTTCCGACAACAATGCCGTCAGCTTTTTCAAATTTTGCAGCGAATTCATTTACAGCGTCATCAAAAACGCACCTGCCGGTCTTGCTGCAAGATTCACACGCAATGCAGCCGCGTATCTCTTTATTGCCTATATTGAAAATTTCAGTCTCAATTCCCTGCTCGGCAAAAATTTTCTGCATTTCTTTAAGCCCAAGCAATGTATTGCTTTTTGCGCGCGGACTTCCGTTTACAAGCATTACTTTCATGCACAGCCCCCTAGCCTTATTGTATACCGCAAGCCATGCAGAAAGCAACAGAGATCCGAATCGCCATAAATTTGTATTTCGTATAATCTACAATTCGATACATTATTCATGCTTCTATCCTAAAAATCTCCTTTTGTTTCTGCCGCATCTGTATTGTAATATTTTCCGTCTGTAGACTTCATTTTCAGTTGTCGACAAATTGTCGACAACTCAATTCCGTCTTCTGAATGGACACGCTTTTTCATTTTGAACCAATAATCACGAGGATTCACACTATCTGTCAAAACCGCTATTACATCAATAACAGAAAAATACCACTTTTGTTCTTCAGAATCCCTATAGAGGTCTCTAAATGATTTTTTCTCCATAGTATTACACTCCCAATTTCTCACAAAGCGGTAAAAGCTGTTCGATTGCGGCGACTATGCGTTTTTGCTCGGCAAGTGGCGGAAGAGGAATTAATGTTGATTGAACTTTACCAAGATTTAGATTCGGTTGAGCAGAGCCAAAAGATTCTTTTCGTATGTTGTTGTAATTCCAATTATGAAATAGTTTTATATATTTTCTAAATGATTCCTCTGAATTATAAAGTTCAATAGCGGCACAAGCCTGATTTATTGTGGCTGGAATTAATAATTCACTAATTTGTCCTCTAGTCTTTCCTTGACCATACATTGCCAAAATCAAAGTATGTTTTGGATATAAATTTAGATTTGTATTTTCTAAGGCAAAATTTGTGATAAATGATTCTGGTGTATCAATATAATCTTTATCAGTTAATGAACTTGTAATCCATGGAATATTTCCATTTTCATAAAATCTTGATTCTGTTTTTAAAGGTGTCATACCAGTCGAAACTAATGCTATATCACTTTGTCTGCACCAGCACCAATTCTCAGGAATATCAAAAGGAATTTCATCTTCAGTTATTTCAGGTAACGGCCTTTCTTTTTTTATCACACAGATTTGTGATTTACTACGTAAATCACTGGATTTTGAATTTTTATTGTCCGCAAATTCCGTAGGAATTTGCAAATCCGTGTGATATTTTTCTTTTTTTATTTCTTCCAGTAAATCTTTTGCATTCCCTTCGCTTGCAAGTTGTGAAACAAGTTTACCCTGTACGGCTTCCTGCAAGATGGCTTTTTTGGTGAGCGCGCTGATATTTGCATTGAGTTCTTTGAGTTCTGCTTCCTTTTTGCCGTATTCTTCAATAAGCGGCATGAACTGTTCTAATGTAGCAACTATTCGTCTTTGTTCTTCAATAGGAGGAAGAGGAATGAGAAAATTGGCAACTGTTGTAAGGCTGATATTTGCCCTAGCAGTATCTACCGTATTATTCATCATTTGTTCTATTAAAAATCTACTATTCAAAACTTTGACAATAAAATTTGCAAAATCTAAATTAATGAGCCGTACTAAACAAACTGCTTGATTTATATTAGCGTTATCTATAGCTAAATCAAAAATACTACTTCTTCCGATTGAAGCACCAACGATGTTTGTTAAAATATCTCCTTGCTTCAAAATGCTACGAGATTGTATTTCATTAAATCTTGATTCTAGGAATTTCTTTTTTGACAAAAGTAATTCTTCATCACCTACATTTTCGCTTGTAATAAATAAAATTCCATCATCAACATAGTTAATTCCTTGCCAAGAAGGAGAAGACCCTTTCGTTATTAATTCACATAAATCTCCCAATCTACACCAACACCAGTTCTCAGGAATATCAAAAGGAATTTCATCTTCTGTAATTTCAGGTAAAGGCTTTTCTTTTTTTATCACACGGATTTGTGATTTACTACGTAAATCACTGGATTTTGAATTTTTATT
>JAGAAX010000017.1 GCA_017614995.1 Spirochaetaceae bacterium
AAAGCTAATAAATGAAATGAAGAAATATTTACTTCCGGTTCGTCCTTCTTTTTCCCGCAAAAGAAAATTTACAGAAGCAAATAAATACTCTGCAAATCAAAAAAGCAGTTTTTAATCCATAAGTTGATGATGTTGAGCGCGGTACCGCGCGGTTTTGAAGCGTGCGACGTGCCCGGCGGGGGCTTGTGTTCATATTTGTGTTTTGGCGGCGTGTGTTGCTTTATCTTGATTCATGGAGTATTATAAAAGGGCAGTAATGCAAAATATGGAGATATCTATGTCTGATGAAACAAACGATGCTTTTTTGACTTTTGTACTTGGCGATGTTGCATATGCGGTTGATGTATGTTCTGTGCGTGAAGTGCTGACTTACGAGACTGTAACGCGTGTTCCTCGGACTGCCCCTTATCTCAAAGGTGTTTTGAATATCCGCGGAACAGTTATTCCTGTTATTGACCTTAGAATTCTTTTTAATATACCACAGACTGCAAAAGAAGAAGCCAGTTCCATAATTGTCTCAGAAGTTCACCTTCCTGATGAAGCTGAAATGGTTTTTGGTTTTATTGCAGATGCTGTAGAGAACGTAAATCATCTTAAGACAGTTTCTTCTGCCGTAGACGGCACACAGGCGCTGGACATGATTCACAATGACTTTATAAAGAGGGTAGGCTCTGTCGGCGACCGTTTTGTGCTTATTCTTGATATGGAGAAAATCATAAAATATATGGAAGACGAGCTTGCCGCAAATGTGCCGAACGTGTAAGGCTTAAAACCAGGTAATGCTTCCGGCCTTTGTTTCCTGCTGCTGTATTTCTTCTTTGTATGCGGCCTCGCGTGTGCTTATCTCTTTTAATGTAAGGTCTGAACGCTGTATACGCTTCAAAAAGATTTTTGAAGTCTGCGGGTCATAAAATATTTTCCGCGGAAAGATTCCGCCTGTGTCGTTTGCAATAATCGGAATGTTTTCAGTCTGAAGATACTCAAGCGCAAAAGAAATATTGTTCAGTCCTGTACGGTTTTTGTGGAAGCCGCCGTCGTCAAGCACGTTGCCGCCACCGAAAACCTTTGCCTTTAGATTTTCCTTTTTAGCGCCTTTCTTGAACATATCGTTTAAAAGCAGTTCCATGGCAAAATCGCCGTAACGTCCCTGTTCTTCAATAGAAATTTCTTGGGTTCTGTTTGTCGTCGGCAGCATAAAATGATTCAAGCCGCCAAGTTTAAGATCAGGGTCGTAGAGCGCAATACTTATGCATGAGCCGAGTACCGTCGAAATAAGCACCGGCTTGTCTGTTGAGTAAAATTCCCCGGGAAGAATTGTAATTATCTGTTTATTAAAGTGACTGTCAAAGTGAGTGTTCATTGTTATTAGAAGAAGGTAATGTCTCCGGCTTCTACTCCTTCTTCAATGTCAATGCCGGTTACATTGCCGGCAGTAAGCTTGTCTGAAACAACTGTAAACTGATGGATAAAGTTGTTGAACAAATCGTTGCGTATAGTCCACTCTGTAACGCCTTTCTGCTGCATCAAAGCAGCTTTTGCTTCCAGTGTCTTTTCTTGAATGTTGTTCAGCGCAGTCTGCTCGTTTTTCAGTCTTGTTGAAAGCACTTCAAGGTTTTCAATTGAGTCCTCGATTGCGTGATAAGACGTAAAGAAATCGTCTGAATAAACTTTGAAGTTCTCTACCATTGTGATGAAGTTTTTCTTCAGCTTGCCAAGCGAGTTGATAAAATCGGTCTTAGACTTGTTGATTGCGGCAAAAATCTTGCGGTCAGCTTCTGCTTCAACAGAGAAGTTCTTTATCTGCTTTGTACTGTTGTCGATAAAGTCCTGCAGCAAGTCCTGTGCTTCCTGAACGTTGTGGTCAGTCTGCGTAATAAGGTCAGACATGTATTCTACAGTAGATTTTATCGAGTTAATGTTTGCATTTCTTGCAACCTCAATGCGCTGCGCAATGGCAACATAAGTAAGGTTGTTGATAATCGGGAAAAAGTCTGAGAAGCAGAGCTGAATGCGCTGAACTGAATTCTGAATGACGTTAGATTTGTCGAGAACCTGCTCCTGCGCCGTCTGGTAAGACTTAAAGCTTGCAATAAACTTTGAGAATTCATCGCTTGTTTTGTTGATACATGCCTGAAGACTTGTGCTTCTGCTTGAGTCTTGAAGGCTTGTTTTGATGAATTTCTGTCTCATGTCTTCTACCGCGCTGAGAATAAAGTTGATTCTGTCGCGGTTTGCCTTAAATACCTCAATACTTGCAATAAGCTTGTTGTTTATGTTCTCAAGAAGTTTGATTGAAATATCTGTGAGCTGAAGGTCAAAACAAGCCTGGTCAAGCTGGTCGTCTGTATTGGCATTGTCATTTGTTTTGCTGCTGTCCTGAATTTTTGAGACAGTCAGAATAACATCGTCAAGCGACTGCCTGATAATGTCCTGCATCTGAATACATTCCATTGCTTTCAAGATAGGCTGGCGTACTTCGGCTGCGTGTTCAAACATCTTGTTGAGGCTTGCAAGAATTCCGTCAAGAACCTGTGAAATGTCAGAATTGTCGCCTGTTGATGCATGTGTCGTTTTGTCAGAAATGCGTTCAACGTCTTCAATTGCAGACTGAAGAATCTCGATGTTTTCAGTTATTGACTGCTCGTTTGCAATCAGTGCGTCTGACTGCGCAATAAGTCTTAGCGAGAGCTGCTTTAAGTTTGAAGTAATGTAAGAGAATGCCTGACCTTCTTTGCCAGACTTAATAGAAACAACCATCGCATTAAGCGAAATCAACTCCATCTCACTGCTTTCGTCTTTAATTTTCTGAATAAGCGAGTTCATTGATTTTAAGACTTCCATGCGGCTTGAAAAGCTGTTTACAAGCTCTATGTTTCTGTTTCTAAAGTTGACTGCAATTTCTTTGTTCTGCTCAATTTTCTTTTCCTGCTTTTTCAAAATTGCGTTAAGGTCTTTTTTGATATTCTCAAAGCGGGCAATGTTGGCGTTGTCTGTAACCTGTCCGTCTTCTCTTTTTATGTTATTCAATTCGCCTACAAGAATAGGAAAATTTGTACTGAGCTCAAGAAAGTCCTGTCCGCTTGCATCGCTGATTGATTTCAAATTTTTAAGAATAGTGGAAGTGTTCATAATCTTTGCCCGCTTTATTAAGAGTGTTGGCCTTTAGTGGCCTTTGTTTCATAAAATTCTTTTACAATATCTGCAAAATCTTCAGGCGCATCTTGCAATGCCGGAAGAATTCCCGAACCGCCTGCATAAATGCGCTGAACTACCGGCTGCAGTGACCTTGAAAAGTACGAGTCAGGGTAGGCGGTTGCGGCAGGCTGCCTTTGTGCTATGGCATACTGCACGCTCTCATCATAAGGCACATAGCCGATAAACTCAATGTCGATTGAGAGCTTGTTGTGCGCAAGCTGCTGCAGCCTGTTTCCCATTTCTGTGTTCTGCATCGCACGCCCCATGTTCATTATGACGCGCGGCCTCATCTGCCTTAAAAGCTCGTAGACACGTCTGCCTTCTCCGGGCAGTGCATCTTCTATTACATTCAGAATCTGCTCAAAAGAGTAGTCTCTGCCTTCAAGCCGCTGAAGTATGGCGTTCTTCAAAATTTTGCGTGCTTCACTTTTCGGCGAATAGCTTCTGTAGCAGAATCTGTACACGACAGACTTTAGAAATGAGTACGCATTCAAAATCGATGTAATTTCAGGTGTAACAATAAGCAGACCGTTGTTGGTCATTATAAAAAAGTCTACCTGGTTGTGTGCCGAACCTGCGCCTAAATCCAATATAAGATAATCACATTCAAGTTTTGAAAGTTCGCGCATGATTTTTTGTTTTGTAAAAAAATCCATATTGGCGGCTCCCGGAAAAAGACAGTCGCCTGCTATAAAATGCAGGTTCGGAATTCCGGTTGCCTGAACTAAGGCGCTCATGTCCGTTTCAAGCTTGTTGATAAAATGACCTAATCCTTCCTGATTGTTTTTTAAGCCGAGCATTGTGTGCAGGTTTGCGCCGCCAAAGTCTAAATCGCACAGTATGACGTGCTTGCATTGAGCCGCCATTGCAACCGAGAGATTTAGAGAAAGTACGCTTTTTCCGACACCGCCTTTACCGCCGGCAACAGGAATGATAACCGCCATATATTTAATATAAGACAAAATATTAAGACCCGCAAGTTAAATGAAAGTAATTTTCATGCGGTCATATATATTTTTTGAGGGCTTCAAGATAGGCGTGTGCATATCTTGAAAGCACGACGTTTTTGTGCGTCACTGTTCCGATTCTCATAAAATCGTCAAGCTCAAGCGGGCGCGCAATAATGCTGCTGCCGTTAAGTCCGCTGTCTATAACGCCTGAACACACTGTGTAGCCGTTAAGCCCGATAAGCAGGTTAAAGAGCGTGGCGCGGTCGCTCACCTTTATATTCAGCTTGTGGTCAATATTGGGCAGCGGCTCTTCGCTGAAATAAAACGAATTGTACTCGCCCTGTTCATAAGTCAGATACGGAAAGCCGTTCAAGTCTTCAAGCGCAATTTTTGCCTTTGCTGCAAGCGGATTTGTGTTTGAAATAAACACATGGGGTTTTGCGGTGAAAAGCTCTGTAAATACGAGGTCGTTCTTTTTGAGCAGCTTTGAGATTACTTCTTCGTTTTTTTTGTTCATATAAAGAATGCCTATTTCGCTTTTAAGCCGCGCCACATCGTCAATGATTCTGCTTGTCTGGCTTTCGCGCAGTGTATAGTCGTATTCTGTGCCGCCAAACTGCTTGATTACGTCTACAAAGGCGTTTACCGCAAAAGAGTAGTGCTGGCAGGTAACGCTGAATCTTGTCTGCTTCTGCGCTGTGCCAAGATACTTCTCCTCTAAAAGCGAAGCCTGTTCCAGCACCTGTCTTGCGTAGCCTAAGAATTCATCGCCCTCGTTTGTTACAACCACGCCCTTGTTGGTTCTCGAAAAAATGGTAATGCCTATTTCTTTTTCAAGCTCGTGGACGGCTGTTGTAAGGCTCGGCTGTGAGATAAAAATCTTCTGGCTTGCAGCCGTAACATTGCCGCATTCAGCTACGGCAACGGCGTATTTCAATTGTTGAAGTGTCATGCACTTATTTTAGCAGAATTACTGCTTTCTTGCCATAGCCAAAAGCTATGACAAACCCAAAAAAATAAGTATTAGATATAATCAGCACAACCTATTATATTAATGGGGAAAACTAAACAGAGGGTAAAGACAAATATGAAAACATCTGTAATCGGATATCCAAGAATCGGTGCACACCGCGAATTGAAATTTGCAAGCGAAAAATACTTTGCAAAAAAGATTGAACTTAACGAGCTTGAAGCTACAGCCAAAGAAATGAGACTTTCTAACTGGAAAAGCCAGAAAGAAGCCGGAATTGATTTTATCAGCTCAAACGACTTTTCTTATTATGACGGAATGCTTGACACATGCTTTATGCTCGGCGTAATTCCAGAGCGTTACAAGGCACTTTGCCTTTCAAAACTAGACACATTCTTTGCAATGGCACGCGGTTACCAGACCGAAAAGGGTGATGTTACAGCCCTTCCTATGAAAAAATGGTTTAACACAAACTACCACTACATTGTACCTGAATTCGATGACGGTGTTGCAGTCAGCCTTGACGACTCAAAAATCAAGAACGAATATAACGAAGCAAAAGCCGCCGGTGTTCAGACTAAGCCGGTTGTAATCGGACCTTACACATTCTTGAAATTGAGCCACTTTAACGGAAGCAAAAAGCTTGCAGGCTATGTGGCTTCAATTGCCGAAGCATATAAGCTGCTTTTGAAGAACGCCGCTTCTTACGGTGCAGAATGGGTTCAGCTTGACGAGCCTGCTTTGGTTCTTGATATGAGCAGCGAAGACAAAAAACTTTTTGCAGAGCTTTATTCTGCCATTCTTGAAGGCAAAGCTGTAAAGGTTCTGCTTCAGACTTACTTTGGCGATGTTCGCGATTACTGCGCCGATCTTTTGAAATTCAATTTTGACGGTTACGGCCTTGACTTTGTAGAAGGCAAAGAAAGCCTGAACCTTATTCAGAAAAACAAAGCAGAAAAAGGCGCAGTGCTTTTTGCAGGTGTGCTTTGCGGCAAGAACATCTGGCGCAACAACTACGCAAAAACAGAAGCTCTTTTGAAGAACATTCAGAGCGCATGGAACGGCGAGGTTGTAGTTTCTACTTCCTGCTCACTTCTGCATGTGCCGTATACTGTAAAAAATGAACAGAAACTTGATGCTTCAATTCTTGAGCATTTTGCTTTTGCAGAAGAAAAGCTTGCAGAGCTTAAAGAAATTGCCGCAATCTTTAACGGTGACAATTCTGCCTGTGCAAAAAATGCAAAGCTTTTCGAGCGCGAGCGTGTAGCTAAAAACCAGGCTGTTGCAGCTAAAATTGCAAATCTTAAAAAAGAAGACTTTGTGCGCAAGCCTGCTTTTGCTGAACGCGAGGCAATTCAGAAAAAAGTGTTCAATCTTCCATTATTTCCGACAACAACAATCGGTTCGTTTCCTCAGACAGCAGAGGTTCGTGCAAACCGTGCAGGCTACAAAAAGGGTAACATCAGCCGCGAGGAATATGAAGCTTTTAACAAAAAAATGATTGCTGACTGCATCAAATTTCAGGAAGACATTGGCATTGATGTGCTTGTTCATGGTGAATATGAACGGAACGACATGGTAGAGTACTTTGGTGAAAACCTTGACGGCTACATCTTTACACAGAATGCCTGGGTTCAGTCTTATGGAACACGCTGTGTAAAGCCGCCGGTAGTTTGGGGCGATGTAAGCCGCAGAAATGCCATTACTGTAGAATGGTCAAAATTTGCTCAGAGCTGTGCCGACAAGAACAGCAAGAAGCCTGTAAAGGGAATGCTCACTGGACCTGTAACAATTTTGAACTGGTCTTTCCCACGCGAAGATATCAGCCTTAGAGAAAGTGCATTGCAGATAGCCTTTGCAATTCGTGATGAAGTGCTTGACCTTGAAGCAAACGGCATCAGAATTATTCAGATTGATGAAGCTGCTTTAAAAGAAAAGCTTCCGCTCAGAAAAGCAGACTGGCACAGCGAGTATCTTGATTGGGCAATTCCGGCTTTTAATCTTGTTCATTCTGGTTGTCGGGCAGAAACACAGATTCACACACACATGTGTTATTCAGAATTCATTCCAATTATTCAGGATATTGATAACATGGATGCTGATGTTATTTCTTTTGAAGCAAGTCGTTCAAATCTCGAAATTCTACAGGCTTTAAAGGAAAAGAATTTCAGAACAGAAGTTGGACCAGGTGTTTACGATATTCATTCACCACGCGTGCCATCTGTAGAAGAAATTGTGAACGCTGTAGAAAAGATGAAGAAATTTGTTCCAGAAAGCAAGCTGTGGATTAACCCGGACTGTGGTTTGAAGACACGCGGATGGACAGAAACAGAAGCATCACTCAAGAATCTTGTTGCAGCTGCAAAAAAGGTCAGAGGTTAATTTCAGATGATTAAGCATGTGCCCGACAAGACATTTTTCTCTTTTGAAGTTTTTCCGCCTAAAAAAGATGACGGCATCGAGAAAGTCTACGAAACTCTTGACGAACTTTCTGACTTGAAGCCCGACTTTATAAGTGTAACTTATGGTGCAGGCGGCAGCGAAAACTGCGGCAAGACGCTCGATATTGCAAAGCGCATAAAAGATGTGTGCCACGTTGAGAGCGTCATTCACCTTCCGGGGCTGCATCTTACAAAAAAAGACGCGGAAACAATGCTCAAGACTTTTGCCGACAACGGAATAGAGAATCTGCTTGTTCTCCGCGGCGACAAAATCGAAGGGCGCGAGCCTTGCAACGAATTTCTTCATGCAAGCGATTTAATAAGCTTTATAGAAGAGAAAATGCCCGGAAAGTTTTATCTTATGGGCGCATGTTATCCTGAAAATCACCCTGAATCAAAAGACGCTGTTGAAGAAATCAGAAATCTTAAAACAAAGGTGAATTGCGGAGCATCTCACCTTTTGAGCCAGCTTTTCTTTGACAACGACCAATTTTTCAGGTTTGTGGAAAACTGCCGTATTGCCGGAATTGATGTGCCAATAGAAGCCGGCATTATGCCTGTGACAAACCGCGCGCAAATCGAAAGAATGACAGACCGCTGCGGCGTAGTGCTTCCAGAAAAATACAGAATAATGATGGAAAAATACGGCGCAAACGATGAGTCTATTCTTGAGGCTGGCATTGTCTACGCCGCAAACCAGATTGTAGAGCTTTTGGCAAGGGGCGCAGACGGCATTCACCTTTATACGATGAACAAGCCGTACGTTGCCCGCCGCATCGCCAAAGTTTTTGCAACACTCACCAAGTCTTAATCGCAAATTTGCTTGCCAAACTGTCGTTATAGCGATACACTATGCTTAGCAGAGAGGTGTCGTTATAACGATAGTAAAGCTATGGCAGAGATTACACTTTATCATGGTTCAGAAAACATAATTAAAAAGCCTCTTTTTAATGGCGGAAACCCTAAAAATGATTACGGCTGCGGTTTTTACTGCACCGAAAATATTGAGCTTGCAAAAGAGTGGGGCTGTTCTGAAGAAAAAGACGGCTTTGCAAACGAATATAAGCTTGATACAGCAGGGCTTAGTGTTTTAAACCTCTCTGAAAGCAAATACAACATTTTGAACTGGCTTGCAATTCTGCTTGAAAACCGCACGTTCAATATAGCGTCTGATGTTGCAGGCGCTGTCAAGGCTTATCTTTTGCAGAATTTTCTTGTGCCTTATCAGAACTACGACATTATAAGAGGTTACCGCGCCGACGACAGCTATTTTTCTTTTGCAAATGCTTTTTTGAACAACATGATTTCTCTGCAAAAGCTCAACGAAGCGATGTATCTCGGCAAGCTTGGCGAGCAGATTGTGATTAAGTCTAAAAATGCTTTTTCGCGCATAAAATATGTTGAAAGTTTTTCAGCCGGGCGCAGCATTTATTACCCTAAAAAGATGAACCGCGATACAGGCGCAAGAAAAACTTTTCTTGAGATGCGTTCTCTGTCAGAAAAAAACAAAGACGCAGTTTTTGCCATGGACATAATCAGAGGAGAAATGCAGAATGATGACCCGCGCATACCCGCAGTTTTATTTAGCTGATGCACAGCAGAATCTCGGCGCAATGTTTGATTATGCCGTCCGCGTCCTGCATTATGACGCCGATACATTCTTTTTGTATTTTATTCAGTCTGAAGCTGCCGCTAAATTTGAGCACGCAAATCCAAAATATATTGCAGGAATGTCAGGCATAGAACTTTGCGAGAATGTTCTGGCTAAAGTCAGCGGAAAAGAGCCGGCAAAACAGTCTGCAAGCCCAGACGTTGTTGCCGAGCAACCGGATTTATATGCGGCGCAGTCTAAAGACGTGCTGACCGAGCAGGGCGCAGAATTCTGGCTTGGCTGGGCAATGGCTTATTACCAGTGGTATTCGAGCTTGCGCTTTTCTGATTTGCAGGAATACGGTCTTGTGCCTTCAGAAATTCTTTCAAGGTATATTCTCCACGAGGCAGATATTTCTAAATTTGTAAATGCCGCCAACAAGATAATCTTGAAAAACCGCGGTGAATCCCCCGCGCGCCTTCAAAAGCTCCGCAAGGCTCATGGGCTTACTCAGTCAGAGCTTGCAGACTTAAGCGGCGTAAGCCTCCGCATGATTCAGCTTTACGAGCAGCGCCAGAACGACATAAACAAAGCCTCCGCCGAAACAATAGCCGCCCTTGCCCGCGCCCTCTGCTGCAATTTCTACGAAATAATGGAAATCGATTTAGAAGAGTAGCGGAACGCTTTCCCTTTAAATTAAATTTATGTAAAAAATAATTGCATTTCTTGAAAAAATCGTTGACAATATAAATGTACGACTATGAAAAAGCTTTTTTATGTAGGTATTATTTTAGTTTTTCTCTTGTTTCCATGTTTTTCGCAAAATTCTTTTTTTGACAATTATGTATACCAGTCATGGAATTCGTTCGGCGGGCTTTCGGGTACAACGGCCAACGATATTTACCAGACTAAAGACGGCTACATAAACATAGGAACTTATGAGGGTATTGTCCGTTTTGACGGCGTAAAATTCACTGCGTTCAACAGGGCGCTTGACAGCGATTTCAGCATTGTTTCTGCACGCACAATTTTACAGGATTCACGCGGCGACATTTGGATTGGTTCTAACGATGAAGGTTTGCAGAAAATCTCGGATTCGGGGAACATGCTTTATACGCTCGATGAAGGTCTGCCGAACAACTCAATCCGCGCCCTTTGCGAGGATAAAGACGGCAATATATGGATTGGAACTGCCGGCGGTGTAGTTTATCTAACGCCTGAAGGCAGGCTTATATCGCCACAGTTTGCGCCAGGCACAACCGCAAACGGCGTTATTGCTTCAAGCATTTTCTGCGATGACATAGGCAGAATCTGGCTTATAATTTCCAACGACAACGGATTTTTCCTCTATACAAACGGAGTTTTCCGTCCGCTTCTGGAATTTGAAAAATTCGGGCATTATTTTGCGTCGGCAGTCTATCAGGATTCAACCGGCGGATTCTGGATTGGGCTTGGTGATAAAGGTCTCTGCCGCATGATAAACGGCGTTGCAGACAGAATTGTGACAAACACAGTTCTTGACAGCGTTTCAACTTGCGCAATTCTTGAGGACAAAAACGGCGATATTTGGTTCGGTTCAGAAAAAGGACTTGTAGTCTACACAGACGGAAAGTTTATAGAATACAAAGGCGCGCCGGAACTTTCCGGCTCTAACATCAACAAGATTATTCAAGACCGCGAGAACAACATCTGGTTTGCCACAGACCGAAACGGCATCGGTAAAATGACGCTCGGTAAATTTAAGCTGAGCCGCCTTGGCGTTACCGTAAACTGTCTTGCCGAAACTCCTGACGGAAGAATTTGGGCTGGTACAGATTCAGGCGTTGTCTGCTACAAAGACGATGAGCTTGAAGAGAATGAGCTTACAAAAGCCACAAAAGGCCTCCGCGTACGCCACGTTGAGTCTGTTTCCGGCGGCAAGATTCTTGTAAGCTGTTACACACAGCCTGCGCAGATTCTCTATGACGGACACAGCATAAAATCATGGTCTATGGACGAAGGACTTGCCGGAAACAAAGTGCGTGTTGCTGTTGAAACAGCTCCGGGCGAGTATTATATAGGCACTACAACAGGCTTAAGCATTTTACATGCTGACGGCACTGTAAAGACAATAAAACAGGCTGACGGTCTTGATACTGAATATGTCATGACAATCTACAAAGATACGCATGGCATTGTCTGGGTCGGTACTGACGGCGGCGGTATCTTCCTTCTTAAGAATGAAGAAATCTTCTGGCATATTACTTCTTCTAATGGAATTGCCGGAAACGTAATCTTTAAAATCTCTCAGGACAAAAACAAAGATTTCTGGATTTGTACCGGCAGCGGCTTGACGCGCATAAAAGACTTTGACGCTACAAATGAGCCATATTTCAACAGCATTACACTGAATTCAGAGAACGGACTTGGCACTAATTCAGTTTTTCAGATTTTGTTTGACAAGAATGACAATGCATGGATTACAAACAACCACGGCATTGCTTCAATTTCAGGCGAAGAGCTTAAGAATTTTATTGAGCGGAATGTAAAGACTGTAAACGCAAAATATTACAGCAAGAACGACGGTCTTGATTCTGACGGCCCGACATCAACGGCGCGTTCAATTGTAGACAGGCAGGGACGTCTCTGGTTTACGATGGTAGACGGCATTGCTATTTATGACCCGCAGAAAGTAAAAGAAGCTGATGTCACTCCGATGATTCACATTGAGTCAATTTTGGTTGACAATGTTGAACACAAGGTAAAAGACGAGCTGTTTGTTCTTAGACCGGGCACAAAGCGCATAGACATTAAGTTTACCGGCTTGAGTTTTGACGCGCCGGAACGGCTTATGTTCTCGCACATGCTTACCAACTTTGACGAAACTTATTCTATGCCGGACATGAACCGCATTGTTTCTTACACAAACATTACGCCGGGCAGACATTCTTTTGTTGTTTATGCCATAAACGGAAACGGAATAAAATCAAACAACGAAGAGGTTATGTTCCTGTGGCAGAAGCCGTACATTTACCAGCGTGTTGAATTCTGGGCAATTCTTGCAGTTTTGTTTATGAGCTCAATATTCATCTTTTTCCGTTCACGTGAAATAAGAATGAAAAGGGAAAACGCCCGCCTTGAAGAGCTTGTTAAAGTGCGTACCGCAGATTTGGAGCAGGAAAAGATTAAGTCTGACAACCTGCTGCGCTCTATTCTGCCGGACAAGATTGCCGACAAGCTCAAGAACACCACAAGCTATAACAAGTCTTTTGGTGAAAATTTTGAGAATGTTACGCTGCTTTTCTCTGACATTGTAGGCTTTACAAAAGTTTCAAGCGGACACACCGCTAAAGAAATTGTAGCCGCCCTCAACCAGCTTTTTACGCTTTTTGACGAGCGTGCAAAGCGCATGGGCGTTGAGAAAATCAAGACAATCGGAGACGCTTATATGGCGGCTTGCGGTATTCCAGAAGCTAATGAAAACCATGCGCGCATAATGATTGACTTTGCCCGCGGCATGTACCAGGATCTTGCAAAATATAACGAGACGGCTGACATCAAATTTCAGATCCGCATTGGCCTGAACTGCGGACCTGTAACAGCCGGTGTAATCGGCACTACAAAGTTCATCTATGATGTTTGGGGCGACACCGTAAACGTTGCAAGCCGAATGGAATCAGCTGCAAATCCGGGTGCAATCCGGATTAGTGAAGGCTTAAAGAATCATCTTGAAGGTTCTGACATTCAGTTCAGCGAACCGTATGAGTGCAATATCAAAGGCAAAGGCATGATGAAAACCTTTGAAGTTATAAACTAGGATTTGGGTATAAAAATGAAAAGAATGCGTTTTGCAAATATATGTTTTTTTGCCGCTTTTGTGGCGGTTCTGTCTTTTTCGTGCGCAAAAGAAAAAGATAATACCATAAAAGTCGGCATACTTCATTCTGAAACCGGTTCAATGGCTGTAAGCGAGCAGACTGTTATGCAGGCAGAGCTTATGGCAATTGAAGAGCTTAACCAGAAAGGCGGCGTTCTTGGGCATATAATTGTTCCTGTTGAAGAAGATGGAATGAGTAACCCTGCTGTTTTTGCCACAAAGGCTGAAAAGCTTATAACACAGGACAATGTTGCTACAATTTTTGGCTGCTGGACGTCAGACTCGCGCAAAGCAGTTAAGAATGTGGTTGAGAATCATTACAACCTTTTGTGGTATCCGCTTCAGTATGAAGGCATGGAAGCAAGTCCGAACATTATGTACATGGGCGCTGCGCCTAACCAGCAGATTGTGCCTGCCATAGACTATTGCTTTGAGAACTTCGGTAAGCGCATGTATCTTATTGGCAGCGACTACGTTTTTCCGCAGACTGCAAACAGAATAATCAGGGCGCAGCTTAAATTTCTTGGCGGCACAGTTGTAGGCGAAAAGTACGTTGATATGGAAGAACAGGACTTTTCTGCGGTTATTCAGGATATTATAAACCAGAAGCCTGACGTGATTATAAACACTGTGAACGGTGAGTCTAATGTTGCGTTTTTTGAGCAGCTTCATGAAGCCGGCATAAGCCCGTCAGCTATTCCTGTAATGAATTTTTCTGTTGGTGAAAGTGAAATAGAAGCTATTGGCGTTGAAAATATAGCCGGTGATTACATGGCATGGACATATTTTGAGAATATGAACTCTAACAAGAATCTCCGCTTTGTTTCTAATTTCAAGGAAGAATACGGCTCAAAAACAAGATTGGGCGACCCTGTTGAGGCCGGCTATATTGCGGTGTATATGTGGGCTGCCGCCTGTAAAAAAGCCGGTTCGTTTAATACAGAAGCCGTAAGAATTGCTGCAAAAGGCCTTTCATTTGTTGCTCCAGAGGGAATCGTTACGATTGAAGGCTCTAATCAGCATTTGAACAAAAAGGTGAGAATCGGCAAAGTAAAAGACGACGGGCTCATAGAAGAAGTCTGGGCTTCAAGCGCGCTCGTGCGCCCCGACCCCTATCTAAGCACCTACGCCTGGGCAAGAGGGCTGTAAAAGACAATTCAATCTTCTGTATGACAATAAGCAGTTCCATTTTAGGGGCTGCTTTTTTTTTGTTTTATTAGCCTGAAATTCGAGTTTTCATGCTAAACGGATTCTAAAATAATTTTTATAGTAATCCAGGTTCCTGTTTAGCATGAAAGCAACAATACTGTAAAAAAAATGTCTGAACATTCCGGCAGTAGACCTTGCTTTATGA
>JAGAAX010000018.1 GCA_017614995.1 Spirochaetaceae bacterium
CGATCCGGGTGCGTTGAACACCGTTCTCCTATTCGCGGTACTGGAGTATTGGCTCCAGGCCGCTCCTTGTTATACGGTGGCCGGCTTTGACAAAAACTTAGGGTCGAGCTTTTTAATCTCACTAACTCCCGCTGCCTTCCACCGGCTCTCCAAGTCCGTCAACTTAGAGTACAACTTTTCTTCGGATTATTTAATCGTAACAACTTATGAAAAGGGTAAAATGGTTTGGCGCGGTAATTATCGCAGTTGGTTTGGCAGTAGCACTCGTCTCTTGCGGTGGTGGCGGAGGCGGCGGCGGAGGAGGCGGTGGCGGCGGAAGCACGACCACTGGCGGCTCTTCCAGTGGTGGAAGTGCAGCCTCTGCTTCTGGTTCATATTCAGGTTCATTTAGTGTGAGCGGAACAAGTTATAACACTCTGGTTATGTCTAACGGTTCATTCAATATTGCCGGTAATGATGGTAGTGATTTAACAGGTAGTTATGCAGCAGATACTTCATCTGCAAATGCAATACCAGACGGAAAATATATCTTAACATGTCCTCTAGGCACATTTACAGTAACTATAAATGGTAATAACATCACATTAAGTAAAGGTACCGGCACACTTAATGCAAGCGGTAGTGGCTCATCATTCCCAGCATCAGGCTGGTGGAAAGGTACGGGTAACAGCCCTCAGAATGCTGGCAGACCTTTTGTACAATATGTGCATGTTTATGCTTCAGGTAGCAGCGGGTATGTAAGATATGTATTTATTGATAATGGCACATTTTACGATGACTACACTATTCCTGTTACAATATCTGGAAGTACAATTAGCTTTAATACAGCTAATAAGACAGTTAATTATCGTCGACTTACTACTCCTTTTGTAGATTACCAAGCAAGTTTCAATTTTGCCGTAAGCGGCTCAAATTTGACTGTTTCTAACTTGAATATAGTAGGATCATCAGATCATTATTTTGACAATGGTCGGACAACAATGACTTATACTAGAATTTTTAATAATCGTCCAGTTAATCCATAACAGATTTGTCTAGGCTTATGGGGCTGTCCAAATCGGGCAGCCCTTTTTTATGCGCGGCTAAAAATACAGCACGCTCTCAAAGCAGACGTTCTGTTCCTGTTTGCCGGTTATTGTAATGGTGTTCTGCGCTTTGTCTTCTGAGGAGAAAAGCTGTAAGGTCTGCCCTGATGTTGCTTCTTTGGCGTAGTTCAGACGGAAATCTTTGAGCTGCCTTGAGAGCTGCTCTTCTGAAAGGCAGTCTGTGATATAGTCGCCGTATCTTGAGTTGTTTACATGGCTGTTGCCGTCAAGGTCGCTCGGGCGCACTTTGCGCTCTTCAACAAAGGCAGCATTTTCAGTCTGCTGAATTTTGCCACATTCAAGTGTGTTGAGCGTAGTAGTAAAGTCTGGAGCTTCTCTAAGCGTAAAGTTTGCAGGCTTTATAATGCGCCTTGTCGTGGGGTTTACCACAAGCCACGAGCTTGTGCCAGAAACAAGCTTTTCGCCGTCTTTGCCCGTAATCTCGTATTTTCTAAAAAGCTGAAGCCCCTGCGGTGCTTCTTCCCAAGTGTGTACGGCAATTATGTCGTTTGTCTTTGGCATTTTATGTATTCTGAACGCAAGGCGCGAAAGCAGAATGGCGGTGTCGTGCTCTGCAAGAAATTTCCATGAAAGCCCGCGCTCGTTAAAGTCCTCTACAGCCGCGTCAGAAGTTATCGCAAGAAGCTCCGAAAGCTTAAGCCTGTGAAACTGGTCGCACTGGCTGAACGAAAGCTTCATTTCTCTATGAAAAGCCATTTTTTCGTCGTGATATTGTCTGAATGAAATCATTTTTGCCCTGCCTTATTGAATCTATATATTCTGTTCAAGGATTTTTTGAAGCCCAATCAGTACAAGCTCCGGAATAAAGACGTCAAAAAGTTCGGTGCCTTCAAAAAGATTTGCGATGCCGCCTGTGGCTATTATGTAAGACTTTTTCTTGTTGAAAATCTCTTTCTGGAACATTCTGCAAATTTCTTTGATTGCGCCTGCCTGACCGTAATAAATGCCCGACAAAATTGCTTCGCCGGTTGTTGTGCCGTAAACTTTTGCAGGGCGCTCTATTTTTATAGACGGAAGCTTCGCTGTGCCCGATGCAAGCGCCTGCGCCGAAAGACTAAGCCCCGGAATAATTGTGCCGCCTGCAAATTCTTTGCCTGCAATCACCGCGTCTATGGCTGTCACTGTGCCCATGTCAACAACTATAAGATTTTTGCCCGGCATAATAGAAGCTGCGCCTGTTGCAGCCGCAATTCTGTCTGCACCCACGTTTTTTTCAGGCTTGCAGTTTATTTTGATGTCCGAAAGAATATCAGACTGTAGAAACCATGTTTCAATGTCAAAATACTGCCTTATAACAGCCTTGATAAGAAAGTTCATTTCAGGAACAACGCTGCTGCAAATTGCGCGCGTAATTTCTCTGCTTTTATAGTTCTTTTCGTATATGTTTTTGTGAAAAAGCGAGGAAAAATCTTCGAGTTTTAAGCCGTTGTTTGTGTTTATCTCAAAGACAGAAAGCAGAGTTCTGGTTGAAAAAAGCCCGAACTTAATTGTCGAATTTCCAATGTCAATTACTAAATCCATTTTGGCTGCTCCTCTCAAAAAAGTATATGAAATGAAACTGATTTATTCAATATTTAGTTGATTTAAAAAATGGTTTGATGTATAACTAATTCGTATGAAAAATGATTTGGTATCAAACTACATGAGAGAAGCCATTTTTTTAGCCAAAAAAGGTGCGGGTTTTGTGAATCCGAACCCTTTGGTAGGGGCTGTTATCGTCAAAGGTTCAAAAATAATCGGGCGCGGCTGGCACGAAAAATTCGGCGGTCTTCATGCTGAACGAAACGCCATAAACGATGCAATACGCTCGACAAACAACCCTGACATTTGCCGCGGCGCTTCGCTTTTTGTTACGCTTGAGCCATGCTGTCACCAGGGCAAGCAGCCGCCATGCACAGAAGCTGTTATAAGCCACAAATTTTCAGAAGTGTACATCGGCTCTTATGACCCGAACCCGCTTGTAAACGGAAAAGGCATACAGGCTTTAGAAGCAGCCGGAATTACTGTGCATGAGCAGGTTCTTAAAGACGAATGTGACAGCTTAAATCCGTTTTTCTTTCATTTTGTAAAGACTAAAACGCCATACACAATCTTGAAATACGCAATGAGCATAAACGGCGTTTCAATAATCAAAAAAGGCTCAAAAGTAATTTCCAATGCGGAATCTCACGAGGCGGTTCACAGAATGCGCGCCGCTGTAATGGCTGTGCTTGCAAGCGTAAAAACCGTAAACGACGACGACTGCCTGCTTACGTGCCGCCTTGACTACGGCTCTCACCAGCCGCACCGCATAATTCTAGACAGAAAACTTACCCTAAAGCGAAACCGCAAAATCTTAGACACTACGGACATATCGCCTGTAATCATATTCTATTCAAAAGGTTCGCCGCTCAAGCAAAAATTTTTAGCGGGCAAAAACGTGACGCTTGTTCAAGTGCCTTCAAAAGGGCGGCACTTAGACTTAAACGCCGTAATGCAGAAACTCGGCAGCATGAACTATGATAGCGTGCTCATCGAAAGCTCAGGCAGGCTTGCAGAAGCCTTTTTGCGCGGCGGCTTAATCCAAAAAACAGAAGTTTTTATCTCGCCGTCGTTTATCACCAAAGGCGGCAGCCGCATACCGGTAGGTTCAGTCTGCAAATTGAATGAATGTGCCGGCGATATAAGCGTTTCTTACACCGCACCGCAGAAGGGGGCGCAATGTTTACAGGCATAATTGAAGAAACCGGAACAATTGTGCGGATTCAGAAATATGGTCAGTCTATGACGCTTGTTATACGCACAGCCAAAGTTGCAGAAGACTTAAAGCCGGGCGACAGTCTTGCAGTTGACGGCGTGTGCCTTACAGTAACGCAGATTCACAGCGACAAAACCGTTTTTGCTGACGTTACGCCAGAGACTTTTTCAAAGACAAATTTCAGCGCTTTGATTCCCGGCAAGAAGGTCAATTTGGAGCGCGCAATGCCTGCAAACGGCCGCTTTGGCGGTCATATTGTTACCGGGCACATAGACGGCACTGCAAGGCTTGCTTCTAAAGTGCAGAACGGCAATTCAATTGAATATACATTTGCTGTGCCGGAAAATCTCTCGGTTTTTATAGTGCAGAAAGGTTCAGTTGCGGTCAACGGCATTTCGCTTACGGTTGCAGAAATAAACGGAAATATGTGCAGGGTTGCGGTCATTCCGCACACGCAAAAAAATACGACACTTCAGTTTTTAAAAGATAATTCACTTGTAAACTTAGAATGTGACATTTTGGGCAAGTACGCCTTAAAAGGGGGAACTTATGGACAATGTCTTTGATTCTGTGGAAAAGGCAATTGCAGATTTGAAGCAGGGCAAATTGATAATTGTAACGGACGACGAAGCGCGCGAAAATGAGGGCGATTTTATCTGTGCCGCTGAATTTGCCACGCCGGAGAATGTCAACTTTATGGCGTCGCATGGCAGGGGGCTAATCTGTATGCCGGTTTCGGCAGAAATCGCAAAGCGGCTTTCGCTTTTTCCGATGACAGAAACAAATACAGACAACCACGAGACGGCTTTTACAGTCAGTATAGATTCTGTTGAAACTTCAACAGGCATTTCTGCATTTGACCGAAGTCTTACGGCAAAGAAGCTTGCCGCTAAAGACGCAAAGCCTGAGGACTTTAGAAGACCGGGCCACATGTTTCCGCTTGTTGCTGTTAAGGGCGGCTTGACTAAAAGGCAGGGGCACACCGAAGCCACAGTTTCTGTCTGTGCGCTCGCCGGTCTTGAAAAGGCAGGGCTTTGCTGCGAGATTCTCTCTGAAGACGGAACAATGGCGCGTCTGCCGGAGCTGCGTTCAATTGCTGATAAATACAGCCTTTCTATGATTAGCATAAAAGACCTTGCAGAATACGAGCGGCGGCGCAAAATTATTACGCGCTCTTCGCAGGCGACTCTGCCCACAAAATACGGAATCTTTACGATTACAGGTTTTACAAATATTGAGACAGGCGTTGAGCACGTCGCGCTCTCTGTCGGCGACATAACCAAAGGCAACACGCTCTGCCGCATTCATTCTGAATGTATGACAGGCGACACTTTCGGCTCGCTCAAATGCGACTGCGGAGACCAGCTTGCCGCCGCGCTTGAGCGCATTCAAAAAGAAGGCGAGGGTGTGCTCGTGTATCTCCGCCAGGAGGGCAGGGGAATCGGGCTTGTAAACAAGATTAAGGCTTATGCCCTGCAAGAGCAGGGCTACGACACTATTGAGGCGAACATCAAGCTTGGGTTTAAGGCAGATTTGCGCGATTATACCGAAGGAATTCAGATTTTGCAGGATTTGGGCGTTACTTCAATAAGGCTTATGACAAACAACCCAGACAAAGTAGATTCTTTTCAAGTTGAAAAGGGCGGCATAAGAATAACGGAGCGCGTTCCGATTGAAATTAAGGCAAACCCGCTTAACTTGAATTATCTTCAGACCAAAAAGCTTAAAATGGGACATCTTCTCACAGTTGTCTGATTAAATTTGATAATCTTATTTTTTAAGCTTTATAAAACAGTGTCATTCCCGCGCTTGACGCGGGAATCTCGTTAGTAATTTTGCAAAGAAAGATTGTCGGGTCACGCCCGACAATGACAAATAATTTGGGCTAAAAGGAGTATAAAATGAACGTAATAGAAGGAAATATCGTTGCTTCTGAAAACTTTAAGATTGGAATCGTGGCTTCACGCTTTAACGACTTTGTTGTTGGGCGGCTTGTAGAGGGTGCGCTTGACGGCTTGAAACGCCACAACGTAAAAGACGAGAACATAACGCTCGCCAAAGTGCCCGGCGCATTCGAGATTCCTGTCGTTGCAAAAAAAATGGCAGCGTCTAAAAAATTTGACGCTGTAATCTGTCTCGGCGCGGTTATCCGCGGTGCAACATCGCACTATGATTATGTCTGCAACGAAGTTTCAAAAGGAATTGCGCAGGTTTCGCTTGAATATGGAATGCCTGTTCTGTTCGGTGTTCTGACGACGGAAAATATTGAGCAGGCAGTGGAGCGTTCAGGCTCAAAAGCAGGCAACAAAGGCACAGAATGTGCCCTTGCCGCCATCGAAATGATTCAGGTGCTCAAGCAGCTTTAGGCTTGGCAAAGAACCTCGCCGGTCATTCCGAACTTGTTTCGGAATCTCCGGCTGTTCATGTTATTTAACCAGCTCGCGTGCTCGGTTTAGCGCGGCTGTAATGTTGTCAAAGATGTTCTCGTGACCGAGCTTGTCAGCCATGCCGGTTTTTTCAAGCAGCATAAAAGGCTGTGTGTGGATTCCGCTGATTACAATCGTAATGTTCTTGCGGCGGCATGCAGCCATACACTGCTCAAGAGCCTTGATTCCACCGGCATCAAGATAGATTGTGTTTCTCATGCGCAGAATCAAAACCTTGCAGCTTGCCTGCGCACGCTCTGTAGCAAGCTCAAATTTGCGCACTGTGCCAAAAAAGAGCGGGCCTTCAATTTCATAGACAAAGCAGCCGTCCGGAATGTCGAGGTTTTCTGCCGGCTGGTCAGTCTTAATACCGCCTGTCAAAGTTTCCCTCTGGTTCTGAACTTCTGAAAGATCAATCATCTTCTTGATAAAGAAGAACGCCGCAAAGCCCAAGCCAACTTCAATTGCGACAGTCAAGTCTACAAATACGGTAATAAGGAACGTAACCAGAAAAACTGTAATGTCTGATTTCTGGCCTTTTAAGAGCGCACGTATCGCCGGAAAACCTGCCATGTTCCATGCTACGTTGATAAGCACAGCAGAAAGTGCTGCCATAGGAATATAGGCGGCATATTTGCCTGCAAACAGAAGAATGAGAAGCAGCGTCAGCGCGTGGATAATGCCCGCAACCGGAGTGCGTCCGCCGTTCTTAATGTTTGTTGCTGTTCTGGCAATTGCTCCCGTTGCAGGAATGCCGCCGAAAAGCGGAGAAGCGATATTTGCCACACCCTGCGCAACAAGCTCCATGTTTGAGTCGTGTTTAGAGCCAATCATACCGTCTGCGACAACCGCAGAGAGAAGCGATTCAATTGCGGCAAGAACTGCAATAGAAATTGCTGTCGGGAACAGCGTTGTAATTGTTCTAATGCTGAAATCTGGAAGCTGCGGTTTCGGCAGTGTCGTCGGAATTATGTAGTGTTCCGAGCCGTTTGCAAAATGGCCGATTGTATCGGTGTGAAGACCGCATTTGCTTTCAAGAATAAGATTAACCGCAGTTGCGGCGATGATTACGACAAAAGAGCCTGGAATCTTTTTGATGAATTTTGACCAGATAAAGATAAACGCAAGGCAGATTGCAGCCATTGCGAAAGAATACCAGTTGATTGTCGCTGCCGAGCGGATATAGACAATCATCTTTGGCAGAAAATCGCCCGGCATTTTAGAATATTCTTCGCCGAGAATCATCATCGGTGTAGAGAAATCCGGGCGCAGACCGAAAAAGTCGCCGAGCTGACCGGCTGCAATTGTAACTGCAATTCCGGCCGTAAAGCCTGTAACAATCGTATATGGAATAAACTTTACGAGACCGCCCATCTTGAACACGCCGAGCAGAATGAGCAGCACACCTGCCATAACAGTGGCTGTGGCAAGGCCGCTCATGCCGTACTGTGCAACAACACCGTAGACGATTACGGCGAATGCGCCTGTCGGGCCGCCAATCTGAACGCGGCTGCCGCCAAATGCGCTGATACAAAAACCTGCGATAATAGCTGTAAAAAGTCCGGCAGCAGGGTTTACGCCGGAAGCAATGGCAAAAGCGATGGCGAGTGGAAGTGCAACAATTCCTACAATGATACCCGCAATAAAATCGCTTACAAATTTTTTGGCATCATAGCCATTAAGTGAATTTAATAATTCTGGTTTCATGATTTGCACAGTTTAATGACTTGCCGCCTTTTGCTCAAGCAGATGCGCAAAATTGATGCAAAGACCTCGCGGTGACTCCATTCGGGGGCAAGGCGAGGTTGTCCTACAGAAAGCCATTCTGCTGAGTCATCTGCTTCCGGCGCTTTCTGTTTTAAGTTCTTCAGCAAGCTGCTGCACTGTTTCAAGAGGAAGACCTGTATATTCAGATATATCTTCAAGACTAAGCAGGTTTTTAGAAAGCATATTCCGCGCTGCTTCAAGCTTGGCTTCTGTGCGTCCAAGTCCTTTGCCGCGTTTCTCACCTCTAGCTTCTCCGATGGCGATACCTTCAGATTTAGCAGCACTTAAGCCTGAACGATAATCGCGCTCAAACATTTCTTGGCGGAACTGCTCAACCCATAAGTCTTGGTTTGCACTTATTGAAGAAAGTGACTGTTTTGCGTTCATAAGTCCTGCCTCCTGTTCGGTCAGTTTCTGTATAACCCCTGTCTTTTTAGGATTATCAGCTTCTTTCAAGAAAATAGCCCAGTTTTCTAAAGCTGTGTTCTTT
Source organism: Spirochaetaceae bacterium (assembly GCA_017614995.1). GTDB lineage: Bacteria > Spirochaetota > Spirochaetia > Treponematales > Treponemataceae > UBA1240. Next base: position 8,527 of record JAGAAX010000018.1, read on the forward strand.
TCAATACTGTTCTCAAGCTTGGTGACTTTGGGCAACTCAATAAAAATGATGTTGAGTGTGTTTGAAAGCTCCCGGTTGTCCGCTGTGCGCATTGCATAGCGGCTGACTGCTTCGGTGCTTGTTTTGTCAAACACAAAATCAAGCACCGTAATCTGATAGACTTTCGGAGCTTTTTCCCAAGTGTCGCCTTTCTTGAGATACGTTGTTTCAAGCCTTGCAACTTGATACTCTGCGCGTTTGCCGTAATCGTATTTCTGGTTAAACGCCATCATCTCAAGATTTGCAGACTGCCCGTCATCAAAAATGCACAGAATGTCATAGCTCACACCGCGCTGCTTTTCAAATGCTATAGGTGCTTCATTTGCCGTAAGCTCTACTGACTGAATCTTCCGCTCTGTGGCAGCTTCCAAAAACGAGTGCAGTGCGTTCCGCGATTCTTCTGTTGGCTGTGTGAATAGTGCCTTAAAAGTCGAATCTATGCGCGGGTTAAGCAGCGCGCCGCTTTTCATCTGTGCGAGATATTCTTCTTCGCTTAAGAATTTGTTGTTCTGTTTCATATTATAGTATATAGATTCAAAATGCAAATTCTTGTACTTTTTCGCGGGAAATATTGCAGATTTTACAAAATTTACAGAAAGAAGCCTGCGCAAAATTGACAGGTACAGACTGTCAGTTTTTGTGAAACAAAAACTGACAGTTTTCGCCGGATAAGCTTTAATATAGAATTAGACTATCGCGAAAAGCGCTATTCTAATTCAGAAATTGGCAAATTTCTTACGATTCGGATACTAATGGTATTATTTTTGTCATACATGGAAATTGCATGAATAACTTTTTCTTTTACAGAATTATTCATTTCATTATCAGAATAACAGCCAAACGCACATAGCAAAGGTTCTTTTTCTGTGTCATCAATCAGACCGTTTACAACAAAAGCAGTAGCTTTATCATTTGGAGTGTATTTTTCTGGTCCATAAGGATTTTTTTCACAATCGGAATAATCATATCCATTTAGATAATAATCATTGCAGTATTGTGGAAGATTTTTAAGTAAATCATATATGCCGTATCTGTTCTTTTTTCCTTCATACACAGAAAATGGTTCTTTTTCTTCAAAAGTATCCTCATATTCTTCTATTGAAATCTTGCCTTCAAAATCGGAAAGAATTATCAGTTCCCTTATATAAGGCAGTCTATAACCATTAGCATTTCTGTTTATTACTATTTTATCAAAAAAATCATGGCTATATACAGGCTGTAAGTTTTCCCTCATGCTTAACCAGTTGCAATACTCGGTCGCAGATTCCCATGATATAAAAAATATAGGCCAATCATCTTGAAAACCTCTTCCATTAGCCCATTCAATTACGTCGTCTGCCCATTTCTTAAAATATGATTCTCCACTTGGCTCTGCCTGGAGTAGATAATCCTTGTATTCTTCAACGGTCACTAATGTTTCAGAAATTTCCAAATTAAGATTATGCTTTTCATCGTGAATTTCTATCATTTTTGGATAAATGGGCTTTATAGTTTCTTCTTCATTAGAGCCACATTCATCATTTGAAAGCGTTCTGATATATTTTGGGCTGGAATTATTAAAGCCGGCATCAGGTACCAAATCTGGAAATATTTGAATACCCTCTTGTTCATGCAGCTCAATTTTTGGTACTTCAGCAGCAGCCTTTTGTTTTGTACAAGATAAAAAAAGCATCTGCATAAAAAGCTGTATTAAAGACAGCAGAGCATATCTTTTTTTCATAGTCTCTCCTTTTGCTTTTTGATACTGCCCTGTTACACAATCCCTCAAGTTTTCGCGTAGCGGAAACTTGGCAGTTTCACCAGTTTGTCTATTATCGAAGATTAATCTACAGGTGAAACGCCTTCTTCTGCCTTTTTGGCGTCGGCGACGGCTAGGGCTTCGTATAAAAGCTTTTTCAGGTCTACGGAGATGAAGCCGGCGCGCGCGGTCTGATAGAAGAATTCTTCTTCCCATGCGGCGTACAAAATGTTGCCCGAAATTACAAAGTCGTTGTAGATAAAGCCTTTAGGCAGTTTTGGCAGTCTGAAAACGACAGGCTTTCCGTTGCGGAGAATGTAGGTGTTTGGAAGCGCGCCTGAAAAGTATGTTGTACCGTCCTCAAAAAGCGAGATGACGCAAGTGCCGAAGTCTTTTACAGTGCCTTTGAAAAGCAGAGCATTTTCAGCAGCGCCCTGACGGACGTAATTTACCGGTGTGCCGGATTTTTCATTGCTGTAGTTCAAATCCAGAGAAAATTTCTGCGGAATCTGTACGAGAAGCTTTTTAACTCTTTCCGGGGCTTTTTCAAATTCATAGTTGCAGACAATCTGCTTGAACAAATCAATAGAAAGCTCCTGCTTTTGAATCTGTTCAGGCTTCGGCACGCTTGTAAGCGAAATCAGCGGCTCGTAAGAGAAAAACTGCAAATAGTTAAAATCAATCTTTTCTTTTGTAGAAGTCTTGAACGCAGCCGTCCAAGAGCTTCCGTCGTACATAAGATGAACGGTTTCGGCAGTAGGGTTCAGTTCAAGGTCAGTTACGCGCAGAAGCGGAAAGAATATCTTGTTTTCGGTTCTGTACTGAATAAGAAACGGCAGCGGCGATTCAGAAGCCTTGCTGTTAAAGAAGCTGTTTCTATAAACATGAAAAACCGGATTGTTCTCGACTGAAACCAGATTGCTAACGGTTGTGTCCGTAAAGTACATTGCATCTGTAATCAGCTCAGGCTGCTTTTCAAGAGAATCTGGAAGCAGTAAAAGTCCGAGCCTGTTAATGAGAAAATACGAATTATTGCTGATTTTTGCCGCGCCTGCAACGCGCAGAGTTTCTGTCCATGGGCGGAAAATCGTAGCAGGAACATCGTAAGGAGATTCGATTTCTTCGATTCCGTCTTTTGTAAAGCATGACCAGCGGAGAACTGGAATATATTTTACAGTTTCTTCAACAGGAGTTTCTGTAATTTCGGTTGTCTGCTCTTGTTCAGATTCTGGTTTTTCAGCCTTTTTGCAAGAATAAAAAGTGAAAAACAGCATTACAGAGAGAATCGTAATCAAGCTAAATGAAACAACGCTGGTATTTTTAGATGACGCCATAAGACTAGTTTACTCTGCAAGTTCAGTTATGACAAGTGCATTTTTTGAACTGGCTTTCTTTTCTATAAAGACTGTGCCCCTGCTGCTTAGATAAATCTTTTTTGACAGCGCAAAATACGCGCTTTCTCCTGAATAAACCGGCTTTGCCTCTCCGTAAGGCGCGCAAACCCATTCAACTGTGTCAGACTGAAAAACGTCCGCGTAAGTTTTTTCTTCTTTTAAGACAGAAACCGAAAAAGAGCCTGTACAAATCTTGGCTGCAATCTTGTTTTTGTCTACAAGCCATGGTTCGTCAACGCGCTTTGCAAATTCTTCCTGAAATTTCTGCCAGTTAAAGTAATTGCACAAATGCTGCGTGTCTGCCTGCGGTTGCTCTGTTTTTGTAAGAATCTGCATAAGCACTTCTGCGCTTGTGCCGTTAATCCATGTGGCGGCGAGTGTGTTTCCGCTTTTGTTTGTGGGGTAGACTGCGCCTGCCGGCAGAATGTGCTCTTTTCCGTTTACTGCAAGATAAACTAGAACCGGCGTCGCGCGGTTTTTGGCAAATTCTATTGAGACGGTCTGAGGCGTGTCTGCAAAGTCAATCCGCTTTGTTTCAAGCTTTCCTTCCGGCGTGAGCCACTTGATGTGCCAGTCTAAAGCCACGCCGCCCTGCCGCGCCATTAACAGACTGACAAACTCCGCATTTGGTACAGGCGTTGTAATGCAGCACGTTTCAGTTTGAAGCGGCGTCATTTCGTTCAAAGACTGAATACCGCCGCCACCGCCAGCCCCGCCACAGCTTAAAAACACCAGAACTGATAAAGCCAAAAAAATTGTAAGAATCTTCATACAATTTATATGCGCGGAAAAGTTGTTTTTTCTGTACCAAAATGCAGAATTTTCTGCAAAAAAATGCACAAAATTTCCAAGAATATTACTCAAGAGTTTGCTCTACGCGGGTCCCAGCTACGGCATTTCGCAAGAGATTAATCTTTAGTTTAGAAATTATCTAGCGAAATGCCAAGTTTCCGCAAAGCAGAAACTTGTAACAGGTGGCGCCCTTCCTAATTTTCCCCTGCGTCCCGCGTAGACCAGCTCTTGCGTGTGTATGCTTGTGCATGTACAATAAAAGGGATTGTTCTAGAATGAATTATAAGGCAAAAACAGACAGCTTTAAGTTTTAAAGAGGTTTTGATGAAACAAAAAAGTATATTTATATTCTTGTTTGTTATTCTGACTAATCTATTCGCAGATGGTAATTACCTTAATCAGAAATTTCATTATATTTCAGAATATGCCACAGTAATTATCTCGAAAGATTACATTGAATTTGATACAGGAAAGGAAAAAGGTCAATTTCTTGAATTTCCAAAATTCGATATGTTTAAAGGCGAAAAACGTAACTATATAATATTGAATTGTACGATAGAAGAAGATTTTATACTGACTCTTTTATATAAAACTGGTAAGAATTTCTATAGATACAGTGAATGGGAAGAACAGTATTCAAAAGTTTCTAACAAACTTCATTCAAGTGCAGCCTTACAGGCTTTTCAGACTGTCAAAACAAGTTCATATATTACAGAAACAGACAAATTCAATGAAGAAATTGAATATACACCTCATGGTAGTTTATTTAACCGCGCAAATAATCCATGGGCTGTTTCTGAAACAGCAAAAGAAAAGTACATAATAATTGCACCTAGAAAATACAGAGTGGAAGGATTCTCTTATGCGCCTATAAACTATCTGGTCTTTTTGAACGGATTTGTATGTGCGGATAAAGATTATCTATATGAGCAGAATTCAAGAGCAAGAAAAATTAGAATTTCGTATAATGATGTTACTTTTGATATTGAATTGCAGGATATTGGAAATTATCAATCCATAAAACTGCCTTCTCCTATAGATCCATTATTAAATACAGAAATCAAGATTGAAATTTTGGACAGTTACAAAGGCTCAAAATATTCAGATATTGTAATATCTGGAATTTATTATCTTGATGCTGTCTTAAAAGATTGAGCGTCAGTTGCATAACACAAAAATCTGGCGATGTTGTCTTTTAGTTCCATTAGCTACTATAATAGCTTTATGGCAGAATTTGTTTCTTCTTTTATTACGGGATTTGAAAAAGTTGTTGAGCGCGACCTCGCGGAGAGGCTGCCTAAGCTCAAGATACTCAACCTTTTTGACGGGCTTGTGCACTACAAATATGACGCAGATTCGCGCGACCTTGAAAAAATCAGTTACTTCAACAATACATTTTTTGTGCTGAAAACAATGAAGGGCAGGGCGCTTAACTTTGCGCAGCTTGTCAATTCAGTCTGTTCTGGCAAAAACTATTTTCTGGTCAATAAGGGAAGCTTCCGCATCCGCTTTATAAACGAAAACCAGTTTGCCAAAGTTGACAAGAACCTTACAAGACGCGCCGAAGAGTATGTGCTTAAAAACTCAAAGCTTGTGCTAGACAGACTTTCGCCGACAAACGAAGTCTGGTTCAGTATCCGCCGCGAAGGTTTTGCATTCTGCGGCGAGCTTATCTCAAAGCGCGAATTTACGGAAAAAAATCTGAACAAAGGCGAGCTGCGCCCGGAGATTGCGTACCTCATCTGTGCTTTTGCCGCTATCAGCAGAGAAGATACAGTGCTTGAGCCGTTCTGCGGCTTCGGCTCGATTCCGGTTCAGCTTGCAAAGCATTTTGCTTGCAAAGAATTGTACGTTTCTGACATTGACGGCGAAAAGACCGCGCTTGTGGCAGCCAAAAAATTTGCCGCTGCGCCTAATGTGCATGTCTCAAAGGCAGACGCATTTGTGCTTGACGGCGTTGCGGACAAAAGCATAGACACTGTTGTTACAGATCCGCCATGGGGCTTGTGGGAAAATATCGAGGACATCGGGGCTTTTTACGCCAAAATGTTTGTCTCGTTTAAGCGTGTGCTTAAGCCGCAGGGCAAAGTTGTGGTTCTTACCGCCAGAAAAGAAGAATTTGAAAAAGCGGTGCAGGACGCCGGCTTTAAAATCCAAGATTTGCTCCATACGCTTGTGAACGGCAAAAAAGCTGGTCTTTACTCGTGCGCGGTGCAATAAGTGTTGGCTCAAACATTAATTGAGAAATCTAAAAGTATTTGGAGATATTATGAAATTAAAAGTCTGTATTGCATTTGTTGCCGCTGTTTTTGTGGCTGTACCTCTTTGTGCCCAAGAACTTGGGGATAAAATCCAAAAAGAATTTACCGTCAATGGCGAAAAAGTTACCCGCATGGTGGAATACACTGCTTTTTCTGAACATGATTCCAACGGGAAACAGATTCATTTTAAAAGAAGTAATGGATTCGAAAAATGGACAGAATACGATTCAAATGGTAATAAGATTCATTATAAAGATAGTAACGGTAAAGAGGATTGGTCTGAATATGATTCAAAAGGTAATCAAATTCATCATAAAAAAAGTGACGGCTACGAAGAATGGGTTGAATATTATTCAAATGGTATGAACGTCCATTATAAACAAAGCGATGGGTTAGAAGTATGGCGTGAATTTGATTCAGGTAACAGACCTATTCGCTATAAAGATAGTTCTGGTCTTGAAGGATTTAACGAATACGATTCCGCTGGAAGACTAATTCATTGGACACTTAATGATATAGAACACTGGACTGATTATGATTCAGAAGGAAGACAAATCCATTATAAAAAAAATGAACCAGAGGAGAATTTGGAATATTGGATTGAATATGATTCAAACGGTAATCAAATTCATTACAAAAAAGATGATGGGTATGAAGCATGGTGGGAATTTAACTCAAGTGGTGAATTGATTCATACCACAACTAATGATGGTAAAGAATCTTGGTATGAATACGATTTGAATGGCAGACAAAATCATTTAAAAAAAAGTGACGGTTTTGAATCTTGGTATGAATACGACTCAAACGGAAAAGTGATTCATTTTAAAACAACGAATGGTTACGAAGAATGGTCTGAGTATGATGTAAATGGTAATCGGATTCATTATAAAAAGAATGATGGTTACGAAGAATGGTCTGAATATGATGTAAATGGTAACAGGATTCATTATAAAAAAAATGATGGGTATGAAGAATGGAAAGAATATGATTCAGACGGTAAAGTAATTTCTTTTAAAGATAATCAAGGTAATGAAACTTGGAATAAAGATAATCATATTTATGCCAAATCTAGTGACGGTTTGGAATATTTGATGGAATTTGATTCAAAAGGGCTTAGAAAATATTCTAAGTTTTATAAAGATAATATATGGCATGAATTTTGGTTTGAATACACTTATTGGGAAAACGGCAAAATAAAAACGATGAAGGAATTTTCTGCTGTTGACTGAAATATCAAATGAAATTTGCCTGCTTTTCCCATTTTGAACGAATTATCAAATGAAATTTGGCTTCTTTTTCCATTTTGAAGGAAATATCAAATGAATTTTGCTTCCTTTTTGAATTTTGAGCGAAATATCAAATGAATTTTCCTTCCTTTTGTCATTTTGAACAAAATATCATTTGATATTTGGCTGAAAGTTTTATTTCCAATCAAAAATCATTTGAAATTTTACTGATTGTTTTGTTTCCAATTAAATATCAAATGATATTTGCCTTTGTGCAAATATGCCCAAAAATCTGAACCCGCACCTATTCTAAATTGTATTCATGTATTACAATGAATTAAAGTGAGAAGGTGGGGAAAACGATGAAAAAAGTTTTTTGGGCGTTAATTGCGGTTTTTGTCTGCGTTTCGTTTTTTAGCTGCGGAAAAAAACTGAATCCTGTCAAAATTGAAAAAATCTCGGCAAAGAGCGGCTTTATAACGGTTGAAGCGTCGCCAAAATATGAGCTTATGTCTGTTTTGTGCCATGTTGCAGGCTACGAGGACGCTGCCGAAGAGAACGAGCTTACAAAGTTTGTAGACATCTGGTTTGACGAGTACCGTTCGCATAAAGCGGTCAAGCTGATGAACGAATACCGCGAAAAATACGGAATGAACCTTGATACGGCTTTTTCGCTGCTGCTCTGCGTTGCAGATGATTTGTCATGCTACACCGAAAACTTGAAAGATAAGCCTTATTTTGTGGACGAACGCTGGTACAAGATAGACACAAACAAGTTTTTAAAGGCTTTTAACGATTTTGCGGTTGAGACCAAATTCCACAAGTTCTATATGCTTTATCAGTCTTATTACAGGCAGGCGGTCTTGAGCATTACAAACGTGCTTGATAAAGGCAGCGTATGCGCGTGGCTCGACGACTTTTATTTCCGCGGGCAGACGCAGAATGTGGTTATTCATACTTCACAGAATTTATGCGGAAACAACTTGTGGTATTCTGCCGCAAAGAGTGACGGGCTGCTTTATTTGAACTGCATTCCGCCGATTTACGAAAAGCAGAACGAGTACCACCTTGCGTACAGAATTGCGCAGAACTTTATCACGTCTAAAATTGATTTAATCTGGTCTTTGAACGGCGACTTTCTTTCGGGCATGATTGACAATATAAAGCAGATGCGCGGCGAAGCACCGGCTGATATTTCGCAGAAATACTCGTTTGTTATAGCCGACCTGCTTCAGTTTGACCTCTGCGATTTTGTCCGCCGCTTCAATTCAGAAGAGATTTATCAGATTTATGTTGAATCGCTCAAGCAGATTGCGTCTGAGGAGCTTCTTGCAAAATACACTGATTTAGTCAACGATTATGTGCTCAACAAAGACAAGTACCCGACCTATCAGGATTTTATTCATGTTGAGACAAACTGGCTCTTTGAGCTTTATGCGTCTATGACCTGGGGCAGCGCATTCAAATAAACTTGTGTCATGGATTGCTTCGCTACGCTCGCAAAGACGTGCAGTTTGTGTCATTATCGGGCACAGAATCCGCCCCGTCATTGCGAGCCGGAAGGCGAAGCAATCTGTGAGTGTTTGTCATTATTAGGTGGTATGTGTCATTATCGGGCTTGACCCGATAATCTCGGGTCTTGTCATGCTGAACTTGGTTCAGCATCTCAGGTTTGCATCAAGCTTGTTTAAAAGGCTAGTTTGTTCGACAAACCCTGCCAGTTTTCATAAAACGAAAACTGGATTTAGTCTTTGTAGTTTTAGCGAAAGTGGAAACTACGCGTTTCGCCAATTGCACTTAAATTTTAGATTAAGCCATCGTGAAACGCAGATTCCGAAACAAGTTCGGAATGACATTATTTAAGGAGAATCAGTGTGGAAAGAAAAAACATAAAATTCTATTCGCTGCTTTATGTGCAGAAAGGTGCGGAAAATCTTGCACAGAATTTTGGCGCGGCTTCGTCTAAACCGCCCAAAATCAAAGACTTGGAGCTTTACACAAAGTCTTGCAGCAATCTTAAAAAGTCGCTTGAGGCGCAGGGCTTCTGCTATTCAGTTCTGACAAATCAGCCGGAACTTCTGAAAAAAATGCAGCCCGAACTTGACGTAAAAGAGATTGACTTTTCGCTTAACGTGCCTGAAGGCATCAGCTTTTACGGCGCGCACTTTAAGATTGATACATTCAAATGGTTTGCGGCTCAAAAAGACGATTATTCAATCTTGCTTGATATTGACGAAGTGTGCATTAACCCAATGCCCGAAAACCTGTGCGCGGCAATAAAGCAAAATCTGCCTGTCTATTACGATATAACTGACCAGATGTACCCGGACGCAGGGCGTGCGCGCCTTATCGACGACTTGAAGCTTTTCTGCCCGGAAGCAGATTTGGGAATTTGGGCTGGCGGCGAATTTATAGGCGGTGACTCTGCCTTTTTTAAGAAACTTTACAAGAAAATTGACGCAATAAGCGCGGGCTATTTTGCCTCGCAGCAGAAGCTTTTCCACAAAGGCGACGAAAGCCTTACGACCGCGGCTTTGCAGTGCCTTCTAAAAGACGGCACGCCGATGGTGAATGCCGGCGGTTTTGGAGCGGTTGTGCGCTATTGGAGCTGCGGCACGCGCCATATTCAGAAGCCTTTTGCCGCGGTCAAAGACTGCTTTCTGCTTCATCTTCCGGCAGACAAACGCTTTCTTGCAGAAAATTCTTATGATTCGGGATTTATTCAGAAATACGAGAAATATCTTAGAAGCGAAAAGTCTGTCGATACTAAGGCTGTGTTTCCAAAGCTTTTCTGGCAGCGCGTAAAGAACAAACTTCTTCGCCTTGCAAAGCTGAAACGATAAAAAAAGGCTGCCAAAAAGAGTAGAATGTCATCCCGAACTTGTTTCGGGATCTCAAAACTGCATCCAGTGCAGATGCTGAAATAAATTCAGCATGACATCTCTTTTTTCGGCAGCCCCTTATTCAGACAAATAAAAGCTTATTTGTCTTTTGCGCGCTCAACAAATGAACCGTCGCGTGTATCGATAACGATGCGGTCATCTGTGTTGCAGAACAACGGTACTTTTACTTCGATTCCAGTATCAAGTGTTGCCGGTTTTGTTGATTTGCCAGAAGTATCGCCTTTTACGCCTGGTTCACAGTATGTGATTGTGCGTGTAACGTTTACAGGCAGTTTTACACCAACCGGCTTGCCTTCGTAGTATGTGATGAAGATGTCATAATCATCATCTGGAGAGATGTAACCGGCATTGTCGCCGAGGTCTTCTTTTGAAAGAAGAACATCTTCGTATGTTTCCTGATCCATGAAGTGGAAGTCATCGCCGTCAATGTAAGAAAGCTTTACTGTCTTTTCTTCAAGATCTACTTCGTCAAATTTTTCGCCTGCATCAATACCGAGATCCTGTGTTCCGCCTGTAGCAATGTTCTTTACGCGGAGTTTTACTGTAATACCCTGACGTCCGCCCTGCTGACCGAGCTTCTTCTGAACGATGAAAGGGTTTCCTTCAAACATGAATGCCGAACCAACTTTAATTTCGCTTGTAGCTATCATTGTAATTCCTCTAATTAATAAACTGACTATAACTTTATATCAAACTCGATAAAAACTCAAGTAAGTGTTGCGCCATGTTGCCTAGAGATATAAGTTTATCTGAAATTCCTTTGAAAGCTGAGCGCAGATTTTCTTCGTTTTTTAAGAGCCTGTACGCAAGTTCTTCAAGTTCTGTGTCATTGGCGGTGCTGGCTTCTGCGCTGTTTTCGCCGCCGTTGTACAAAAGCGAGAATCTGTTGTAGGTTTCTGACGCGCCAAGCTTTTTGTGGAATGCTTCAAGCTTTACAAGGTGATAGTCTTTTTCCTGTTTGTAGATGTGCCAGACAAAAGGCTTGCCGCAAAGACACGCCCTGCTGAAAGAGTCCTCTCCGCGCACAAACGAAAAATCCATTAATGTTAAAAGCGCGTCCCATTCTTCCTGCTGAAGGTAGGGCAGCTTCTCAAACTGAAAAGCCGCGCTGCATTTTTGGCATGCGTCTAAAAACGGCTGTGTGCAGATTCCGTTTGCAATATAGACTTTGACTTTTTGGGTTTTGTTCAGTCTGTTGCAGGCTTTTACCAGAAAGTCAAAATTGCGCGGGTAAGAAAACACCAGAATATTGAAAAAATCTTTTGAAACGCAAAGTCCGGCGGCTTCAATTTTTTTGAGCGCGGCGTCTCTTGAGTTTTTGGCTTCCATAAAGCTTGAGTCGAGCACAAGCCCGCCTGTTTTTTCAGTAAAGCCCGGCATGAATATATGCTTTTTCACGTTTATAGAGCGCGTGCCTGACTTTATAAGATGAAACTCTTCTGCCCAGTCTTCCGCTGTAAGATATTCTACATCAAGCGAATTAACTGTTCTGTCAAAGTCTTTTGCAAAGATAATGTCCTCAAGCCAGTCAGGTCTGCCGCATTGAAAGCATTCAAGCAGAAACATCGGCGGCTTTTCAGAAAAAGCTTTTTTGCAGACTTCCGCATTATTCCACTCGTAAATCTGCCAGCCGCGGAAAGTCTGAAAGGGCAGAGCCGGATTAATTCCGTCTGCCATCGCCGCAAAAGATTCAAGATTGCTTACAACAAGGCGCAGCTTTATGTCACTTGAAATTTCTGAAAACGAGCGGCACAGCCTGAAAACAAAGCCGATGTCGCCATAGTTGTCCACAACCTTGCATAGCACAGTCAAATCTAACATAAGCTAGAAAATACCAGTCAAAAACCTCAAAGTCAATCCCAGATTCGCCCAGCTTCCTCATACGGCTTCCCTCTAATTAAAGATTTTGCTTGGCGAAAATCCGTTACTTGCGTCCGACGTACTGCTCGCATGGCAAGCCATGAGGCAGTCCGCGTCCGCAATTCACTACTTTCCGCCAGAAAAATACAATTATACAGATGTACACATACAAGAACCTGCGTAGGCAGATTTTGTGATGCGAATTACATGAACACCGAAGGTGTGAATCTAATTCGCGGAACGAAATATGCCGAGAGCAGGTTCTTACATGGTACAATTTCTAAATTGCTTTTCATGCTGATGTCGTGCCCCTAAAAAAGATTTTGCTTTTCAAAATTAGGATTGTGGTTTATAATTAGATACATTTTTACAAATTAAATAACAGATTTGTTAATTTTCAACAGCTAAAAAGTCAGTATTACTAAATCGTTAAAAAATTGATGTTTTGAATTTTTGCATGAAGAACTCAAAGGAGAGTCGTTGAAGACAGACTGACATGGAGCATAATGCTGTTTTTCTGGATTTAATATTACAAAAGATGCCTGGTTATGTTCTGCTTTTTGAACTTAATCAGAAGCGTATGCCTGTATTCGACATTAACGACGATTTGCTCGAAAAACTCAACTACGATAGAAATTCGTTCTTTAAAGAATTCAGACGTTCAAGCTTATCACTTTTTTCAGAAGAAACTCTGTCCTTAATAAAACCATGTTTTGCAGATGCGTGCAAAGACAAAGACTCGCAGGATATTGAGATTCAGCTTAAAACAAAAGACGGCTTAAAAATTTGGTTTAGCTGCCGGCTTACACTGCTCAGAGATTTTCAGCCTGAACCGCTTGTTCTTGCCGTCTGCGAGGACATAAGCTCAATAAAAGAAAAACAGGCAAAAGTAGACGCACAGTCTTCGCTTATCTCAAAGACAAAAGTAGAGCTTATACAAGAGCTTGAATACGAGCGCTTCTTAAAGCAGATAACCAACGAGTTTTACGAGCACATTTTTGAGGCAGATTTAACAAACAACAAGCTTTTAACGCACGGCTCGCTTCACGATTTCGGCATAAAGCCCAATTCAGTTGAAAACTACGATGCTTATCTGAAATTTCTTGTGCAGAACACGATTGTGCCAAAGTCAAGAAAGGAATGTCTCAAAACATATTCGCGCGAGCATCTTATTCAAGAATACAAAAACGGAAAATCACAGCTTTCGCTTCAATGCCTTGCTTCAGACCAGACCGGCAAAAATACGTTCTGGCTTGAGATAAACAGCCGCGTTTTCTTGAACCCGGCGACAGATACTTTGCGGTGCATTATTTACTGCCGCAACATCGACGAGGCAAAGCGCCACGAAATCGGGCTGCTTGAAAAAGCGCAGCAGGACTCTCTCACAATGCTGTTCAACAAGCGCACAGTCGAAACGCTGATTGACGAGCTTTTTGTGTCGTCGCCGAAAAATGCGAAGCACGCGCTTATAATGCTAGACCTTGACAACTTTAAGAAGGTCAACGACTCGCTCGGCCATGTTTTCGGCGACAAAGTGCTTGTCGAATTCAGCCAGGAAATGCGCAAGGCGTTCCGCGAGGACGATATAATCGGAAGAATCGGCGGCGATGAGTTTGTTATTCTTGTTAAGAATTACGGCAGCATAGACACGCTGCAAAACCGTGTAAAGCAGCTTTGTGCCCGGCTTGTAAAATCTTATGACAGTTATCTTGAAAAATATTCGGTTTCGGCAAGTATTGGTGTCGCGCTTTTTCCAGATGACGCAACAAATTACAAAGAGTTGCAGAAAAAAGCCGACAACGCGCTTTATTTTTCAAAAGGACATGGCAAGAACACATACACGTTCTTTAAGAAAGAACTTGCCTACGACAATTCGTATATTTTCCATGAGAGAGACATTGACGCGCTTATCAATTCGTCTACAGACGGAATCGGTAAATACGCTTTTGATGAGAATCTTTCGATTTTGTACTATAACAGCAGACTGCTTGAGCTTTTCGGTTTTGACGACCGCGGCCTGTCGCAGGAACAGCTTACAAACACTTTGCAGAATGTCTACATAGAAGACAGGGCTGAGCTGCTCACTGTGTTGCGCGGTGCACTGTCGCACAAAAGCATTTTCTCTCATACTTACAGAATCGTTCATCAGCATGACGGACATCTGGTTCATGTGCGCGTCAAAGGCATGTACACAGAAGAGCTGCACAACAGCAAATATCCGGTTTTTTATCTTCTGTATACCGATGTTTCAGACTTGGCAAGGCAGAACGAAATTATTGCCATGCAGCAGAAAGAAATGGCGATTGTCAATGACATGACGATTGACCTTATTTACGAATATGACATTGCTTCGGGCAAATTCTCAATGCTCGGCAACGATGAAGCTGATTTGACAAAGGGCATTATCCCGGAAACAAGCGTATTCAGTCATTATGTGCACCCGGATAATTTGCGCGAGTCAAACCAGAAGCTCGTTTTTGATTTATTCGATTTGCCGCAGGAGACTTTTGTTAAAGAGCTTGTTCTGCGCCATAACGAGCGCGGCGATGTTCCGGTTGTTGTTTACGGAAAGCACATTGCCGGTAAAGACGGAAAAGACGAAAAAATTGTGGGAAAAATTGCAAGCCGCGAAGCTGAAGTTAAGGCAAAGCAGGAGCTTGACGTTACCAAGCGCATTATGGCAAGTCTTAACACAATTGCCACGCTGCTAATATCTTCTGAACTCGGCACTTTTGATGAGCGGCTTGTAAAGGTACTTGCCGTTATTGCGTCTTCGCTTAACCTTGATTCTGTTGCAATATGGCGCATTGACAGCAACGACAAGAACGAAGTGTACTCAACCTGTCTTTATTCTTGGGCTGTTGCCGGTATGCCTAAGAATAATCTTATAAGACAGAAAGGCGACCTTTCTAAAGAAGAAGGCGCGCGCTGGTATGACACAATGAAGAAAAACCGCTCGTTTACTGCAAGCATTAATACGTTAAAAACTGAAAAAGACAAAAATGCTTTGCAGCGCTACGAATTTTTCTCGATTTATATGCTTCCGATTCATATCGACGGCTCATTGTGGGGTTATCTTGAACTTGGCGACGCGACACAAGAACTTGACTTCTCAGAACAGCAGATTGGGCTTTTGAAGATGAACGCCCAACTGATAAGCCTAAGCATCCAAGAACGCCTAAAAAAATAGCCCCGAACTCTCGCCCCGACGTAGAACCGAACCAGCCGCGAAAAAAAGAAAAGACGATAAAAGGTTTAGTGCAAATAAGAAAGCCTGCGCAGACAGATTTTGTGACAGAAATTGCATGAACACCTCAGGTGTGAATTAATTTCTGGAACTGAATCTGACTGCGCAGTTTTTGTATTAGTCTAAAATTCTGTCTTTAGTTTTCTTTCTTTTTGAAGAAGAGGCACATTCCGCATATAAGTGCCGCACCTACAATCAGCGGAACAACAGCATTGTGTACAAAGCCCGCGATGATGTAGCAGACAAATGAAATTGCCGCTGTGCTTAGCGCATAAGGCAGCTGGGTTGAAACATGGTTTACGTGGTTGCACTGTGCGCCCGCGCTTGACATAATCGTGGTGTCGCTGATTGGTGAGCAGTGGTCGCCGCAGACAGCACCAGCCATACATGCCGAAATCGAGATGATGCGGATTGGGTCTGCAACATTCGGGAAAGCGGCAATACAAATCGGAATGAGGATTCCGAATGTACCCCAAGAAGTGCCTGTCGCAAAAGCAAGGCCACAGGCAATAATAAAGATAATTGCCGGCAAAAAGCTCTTTAAGCCCTGTGCGTTTGTTACAAGACCTGCAACATATTCTTTCGCGCCAAGCGAATCAGTCATTCCCTTTAAAGTCCATGCAAGAACAAGAATCAGAATTGCCGGAACCATCGCCTTAAAGCCCTCTGGAATGCAGCCCATTGCAGCAGAGAACGAAAGCACTTTTCTAAACATATAGAAGAAAACCGTAATGATGAGCGCACCAAAAGAGCCGAGCGCAAGACCGACAGAAGCGTCGCTGTTTGAGAAGCCTTCTATAATGTTAAGATATGCGCCGTCTTTGCTGAAGAAGCCGCCCGAATAAAGCATACCGATTACACAGCTGATTATCAGAATAAGAATAGGAACAACAAGGTCAATTACCTTGCCTTTAGATTCTAGTGTAGCAGCTTCATCGCTGTTGATTATCTGCGCAGCTTTTTCAAACTTAGCCATTGAGCCGAATTCAACCTTCATAAGTACAAGCGCAAACATCATTATAATAGTAAGAATTGCGTAGAAATTGAATGGAATTGCCTTGCAGAAAAGCGTAAAGCCGTTCTCGCCTTCGCCTGCAAAACCTGCAACGGCGGCAGCCCAAGAACTTACAGGCGCGATAATGCAGATAGGAGCTGCGGTTGAGTCTATAAGATAGGCAAGCTTTTCTCTAGACAAGCCGTGTTTGTCTGTAACAGGGCGCATAACAGAGCCGACTGTCAGACAGTTAAAATAGTCATCGATAAAGATTAAGATACCAAGAATAATTGTCGCAATCTGCGCCCCGGCTTTTGTCTTTATGTGCTTTTTAGCCCATTCGCCGAATGCCGCCGAGCCGCCTGCCTTGTTCATCAGAACTACCATAATTCCTAGAACAACAAGAAAGATAAGGATTCCGGCATTATAAGAATCCGAAAGCTGTGCAACCAGACCGTCGTTAAAGACGTGTGTCAGAAAACCTGTAAAGCCTGTTGCTGTAGAAACTGCATAAAAAATGCCGCCGATTAAAATTCCTGCAAAAAGCGAGGAATAAACCTCTTTAAAGATTAATGCCAGCGCGATAGCAAGAATTGCCGGTATTAACGCCCAAAATGTTCCAATCATTTCGTGTTACTCCTGTTAGGGGCAGCCCCATAAATTTTCTCTCTTCATGTTATTTTAGCACGAAAATGCTGAACGTTGTGGTTATTTTTTTAATGTGTCAGGCAAAAGCTTATAAAGAAAGTTACAAGATAGTTGAACAAATCAACTACACTATAGTAGAATAGAGATATTATAGCTTTTATATGGAGGATTTATGAAAAAGCTTATTTCACTTACAGCAGCTGTTTTGTTGGCTTCGGTTATATTGGGCGGCTGTTCAAAAGCCAATGCAAAGAAAGACTACATCCTGGCTACTGGTGGTACAAGCGGTACTTATTATCCTTTTGGCGGTGCAATTGCCAATATCTGGAATTCTAAAATTGCTAACATGAATGTTACAGCACAGGCAACTGGTGCTTCTGCTGAAAACCTTCGTCTTATCAATAAAGGTGAAGCTGAATATGCTATCGTTCAGAATGACGTTATGGACTACGCTTATAACGGCAAAGACTTGTTTGACGGTGAGAAGCTTCCGAACATTATGACAATCGGAACATTGTATCCTGAAGTTGTTCAGATTGCAGTTTCTAAAGACAGCGGCATCAAATCAGTTGCTGATTTTAAAGGCAAGCGCATTTCTGTAGGCGATGCAGGTTCAGGCGTAGAATTCAACGCAAAACAGATTATGGAAGGCTACGGCATTACATTTGACGACATCAGAAAGAGCAACCTTTCATTCAAAGAGTCTGCTGAAGCAATTCAGAACGGCACACTTGACGGCTGCTTTATCACAGCAGGTGTTCCAAACTCAGCATTGCAGGAACTTGCTTTTACAGCAGGTCTGCTTCTTATTCCTGTTGACGGTGCTGCTGCTGACGCAATCTGCGCAAAATACGGCTACTACACAAAGACTGTAATTCCTGCTGACACATACAAAGGCACTACAACAGACACACCGGCTCTTGCTATTAAGGCTACACTTGCAGTTAATTCTAAACTTGACGAAGAAACTGTTTACGAGATGACAAAAGCTTTATTTGACAATCTGCCAACACTTGGAACAGCACATGCAAAAGGCAAGGAAGTTTCTTTGGAAAGCGCTGTTACAGGCGTTTCTGTTCCGTTCCATCCGGGTGCAGTTAAATATTTCAAAGAAAAGGGTTTGATGAACTAAGCTGCAAAACTTAGTCGTTTTAATTTGAAAGGCATACACTGTTTTGCAGAACATGCAGAACAGCGTGTGCTTTTACCAAGGCATCTCTAAAAACTGAACTTTTTAGAGGTTCCTATCAGTTCAGGTTATGATAAAAAAAGTATTGATTGTTTTTTTGCTGGTTTTTGCCGGAGTTTTGTTTTTTGCTCCGATAAAACCTGTTCTTTCTATCAGTTGTAGAAAAAATAATTCCGAAAAGTATTTTATAAGCACTGCCAGAATGGAAGGCTTTGAAATTGCCTATACACATTCAGTCAATAAGGGCAGGGTTCACGATTTTTATGATATACACAAAAGCGAAGGGCTTCTGCTTACGGGCACACATTTTGTTTCCTATGGAGCCGGAATACCTGAGCCGGGGGAAATGCCCGGCAGTCAGTTCCGGGTTACAGACGACGGCTACGAAATAGTGAATATCAACAGAGAAGTAGACCGGCTTGTTATGGCAGTTGGCTTAATTGCAAATCATACAATTACGTTTTGGACTTATAAAAAAGATAAAGAGCCTGCCGCGCACAAATACAAAATGGCTGATTTGTTCCCGCCGCAGACGAGCATAATTTTGGAAAAAAAGAGAGTATCTCTGCTTTCATACATATTTCATAAGCTAAAGGTAATTTCTAAAAACTCACTGGCGTGACTTTTTAGAAATTACCGCCGAGTTGTAAATCGCTAAAATGGCGCGATTTACAACATCGCATTTTCAAAGTTACCTCTAAAAACTGAAGTTTTTAGAGGTTCACTTAAAGGAGACATGAGTGGAAGATTTAACCCAGACACAGACAAATGGGCAGGAAGTGCAGCCTTCAAGCGGCGCAATTGAGAATATACTTCCTACATCAAATGAAGAAGAAATCAAAGAATTAATGCAGAATCTTGACCGTGAGCAGGCTTACCGCGAGCACAAATGCTGGCGTCAGTACATCACTGTTATTATTTCTGTAGTTTTTGTTTTTTTTCAGCTTTATGCAACTTTATCTGGAAAAATAACTGCCCAGATTCTCCGCGCAACTCACCTTGCTTTTGTTCAGCTTCTGGCGTTTCTGCTTTTTCCGGCAACAAAAAAAATGCCGCGGAATACCCTGCCGTGGTATGATGTTCTGCTTGGTCTTGCCGGTGCCGCCTGCTGGATGTATATCGTTATCAATTTTCAGGATCTTGTACGCCGCTCAGGCAACAACACTGTTTTAGATATTGCAATAGCCATAACCGGCATTATCATTCTGTTTGAAAGCTGCCGCCGTATTGTCGGGCTTCCGATTATGATTATCGCAGGCGTTTTTGTGCTTTACGCTTTTGGCGGCAAAATGCTGCCGGGCTTTCTGCACCACCGCGGCTATTCGCTTCAGCGTGTTGTGTGCCATCTTTTCTATAATACAGAAGGAATTATGGGAACGCCGATTGGTGCGTGCTCTACGTTCATCTTTCTGTTTATTCTGTTCGGTGCGCTTCTTGAAAAAACCGGAATAGGTCACTTTTTTATTGAAGTGTGCAACTCAATAGCAGGCGGTGCTTCGGGCGGTCCTGCAAAAGTTGCTGTTCTTTCAAGTGCGCTTCTCGGCACAGTTTCGGGCAGTTCTGTTTCAAACACAGTCGGCTCGGGCAGTTTCACAATTCCTATGATGAAAAAGCTCGGCTACAAGCCTGAATTTGCCGGTGCAGTTGAGGCAACTGCTTCTACAGGCGGACAGCTTATGCCTCCGATTATGGGCGCTGCCGCATTCCTTATGGCAGAAAGCATCGGTGTTTCGTATGTTACTATCGTAAAAGCTGCCATTGTTCCGGCTATTCTGTATTTTGCAGGAATTTTCATCACAGTTCATCTTGAGGCAAAAAAGCTTGGGCTTAAAGGTTTGCCGCGTGAGGAACTGCCGAAATTCCTTCCGCTTTTCTTGAAGAAAGGCTACATGATTCTGCCTTTGTTCGTTATCGTCTACTTCCTCTGTGCCGGAAAAACTGCTGTTTTTGCTGCATTAATGGGAATTGTTGCATGCCTTGTTATTGGAGTTGCTGTTTCTATCGTAGACCTTGCATGCGGCAGAAAACCGACTTTCGGCTCAAAAGACTTGATTGATGTAATGAGCGCCGCGGCAAGAAACATCATCAGTGTTGCAATCGCATGTGCCATGGCTGGAATTATCATCGGAATTGTTACGCTTACAGGCATAGGCTTAAAGCTTGGCGCTGGTCTTGTTTCGCTTGCACATGGAAAGCTTCTGCTTACTTTGATTTTCACAATGCTTGCTTCAATTATTCTTGGAATGGGCGCGCCGACAACAGCCAATTACCTTATTACGTCAACAATTACAGCCGGTGCGATTATTACATGTCTTTACGGCGGCGCAGATATTCAGCCTGTTATGATGCTGCCTGCCCACATGTTTGCGTTCTATTTCGGTATTATTGCCGACGTTACGCCGCCTGTAGCGCTTGCGGCTATAGCGGGTGCGGCGATTGCGAAAGGCAAGCCGATGAAGACGGCTGTAAATGCAACAAAGCTAGCAATCGGCGCGTTTATCATTCCGTATATGTTCGTCTACAATCCGCAGATGCTTATGATAAATGCTACAGTGCTTTCTGTTATTTTCATTTGTCTTACGGCTTTAATCGGAATGTTCGGCATAAGTATTGCACTTGAAGGCTACGGATTTAGAAGTGCTTCAATTATCGAGCGGCTTCTGTTTGCGGCTGGCGGTTTTCTCTGCGTTATCCCCGAAACAAAAACCGACGTTATCGGCCTGATTTTGATGGCAGCATTAATTACCTATCAGATTTTGCGCAATTCAATTGAAAAGAAGCGCGCTGTAAACTAAGCCGATAATTGATAAAGCCCCGTAGCTTGATGCGGGGCTTTTTATTTTTCATACATCTTGATTATTTCTTGGGCAACATCAATTTTTTTACGGCAGCTGTTCATCGCCTCTTTTTCAATATGATGATGTGCCTGTTCTTCGGTTAAAGAAAGATTCTGCATTATCAGCAGTTTTGCGCGGTTGATAATCCGTATTTCTTCCATTTTGTTTTTGAGTTTCATTGTCTGGCTTGAAAGAATCTGGACTTTATACTGAACGGCAATCGCAATTTTAATCATGTTATAGAAATAGAACTGGTCAAACGGGCTTGAAATTGAAAGCACGCCGAATATTTCTACTTTATAGCTTATCTGGTCAAATTGCGCGGCAGGCACAAGAAGAAGAATTGTGCTGGTTGATGACGAAATATCAGTCGCAAAATCTACACCCGCGCCGTCGGCGTAATCAACAATGACAATGTTGTAAACCCTTTCTGAAAAGCGGCGGCGTGCTTCGTTAAAATCACCGGCAATATTCAGTTCAAATACCGGCGGAATCAGCATCGCGCTTATTTGAGAGGAGATTTTGCTGTCTTTTGTTACAACCAATACGCTGTGGATATCTTCTGCCATATTAGAATCCGAGCGCTTCCTTTATAAAGGTGCTTGATTCTGCAATTTTTCTTGCAGAGTCAAGTGTGTCGGGTAGAGTAGCGGTTTGAATCTCTTTGCCGGAATCTGTATCCCCGTCATTTTTGAAAAGATTTATCTTGATGTCTTTTGGCGGTTCAAGCTTATTTTTGATTCCGTCAAGTGCGGCGTAAATCAGAAGCGTAAACACAATGTACACGTTACATTCGCTGTCCGGGGTTCTAATCTCTATGCGGCTTGCGTCATCGCTTGTTGTAGACGGCACGCGGATAAATGTAGAGCGGTTTTCATAGCCCCAAGCAATATAATTCGGTGCTTTATAAGAGCCGAGCCTGTTGTAAGACGCTTCTGTGCAGTTCATGTAGTAGGTAAGCTCTTCGGCGTGTTTCAGAACGCCTGCGAGGACGTTTTTCATTTTAGAATTGTCTGAGCATGAAATATTTATATGAAAACCGCTGCCTGCTTTGTCATCAAGCGGCTTCGGCGAAAAGTCTGCATAAAGCCCGGCACTTGCAGCCTGTGTGCGGACAATCCACTTGAATGTTGCGGCGTTGTCAGCGGCAGTAAGCGCGTCTGAATAATGAAAGTCAATTTCGTGCTGTCCCGGGCCTTCTTCGTGGTGGCTTGATTCAGGCTGTATGCCCATTTCTTCAAGGGTAAAGCAGATTTCGCGGCGGATATTTTCGCCCTTGTCTTCCGGCGCAATATCCATATAGCCTGCATTGTCAAACGGAATCTTGGTAGGCTCGCCTTTTTCGTTGAGCTTGAAAAGGTAAAACTCTATTTCAGTGCCAAAGCTGAATTCTACACCGAATTCATCGCGGGCTTTTTTTACAGCATTAGAAAGCAGTGTGCGGCAGTCTTTTTTGTATGGTGTTCCGTCCGGGTACGAAATTGTACAGAACATGCGCACAACTTTTCCGGTGTTTGGTCTCCAGGGAAGAATCGAAATTGTGGTTGGATCAGGATGCAGAAACAGGTCAGATTTTTCTGGTGTTTCAAAGCCATAAATTGCTGAAGCATCAAAACTTACGCCGTTTTGAAAAGCAGATTCAAGCTGTCCTGCCATAATCGAAATATTCTTCTGTATGCCGCGTAAATCAAAAAACGCAAGGCGCACAAATTTTACGTCTTCTTCTTTTACATAATCCAAAACATCAGTTTCTGAATACATTGTTTTACCTCGTTTTTAGTATATATTACCTGTTGCACGCTTTCAAGAACTCTACAAATAAAGCCCCGGCGTTGTTCGGGCGGCTCTTGAATTCAGGGTGAAACTGCACGCCTACATGGAACTGGCCTGCAATTTCTACAGCTTCAACCAGCGTACCGTCCGGCGACATGCCGCTTATTGTAAGACCGGCTGATTTCATCTGCGCACGGTAGTCGTTGTTGAACTCGTAGCGGTGGCGGTGGCGTTCATTTATGAGGCTTGCTCCGTAAGCCTTTTCAAGAATTGTGCCCGGTGTAACCACGCAGGGATAAGAGCCAAGACGCATTGTGCCGCCCTTAATTACGCCTTCCTGATTTTTCATAAGGTCTATAACCGGATGCTCGCAGACTTCGTCAAATTCGCGGCTGTTAGCATCTTCATAGCCCAAGACACTGCGCGCAAATTCAATTACAGCAATCTGCATTCCAAGGCAGATGCCGAAATACGGCATTTTGTGGGTTCTTGCATAACGGCACGCACAGACCATGCCTTCAATTCCGCGGTGACCAAAGCCGCCCGGAAGAATTATGCCCGAACAGTCTGCAAAAATCTCCGGCGCGGTTTCGTCTGTTACTTTGTCGCTGTCAACCCATTTGATTTTTACGTTTTTGCCCACAACAAAACTTGCATGGTTCAAAGATTCAACAATACTGAGATATGAATCGTGAAGCTTTACGTATTTGCCTACAAGCGCAATTTGAATTTCGCCCTTGCGTGCATGAATCATCTCAATCATCCGCGACCATTCAGCAAGAGAAGGGTAGTCTGTTCCCTTTTCAATGCCCAAATCGCGGCATACAACGTCGTCCATGTTCTGGGCATGCAGCATGAGAGGCACTTCGTAAAGGCTCTTGCAGGTTGTGTTGTTGATTACGCAGTCTTCGCCGACGTTGCAGAAAAGCGAAATCTTTTTGCGGATATCGTCAGGAATAACCTCGTCACAGCGTGCAACTATAATGTCCGGGTGAATTCCGACAGCCATCAGCTCTTTTACAGAATGTTGTGTCGGTTTGCTCTTGAATTCGTCGCTGCCCGAAATATAAGGCACAAGGCAGACGTGAATAAACAGGCAGTTGCGCCGTCCTACTTCAATTGCGAGCTGGCGTATCGCCTCAAGAAAGGGCTGGCTTTCAATGTCACCGATTGTGCCACCTACTTCGACAATGCTTACGTCTGCCTGTGAGACTTCTGCATTTTTAAGGATAAAGTCTTTGATTTCGTTTGTAACGTGGGGAATAATCTGCACAGTCTGACCGAGATATTCGCCCTGCCGCTCTTTATTCAGAACATTCCAATAAACGCGGCCGCTTGTCAGATTTGAATAGCGCGTTAAATTTTCATCGATGAAGCGCTCGTAATGTCCGAGGTCAAGGTCTGTTTCTGCGCCGTCGTCTGTAACAAAAACTTCGCCGTGCTGAAAAGGGCTCATTGTGCCTGGGTCTACGTTCATGTAAGGGTCAAGTTTCTGCGATGCAATCTTTAATCCGCGGCATTTCAGCAGACGACCCAGTGAAGCTGCAGTAATTCCTTTTCCCAAGCCAGAAACTACACCGCCTGTTACAAAAATGAATTTACTCATAAAAACCTCTTTTCCCCGTTTAAAAATAAAAAAGACGCTCATTCCATCAGACGACTATTAGCCGTCAAATCGAATGAACGCCTTTGTTCAAAATATAGGTTCATTTTATCCACTTGAAGCAGTGCTGTCAATAATAGGCGCGGGCGAAAAAAGTGCATAGAACAAACTGAAAAGCCCGAAAATTCAGAATTTACAGAACAAAATCTGTGCTTTTAGAAAATTTTTCGTGGAAATTTCACAAAAGATGATAAATAATATATGTAACACTTTAGCTTGAACTTTTTAGAGAGGTTTTATGAGAAGGC
Source organism: Spirochaetaceae bacterium (assembly GCA_017614995.1). Lineage (GTDB taxonomy): Bacteria > Spirochaetota > Spirochaetia > Treponematales > Treponemataceae > UBA1240. Next base: position 33,339 of record JAGAAX010000018.1, read on the forward strand.
AGAAATCTGTTGCTCTTTTTATTGAGATCATAATAGCAGTTGGTCTTATTGTTTACACAGTGATTATAGACGGTGTTGTTTCAAACCGGCTTGATACCGGGCTCAAAGCTTACTTTATGGAAGAAATAAAGGATCTGTCAGTTTCTTTTTCAGATGAATTTAACAGTGAGCTTAATGAGATTAAATTGTACGCGGTCAGTGCAAAAAACTCCTATGAGTTTGCGCTGAAGAATCAGGTTGAAGAAACAGTTGCGGCAGACAGTGTAAGTGCAAATCTTGTTGCAGGTTTAGGTGCAGATGATGCCGCGGTTTTTGACAGCAGAGGAAAAAAGATTTCTTCAGCCAGTTATGACAGTTCGCTTGAAGCGGCAATTATTCAGTCTGCTCTTCAGGGAACAGGCGTTGCAGATTTTATAAAAGACAACGACAAGATTTTTGCCGTTGCTGCCGAGCCTGTGAAAAATGGTAACAGCATCGTTGGTGTTGTAATTGTAAAGAAAAATGTAGCTGTTCAAAAAATGGTGGATAAGATAAAGACTGCAACTTGTTCAGAAGCTACAATATTTGACGGCTACACACGCCTTGTAACAACAATTGACGGCATGAAGGGTACAAAACTTGCAAACCCTGAAATCATAGACAGAGTAAAAAAAGAATGCCGCCCGATTTCAGTAATAAACAAAATCGGTTCAAAAGATTCTATTTCATGTTATTTTCCGCTTTTAAATAAGCAGGGCGCGTTTGTAACAACGCTTTATCTTGGAAAACCGCTTACAGTTGTAGAGCTTGTTTCAAAAGCTATTTTCACGCCGCTTCTCATTGTTTCGCTTATTTCTTTGATTGTGGTTGTTCTTCTGTTCATTATTTTGATTAAACGGAAAATTTCAAGGCCGCTTTTCCTTATAAACGCCGCTGTAACAAACCTTTCTTCCGGCGATGCAGATTTGACTTACAGACTGCCTGAAGACGGAAACGACGAGTTTACGCAGGTAACCCGCGGCGTAAACAAATTCATTGCGCTTTTGCAGGCAACAATTGTTAAGGTTCAGTACATCGCTGATGAAGTTATGAAAGGAAGCGCGCAGATCAGCAGCTCAAGCCAGTCAATTTCTGCCGGTGCTTCTGAACAGGCAGCTTCTACAGAAGAAATGTCTGCAACAATGGAAGAAATGGCTTCTAGCATCGGGCAGACGGCTGAAAATGCAGAGCAGACACGCACTATTGCGCTTGCTACATGCAATGACGGCAAAGACGGAAGCAACGCTGTAACTGCTGCTGTAGACGCTGTAAAGAAGATTACAACCAAAATTGAGGTTATTCAGGATATTACAAGCCAGACCAACCTTCTTGCGCTCAATGCCGCAATAGAAGCTGCCCGCGCCGGTGATGCCGGAAAAGGTTTTGCCGTTGTTGCAAACGAAGTAAGAAAGCTTGCTGAGCGCACAAAAGATGCTGCTGCTGACATAATTGAGCTTTCAAAAGAAACGCTTGTTGCTGCTGACAATGCAGGCGGCAAAATACAGAATGTTGTTCCTGAAATTGAAAAGACGACAGGACTTATTGAAGAAATTTCTGTTGCCTGTCATGAACAGACTTTGAGTGCATCTCAGGTAAGCACTGCTATCCAGCAGCTTGATTCTGTTGTTCAGCAGAACGCCTCTTCTTCAGAAGAGCTTGCCGCAATGGCAGAAGAGCTTTCTGCAAGTGCCCACGAGCTTGTTTCTGTAGCCGGCATTTTCAAAGTTGCTGAAACAGATGCTGTTGTTACAAGACCCGCTCCTCTTGCACTAGAGTCAAAGCTGGCTGACTAAAAAAAAGCCCCCGTGCGTTCTGCATCGGGGGCTTTTTAGGTAAAAAGTCGATTTGTCTAATATGTGTCATTCCCGCGCTTGACGCGGGAATCTAGTATCAAATTGGTACAAAAGATTGTCGGGTCACGCCCGACAATGACAAATTCCAGCCTGTAACACAATTATCTAAGGCCGTTGGCTTCAGCTTCTGTTGCTGATGTCCAGAACTGGCTGCGTCCAAATGGGCCGACTTCGCCGCGCATTTCAAGTGTATCAGACTTGTATTTCTTGCCGTCGGCTTTGTGGAATGTAATGCGGCACTTGTAGCGTTTGCCGTCATTCGGGTCAATAATATAACCGTTTGACCATTTTCCTTCACCGTCTTTTGACAAGCCCCAGATCCATGAAGTGCCTACAGAAGGCAGTGTACCTACATCTACGCCGTTCATAAAGTTGTCGTAGCTTTTGCCTTTTCCGCCGTCTGCAATTACGTCCTGCGGTTTCCCTGCAACAGAAAGAATCTTACCGTTAAGTTTTCCGTTCTGTTCCCAAATCTGCCATCCGGCAGTAGGCTGATTGGTTTTTTCATCTACGCTGATCCAGAAACCTTCTGTTGGATCCGCTGCAAAGCACAAACCACCAATCATGATGAGCGCTGCAATTAAAATGCTCAATTTCTTCATTTGATTTCTCCAAAATTATGAATATTATTGAAAAGTCCATTATATTGTAACGCACACTTTGTTATTGTGCAATCTCAGTGTTTATAAATCTGCGTTAATATCCACAAGACTTGTGTTGCCGAGCGTATAAGAGCTTGCAAGACAGTCTGCCATTGCGTTTGCCGTATCAATTGCGGTAAAGCAGTCAATGCCGTGCTCAACCGCAAGGCGTCTTAGCTTTACACTTTCAGCTTCAGGGTTTCTTCCTTTTGCAGAAGTGGAAATAACGTAATCGATTTTCTGGCTTTCAAGCAGCGTCATAACATTGTCATTGTGATTTTCATGCACTTTGGCAACGTGCGTAACCTGAATGCCTGAACGCTCAATAGTGCTTGCGTTGCCGCTTGTAGCATAAAGCTTAAACCCAAGGTCTGCATATTTCTTTGCGAGGGCAGGCAGTTCAGGCAGGTCGCTTTCACGTACACTGAAAAGCACAGCTTCAGGGCGTTCCTTATTTGTTCCCGGATTTATCATGTTCCAGCCGGCGGCGCACATGCCTTTATAGATTGCTTCTTCTGGCGTCGGCGCAATACCGAGAACTTCGCCGGTGGACTTCATTTCAGGGCCGAGGTGCGTGTCTACGTCCATGAGCTTTTCAAAGCTGAAAACCGGAACTTTGACCGCGTAATAAGACGGCCGCCTGTACAAGCCTGTGCCGTAGCCCATGTCGCGAACTTTTTCCCCGAGCATGGCGCGCGTTGCAAGCTCTACCATAGGAACGCCGGTAACTTTGCTTAGATAAGGCACAGTGCGGCTTGAACGCGGGTTTGCTTCAATTATGTTGAGCTGACCGTTGTAGAAAAGCCACTGAATGTTTACAAGCCCTTGCGTACCCAGCGCGAGCGCCATGTCTGTTGATTTTTTCACGATTTCGTCGGTCATTTCCTGCGTAAATTTGAACGGCGGATACACCGCAATTGAGTCGCCCGAATGAATGCCTGTTCTTTCAATATGCTGCATAATTCCCGGAATAAGCACGTCTTTTCCGTCGCAGATGCAGTCAATTTCAAGTTCCAGACCTTCCATGTATTTGTCTATCAAAATCGGGTTTTCGATTTTCTGTGCAAGAATAATCTTCATGTATTCTTTGACGTCCGCGCTGTTTCGCGCAATAATCATATTCTGACCGCCGAGAACATAGCTTGGCCTTAAAAGCACCGGATAGCCGAGGCGTGCGGCAGCTTCAAGCGCTTCAACTTCTGTGAGAACCGTCATGCCTTTAGGGCGGTTTACATTGAGCCGCTCGCAAAGCTCTTCAAAGCGCTCGCGGTCTTCCGCAAGGTCAATTGAATCAGCAGAAGTTCCAAGAATCTTAATGCCCTGCTTGTCAAGGAATTTAGTCAGCTTGATTGCAGTCTGACCGCCGAATGCAACAACTACACCGAGCGGCTTTTCAACAGCAAGCACGTTCATCACATCAACTGGAGTGAGCGGCTCAAAATAAAGCCTGTCCGCAGTGTCAAAGTCTGTAGAAACTGTTTCCGGGTTGTTATTGATAATTGCAACTTCATAGCCCAGCTTTTTCAAAGCCCATACGCACTGAACTGAAGCATAGTCAAATTCAATGCCCTGACCAATCCTGATTGGCCCCGAACCAAGAACAACGATTGTGCCCTTTGAGCTGCGCTTTCCGTTTGCAGAAAGTTCTTCTAAATAAGCGGCTGCCTCGTTTTCTCCGCTTGTGCATGAATAGAAATACGGTGTCTCTGCGTCAAACTCGCCGGCACATGTGTCTACCATTTTGAAAGAGCGCGGCGGATACGGCATAGACGCTGAAACAAGTTCAGCATGAGAGCCGCCATTGCCGTCACCCTGAACTAGTTTCAGGGTCTCTTTCTCCGCGTTCACAATGTTTTCAAGCTTGCACAAAAACCATTCGTCAATCTTGGTAACTTCGTGAATCTCTTTTACGCTCATAAGACCGCGTTTTAAAGCCTGATAAATTGCAAAAATTCTCTGGTCTGTGCACTGACTTACCCGCTGTATTATTTTTTCATTTGATTCAGAGGCAAAAACCGCAAGATTCAAATCTTTTGTGCCAAGCTCTGCGCCACGCACAGCCTTGAGAATTGCTTCTTCAAAGTTCTGCCCGATTGCCATAACTTCGCCGGTTGCCTTCATCTGCGTGCCGAGCTTGCGGCTTGCATAGACAAATTTTTCAAACGGAAACTTCGGCATTTTTACAACAACATAATCAAGAACAGGCTCAAAGCAGGCCTTTGTCTTTTTAGTAACAAAGTTCGGAATCTCGTCAAGATTGAAGCCGACGGCAATGAGCGCGGCAACTTTTGCAATAGGGTAGCCCGTAGCCTTTGAAGCCAGCGCCGAAGAACGCGAAACACGCGGGTTTACTTCGATTACGGCATATTCAAAAGTTTCCGGGTTGAGCGCGAACTGGCAGTTGCAGCCGCCCTCAATTTCTAGCGCGCTGATGATGTTGAGTGCCGCCGAGCGCAGCATCTGATATTCTTTGTCCGCCAGTGTTACAGTCGGCGCAATTACAATTGAGTCTCCTGTGTGAACGCCGACCGGGTCAAAGTTTTCCATTGAACAGACTGTAATTACATTTCCGGCGCCATCGCGCATTACCTCAAATTCAATTTCTTTCCAGCCTGAAATACATTTTTCAACAAGAATCTGGTGAATAGGCGAGCGGTGAAGCCCGTTGTGTGCAATTTCATCAAGCTCGCGCTCGTTGTTCACAATGCCGCCGCCTGTTCCGCCGAGTGTAAATGCCGGGCGTATAATTGCCGGAAATCCGATTTCGTTGTGCACAAAATCGGCGGCGTCTTGGTAAGTTGTTACAACCTTAGAAGGAATACAAGGCTCGCCAATCTGTTCCATTGTGTCTTTGAACATCTGGCGGTCTTCTGCCTTGTCAATTGTAAGCGGCCGCGCGCCAAGAAGCTGCACATTATGCTCTTTTAGAAAGCCTGACTTTGCAAGTTCCATGCTCAAAGTTAAGCCGGTCTGTCCGCCGAGCGTTGAAAGCAGGGAATCAGGTTTTTCTTTTTCTATAATTCTCTGGAGGGTTTCGAGTGTGAGCGGTTCAAGGTAAATCTCGTCTGCCATTGAATGGTCGGTCATAAGCGTTGCCGGATTTGAGTTTACAAGACAAACTTCAAGGCCAAGCTGCTTTAAGGCTTTGCATGCCTGATTTCCGGCGTAGTCAAATTCTGCTGCCTGACCAATTATAATTGGCCCAGAACCGATAATCATTACTTTGTGGATATTTTCGTTTAGTGGCATTTAAAACTCCAAAAAAAAAGACGGCACCGCTAATAAAACCGATGTCGCCTTTGACTTAAATCACTATAACGAAATAATAAAACTTTGTGAAGTACTAAAACTATGTATTTTTCAGTGCTGCTGTTACTCCACAACAGTCATTGACTGAATTATTGCGTCCTGACCCATTAAGAATAAGGCGTTTGAGTTTTCGATTATCTTTGCGGTTTCTGAATCTATTTCAACAGTAAATGTTGTTTTGCTTGGTATAACATTACCGTCTAACAGTCTTCCGCCTTTAATCTTTTTTGCTGTTCCAGGTATTTTGTGCCACTGGAAATTTTCATCTTCCCAAGTTATTTGAATCGTTGGAGATGAGCCTGTTTTCTTTATAACGAATTCAAGTTTATAATTTTCTGGAACAGAACGCAAAAAAATGTCGGAGTTTATTCTATAATTTTCGCCCCATTTCTTTGTGTCAAACGGTTCATTTATAAGATTTTTGCCGACTATGCTTTCAACCTTTGTTTCATTGTTCTTAAGGAATTCCTCGCTCAAAGGATATTCTTTGCCTTGCGCTCCGTAGAAAACCGTATCAAAGTATTCAGACTTTTCATTCCATTTTATGTTCCAAGGGTCAAAGTCATGAGAGTTATTTTGATAATCATCGGCAGGATGCAGGGTTATGGCACATGAGCGTCCGTCTTTTGCCACTTCTGACATAAAATCTTTCATACAGTTGATCCTTTCCATAACCGGAATGCCCAAAGGCCCTCCGCAGACTTCTGAAAGATAAACAGGAACATGCTTTTTGAAATACGTTTTATCCAGCGCATCAAACATGGCGTTTATTTCTTTTCTAACGCCTTCCGTATAAAATATACTGCCGAATCCTCCGGGGGCGGTAGCTAGTGTAAAGCCCATCGGAAGCTTCTGTGCGGTAGGAATCAATCTGTCTTTTGTTTTGTCCGTGGGCATTTTAAAAAGAGAGTTTGTTATACTCTTCCACTTTCCGCCAATCCCTTCAACCATGATAAAGCGCTTTGCGTTGTTTCCGCCTGTGGAACGGATTGTGTCAACGATTATCTGGTTGTACTCATTCATAATGGCATAGTCTTTTTTGCAGACAGCGCAGTCGCTTATTGGATCCCATGCATGTTCATGAAAAATATGTGTCGGATTATTTATAGTCTCAAAAATCAAACGCTCGTCGTAAGAATTGTTAAAGGCCGTCGCATATTGCTTCCAAATTGCCTTTAGCAGCGCCTCTGTAGTTTTCTTATAATCTTCGCTTACGCTCAAGGCTTCAAAATGGACGCTCTCTTTTACTTTTTTTTGGAAAGTTTCATTTAGTTCCATAAATTCAGGAACAGACCCGCAGATAATAACATACATATCTTCTTCGATTATCCAGTCAACAACTTCTTTTAATGCCTTAATATAGCGCGGATCAATAGTGTAGTTTTCATCGAGAAGATGCCCTCCGTTCGGACTTGTTTGAAGTCGGATTGTCTTAAATCCTTTTTCTTTTATAAAATGAATTATTTCTTTAGAAGGCTTTTTAAATCCCCAGAAATGAAAACAGTCCATCCCATAATCAAGCGAATCTTCACAAGTTGCAAACGACTGATATTGAAAACCTACTCCAAGATTTTTAACATAATCCCACGCGCTTATTTTGTCGTCAAACTTTCCGCTTGTTGCCTTATCTATTACAGGCGGCTCGTTGCTTGCATAAACATCAGTTAATTTAGGATTATCTACTTTTTCAAAAGTAACAGACTCTATCACAAACTGCTCATAAGGAACATTCCATGTGCCTGCTGCATTAATGCCTTTCAATCTTCGCTGGTTGCTTTTAAGAGGAATAATCATTTCATTAAGATATGACGGACAATATGTTGATTTGTCATAATTCCAATCCAGCGTATTATCATCATAATCCAGGGTAAAATGAAAGCCGTAATCGCCAATAACCTTGTACTTAACGCGCGCAATGTTGTAACTGCTTATATCAAGATTATTGAGCCAAAGATAAATACCCTTGCTGCCGCCATATTGCAGCTTGTCATTGGCTGTAACCGTTACTGTTTTAGTTGTCTTGTCAAAAGCCGCCGTTTTGTCATCATTCACAGCAGGGAATTTGTTCAAGTCAACTTCGTATACATTCTGTGCAAAGGCAGAAATTGAAGCAATAAAAAGAAGGGCTGCAATTAATAAAAGCCTTTTACCCCCCCCATTCTATACATAGTAATTTCCATAGATACCTCCATTTGTACCATAAACATGAAAATTATAGCATGGAGTTTTTGGAGTTGTCAAAAAAGGCTGTGCTTAAAGCATTGAGAGAAACTCGTCGAACAAAAAGTTTGTGTCGTGAGGGCCGCCGCAGGCTTCGGGGTGAAACTGCACACTGAATGCCGGAATGTCGTTGTAGCGTACGCCTTCGCAAGTGTTGTCGTTCACGTTGAAAAAGCTCATTGTGGCAAAAGAGGGCAGTGTGTCTGCTTCAACAGCATAGCCGTGGTTCTGGCTTGTAATGTAGACGCGGTTTGTAGCTGTGTCTTTTACCGGGTGGTTGCCGCCGCGGTGTCCGTACTTGAGCTTGCTGGTTTTTGCACCTCTTGCAAGCGCAAGCATCTGGTGTCCAAGGCAGATGCCAAAAACCGGCAGTTTGCCAAAGTCGCAGATTTTGCGGATTTCTTCTATTATTTGGGTATTATCAGCCGGGTCGCCGGGGCCGTTAGAAAGCATCAGACCGTCTGGCTTAAGGGCAAGAATCTGGTCTGCGCTTGTGCCGCAAGAAACAACTGTTACCTTGCAGCCGCGCTTTTCAAGCTCACGCTGAATATTTGCTTTTGCACCAAAATCCCATAGAACAATGTGATGGGTGACATTTCCGTTTGTGTCATTGTCCGGCTTGACCGGACAATCTGCAACCGGCTGTGATGTGCAGATTCCCCCATCAAGTGGGGGAATGACAGTATTTGACTGTACGCTTTCTACAGCCTGCACTATTTTGTAGTCTTTGATTTCTTTTAGAAGAGCGTCGGTAACGTCGGGGCATTTTTCTTCGCCGCTGATGATCATTCCGTTCATAACGCCGGATTCGCGGAGTTTTTTGGTGAGCGCGCGTGTGTCAATGCCGCAGATTCCGATGATTCCCTGTGTTTTTAGAAAATCGTTCAGTATACCGCCGCATCTAAAGTTAGAAGGCTCGTTGCAAAGCTCGCGCACAACGTAGCCGCGCACGTGGCATTTGCGGCTTTCAAAATCTTGGGGAATAACACCGTAGTTTCCGATGAGCGGAAAAGTTTGTGTTACAATCTGGCCGAAATAGCTTGGGTCGGTGAGCGTTTCAAGATAGCCGGTCATTCCGGTTGTAAAAACTGTTTCACCGGTTGTTCTGCCGGTTTTTCCGATAGAAGTTCCTTCAAAAATTGTGCCGTCTGCAAGAATCAGCCATGCTTTCATGATTACGTTTACTCCAAAAAAAAGACGCTCATTCAATCAGAGGACACTAAGTCATCAAATTAAATGAACGCCTTTGTTCTTCTTTGTTATACTGTGTTTGAAAAATTGCGTCAATAGACCTTTTCGGAAACTTTATGGAAAAAATCCGTCATTGCGATGGCGGCGAATTAGTGGTATTTATTAGAACTACTATTGACATTTTTTTATTTTCAAGTTAAAAAAAACTAACGGCAAAGAGGTCGTAGATATGTTTCTGGGGAAATTTGTCTACGGCCTCTTTTTTTGTGAGGTAAGCATGAAGTTTACAAAGATGCATGGTTGTGGAAACGACTATATTTATTTTGACTGTATCAAGAGTGATTTTCCGGGTGGGGCTGAAGGCGAAAAGCAGGCGGCTATAAAGCTTTCTGACCGTCATTTTGGAATTGGCGGAGACGGAATCATCATCATCAAAAAGGGCACTAAGGCTGATTTTGAGATGGTGATGTACAATGCCGACGGAAGCCGAAGCCAGATGTGCGGCAACGGAATCCGCTGTGTGGGAAAATACGTATATGATGCGGGCTACGCTAAGAGCCGCGAGTTTACTGCTGAGTCTATGGGCGCGGTGAAAATTCTGAAAGTGGAAGAGGGCGAGCCGGGCGACAAGGTGACTAAGCTTTCTGTTGATATGGGCAGCCCGATTCTGGAAGCTGGGAAAATACCAGTAAGTACGGTGGTTGCGGTCCCTGAGCTTGTCGAAGGGGGCGAAATCACTGCAGAGTCGCGTGTAATTTCCTACCCTCTGACAATTGGCGGTGTTGAATATAAGACAACCTGCGTGTCTATGGGAAACCCGCATGCGGTTGTGTTCATTGACAAAAAGCCGGCTGAATTTCCGGTTTGTGAAATAGGCCCGCTGTTTGAAAACGACAAATTTTTCCCGGAGCGCACCAATACTGAGTTTGCTTATGTAGAGGACAGGCGCACTATCTGGATGCGCGTGTGGGAGCGCGGCACCGGCGAGACGCTTGCCTGCGGTACAGGCACTTGCGCAACTGTTGTTGCCGCAATCCTTAACGGACTTGTTGATGCAGGCGAGAAAATCACTGTGCATCTGCTTGGCGGAGATTTGGAGATTCAGTGGAGCGGCAGCGAAGCAGACAGCGTATTTATGACCGGCTCTGCTGAGACGGTGTTTACCGGTGAAGTGTCATTACCCGGCTTGACCGGGTAATCTGGATAAATACAGTTTTGTGCAGATTGTCGGGTCACGCCCGACAATGACATGTCATGCTGAACTTGTTTCAGCATCTGCCAGTAGATCCCGAAACAAGTTCGGGATGACGTTATTTAGGAGGATAAAACCGCTATGAAAATCAATAAGAATTTTTTAGACCTTGAGGCGAGCTACCTCTTTTCTACAGTAAATAAAAAGACCCGCGAGTTCATCGCTTCGCACCCGGGTGCAGACGTAATCAAGCTTTCGATTGGCGACGTTACAAAGCCAATCTGCCCGGTTGTAATTGACGCAATGCACAAGGCGGTTGACGAAATGGCTGACGAAAAGACTTTCCGCGGTTATCCGCCGGAGCAGGGCTATGACTTTGTGCGCGAAAAGATTCTGGAATGGGATTACACAAAGCGCGGAATCAGTCTTAAGCTTGATGAGATTTTTCTTTCTGACGGTGCAAAGTCTGACTGCGGAAACATCGGCGATATTTTTGCAACTGACAACACTGTTGCAATCTGCGACCCGGTTTATCCTGTGTACATAGACACAAATATTATGAACGGCAGAAAGGATAAAATCATTATCATGCCTTGCTCGGCTGAAACAGGCTTTCTGCCGGAGCTGCCGGAAGAAGGCGCGCCGGTTGCAGACATCATCTACCTATGTTTCCCGAACAACCCGACAGGTGCGGTTGCGCCCAAGAGCTATCTTAAAAAATGGGTTGATTATGCAAACGCCCATCACAGCCTGATTCTTTTTGATTCTGCTTATGAGGCTTTTGTTACAGAGCCCGATGTGCCGAAGTCAATTTACGAAATTGAAGGCGCAAAGACCTGCGCAATTGAGCTGCGCTCGTTCTCAAAGACTGCGGGCTTTACGGGCTTGCGCTGCGGCTACACTGTTGTGCCTCACGAGCTTATTTTTGACGGCACTGAATTGAATGCGCTCTGGATGCGCCGCCAGTCTACAAAGTTTAACGGCGTTTCTTATATTACCCAGTGTGGCGCTGCTGCAATTTATTCAGAAGAAGGTCAGAAGCAGATTCAGGAAAACTTGAGCTTTTACCGCGAAAATGCGCGGCTCATTTTTGAAGGCGTAACTGCTGCCGGCTTTAAGGCTTTTGGCGGAAAGAATTCGCCTTATGTGTGGATGCAGATTCCTGCCGGCTATACAAGCTGGAGCTTTTTCGATGAACTGCTGGAAAAATGCCAGGTTGTTGGAACACCGGGAAGCGGCTTTGGTGCTAAAGGCGAGGGCTATCTCCGCTTAACCGGCTTTGGCAGCCGCGAGCGCACAATCGAAGCAATCGGGCGCATCAAAAAGACTTTTGGAAAATAGCAGCTAAAAAATTAAAGAAACCAGGTGTTCATAATGCCTTTGCCTTTTACGTCAACTTGGGCAGATTCTTTGTAGTCAAATGCGTGCTTTGTATAAAAGTAGGTCGGCTCAGAAACGTGAATGCGCATCGGCTCGCCTGTGCTTTCCATACGGCTTGCCACGTTTACGGTGTCTCCCCAGACATCGTAGATGAACTTTGTTTTGCCGATTATGCCCGCCACAAGCTCGCCTGAGTTTATACCGATGCGGATCTGTATCTGCACAGGAAACAGTTTGTTGAATTTCCGCACGTCCTCCAAAAGACCCTGCGCAAAGCGGCACATCTTTTCAGCGCCGTCGTTCGCGGCATCTTCTGTTAGTCCTGTTGCTGCCATATAGGCATCGCCGATTGTCTTGATTTTTTCGATGCCTTCTTTTTCAGCACGCTCGTCAAAAAGCGATATTATCTTGTTGAGCATTCTTACGGTCTGTTCTGCGCTCATTGTGCTGCTCATTTTGGTAAAGCCTACAATGTCGGTGAACAGCACCGTTACATTCGGGTATTTTCTCGAAATTGTGCGGCCGGGGTTCTCGGTCAGCTCGCGCGCAATATCTTCAGGCAGAATGTTCAAAAGCAGCCGTTCAGCCTTTTCGTTTGCAATGCGCAGCTCGCTTGTACGCAGCTCAACAGTCCGCTCAAGCTCTTTCTGATATTGCTCCATCATTGCAATCTGCATTTGATGCGCCTTTTCGACTGTCTCATTCATTTCTTGAATTGTAAAGACATAAAGCACAATTGCCATGCCTACAATTGACGTGTCTACAAACGGAATGTCGTGGACTACAAACTGAACTAATGTCGCCGCAAGTGGAATCAGCGTAAAAAGCAGAATCGGAATTCTAATCCGTCTGGTAAATCTCTTATAATATTGAAGAATACAAGAAAGCTGCAAAAGCAGAATAATCAGCGGAATAATATAGGCGATAACCCGTCCCTGATGCCGGATATAGTTATTTGCACCGTCAAAAGTGTAATAAAGCCCGGTAATCTGCGATATTGTAAGACATATAAAGAGCACAGCCACAAAAAACTCTGAAACTCTGATTCTTTTGGGCGGCTTTTTTAGCGCAGCTTCATTTGTAAACAGTGTCTTAAGATAAATAGTAAACGAATACAGAATCAAGCCCACAAAAAAGTGGTTGCAGAACTTTGCGATTCTTGCCGCCCACCATGCAAAAGTTCCTGCTGTGCCTACGTAAGTGCGGAAAACAAGGTCTGAAATAAGAAGCATTGCAGAGCTTGTTTCCATGAGAATAATCGCGATTTTTCGTGATTTTGAAAGATTTTTTGTAAATGCAGTCATAAATGCCAGAATCCAGCAGATGCCCTGCATTACAAGCATTGTACTTTGCAGAAATTGTTCTGAAATTTCCATAAGCGTTCTTTAGTCAATTATATATTTGCAAATGCGTATTTGCAAGCTGAAATACAAAACAGCGGAATGGGAATTTTGTATAAAAAAATCAGACACAGATTTACAGATTTATCTGACAAAATCTTGAAGAAATGCACTTTTTCTTGCGCTAAAATCTTGAAGAACTGCACAAAATGCCGTATTATAACTTTGAAGAATTACACTTTTTGTGGTGTTATAATCTTGAAGAACTACACTTTTTTGAGGTGTGAAAATGTATTTTCAAAGAAAGGCTTACAAAAAACTTGCAGAATGGAAAGCAAAGTATGCAGACAAATATGCTGTTCTTCTTGAAGGTGCACGCCGTGTAGGTAAATCTACTATTGCAGAGCATTTTGCAAAAAGCGAATACAAGTCATATATTCTGATTGACTTTTCAAAAGAAAATGATGAATTGCTTTCGTGCTTTAATGATATAACCGATCTTGATGTGTTTTTTCTCAGACTTCAGACAATCAAAAAAACAGAATTGTACGAACATGAATCTGTTATTATTTTTGACGAGATTCAGCTTTTCCCAAAAGCACGCCAGGCAATAAAGCATCTGGTTAAAGACGGCCGCTATCACTACATTGAAACGGGGTCTTTAATTTCAATTAAAAAGAATGTTAAAAATATTTTGATTCCTTCTGAAGAAATGAAAATTTCTATTTATCCAATGGATTATGAAGAATTCTGTGATGCAACAAAAAGCAGTTTTTCTATTTTGGGCAAGCTTTATGATAATAAAAAAAGTATAGGTCAGCAGGTAAACCGCAAACTTATGAGAGATATCCGCATTTATATGGCAGTAGGCGGAATGCCTCAGGCTGTAGAAGCGTATGTAAATGGCAAAAGTTTTGCCGCAATTGATCAAATAAAACGTCAGATTATTCTTCTTTATGAAGATGATTTTAAGAAACTTGATCCGTCTGGAGAATTAAGTACAATTTACCATTCAATTCCGGCTCAACTTTCAAAAGGAACTAAGCGGTTCCGGCTTGGTGTAGCAACGGGCAGACGGAGAACTTCAAAATCCGATAAGCTTATTTACAATTTGATTGATTCAAAAACAGTTCTTCCTTCATTTAACTCGACTGACCCGCGTGTAAGTCTTTCTCTTACAAAAGATTTGGAAAGTTATAAGCTGTATATTGCCGATACCGGGCTTTTTATTACGCTCATGTTTATAGACAGACCGGCAGCTGAAAACGAGATTTATGCAAAGCTTTTGGCTGATAAGCTGCCTGCAAATCTTGGATATTTATATGAAAATCTTGTAGCACAGATTATTGCCGCTTCAGATCATGAGCTGTTTTATCATACTTGGCAAAAGCAGGGCAGTACGCATTATTACGAAATTGACTTTTTGATTTCCAACGGTTCAAAAATTTCTGCTATAGAGGTAAAATCTTCTGGAATTGGAAATCATGAATCTATTATAGAATTTCAGAAGAAATATTCTCAGCATATAAAAGAGTGCCTAATTGTTTCGCAAAAAGATATAGACAGAAAGGACGGGATAACTTATCTTCCTGTTTATTTAATGCCGTTTTTGCTGATGGATAATAACTGAGATTTTTTTTATTTTTTGCTCTTGACAATTTTTTTCCGAAACTGTATAAAGAGAACATCAAACGGCAATGAGGTCGCAGAAGTAATACTTTTGCGACCTTTTTTCGTTTTAAACTGAATTTGGCAAAGACGCCGCAAATTTTTCTGGAGGACGCTCCGGAAAATTCTGCGGCGTTTTTTGTTTTAAAGCTGAAACAGGAGATTTTTATGGACGAAGTAACACCAATCTTTGGCGAAAACGTTTTTAACGAAACAGTAATGAAGGCTCGGTTGCCAAAAGAAACTTTTAAGCAGCTGATGAAGACAATCAATGACGGAGAAAAACTCAATCCGGCAGTTGCCAATGTTGTTGCAAATGCCATGAAAGAATGGGCCTGCGAAAAAGGTGCAACTCATTTTACACATTGGTTTCAGCCATTGACTGGAATTACAGCTGAAAAACACGACAGCTTTATTACTCCGACAAGCGACGGAAAAGTTATCATGGAGTTCAGCGGTAAGGAACTTGTTCAGGGTGAGCCTGATGCTTCTTCTTTCCCGAGCGGCGGAATCCGCGCAACTTTTGAGGCACGCGGCTACACAGCATGGGATCCGACATCTTATGCTTTCATCAAAGACGGAACGCTCTGCATTCCGACTGCTTTCTGTTCTTACACTGGTGAAGCACTTGATAAAAAGACTCCATTGCTTCGCTCTATGCAGGCAATCAGCAAGCAGGCTGTCCGCGTACTCAAGCTTTTTGACGGCAACGAGGACGTTACATCTGTAAAAACTACAGTTGGTCCAGAACAGGAATACTTCCTTGTAGATAAATCAGTTTACGACAAACGCGAAGACTTGATTTACACAGGCCGTACTTTGTTTGGTGCAAAAGCTCCAAAAGGTCAGGAACTTGAAGACCACTACTTTGGCATGATTAAACCTCGCGTTCAGGAATTTATGAAGGACTTGAACAAAGAGCTCTGGAAGCTTGGTATTCTTGCTAAGACTGAACATAACGAAGTTGCTCCTGCACAGCACGAGCTTGCTCCAATTTTCAGCACAACAAACCTTGCCTGCGACCACAACCAGCTCACTATGGAAATGATGCGTAAGATTGCTGCAAAACATGGAATGGTTTGTCTGCTTCACGAAAAACCATTTGCCGGTGTAAACGGAAGCGGTAAACATAACAACTGGTCAATCAGCACTAACACTGGAAAGAACCTGCTTGACCCTGGTGCAACACCAGATCAGAATGCACAGTTCCTCCTCTTCCTCTGCGCAATTATTAAGGGTGTTGATGAGTATCAGGACTTGCTCCGTATTTCTGTTGCTTCGGCTGGTAACGATCACCGCCTTGGAGCTAACGAGGCGCCTCCAGCAATCATCTCAATCTTCCTTGGTGACGAACTTTCAGCTATCCTCGACAGCATCGAAAAAGGCGTTCCATACGGAAAGCATGAAAAAGAAAAGATGCAGATTGGTGTAACTGTTCTGCCAGACTTCAACAAGGATACAACTGACCGTAACCGTACTTCCCCATTTGCATTTACCGGAAACAAGTTTGAGTTCCGTATGCTTGGTTCAAATGAATCAATTGCCTGTGCAAACGTATTCTTGAACACAGTTGTTGCCGAGGAATTGAGCCAGTTTGCAGACCAGCTTGAAAAAGCAAAAGACTTCAAGGGCGCTCTCCATGACCTGATTTTGAAGACAATCAAAGAGCACAAGAGAATTATTTTCAACGGAAACGGTTATGATGATTCTTGGGTTAAGGAAGCAGAAAAACGCGGACTTTACAACCTCAAATCTACACCAGAAGCTTTGCCACATATTCTTGATGAAAAGAACGTCAAGGTATTTGAAAAATTCGGTGTTTACAGCAAGGTTGAGCTTGAAAGCCGCTTTGAGATTCATAACGAAAACTACTCAAAGATTATCAACATTGAAGCAGAGACAATGCTTGAAATGGCAAAGAAAGATATTCTTCCTGCTGCCAGCAAATACGCTAACAAGCTTGCCCAAACTATCGGTCTGAAAAAGGCTGCCTGCGGCGAGTGCGACACAACTTACGAAAGCGCAATGCTTAAAAAAGTTTCTGCACTTACAAGCAGCATCTACAGCAAGACAGACAAGCTTGAAAGCGAAGTTCTTGCTGCCAAGAAAACTGCTGATGCAGGCGATTCAAGCAAGACCGCATTCTTCTACCGCGAGCATGTATTTACCGCAATGAACGAACTGCGCTTGTGTGCTGATGAACTTGAAACAATTACACCAAAAGAGCTCTGGCCATTCCCAAGCTACGGTGATTTGTTGTTCAGCGTTCGCTAAAACTGACAGACAAATACGCTCTTAAAGCGAGGGGCTTCTCTAAAATGGAGAAGCCCTTTTTTTGTTTCTGCTTTGTTTCTGCTCATCGGAGCTTGTGCGCCTTAGTTGTGCACCGCCTGTCAGCCACTATTTTTCAGTCAGCTTTTTTCTTGGTTCGCCCCATTTGCCGAAATATCTTCCGTCAATTGATTCGTACGTAGTTTCGCCGCAGGTAATTACAGGCGAGGCTTTTTTAAGCCGCTCAATAAAAGGCACGCTCTTATCGAGCAAAGATTCTTCAACAGAGACATTGCAAATCTCGCAGACAAACAAATCAGATGCTTCTGCAAGATGAATCTCTTTGCGCACCTTGAGCTCATAAGTGACAGGGCTTTCGGCAATTGTAGGCACATCGAGCACCTTGCCCTGTTCCACTGTCGGCATGAATTTCATCTTGTCTTTTGTGTTGCGTCCGGAAGTTGTGCCGTAATAATCAGCAAGCGGCAGCAGCTTTTCTGTTACAAGATTTGCCGAGAACACGCCGTTCTTTCTGATGAGGTCTTTTGTCAGCTTGTCCTCGCCGATACATGCCATAACGCCAAGATGCGCGCCGCCCTCGGCCTCTGTGTGTATGTAGCTGAACCAGCAGAAAAGCCCGAAATCGGGAGTGCCGTCCTCTTTTTTTGTGCCGTACAAAAACAATGTCTGCGGACAAAAATCGTTGTGGTAGTTATGATTTACCTTTGCCATTTTCTACTCCTGTGTCTGGTTTTTGTAAATTGAATTTTCTTAGAAATTGATGCGGCTGTTTTCTATTTCGTAATATTCCTTGAGCTGAGGAAAGCAGGCTTTGAAAACGCTGAACAAGTGAGGATCAAAATGAGTTCCCATGGATTGTTCAATAATCAGTGAAGCTTCTTCAGGCGTCTGCGGCTTTTTGTAAGGACGTTCACTGCACAAGGCGTCAAAAACGTCTGCAATAGCCATAACCCGCGCCTCAACTGGAATTTCGTTTCCCTTAAGGTGAGAAGGATAGCCCGAACCGTCAAAACGCTCGTGGTGATATTTTGCGATGTTCTTTGCAATTGTTAAGAATTCTTCAGTTTCAATGCCTTTTAAGACCTGGTCGATGATGTCAACGCTTTTTTGCGAGTGCGTTTTGATTATTTCAAATTCTTCAGGCGTAAGTCTTGCAGGTTTTCTAAGAATGCTGTCAGAAATGGCGATTTTTCCAAGGTCGTGCATTGGAGCGGCTTTTATTACAGCATTCCAGAACGAAGTAGAATGTTTCCTGTCAGTTTTCATTATTTCCAAGGCAAGAATTCTTACGATATCGCTTGTGCGCTTAACGTGGCTGCCTGTGCTTGTATCTCTGTTTTCTATAAGGTTTGCAACTGAAAATAAAATATTATCTTGAATGATGTTAAGCTCTGTTGCACGCGAACGCAGCCCCTCGTTGCGGCTTCTGTTTACCATGAGAACAATAATGCTGAAGCTGGCAATAGTCAGAGCGTGTGGCAGCCCGTAAAAGAACGTGAAACCGAGAGCCGGCGTAAGCGGAAGCGTTTCAATGTATTCATCAACAGCCTTTGAGCCTGAAATGTATTCCGGCTTTAGCATCTTGAAAAGATAAACCAAAAAGGTTGAGTCAAAAGTTTTGATCTTTATCGAAATTATAGGCGCAATAACGGCAATTACACATGAAGCTATGGCAGACAGCCTTAGAATGCCCTTTGAGTGGTAGTGTGTGGCAAGCAGAAGCGGAAAAAGCAGGAACAATGTTGCGTGCACGCTTAAAAGACTGACATCAACCAGTGTAATAAGCAGAATGTGGGCTGTAATAAGATATTTGATGCTTTCAGGCTTTACGTACTTTGGAAAAGCATAGTAAAACCATGGAGTTATTGAAAGAACAAAAGAAATAATTAAGCAGATTCTGAATAGATTTTTGTCTATATGAAAAATATTAAGCTCGTTTAAAATCCATGAAACAATCAGAAAAAGAAAATTTGCTGAAATTGTAATGAGAACATATCTGTTTGAGATTTTTTCATCAGCCTGTCTTAATGCCTGTAATTCTCTTTCGACTTCCACGAGGTGTAATTATACAACACAATCTGTCAGTTGACACTAAAAAAATGCAGCCTTTATAAGAAATCAACAAACCGTTGTATTCTTTTTGCGGACAATATAAGATAGAAGAAAATGAGCTATTATGACAAAAACGCTGTTGCAAAAGAACCGCCTATGGGCTGGAACAGCTATGATTATTACAACACAATGGTGAATGAAGCGCAGGTTCGCGCAAATGCAGACTACATGGCGAAAAACCTGAAAAAGTACGGCTGGAAATATGTTGTTATCGACATTCAGTGGTCAGACCCGGACGCCGGAAAGCGCAACAAAGAAGGAATCCAGTACATTCCGTTCAGCCGCTTCTGTATCGACGAATATTCGCGCCAGATTCCGGCTGTCAACAGGTTTCCGAGCAGTGCAGACGGAAAAGGCTTTAAGCCGCTTGCAGACTATGTTCATTCGCTAGGACTGAAATTCGGCATTCACATAATGCGCGGAATTCCGCGTTTTGCAGCCCATGAGCATAAGCCTATAAAGACGCATGACGGTGCGGCTGTAACTGCCGACATGGTTGCAAATCCTTATTCAATCAGCCGATGGAACCCGGACATGTACGGCGTTGATGCGGCGCGGCCTTATGCGCAGGATTATTATGATTCAGTTTTTGAACTTTATGCAGAATGGGGCGTTGACTTTGTAAAGGTTGATGATATCTGCAATACGAACATGTATCCGCAGAACCCGTATTCGGCTGAAAAAGAAATCGAGATGATTGCAAAGGCTATCGAAAATTCCGGTCGCGCAATGGTGCTTTCGCTTAGTCCGGGGCCTGCCTTAATTGAAAAAGCCCATCATTACGAAAGCTATGCAAACATGTGGCGCATCACAGACGACTTTTGGGACGACTGGAAACTTCTAAAGGCGATGTTTGAGCGCTGTGAAGTCTGGCAGAAACATACAGGCGGCGGCAACTGGCCGGACTGTGATATGCTTCCGCTTAACGTGCTTGGCTACGGCTGGGCAGATCCGGATGCGCCGGAAGAATCAAAAGCAAGAAAGAGCAATTTTACACAGGAAGAAACGCGCACAATGATTACGTTGTGGAGCATTTTCCGCGCGCCGCTTATGATTGGCACTGACTTGGTTCAGCTTGACGGTTTCAGTTTAAGCCTTTTGACGAACGAAGAAATAATCGCAATGAACAAATGCCCGAATCAGGCAAAGCAGCTTTCGCCGTCTTTGGGCGGCAGCAATATTGTCTGCTGGTATAACTTTATAGGCTTTGACGAAGCAGGTTGTGCACACGCATATTACGCATTATTCAACTTAACCGATGAGGAGCAGCCGCTTACGTTCAACGCCAGGCTTGCTGCTGAAACAGCCGGCGCAGAAAAGGCTGCCTCAGATTCAGCTTTTGAAGCACAAGCTCCGGTTATCCGCGATTTATGGGCGCGCAAAGATTTGGGCAGCAGTGTAAAGACTGTTCTTGCACCTCATTCATGTTGCGCCTTCCGCGTATAGTAGATTAGCCGAAATTATTCTCATTTTTTCTTTATAAAGAAGCAACAGGTCGTTGTATTCTTTTTGAGTGTTGTATAGAATAACGGCAGGAGAATTAGATATGTCAGCAGACGAAAAAAAATATAAGTTATTGATTATCAATCCGGGTTCAACCTCAACAAAGGTTAGCCTTTTTGAGAATGAAACCTCAGTATTTGAAAAAAGTCTTTTCCATGATGCAGATGTACTGCTTTCGTTTCCGCATGTAAATGACCAGATGCCTTTCCGTTATGAAGTCATTATGAATATGCTCAAAGATGAAGGCTACAAGGCTTCTGAAATCGATGTGTTTGTCGGCCGCGGTGGCTCTGCATGTACACAGCCGGGCGGCATCACAAAGATTGACCAGAAACTTTACGACGACACTGTGGCGGCGGTGGGCGGCAGCGAGCATCCGGCTAAGCTTGGCGTAATGCTCGCATGGAAATTTGCACAGGAATTCAACAAGCCGGCATTTACGCTGAACCCGACCAATGTTGATGAATACGGCGATTATGCCCGCCTGACCGGCATCAAGGGCATTTACCGCGTTTCTCATTCGCATGTGCTTAACCAGAAAGCTGTCGCAGAATACCATGCCGAGCACGTGCTTAAAAAGCGCTACGAGGACTGCAATTTTGTTGTTGCACATATTGACGGCGGAATTACAGTAAGCGCGCACGACCATGGCAAAATGGTAGACGGCAACATGGGCGCAGATGGCGAAGGCGCATTTACACCGACAAGAATCGGCAGTGTGCCAGTGCTTTCGCTTCTTGACTATATCGAAAAGCACTCAATTGCAGATGTGCGCCTCCGCTGTTCACGTGCGGGCGGCTTTGTAGACCTTTTCGGTACAGCAAATGCAGACACAATCCACGAGCTTTTGGAAAAGGACGACCGCAAGGCTGATCTTGTGTGGAACACAATGCTCTATCAGATTTGCAAGATGATCGGCGAGATGAGCTGCGTTCTTTGCGGTAAGGTAGACGGAATTCTTCTGACGGGCGGGCTTCTGCGCTTTGCCGACGTAAAGGCAACTGTTGAAAAGCGCTGCGGCTGGATTGCCCCGATTTTCGATTATCCGGGCGAGATGGAGCAGGAGGCGCTGGCTTTGCCTGCGCTCAAAGTTATGCAGGGCAAAATTACGCCGCTTACATATTCAGGAAAACCTGTCTGGAACGGCTTTGAAGGTTTGGATTTATAAGGAGAAATAACATGAGCATGATTGAAAAAATCAAGAACAAGGCACGCGCCAACATAAAAACGATTGTACTGCCGGAAGGCGATGAACCCCGTACAGTAAAGGCAGCAGCAGACATAGTAAAAGAAAAGCTTGCAACACCTATTCTGCTGGGCAACCCTGATAAAATTGCGGAAGTAGCAAAAAAGCAGGGCGCAAATATTTCCGGCATTAAAATAATTGACCCGGCAGCAAGTGAAAAAGCTGCTGAATATACAAAAGTGCTTTTTGAATTGAGAAAAGCAAAAGGCGTAACAGAAGAAGACGCCAAAAAGCTTGTCGCTGACCCGATGTATTACGGCATTATGATGGTCAAGTGCGGCGATGCAGACGGTCTTGTTTCTGGTGCAGTTCACACAACCGGCGACATGCTGCGCCCTGCATTGCAGATTATCAAGACAAAACCCGGCATGAAGGTTGTATCAAGCAGCTTTCTTATGGATTGCCCGAACAAAAGCCTGGGCGAAGACGGACTTTTGGTGTATGCAGACTGTGTCGTAATGCCTTGTCCTACAGCCGAAGAACTGGCACACATCGCCGTATCGGCTGCTGAAACAGCAAGAGTTCTCTGCGGTGTGCAAGAACCGCGCGTAGCACTTCTTTCGTTTTCTACAAAGGGCAGCGCAAAACACGAGCTTGTAAGCAAGGTTCAGGAAGCTGTAAAGATTGCACATGAATTTGCGCCCGATTTGCTTTTGGACGGCGAAATGCAGTTTGACGCGGCTTTAGTGCCTGAAATTGGAGCTTCAAAAGCGCCGGGCAGCAAAGTTGCAGGCCGCGCCAATGTACTTGTTTTTCCCGACCTTCAGGCTGGAAACATCGGCTACAAGATTACGCAGCGCATTGGCGGTGCAGAGTGTTTCGCCGTCCTTCAAGGACTTGCAAAGCCGTGCAATGACCTTTCGCGCGGCTGTTCTGTTGAGGACATTGTAAACACCGTAGCGATGACCGCCGTACAGGCAACCTGCTGAAAAAGGACAAGCATGGCAAAGTTGTAGCCATGCTGTCAAATCCGAATTAGGCAGAAAAGTAAAGTTAAAAGACAGCCGAAGTGAAAATTTTGTAAAAGCATGATATACTGTTTAGCAAGGAGGCAGACATGGCAATAACAACAGAAGAACTTCAACAAAATCTGTCAAAATATATTATCATGGCAGAAAACGAGCAAATCTTAATTACTGCAAACGGCAAAGTTGTAGCCATGCTGTCAAATCCGAATCAGGACAGAATAGAAACAGCAAAATCGCTTTTTGGAATACTACCCGACGATATTACGCTTGAAGATGCCAACAAAGAGAGACTTTCTGCCTTATGAAAATTCTGGTAGACACTTGCGTTATAATTGATGCATTGCAAAACAGACAGCCGTTTGCATCAGACGCACAAAAACTGTTTCTTGCCGTAGCAAATAGAAACTGCACTGCCTGTATTTCTGCAAAAGCAGTAACAGATATTTACTACATTACTCACAGACAAACCCATAGCGACGAACAGACCAGAATTATTTTGAAAAAACTGTTTTCATTGTTTGACGTTGTAGATACTTTTGGAATTGACTGCATAAATGCAGTTACATCGCAAATGGGTGATTATGAAGATGCCGTAATGTCTGAGACCGCAGAGCGTAATTCTATTGATTATATAGTAACAAGAAACATAAAAGATTATTCCAAATCAAAAGTTCAGGTAATAACACCTACAGTTCTTTTAGGCTTATTGTAGATAAACCTTAAAGCTTGTGACATGTCTTATATCGCGCTAAAAGTCATTCTGTTCGGCTCTATGCCTAGAATGCGGATGCAGCTTATATGGGGTAAGATGCTTCCAAAAGTGCCGTATACTGGGATATTATTATTCTATACTGTTCTCACAAACAATTAATTCTCCAAGCATATCCCAATCCGCTTTGTTCATCCCACTAAAATAATGACCTTTAAAATAGCATGGTTCATATCTTACACCATCAATATGATATGAGAGATGTAGAGAACCACAACAAGGGTGACAATGCTCACATTCTTTTGTTCCGGTTATTATTTTTTTTATGGAATCGGAACATTTGTTTATTTTATCAATATAATTATCAATGTGTAGTATGTTTGCTTTTACAAGCAATGAGTTATCTGATACTTCCATCCAAAACAAAACCTTCTTATTACTCTTTTTATTAAAGATTGCTCTGTATCCGACTGTTCTTTTTTTATAGACAATTTTGCATCCAAGCTCCTCTCCTATGTTGAATAATGTTTTTGCAATATTGTACTGCTCTTCTGGTAATACACTAAAAGAATCAAGCTGATTCATTTGACCACATCCTTTCTGAAGTCGGTTGACGCCCCCCAAAAAAATTGCAGGGTGTTATACCATATATTACTTTTCTTTTGTGCTGCCTATTTCAAGCAGGTTACCTTCTGGATCTGCAACATAAAAATTTCGAATACCGAAAGAAAATGTTTTTGGTTCTCCAGTTGGAAATCGCACACCCAGATTTTGAAGTCGCTTATATTCTACATCTACATCATTAAAACATGGCAACCAGAGAGCAATTTCAAATGTTTGATTAATTCCTTTTGGCGGTGTATAAGTTTCACCAATTGCCTCTACAAAAGCTTTTCTACTGTACATGAAAAATGATAGATACCCGCTCGCAGTTTCAAATTCTGCGAAATCGCCACCATCCCATTGAGTATGGAAGCCTAATATATCTCTATAGAAATGAACCATATTTTTCATATCTTCAGCATATATGCATGCGCCGACCTTTACATTTTTTCCAATCATAATCATTCTCCCATAAAAAATCAACGAGCAGTCGACTTTCTAAGATTTAATTAAGCGGGAAGATTTTGTTCTGGAAAATGAATCGGCGTGTAAGTACCTCGCATTTTCTCTGAATCAAAATCGGTTTTGGAGCTGAGCAACGCCCA
>JAGAAX010000019.1 GCA_017614995.1 Spirochaetaceae bacterium
GTCAGGTATAATGCAGTAGTAAATCATAACTGTTCCCGTATGGGAGCAGACACTAAATATAGTGTGTCCCTTTTCATTCAGTTCTTTTATTTTTTGTGTCATTATTCAGGTGCATATCATCCGGCATACGGTATACATCAACAAGGTAAGAAATTTCTTGGAATGTATAAAACGAAATACCTATTGGTAAAATCATATTGATGATATTAAGTGGTTTTATATGAATGGAAGTCAGAAAAATATCAATTATTTTGATTGAAAAGCCCAAATATTTGAATATAAATAGAATTGTAAGGTTTATAAAAACTGAAAAGGCAAGGACTATCTTCCGTCTTTTTTCATTAGTTGTATGAGATATTTTAAGACCAGCAACATAATTGAAGAAAATAGAAAAAAGCATTAAGAAAACAAATTTTGGTTCTCCCCATGCATAAAACAATAAACTGGAAAAGAATAACAACGTGTTTTTGTATATTCTGACAGGTACGAGCCAGTAAAGTATAAAGACAATCGGAAGAAAAAATCCAAGAAAAGTAATGGAACTGAAAAGCATACATCAAGATTATATAAACATTTCCCGTTTCTGTATACCAATGGATTATTCATTGAATTTTGTTCGACGAGTTGACAAATTCTCTTTTCTGTTATACGAAGTCAATTGGATGCTTGATATAATCCGGACATGAAGGAGATTTTTATGACTAAGAAAATAATTATTGTAGGCGCAGGAATCGGAGGACTTAGTGCCGGAATCTATGCACTTAAAGCAGGTTTTGAAGCAGAGATATATGAGAAAAATCCGCTCGTAGGCGGAGAATGCATGGGCTGGAACCGCAAAGGTTACCACATTGATAACTGTATTCACTGGTTGACTGGCACACTTCCTGATACAGATTTATGGAATGTATGGAAGACAGTCGGTGCGATAGACGAGAACACCGATTATGCAAATACGTCAAAGTTTTATACCTCTAGATTTGCCGGCAAAGAAGTTTCACTTTGGAATGATTTGGAAAAGAGCCGTAAGGAGCTTTTGGCAGAATCTCCTGAAGATGAAGTAGAAATCAACAAGTTTTTTGATTTCGTTGAACTTGCAAAAACATGTGAAGTTCCAGCAAAAAAGCCTCTTGATATGATGGGTATAAAAGACTACATCGAGATGGGCAAAGCAATGCCTTATATGCCTAAACTTATGAAAGAATACGGCAATATAAGCTGCGAAGAACTTGCGAAGCGCTTTAAATCGCCTGTTATCCAGAAACTTATGACAGATTATCTTCCGGCTGGTTACACAGCCTATTCTCTGATTATCTCTTATGCGACAATGGCAAGCGGCAACGGCAATATTCCGCTTAAGGGCTCACTTGCTATGTCATTAAGAATGGCAGACAAATTTAAAGCCATGGGCGGAAAACTACATACCGCAGCTCCAGTTAAAAAGATTGTAACCAAAGGCAGAAAAGCAGCCGGTATAGAACTTGAAGACGGAACCTTTGTCGCCGCCGATGAAGTCATAAGCGCTGTAGACACAAGCTTTCTGTTCGGTCATCTGATTGACGGAAAATATATGCCCAAACTCCTCAAAAAGGCATATTCAGCTAAAAAAGCCTACCCTGTTACAAGCGGTTTTCAGGCAGCCTACGCAATAGACAGCAGTTTTTCCGGCAAAGATACAATACTTTTTGACTGCACTCCTCTCAAAATCGGAAAAAACACATTCACTAGAATTTCAGTAAAAAACTATGCCTACGACAAATCTTTTGCACCTGAAGGAAAAACAGTTCTTCAGACAAATATCGTTCAAAGTGAATCTGATTTTGAATACTGGAAAAGCCTTTCACCTGATGAATATAAAAAAGCAAAGGATTCTCTTGTAGAAGAAATTACCGAACGCATAGCGAAAGAATTCCCCGAACTTGAAGGAAAGATGGAGCTTCTTGACTGCTGGACACCGCTCACCTACGAAAAATACTGCCACGCATACCACGGTGCTTACATGGGCTTTGTTACCACCGCAAATACCAAGCCCGCGCGTTTTAAGGGCGTTGTAAAAGGCATAAAGAATCTGTGGATTGCAGGTCAGTGGGTTATGAGCCCGGGCGGCCTTCCAGTCGCAGTCATTTCAGGCAAATTCGCCATTCAGCGCATCCTTAAACGCGGCGGCAGAAGTATAGAGATTTAAGCAAAATAAAAATGCCTGGCACTAGCTGCCGGGCATCATTTTATATCGCGGACATCTTTTCCCTTATATTGCATGGAAATGCAAGTCGGAGCAAAACCTAAAGACTGCCAGAAGCGCAAGCCCGGCTCGTTCCAGGGGAGTACGTCAAGATTGATTGTGTCTGTCTTTAGAAAATCCAAAAGCAGATGGAACGCCTGTCTGCCGAGGTGCTGCCGTCTGTATTCCCTATCAATAAAAAACTGACGCAAATACAAGGGCTTTTCGGTGTCTTTTACAAGCGCATAGCCTACAACAGTTTCGTCCTGCATAAAAAAATAAGCCGAATAGTCTGTGCTGAGAAAGCCGCGCATACGCTCTTCAAGTTCTTCCACCGTCATGGGGTTCGTGCTTTTTTCGTCATCAATAAGCCGCTTGTTCATTTGCGAGAGCAGAGCGGCATCTTCTAAAGTACATTTCTGTATTTGCATAATCTTAGAACATTGACATCAGTGCGTCCTGCAAAATCTGAGAACAGTTAATATTCTGGCGGTCGGCAAAATCAGCAAGAAATGCAGGCAGAGAAATGTTCTTTCTTACGGCTTTTGTATTTGTTCGGGCGCGGTACTCCATTGTGTCTGCTTTTACAAGAGAAATAATTTCATCGTCAGCACAGCGGATTTTTATTTGTGGAGTGGGCGCAGGAATAGGCAGTTTCTCATCTTCTGCAACACAAAGCCAGCCGTTCAAAGCATCTGTTATCTGATCAATCGCATCAGAAAGATTTTTGCCTGTCGTTACACAACCGTCAAGATCAGGAATTCTTGCAAAAACTTTATCATTTTCTTCTTTGAAAAGTGCTGTATAAGTGTATTTCATTTTTTTGCCTCCTGTCTGATTTCTTTCTCAATATAGCGTAAATCTGACTCATCAAAATCATGACGCTTAAGCGGAATAATCCGACGTTTTTCAGCATTGAAATAAATATCATGGTTTGCGCCAGTTCTTTTGAAAAAATAACCGGCTTCATTCAATGCTTTTACAGCTCTTTTATGCGCGTCCATATCCGCTCTCCATCAAATAAAGAATACACAATTTTACACAACATGTCAAATCAACGAACCCCGACGCAGAGCATCGGGTATGATCCATAGAAATAACAATATCTATTCGCAATAGTATTATCCACCAAATACAGAAAGGGTTCGTTGTTCTCATAAGGTATTGCAGTCGGGTTTAATACCCCTTTTTCGACCCAAGGGTCGGGGTATTAAACCCTCCGCACGAATAAACTTAAAACTTCCGCCAACATTTCGCAAAAGCCTGTATAAGCTATTGCTGCCCGTATGTATGAACAGCAATGTTCAGCCTGCCGTTTGCGGTGACCATACCGATTATGTTTTTGCCGTATGAAACAATCGGCGGAACAAACACAAAGTCTTCGATTTTCAGACTGATGCTGCCGCTGTATTCTGTGGGAATGTCGAGCTTTGTCAAGTTTGTGATGCTATAGTCTTTTGTGTTCGTGCCGTAACCGAGAAGTTTTGCAAGCTTTGCTGAAGTCTTGCTGTGAAAGAAGCCCGCAAACTCAAGATTTACGGCATCAACAAGCGGAGGCTCAAATGCTGCCATAAACTGAAGGATAAAATATTTCAGCACAGGCTTGCCGAGCTTTGCTTTCATCAGTTTGTCTATACAGGCGGCATTCTCAACGGGCGTTTTGCGCTTGTTATAAGCATAATCAACTGAAATGCCGGTTGCCTGATTGCTCATGGTGCGGTTGCCGTCTGGTCTTGCATCAACGGCAAGCCCTACCGACTTTTTGCCGTTTTCATCTTTAAGAAGCTTCGCAATTGCATAAGACGTGTAACCGATTCCGGCTTTTTTACATTCTGCAAGTTCTGCCTTTAGCGCGGCTTCGTCAAGCAAATAAATGTGCACAACTGTGCGGTGATTTTTCCAAAAATTGTCATAAGCTCTCTGCATATCTTCAAAAGAAAAGACCTGCTTGCCGCACTCTTTCTGCCACATTTTGTTGTAATGGCTTGCAAGAAGTTTTGCCGCAAACGGAAGAGCGGCTTTTTTGGGCAGTGTCTCTTTTGTCAAAAGTTTAACCGGCTGATATTCCGGCTTTTTCCCGCTTCCGCAAAGGCAGCCGAAGAAAGTTTCTATAAAATAGCAGAGCGATTTTCCGTCTCCGCCAAGATGATGCATCAAAAAGATAAAATCGCGCTTGCCGTTGCATTGTTCGCCGACAAAACAGCGCAAAAACTCGCCGTCTTCAAGCTTAAAGCGGATTTTTTCCTGCTGTTGGAACAATTCTTCAAAAGAAAGGCTGAGCGCTGAAATTGTCTGCGACGAAGCGTCTGATTCAGCGCAGGGCTCATAATAGCAGATGCCGTCCTGTTTTATTGAAAGTCTGCAATTAAGGATTTCATAAGCGGAAACTGCATCGCGAAAGCTTTTCTGAAAGTCAGCGAAAGCAAGCTGTTCTGTTCCTGCAACAGTTGCTTTCATTGCAATCATCATGTTTACATCGAACAAATCGCCGCGTTCTGTTTCAATCTTGTACATAGTCTGCTTCAAGCTTAATCCAGAATCTTAGATTTATTTATCATTTGCCTTTTCGTTAACCTCCACCGAAGTTATGCAAGTATCCTGATATTTTGTTCCCTTATAAACTTCAAGAATTGTGAGTTTTACATGTTTTACATCATCAGGAAGAATAATCTGTGTAAACTCAACTTCATCTCTGAATTCAACTTCTTTTTTTATGCCTGTGTCAGTTTCAAGGAGAGCCTTTTTGATGCGGTTATTTTCTTTGAAAAGATGCGGCTTTAGTGGATCAACATATCCATTGAGAATTCGGATATCCCAAGGTTCTCTTGGAGAATAAGCCATGTCAAACTCAAAAGATTCTCCAATTCCGTCATCTTTTTTTCCTTCAACCCACGGTCTTATCTGATTGCTCCAGAAATTCACCTGCTTGTAATTTGCCGCTAAAGCATAGATTCTGGCAGTGTTCTCAGGAACATAAGAAGTTTTTCCTTCTTTTAGATATGATGAAGCCTTGTAGTTTTTTATCTTATCGCCATTGTTATGCCTTATTGAAGGTTCTGAAAAATATTTTTCAACGGCTTTCTTATCATCTTTTAGGAATTCAGTATTATGCTCCAAAAAGGAATAACGGAATAAATTCGGTTCGTATACCCATGTATATTCACTTTCAACAACCTTGGCAGTATATGTATCAATAATTGTAAAGTGATGCTCAAGCTTCATGTTTTTATCAAAAAGTTTAAGATGCTTATAGCCATATTTGTCAATATACATTTCTGCATTTTGGGAATCATATTTGTTTGAGCCAAGTTCAAAAGTAAGGGTTGTATAGCGGCTGTCAGTATCTTCTGATACTTCCATGGTATTATAATCATCTATCCAATAGAAATCCTGATTAAAAAGGTTCTTTGCCTTTTTTACAGTTTCTGTTTTTTCATAGATTGAAGAACTGCCAGAAGGCTGGGAAATATACGCAAAATATTTTTCAAAAAGAGCGGTATTATCTGAATAGGAACATTGAGCTTTGTAGTCTTCAAAAATTTTTGTTTCCCAGCCGTCATTTGATTTTTCTCTTGTATGCTCAATCATTGCAGAGATGCAGGTATCATCGTATTTTGTTCCTTTGTAAACATCGAGAATTGTAAGCTTTATTGATGTTGAAGGTTTTGAAAGCTTCATGTAATTGAAGTAAACCTTGTCGTCAAAATTCATGACATATTCCAGTTTGTTTGTAAGGTCTTCAACTTTAAGTTTTTTTACACGGCTGTTTTCCTTAAACAGCTTCATATTCTGAACATCTACATATCCGTTGAGAATTGAAAATCCATAAACCGGTTCATTAAACTCAATGGAAATTGTTTCGTTTATGCCATAGCCTTTAGCTCCTTCAACCCATGGAATATGAGAATTGTTCCACCAGTAAGGGTGACAACGGCAGCCAACTTCAAACGCCCTGAAAAGGTTTATTGGAGCGTAGGCAATATCTTGTCCGTATTGCTTTTCCTTTAAATATGATGATGCGGATATGGATTTAACATTATAACTATGGAAGGGTGAATATTCTTCTGTTGAATCTTCGGAATTGGCATAGCGGTCATAGGTATTTTTTCCGTCAGAACGGAAATTTGTGAATAACTGCTTCATGACCTGTCCGTCAATAATAAGAGCCTCGCGGTCATTAAAAGTCAGTTTCAAGAAACCGTCTTTGTCATAGGCAAGAAGCTTTCTGTCCATCTTCATCATTTTCTTTTCATAAGGCAGCATAAAATACATTTCGCTGTCGTTAAAGAAAAGAACAGATTCATCTTCTTCTCCAAGAGTTATCTTATGTATGGAATCTGCAAAAACAGAAGTGACTCCGGCTACACAAACCAGAAGCATAATTACAAAGAATCTTTTCATTTTTTTCTCCTGAAACATTTAATTATGCAGAAAGTATAAGCTTTAATTGTAGATTCTACAAGCAAGGTGGTTCTAATATGGCACTTGGAAGTGCCGGAACTTTATGTAGGGGAAAGACACCGCTCTTCTTCGGAGGCGGCGGTTTCTTTCCCCTACAACCCCTATCTTCCTCAGCACCGTTCAAGGGAGTTCCCTTGAAAATCCCCTTCCTCTGTCAAAGTCTGTCATTGCCCGGCGTGACCGGGCAATCTGTTTAAGACAGGTTTATTCTTCTACTGGCTTCTTGCCCCTTTTGGCGATTATCTCGTTTGTGCGCTTGATTTCGGTTTCTACGTTGTTGGCAAACTCTGTGCAGTTGGCGTTTTTGGCGATGACCATTGCGTTGAGATATGGCACGAGTTTTTCGTTTACAAGGGAAACTATAGGCTTGTTGTAACTTGAAGCCGAAGCACCTTTGTTTGTGCTTGCTTTAAGATATTCAACGTTGGCTTTGCTAAAGTCGTCTTGGGCTGTGCGGATAGCGGCGATTGCTTCGGCGACGCCTTCAAGCCCTTTGATGTTCTCTGCGACAGAACCGGCGGCAAAGTCTTCTAGCATACTCTCAATCATAGAAGATTCGCTTGTGTAGCTTGCCGTAATGATTCCGGCTTTTGAATATTTGTCATAGATTGCCTTGAGCGGCTCTGCAAGTTCCTTTTTGCTTGCGATTGGAAAAACAGCATAACCGCCAAGAACTGCGCCTAATGTCTTTATAGCTTCATCTCTCGTGCTGTCAGCCGCATCTAGTGTAGAAAGAATCTTGTCCTGCAAGATTGCTGTCGTGATTTGTGCTGAAAGTGTTTCAAGCTCTCCGATTGTTGAACTCAAGAATGCGTCTGTCTGTGCTTTTGCATCATCTTTAAACAGCTTGATAATTGTGTCGGTGAATCCGTCAATTTCTGTGTTGCGGATTGCAGTTTTCAATTTGTTCATAACTTTCTCCCATAAAAAATCAACGAGCAGTCGACTTTCTAAGATTTAATTAAGCGGGAAGATTTTGTTCTGGAAAATGAATCGGCGTGTAAGTACCTCGCATTTTCTCTGAATCAAAATCGGTTTTGGAGCTGAGCAACGCCCA
>JAGAAX010000020.1 GCA_017614995.1 Spirochaetaceae bacterium
AATAAAAACTAGATGCTGAAACAAGTTCAGCATGACAATTCTTTTTAAACAACCCTGCATGCTGGGACTAAAAGTATTGACATTCAGGGTGAATATGGTATCTTTTATATTGTAAAAGATTGCAAACGGCTTTATAAGCCAAGCCCTTTGAGGAGACTGCCATGAAAAAGTATGTTCTTTTTGCATTGATATATCTCTTTATATTAGCTTTAATTACGTCCTGCGGCGGTGGTGGCGGCAGCTCAGCAAGCACTATTTCTGCTGAAGGCGGCACTTTTACGCCCTGCGATGACATAGACTGGACAGCAATAACTCTTACGATAACCGTAACGTCTGACGGCGAAACCACAACTCATACATTTGACAGCGGCGAGAAAGACGCCATAGCAGAACTTTTAACTTCTTTAAAAAAAGGCGACATTGTATCAGTTTCAGTAGAAATAGAGATGATGGACGATGTACCAAGAACTTCATCTGCCGGTCCTATAACAGTAGGAATAGGTGACAACCACATTTCTATACCGACACCATATAAGTTTACCTGTTCTCCAGAAATACCCTCAAATATGTATGCTGATGCATATATGGATGCCGGACTTACACAACCGACGCTTAATGCGAGCTGTTCTGGAGATACAACTGGAATCTACACTGTAAACGATGTTGCTTCAAAAATACCTGTTGCAACTGCTCCAGGCTTTAAATTTGACCATTGGGAAACAAGCGACGGAAAGATATATACTCCAGGTGTTTCGAGAGGCGATGTAACTCTTATTCCTTGTTTTAAGCCCGATTATTCATGTGATTATACTGACTTGGCAAGTAATATACTGATAACGAATCAGCAGGACTTCAACGACCTGATGAACACTCACGCAGATCAAGATTTTGACGGCAAGACAATTACTCTTGCTTGTGATGTATCAACATCAAAGTCTTTCAGTAAAGCAGAAAGTCTGACTAATGGTTTTAAAGGAACCTTTGACGGACAAAAACATACTGTTACGCTGAATGCCACAACTTATACTACGACGAATATCAATAATGTAGCATTTTATTTATCAGGTTTATTTTTGCTGAATCAAGGAACAATAACATCTGTAAAAGTTTCTGGAACTGTTAATGGTTCTGGTGGAGAAACTGGTTATGCAGGTGGAATCGTAGCATATAATAAAGGCACTGTTGAAAAATGTGCAAATACAGCCAGTGTAAGTGGTTCATCAGGATCTAATGGTGGCATTGCAGGTAATAATACTACTGGTGCAACAATAGATCAGTGTTATAATACTGGAACTATATCCTCATCAGACAGTTTTCAACCGTGTGCAGGTGGTATTACAGGAACGAATAATGGTTCAATTAGTAATTGCTATAATACAGGACGAATAAATTCAGGAAGAGCAGGTGGTATTTCAGGGCATATAGGTGCTAACAGTGCAAATCCTACAGTCATCAATTGCTACAATGCATATGGTTCTTCTGGCTTTGATGCACTTTCTTATACTGCAACCCTTCCTGAGAATATTACTGTTAATGAATTTTTTTATAATGCTGCATGTAATATCATACAAGCTGGTACGGCTCCATCATTTACTCCTAAGACTTTAGCACAGACTGGAGACCTTGTGACTGCAAATCCTTCGATTTGGCAGACAGGTTCGCCTTATCCAACGCTTGTTAATGCGCCATACTAAAAGGTTTGTGTGTTTGCAAATTTCTCATAACTGATATATGCTGTTAAGCGAACGTAACAGAGTTGGAGTAAATTTTATGAAGAGCAAACAGCAGAATGTCTGTAATTTGGTGGAGAAGCTTACCGGCGTTGTTTCTTTGTTTTCGGTGTTTGCTTTTCTGCTGAAATTTACGCCGCTTTGTCGGTTTTTGAGCAGTCAAAAAGCGGCACTTTTCACCGATGGGACTTTTTCCGTAGATTAAACTGCTGCGAAAAGAAACGTCTTGCAGATTCTTCTGTCAGAGTTTATAATTTCAGCATAAAGGAGACGCTTATGCCTTATGCTCTCTTAGAAAAAACCTATGACTCTTTAACAGAAGAGCAGCAGCTTGTCGTTTATAATCTTGCTGTTACGCTTATGAATATGAATCAAAAAGAAGAAAAAACAAGACTCTCAAAAGAAAAAGAAGCACTGGACAAATTGTTTGCTCTTGCAGATTCAATGCATTTAACTTCCAATGGTCAAAAATGGACGCGGGAAGAACTATATGAGCGGTAAATATTTTTTAGATTCAAATATTCTTGTTTACTGCTTTGATACAAATAGCCCGAATAAGCAAGATGTAGCTCAGAAAATTGTTAAAAAACTTGTAGATTCAAAAAATGGTCAGCTTTCAACACAGAGCCTTCAAGAATTTTTCAATGTTATTACAAGAAAATTAAATTGCACAAAAGAAAATGCAAAACAATCAGTTGAATATTTTTCAGCTGCTTTTCCTGTGCATTGCAATACAGTTAAAGATATTCTCACAGCGATTTCGATCAGCATCAAAACACAGTTTTCATTTTATGATTCACTGATAGTTGCAGCAGCAAAAGCTGAGAATTGCGATATTGTATATTCTGAAGATTTAAATAATGGACAAGAGATAGACGGCATAAAGATTGTTAATCCATTTTTATAATCGCAAAACGACAATTTGAATATAGCATAGTGGAGTAAATCTTATGATGAGCAAGCAGCAGAATGTCTGTGATTTAGTAGAAAAGCTGACCGGCATTGCCTCGATGTTTTCGGTATTTGCGTTTCTGCTTAAATTTACGCCGTTGTGCCGGTTTGCGCTGCCTGCGTGCTACGTTTTTGACATTCTGTTTGTGATGCTGCTTTTTTTGCGCATAAAGCTTTATGGATTTATTGAATATCTTGGCAGCTGGCAGAATATCGTGGATTTTTTTGCCGCAATTCCGATTGCAGCGCTTTTTGCCCGTCACACTGAATTGTTTCAGGTTATTGCGCCGGTCGGTTGGTTCACAATTTTCCGGCTTCTGAACATTATTCCGCTTGTAAAAAAAGACTCTGCGTTTGCGCAAAGGCATTTTAAGCACATCTGCTTTTCAGTTATTCTGCTGGAAGTTGTCTTTATTCTGGTGCTTACTTACTTTTTTTATGTCTTATTCAACAAACCTCTGGTTGAGCACTACACAGCTGAATACGAGCGCTTTCCGTCTAATCCTGAATATCTAATGAAAAACGATGAGAACGTCGTTTTGGTTTATAAAAACGGAACTATTCAAAGCCGCAAGGGTTTTATCCGCGATAAAAAGACGCATTTTTCAATTTGCAATTCTCCGTATGAATACCTGATCCGCATAAAATTTTCAAAGGAAAACATCCTCTCGGACGAAAAAATTTCGGCACCAAAATGTGGAATTATCGTGTCGTCGCCTGAGCTGCTTGTTACGTTCAACTGGCTGATGATTGCAATATTTTTGTTTGTGTGCGGAATTTTCGCTGTTATTTTGTGGCGCGATCTGCTTTCAAAAGACGGAAGAAAAATTGCGGTTGCGGCGGACGCCATAAAATCAGGCGATTTCGCCAGGTTTGCAGAAGAAAATGCCAAAATAGAAAAAAGCGGCAAAGACGAGATAGCGCTGCTTTATGAGGCAATTGACAGCGCGCGCCACAATTTCAGCCCGAAAACCGCAGAGCTTGAAACAGCCGAAACTGCCGGTTCTGATGAACATGGCGGCTTTGCAAAAGCTATTGAAGAGCTTGGCGAGCCTGAATCTGCCGGCAATGTGAGCGCAGTGCCGGAATCCGCCGCTGAGTTTGCCGAACCTGAAAAACTTGCAGATGCAATTGAAGAATTAAGCGAGCTGGAAGAAGCCGAGACACTGGAATCTGCTGAAGAAGCAGAAGCCGTAGCCGAAGCTGAAACTAGCGTTGAGGCTGAAAGCGCCGAAGTTGCCGAAGCGGTTGAAGTTCTGGAAGAGGTCGCTGAACCAGAAGCTTTGTCAGAGCCAATTGAAACGCTTGGCGAGCCAGCCGAGCTTGAGCCGCATCATTCCGGCGGCTTGCTGGCAGCAGCACTGAAAAAACAGGAGCAGCATTGTACACTGTCTTAAGATTTTGCGTTTTGCGATAGTTTAATCTAAGAATTGAGGTTATCAGGCAAAACGCCAAGTTTTCTGTCGAAAACTTGCGGGCCTTATGTACAAAGGCGACGCTTTTCGCCGGTTAAGCTTAAATTGAAGAATAAACTGTTGCGAAAAGTTGTATTATATGAAAAACTGTGTTAGATTTAGAAAAATCAGGCATTTTAGAGGTTTATATGTGCGATCTTTCGCTTGTTGTTCCATGCAAAAACGAAGAAGAGTCAATTCCATTTTTTTATAAAGAAGCCGCAACTG
>JAGAAX010000021.1 GCA_017614995.1 Spirochaetaceae bacterium
AAACCGCATGGTGCGGTTTCTCGTTTTTTTCTCAGGCACAAAACCGCACCATGCGGAAAGCTATTTATCTTCAAAATGAAGTTTCTTGTTTGCGGATTGGATTAAATCTTGCGGAAGCTGATTTTCTGTTATACGGTACTCTACCATTAAAATCAAAATCATCAATGTTATCTTCAGGTATTTCTTCTGATTCTGAAATAAATTTATAAATTTCATCATAATTGTTTATAACATCTTGAATAGTCTTTACTTTAGGGAAAAAGTAGCTTATGTCACCAAGAACAGCAGGTCTTTCGCATAATCCATTGGAATTATAATAGACTAACCAAGGCTGAATATCTCCAATTGTATAAAACCACATATCGGTACTTTTCATACTGTAATCGGCACACCCGAATTTTAAGGATCTTCCATTCTCAAGATACACATAAACATCTGCTTTTACTTCGACAAAGCATTCTGGAATTTTTACAACAACAGATTCTACATCTTTGCATCTTAAAAGCTTATTCTGCATATTCTGTTCAGCTATTTCATAAGGCGGCACCAAAATAGAATTAGCTAAATACCCATCTGTAATGCATGATGTCAGACAAACCATGCAGAAAAGGCTTATCAGACAAATTCCCATAATTTTTTTGAAGTTTTTCATTATTTCAAAATCTCCTTAGATTTTTTAATTTTTCAGTCTTTCAGCGTAAAAGTTTTTGGCTACGGGGAGGAGTTTTTCTTTTGTGTTCATAGATGGGTCGTCGAGCACTGTCTCAAAGAGTTCGTTTAGAATTGTGCCGATTGCTTTGCCTGCCGGTATGCCCTCTGCCATTAAGTCTCTGCCGTTTACAGCCAGATCTTTCAGTGTAAGGGCATTATCTTTTTCTAGCACAGCTTCAATCCGTTTCTGAAAATCCAAAAGCTGTTCAGGCGGAGGTGTCACGCGGCTCATGCCGAAAAGGTCACCACGCCTTAAGTCAAATAAATCTTCAAGCACATGCTCATATTCGCGGTATTTTATGCGCACAAGAAAACGGCGCACCGCAGAATCTGTCCATGCAGGCTCGTAAAAGAACATGTGCTGTGCAATCAGATGACAGACATATGTGCTTGTCTGTTTTGAAAAATGCAGCCTGTCAAGAATAGTCTGCGTCATTTTTGCAGAAACTGCCTCATGCTGATAAAACGTAAAGACACCGTCTTTTCCCACAGCGCGGACTTTGGGCTTTCCTATGTCGTGAAATAGAGCCGCAAGTCTTACTTCTGCGTTGTTTTTGTCTGTGCCGTCACAGGCATAATAAAGATGGTCAAGCACGTCATAATTATGAAAGCCCTTCTGCTCTACGCCGCGGCATGCAAGCAGTTCTGGCAGAAAAATCTTCATAATGCCGGTTTCTTCCATCAGGCGCAGACCGACTGAAGGAACAGGACTTTTCAGCATTTTCAAAAGCTCATCATGAAAGCGTTCTGCGGCAATTTTTTCTGTTACACTAAGCCTTTTTGGAATAGCTTCTAATGTTTTGTCTTCAATTTCAAAGCCAAGCTGCGCCGCAAAACGCAGTGCACGCACAGGGCGCAGGCCGTCTTCGCTGAATCTTTCAAGCGCATCGCCTACACAGCG
The DNA here is from genome assembly GCA_017614995.1 of Spirochaetaceae bacterium. Lineage (GTDB taxonomy): Bacteria > Spirochaetota > Spirochaetia > Treponematales > Treponemataceae > UBA1240. The sequence continues at coordinate 1,613 of JAGAAX010000021.1, forward strand.
GATAAGCTTTTTCTTTATGTCGCCCTTTCCGCCAAAAGGGTCTACGATTGAGCCGTCACTCAGGTTTACAGCTATTGCGTTCATTGTAAAGTCGCGGCGCGAAAGATCTTCTTCAATTGTGGCTGCGTATTCAACCTTGTCTGGGTGCCGCCCATCAGAATAGTCTTTTTCGGTTCTGAATGTTGTTACTTCTATGTGCTCTCCCTGAAAAATTACGGTTACAGTGCCGTGCTCAATGCCGGTTGGTATTACTTTTTTGAATATGGACATTACCTGCTGAGGTGTTGCATTTGTGGCAACGTCCCAGTCTGAAGCAGGCTTGTTCATAAGCATGTCGCGCACAGCTCCGCCGACAAGATATGCCTCAAAACCGGCATGCTCAAAAAAGCTGTTCATTTTCTTTAGAGTTGCGGGCAATTGAAAAGATGCTTGAATACGTGTCATAGAGTCAGTATACAGATTTTAAAAGATTTGGTACACTGACTTACTCTTAAGCTCGGTCAGCTTAAGAGCAAGTCCAGCATTTTTTCAGGCTGAAGCCTTACAAAAATGCACTTTTATAAGACGCTGTTCGAAAACTCAAGTTTTCAAACAGCCCCATTAAAGCAATATGAACTGTATCATTTTTACCGGCGGAAATTATCCTGAAAAATCTGAAATCATACATTTTATAGAGCCACTGCAAAGCAATTCCATAATTATTGCCGCAGATTCCGGCATGAATGCCGCGATGGCTTATGACATGAAGCCTGACTTCTTTTTAGGCGACATGGACAGCGTAAAGCCAGAAGCCGTTGCATGGTTCAAGAGCTTTGAAAGCTCTGACAAGACTACTAAGACCACAAAAGGTGCGCCCCACGCTGCACACCAGAAGCCACAAAACATAGAGACATTTCCACAAGACAAAGATTTTTCTGACACAGAGCTTGCAATCTATAAGGCAAAATCTCTCGGGGCAGATTTTATCGTTCTTATTGGCGGTTCAGGCGGAAGACTTGACCACCTGCTCGGCATACTTGAGCTGTTCAAAGGCAGAAACAGACCAGATTTGTGGCTTGCAGAAGAAAATGCTGTAATTTTTGCAGATACAGCCCGCCGCTCGTCTCTTAGCATTTCTGGTCTTGCAGAAGATGCGCCTGTTTCAGTTTTTCCTGTGTTTCAGACGGACTGTACAGACAAAGCAGACAAAGATTATAGCTGCAAATCAGAGAATCTTGTCTGGCCGCTTGACGGGCTTGACTGGCAGAGCGGCGCTATAAGCCTTTCAAACAGGCGGAAGCCTTCAACTGACAAAGACGGCAAAGACATGCCTGTCAGGCTCAATATTCAAAAAGGAAGCTTTATTGTAATACTTCCGCTGAGCGCTTCTTTCAGTTTTAGTGTTTAAAATGCCGGAATATAAACTTTTTTGAGCAAATAACACATATTTAATTAAAAAGCTGAAACCTTTCCACTTAAAAAGTTTTTATATTCTGAAAACTGAAAATCATTTCGGTTTTAAGAATAACAAAAGGGAACATCTAAAAACTTCAGTTTTTAGATGTAACTTTGAAAATGCGATGTTGTAAATCGCGCCATTATAGCGATTTACAACTCGACGGTCATCACTAAAAAGTCACAATAGTGAGTTTTTAGTGATGACCAAAATACCACCCAAGGAGTACAACATGACAAAGAACATTGCAAAATACATTATAGGATTGCTTTTTTGCATTTTCATCATGCCTGCTTTTGCACAGCAGACATTCAATTCTAACCTTTCAGCAACTGAACTTCAGCAGCTTGAAGCCCAGCAGGTTTTAATACGCAATATCGGCGATTACAAGAAAATTTCGCTTAACCCGGTTAACAAGACAGCAAACCATCTTATTAACACAATAAAAGAATTGAAACCGCCTTATCTTGTTGAAATCATTCAGAAGATTCCTTATGCGGGCAACGAGCAGATTTTCAACACACTTAGAAAAGAGCTTACTGATGTAGAAGGCTATGTCGGCATTCCTTATTACGGCGAACGCACAGGAAAATGGTACAAGCTTTATTCTTCAGCCGTTGTAGACTCAAAAACTGTTGAAAAAGCAAAAACCGACATGCAGGCACGCCTTGAAATGGCTCCGTTCGGTATTATCCCTACACATATAACAATTCTTCAGGGAAAAACTGAACTTTATTATGAATCTATAAACACTGAGCCTGTAAAGATTCAGGATTCAGGCGTAAAGATTGTTGACGGCATGACATGCGCCAAAACAGGCAAGATGAAATCATTTGTATATGCTTTCAAAGACGGTGACTATATCATTCTTTACGGAATCGGCGGCGTTGATGCACCGAATGTACCAGTGCTTAAGGGCAAAATCGACAATTCGTTCATCAACCGCGTTACCACATTCTGCAAGTTCATCTTCGGAAAGCTTCAGTAAGATACTTTTCACAGCAGGATAATCTACAAATAAAGATTATCCGGCGAAAACCGGGTTTGCAATTGGGCTTTAGCTACGAAATAAGCAAATTCGGCAAACCCTGCTAGTTTCCGCTTCGCGAAAACTAGCGAAAGCTTTGTACACAGAGCAAAAACCGGCAGCATGTACCCCTTTCCCAAGAAGCCCTGCCCAACCGCAGGGCTTTATTTTCAATTAAGCAAAACTGAAATAACACCAAGATTATATTTCGTCGATTCCATAATTAATTCATCCTCAAGTCAGCAAGGCTTTTCTGTAAAAATGAATCAAAAACTTCTGAAGCAGGAAGTCCTAATTCTTGTGCAGCTTTTCCAATAACATCTGGTACAATATACTCAATCTGTATTTTCTTTTCTGAGATAATAAAAAGCATTCCAACTGCCTCATTTTCGCCATCATGTCTGTTCATTGTGTCATAAAATGAAATCTGCTCTTTAAACTGTTTTTTTTCTGTAATTGTTAAAGGCTTTCTGCAAATTTTAAGTAATACATTTCTTCTTGAAGGAATATGATAATAAATCTGATCAATGTAAAAGTACGAATCTTTATAAAATACTCTGAGCTTTTCATTACTAAAACCAAAAGCTAGCCCTGTACCTAAAATAAAATTTCTTACAGAAAGATAAAGCTGCTCCTTTTTTGCTTCTATCTGAGCGGCAAAATAATCTTTTGCGTTTAAAGGTGTTACAATGCTTCTTCCTGTTTTGCTTTCGAGCTCCCGCCTTGCAACTGCCGCTACATTTCCGCCTTCATGAGCGCATCGGGCATTTTCTTCCAAAGTTTGAGGATTCTTTGCTTTTGTTATGCTTGTTGCAGAAAGTTCAGCAAGCATATTCAAAACAAGTTCTTCATTTGTCATATTGTCGCGTAGGTTTTCTTTTTTTAGCCCTTTGAATTTCTTATACTCTTTTGCAGTTTTTCCAACCCAAGCCTGATAAATTATATCTGTAAGAGCGGCATATTGAACACCTTCTTCAACATTATGTTCTTTCCACTGGTCTGTAAGGTCTTTGCGGATTTCTATTGATTTTAACCGCTGATTGATCCAGTCATCGGAATATCCAAGTCTGCGGTAATCTTCAAGACCTTGTTTAATTGAAAGTTCTGGGTCCTGCAGTTGATCTAAGCGTTCTGCACCGACTTTTGCAAGCCACTGTTTGAACGGTTCAGCTTTTTTAGACGGAATAGACTGAATTATGCGGAAAATGCCTTTCGTATCTGCAAAGTTAGTTTTCTGCCTTCCGCCTGCGGTTTCAACTGAAAGGGGGGTGACAATTTGTCCCCACCCTTGACCGAGTTCTTCATCCCTCTTTCGCATTTTTTTTATGTAATCAGTTACATTTATAGAATCCGTCAAAATTTGAACAACATCGTTTATAGAAAAATACCATTCTCCTCTTTCATCATCCCAAACAGAGCGGACTAATCTATCTTCAAAAAGCTTTATCGAGTTTTTCTTTGCCATATTAAGCAACCTTATGGTTTAAGATTGTAACATTCAAAAGTCATTTCGCTCAAGCACAAGCTTTACAAATCATCTTCATTTTCTTCAATATATCTTCTTGCTTCTTCACCAGCAATCTTACCATCTGTTATTTCTTTTATAATTTCATCGAAACAGTCTTTACAGAAATACCAACCGCCATAATCGCCTTCGTAATTATCCATAATATTCCATGGCTTTCCTGTAACAAACATTGAACATTTGAAAATATCATATAACTTTTCATTTTTCTTTATTTTTTTTAGACATTTACCGCATCTACAATCAATAATTGATTCTACAGCCTCACTTTCATTACCATCACACCAATTTACTCCATTTTTTAGTGCTGTAAACAATTTTAAGGCGGCAGTTCTAGTCAATTCTCTTTTATCAAACATTTCAATAACGACTTCCGTTACTGAATTCATTCCTCTTCCAATATCATGACAACTCATTTTTTCCTCCTATGATTTTTCTAGACTTATATAAATTTCTTATCAGTCTTTATTTTCTTCGTTTTTTACATCATACTTATTCAATGAAGAAATTATTAACAATAGATTTTGCAGAAATTACCTCCTACATCGAAACTGAATTCCGCTACGAAATTCAAGAAAAGATTTTTCCACTAAATGAACCAAATTCCGATTACGATGACTTGAACAGTTTTCTAAAACAGGCAAATGATATTCTTCAAGACAAAATTCGCAAAATAATTCTTTTAAAACATCTTGATGAAGTTGAAATCTATAAAAAAGCTGATATTGATCGAAAACTCTTTTCTAAAATCCGTACACTGCCAGATTATCATCCTAACAAGAATACACTCATAAAACTCTGTCTTTCCATGCAATTAAACATAGAAGAAGCTGCAGGTTATTCATTATCTAGAAGCATTAAAAGTGATTTGATACTCCGATATTGCTTTCATACCAAAATTTTTGACATAATCACTGTGAATAAAATTCTAGATCATTATGATGAAAAAATCCTTTAGCTATTTGTCAGTTTTCTTCACTACTTTGTCTTCATTAAAGAATTTTATTCTTGCAAAAGGCCTTTCTCCTTTCTTAATAAGCAGATAAGGTTTTTCTGCAGATACTTTTTCCAAGATTTCTGGTGTCAATTCCGAAATGTCCTTTGTTTCAGAAAATAAATCCTCCATAAAGTGTTCGATTACCTGACTTATCGTACAATTATGGTCATTTGCAGTTTTTCTTAAAAAATCATAGATTTCATCCGGGAAATGCATAAGTTCTAGAGAAAAATACGGTAATGGAGTCATCTCCACCATTTTAAAATTCTCAAAAATCTCATCCTTATCATATTCAGTTTCATTTTTCTTGTTTTCTTTCATTTCTTTGCCTCCATGTAATTTCTTGAAACAAGAATACACAAATAAAAGGCTGAAATGGTCGTTTTGAAAGCGACAAATTACATCAAAATACCATAAAACCCAGCCATTTTGCCAGCTTAATTCCCCCATTGTGCACCCGTTACAAGTTCGCGGCCCGCGCGAACTTGGCCGTTTTGCTCTTTTCGCAGCAGTTTAATCTAAAAAACATAGTTTATCCGGCGAAAAGCGTCGCTTTTTGTTTCCACAAAAACCGACAGTTTGTATGCCCAGCCACAAACATCTCTGTCTTGTGCACCAGTTACAAGTTCGCGCAGGCGCGAACTTGGCCGTTTTGCGGGTTTCAACTCTATTTAAAGATATATCCCAAGGCAAAACGCCCTTGCCGTTTCTCTAAATAAACTGTACATTTATAGCATGAGTGTAGTTGACAGTATTTTTACCGCTATTTTCGGCTCGAAAAAAGAGCGTGACTTAAAAGAATTATTACCAATTGTTGAACAAATCAATGCAAAAGAATCATGGGCAAAAAGCCTTGCCGCTGAAGATTTTCCTAAACAGACAGAACTTTTCAAAGAAAGACTGAAGAACGGCGAAACACTTGAATCGCTTATACCAGAAGCATTTGCGCTTGCCCGCGAGGCATCATCGCGGCTTTTGGGCGAGCGCCCTTACGATACACAGCTTATGGGCGCAATCGTCCTTAATGCAGGCAAAATCGCCGAATTAAAGACCGGCGAAGGAAAGACGCTTATGACTGTTCCTGCCGCATATTTAAATGCGCTTACAGGCAACGGCGTTCATGTTATTACGGTAAACGATTACCTTGCAGAGCGCAACGCCGAATGGATGCGCCCTGTATACGAGTATCTCGGTGTTTCAGTAGGCACAATTCTTACAACAATGGACAATGATGCAAGAAAAATTGCATATGACTGCGACATCACTTACGGTACAAACAACGAATTCGGCTTTGACTATCTCCGCGACAACATGAAGTTTATCGAAGGCAAGGTTCAGCGCGGTTTTGCCTACTGTATCATAGACGAAATCGACTCAATCTTGATTGATGAGGCAAGAACTCCGCTCATCATTTCAGGTCAGGGTGAAGACGATACATTCAAATATCACGAAGTTGATAAATATGTTTCTCAGCTTGAAGAAGTAAAAAAAGACCCTGAAACAGACGACTACCCTGACGAAGCACAAGGACAGGTTGTTGTCGGTGACTACAAGCTCAACGAAAAGAGCAAGACTGTCTCATTTACAGACCAGGGTATGCTTCACATTGAAGAAATTCTTAAAAAGCACAACCTCATCGAAGGCAGCCTTTTTGATGAAGAAAACTTTGAGTACATTCACTACTTTACGCAGGCTGTGCGCGCCCACGAACTGTACAAAATCGATGTTGACTACGTAGTAAAAGACAGGGCTGTTCAGATTGTAGACGAATTTACAGGACGCATTCTCGAAGGCCGCCGCTACGGTGACGGACTTCATCAGGCAATTGAAGCAAAAGAGCACATCAGAATTGCCCAGAGAAGCCGCACAATGGCGACAATTACGTTCCAGAACTTCTTCCGCATGTACAACAAGCTTTCGGGCATGACTGGTACTGCTGACACAGAAGCAGTTGAATTCAACAAGATTTATAACCTTGACGTTGTAGTTGTGCCTACACATAAGCCTGTTGCGCGCGTTGACGAAAACGACGAGATTTATCTCAATGAGGACGACAAATGGAACGCAATCTGCAACGAAATTGCGGAAGTTCACAAAAAAGGTCAGCCGATTCTTGTCGGTACAATCTCAATTGAAAAATCTGAGCACCTTTCTGCCCTGCTTACAAAGCGCGGCATAAGGCACGAAGTTTTGAACGCCAAAAACCATGCGCGCGAAGCTCTTATTATTGCAGAAGCCGGTGCAAAAGGCGCAGTAACAATTGCCACAAACATGGCCGGCCGCGGTACAGATATTAAGCTCGGCGGCAACCCTGAATTCAGGGCACAGAAAAGAGCCGGTACAGAAGCTACAGAAGAACAGTATGCCGCAGCGCTTAAGATTGAGCGCGAACAGTGGCAGAAAGACTATGAAGAAGTAAAAGCGCTCGGCGGTCTTTACGTTATCGGTACAGAACGGCATGAAAGCCGCCGTATCGACAACCAGCTCCGCGGACGTTCAGGCCGTCAGGGAGACCCGGGACGCAGTAAGTTCTTTATCTCGACAGACGACGATTTGATGCGCCTTTTCGGCGGCGAACGCTTAAAGAGCATGATGCAGAAAATCGGTATGCAGCCCGGCGAGCCTATTTACCATCCTTGGCTCAGCAAGACAATTGAAAATGCCCAGAAAAAGGTAGAAGAGCGCAACTTTGAAATCCGTAAGCATCTTCTTGAATACGATGATGTTTTGAACGAGCAGCGTTCGTTCATCTATCAGCAGAGAGACGACATTATTGCAGACGAGCAGCTTACAAAGCGCGTTATGCAGACAGCAAGCGACACAATCGAAGATTATGTTGACGAATACTGCAAGGAACTTAGAAAGAACCCGAACGCATTTGCGTCGCTTCTTGATAAAATCAAGAAAACATTCGGTCTTTCACTTCAACTTGACAGTGCGCAGTATGCAAACGGCAAGAATGACGAAAAGCTTATCGAAGACATTGTAGAAAAAATGCGCCAGGACTTGCAGGAAAAGGAACTTATTGCCGGAACAGCGAACATCAACATGTTCATCAGATCGCTTTATATTCAGGCAATTGACCGCAAATGGCTTGATCATCTTGAAATGCTTGAAACATTGCGCGAGTCTGTTCACCTTCGCTCTTACGGCGAGAAAAATCCGCTTACAGAATACAAAATCGAAGGCTTCAACATCTTCTATAATATGCTTGACGACATCAGAATTGATATTGCCTCAAAAGTATTCCGCGTAAAAGTTCAGGTTTCGCCAGAAGGTGAAGAACGCCGCGCAAGAGAGCAGAAAATCAATATGAACACGCAGCACCAGTCGTCAAGTGCTTTTGGCGGCGGTTCTGTAATGAGCGGTGCTTCTAAGCCTGAAAACGCGCAGTATGTGCGCACTACTCCAAAAGTCGGAAGAAACGACCCATGTCCATGCGGTTCGGGCAAAAAATACAAACACTGCTGCGGCAGGTAATGACTTAATCGAAAACTCGGTTAGTTTCCGATTAAGTCTGCAATTTTTCAGGCTAAAGCCTTACAAAATTGCGTTTTACTAAAGTTCGTGTTCGGAAAGCTGTATTGGTAGCGTAGCTTCAAACCAGTTTCCGAACACGTCTATTAAGGAGATTTATAAGCGATGAATCTTAAGTCTTTTTGGGTATTTTTCAGAGTTGGGTTTACTATTGTATTACGCAGCAAATCTTTAAGAAAAGCGAAGAAGTTTGATAAGCAGGGCAAAATCAAAGAACGCGATGCTGTCGTTTATGACAAGGCGCATGGCTGGAGCCGCGAGCTTTTCGACAGAATCCTTAAAGGCGTAAATGTAACCGTAAACGGTCTGGAAAATCTTCCAAGAGACCGCGCCGTTGTACTCATCGGCAACCATCAGGGCTATCTCGACATTCCGCTGCTGCTCGGCTTTGTAGACAAACCGATTGCATTTATTGCAAAAGCTGAAATCTTGAAAATTCCAGTGCTTTCAACATGGATGAAGCTCATGCAGTGTACGTTTCTTGTGCGCTCAAGCCCAAGACAGTCTATTGAAGCAATGAACGAAGCCATTAAAAACGTAGAAAAAGGCTATTCGCTTGTAATTTTTCCGGAAGGTCATAGAAGCAAAGGTGGTCCGATGAAAGACTTAAAGCCGGGCAGCTTTAAGCTTGCCTATAAGTCCGGGGCGCCGATTGTGCCCTTTACAATTGACGGCTCTTTCAGGCTGTATGAAGAGAACGGCATTCAGCCCGGCGATGTAACACTGACAATTCATCCGCCAATCTATATAGACGGTCTGGATAAAGAGCAGCAGAAAGACATTCCTGCCAAAGTTCAGGAAATTGTAGCTTCTGCATTGCCTCCGGCACAAAAACCGCTTCCTGCCCCGCAAGAATAAGCGCAGAAAGCGCACAGCTTGAAATGTGCCATTTCAGCGCTTAAAACAGCATCACTGCCCGGCTAGACCGGGCAATCTTTTTTCCCCAGCAACAGCTCAAGGCTGCATGGCAATATAAACAGGTGCAAATTCCTTAGATATGTGGTACAATATGCTAGAGGTGAGAAATGATACCGTTCTTTATAGATGGGCTTACACCATGTCTTAAAAATGTACTTACTGGTGACATAGTAGAGACAGAGGTTATCCGCGTTAAAAGGAAGAGCTTTCTTTCTAAATTTAATGAAAGAACCGGCTGGTATGTAGACTGGAGTAAGTTTGATAAAGAAACAGAAATCTATGCACTTGTCTTAAGGGGAACGGTAGACATTCAGGGATTGATTGCACTGACAGATGATGAAGAAAGTAATGCCGTTTATATGAATTGGGCTTGCACGTCACCTGAAAATAATATCTGGCGCAACGGCTCAAAAGTGTATGAAGGTGTCGGAGGTCATCTGTTTGCCATTGCAATTAATATTTCAGAACAGCGTGGACATGGCGGATGTGTTCATGCCATAGCAATGGACAAGGATATTCTTCAGCACTATGTAGAAGTTTTTGATGCAATAGTTGTCGGAATAATGCATCCGTATCATTTTGTGATAGAAGAAGAAAGTGCAAAGAAAATTAAGGAGGTTTACAAATATGAATGGTCTGATGAAGAACTTTAATGTAAACGAAACTCTTGAAAAAGACAGGCTTGCTCAGGATTTTATCAAGACTGTAAATCCGTACAGGACAAAACCTTCTCTTGGTATAGATTTAAGGCAACTGTCCCGATATGCAAAAGAAACTAATAAGTCTAAAGACATGCTTTCAGAATCAGAAATTAAACAATTTATAATGCATTAAATTCCGGTTAGCGATTGGAGCACCTTTAGTTCTTCCGCTTGCGGAAGAATGAGCCGCGAAAACGGCGAAGTGCGGAAAGCGCGGCCTGCCATAAGGCAGGCAACCGCCAGGAATTTCATTCTGGACGTATAATAATAGTGGAAGCACAGGTTTTAAAGGAGGTGCGGTAAGTAAACATATATTCTTAGGAGAGACACGGCTTGCGACAGTAATAAACGACTACAGGAATGTTGAGGATAAGACATTCGGAACAGAGAAGAACCACATCTACTTCTACCACGGTGAATTTCATATTAGAATTTTAGGGAGGAACCATGTCTGACTATATTAAATCCACTGTTTGCGTTTTAATTTCAATTGTAATAAGTTTTATTTGTTATCGATTTCATGCATGGGATATTTATGAAATTTGCTTTATCGTTTTGGGTTTAATTTTTACGATTGTATTAAGAAAGCAATCAAAAAAAAGAAACGTAATAACTGTCTGTATCATTATATTAATAAAACCTTTTTTAGTTTTAGCTGATCAGTTGTATGATGGAATGTCATTGCTGATGGGAATACCAGTAGATATTTTATTTACTGGAATTGGACTTTTAATTGGTTTTATTATTGCAAAATTATTCTTATATATCTTTGGTAAGATAAAAAAATAAAAGTTTTAAACGAAAATAATAATATTTTTTTACCACAAAACTAAGAGACAAGCAAAAAAAGCTGGTGAAATTCATGCTGACGATAAAGTAAAAAGATCTGTCGAATGGACACAAACTAAGGATGAAACAAAGATATATCTAGAAAAATATAAGGAGGCTACACAATGCGGAGATTAGTTTTTTTATTTTGCATATTATTACTAAATACATCTCTTTATGCAGTTGAGAAAAGAGAAATAGTAATTCGTGAAGTTGGTATTCAAGTGGTAGATGCAGAAACAGGACTTCCGGTTCCTGATCTTGTAGTTTATAGCAGCGTAACAACTTATACATTATCATTATGGACTGTATTAGGTGTTTACAATACTGATTTCTTAACAAAATATCATTATGAAATTGATAAATTTGTAACTGATCAAAATGGATTTGTATTAATTCCTGAAAAACGCATTCATGCAAGTATATATCAATATTTGGATAACCAGACTATATATATCAATGTTGATGTTTTGAAAAATATACAAAATGATGAAGAAAAGTCTAATATTTTGTTTCATGTAAATTCTAAATCAGATTATAAAAATTATTTGTATTCTCCAAATGAGAATTACAAAATTGTTGAAATTGCTTCTTTTCCAGATAATCCTACATTTTCTAAATCTGAAAGGTCAAATGAAGAATACCATTTAGCTGAAACTCATGAATACTTACAATATATTTATAATCCTCATGAACATCCAAACTTTACAGATAGAGAATGGATGAAAGAACCTCGGAGTTTTTTCTGCGGGCGTGAAGAATTTGTAATTAAACTTGAAAAAAGAGAAGATAATGACTCGATTTCGGCTAAAGTAAGATAACTTTTTCCCCAAACCCTTCTCACCATGAAATCGGATTTTGGGAAATGTTCTTTGACAGTTTAGATGAGGCTCAAGGCTGCATGGAGCTTTGAGCCGTAAAGAAAGTGCATTCTTGAAATTGAGTGCACTTTCTCTACATTATTTGTGCATTACTTATTTCCGGTAAGCGATTGTAGCCGCGGCGCAGCCGTTCGGAAGCAGTCGAAGACTGCGACGAATGAAGCGCTCTGACGCGGAACGGCGGAAAGCGCGACCTGCCGTAAGGCAGGTAACCGCCAGAACATCAAGTACAGTTTTGATGCATCGTGCGCGGGAGCGCACTAGTTAATAATTTCCACTCATGCAAACGGAGCGTAGCGACGTAGGATGGAAAAAGAACAAATAAATACACAGACATAACAGAAACTCTTTACTTTAACTCATTCTGGTCTTATTATATAGACGGAAGTACAAGATCAAGAGGAGGTGCAGTAAGTAAGCATATATATCTTGGAGAAACGAGACTTGCGACAGTAATAAACGACTACAGGAATGTTGAGGATAAGACATTCGGAACAGAGAAAAACCACATCTACTTCTACCACGGTGACCACTTAGGAAGTGCCCAGCTTGTAACAGACCACAACGGGGATGAATACCAGAGGCTTGAGTACACGCCTTACGGTGAGACATGGGTAGACATAAAGAAGATAGCAGTGGAACAGGTTCCGATGAACTTCATGTTCAGCGCAAAGGAATTGGACAAGGAAACAGGCTTCTACTACTACGGAGCAAGATACCTTGACCCTAAGTATTCAAGATGGATAAGTTGTGACCCTGCAGTACCGGAATATGTATCGGGTTCTCCGATTGGACGTGGAGGCATTTACAATCATTTTAATTTTAATCTCTATCATTATGCGAATAACAATCCAATAAAATATACAGATCCTACAGGTGAATGGGTTCCGGATGCAGATGGAAATTTAATTGCAGAAGAAGGAGATGGTATATCATCTTTAGCAAAATTTCAAAATATAACTTATAATGAAGCAAAAGATCAGTTACTTTCACAAGGCTATACAATTAAAGATGATTATCTTGATTTAAAAGTTGGTGACAAAGTGACATTGGATAATGTTTATACAAGATCGATTGCAAATTCATCAAGTACATGTACAACAGAAGGTTATCTAGCAAGAACTATAACAAGAAAAGATAATCCCCCAGTTATAGAGGATTTTTATAATTGTTGGGGTTCAGCAATAGCAGGATCTCAAGGAAAAGATATTGAACTTGGAGTAGGAATACCAAAAGGAGAAACTTTTGATTCAGAATTATCAAAAAATTATTCATCTGTTTCTAGTAGTGACGCTAAATTTGGGAAAACAGTTCTAAGGTTTGCCAATTCAGCGAATAAAGTACAACATGGTGCAGTTTACTATGGTACAAGTAAAGATGGAACTGTATATGTTTATACAAAAAATGGATGGGAATTAAAACCGACAGTTATGAAACTTTCTGACTTGATGACAGGTTTTTCAGAATACGGAAGCGTTCAAGGTATAAAAACCGGTGAAAGTGGATATTATGATTATAAACAGAGGTAGAAAGATATGAAAAAAATAATATATTTAATTTTTATATTGTTGTTTGCTATGAATTTTATGTCATGTAAGAAACATATAAAACTGACTTTTTCAGATTATGAAATAGTAAAACAAAATAATGATTATACTTTAATTGAGATGAAAATTCGAAATGAAAAAATTTTAAATAGACTCAAATCTGAGAAAGATATTTCATTAACATTTAAATTAAATAATAGATTATATGTTGCTAAAGGGAATGAAATTGTTAAATCTTCAGTTCCTGTTGATTGTGATTATTTTTTTCCTACTGATGATGCCGGAAATGTTGTTTTTTTTGACGACAAATTGTTTTTATACAAAATTTATGGTAGGTAGAAATTCTCCCCCCCCCTAGTTTTCGAAGAAAACTGCGGAATCCCATTCCCATGAAATTGGATTTTGGGAAATGTTCTTTGACAGTTTAGATGAGGCTCAAAGTTGTATGGAGCTTTGAGCCGTAAAGAAAGTGCATTCTTAAAGTTGAGTGCACTTTCTTTACATAATTTGTGCATTGCTTATTTCCGGTTAGGGATTGGAGCACCTGCGAAGCAGTACCGCCTGCGGTATGGAGCGACAGCGGAAGTGCGGAAAGCGCGGCCTGCCTTATGGCAGGCAACCGCCAGAAAAAACAGGACAGATGCATCGTGCGCGAAGCAGCGTATGGAAGAACTTACATATCCTGACGGAGAAAAAGTTGTTTATGAATATGACGATGCAGGACAGGTTACAGCAGTAAAGGGAACACATAACAGTGAAGGCAGTTACGTAGAAAAGATTGGGTACTATGAATTTGGTCAGCGTATTTACATCAAATACGGAAACGGCATCGAAACAAATTATGACTATAAGAGAGAAACAAGACTTCTTGATGCAATCGAAACACAAAACAAATATGGAAAGCATTACCAGAACATAAAGTATTCATTTGACAAAGCAGGAAATATACTCAGATACACCAACGACTGCATGGAAAGTGGAGCAGGTGGAAATTACATCACAACGCAGAAGTACAGTTATGACAACCTTTACCAGCTCATAGGTGTTGCGGGTGAGACAGAATAAGCTCCAGTTTTATTCGTACAGCGTGTGGAGCTTGCGGTAGACGGCGTTTATGCGGTCTTTATGCTCCTGAGTCAGAATCTCGGCACTGTCGTCTATCAGAGTTTCAAGGCTTGAAAGCGATTCACTTAGAGCGGTTGAGAAATTTGTGCAGACTTTGAACCAGTATGTGCCATTTCCGTCTGTAAAAAGCGCGGTAAAGCCAAGCTCTTTGCTCTTTTCTTTGGCAACAGAAACATTGAACACAAAATCCAAAGCCTTAATCAGCGCATCAGGCTGCTCTGCCACATGATACGAAAGCTTTTTCTGCATTTTTTTGTCAGACGGCACAAGATCTATTGCCGCAGCTACTTTCAGCACGCGGTCAAGACGCTCGCCTGCAAGCACATTATAAGTTGCCTTGCCTTTATAGACAGTTACACAAGACTTTATCGCGCCAATCTGAGAAAGATACGAATCATCGGCTTGTTTAAGTTCGGGCAGCAAAGGCAGAAGCTTTTTTAATGGAAGAATGACACGCTTCTTGCCCTTTATCTTTTCAATCTCAAAGGTTTCACCGCAAAGCAGCAAAGTATTTTCGTCAGTCGGAGCTTTTTTCTTCTTTTCAGTCTTTGCGGCTTTTTCGGCAGTGCGGCTCTTTTTCAAGATTGCGGCGTCTTTTCTGCTGCAGTTCTTGCCGAGAAGCGCATTTTCAAGACCTGGGTCTATGCGCTGCAAAATGTTCTTTGTCAAAGGCGAAACAGACATTGCAAACATACGGCTTGTACGCACAATTTCGCCTGCAACTATAAACAAAGGCTCTGAACGGAACATATTTGAGCCGGGATGAATCTGAATATTCTCGGCGGTAAGGCTCTTGTAGTTTTCGCGGCGCTCGCGCACGCACACAAACTGAATCATACCGGTTGCAACGCACGTCAGATAATCTTCCATAGAGCCGCCCGACAGAATCGGAATGCCCAAATCAGAGACAATCTGCTCAAGCTGGGTTTTTATGTTCAATATTTCAGCCATTACGCGCTCGTCAAGATAGTTCTTCTTGCAGAAAGATTCAGGCTTTGTAGACTGAGAATAAGACTTAAAAATGCGGAGATACGAAACGAAGTCGCCCTTTTCGTCTCTAAAAGCGTGGTGCGCGGCTCTTGCGTCAGTCTCTTCGCCGGGCGGCAGCACAAAAGGCGACTGCGCCGAAAGAAATGCAGATGCAATAAGCACTTCTTCAATAACATTAGGATAATGCAGAATTGCTTCAACAATAATGCGGCTCTGGCGCGGCAGAAGCGGAAACTCAACCATGAGCTTGCCTATTGAAGAAAGCGTATGGTCTTCGTTTAAGGCCTTGAGCATGTTCAGTGTTTCAATTGCACCGCGCAAGCCTTCTCTGTTCGGCGGCGAGATAAAGTCAAACTGCTCAAAGTCGTATATGCCAAGCTCGGACATGCGGAGCACTACTTCAGAAAGATCTGTTCTAAAAATCTCTTCTGTTGTGTACATCGGTCTAAGCTCAAAGTCCTTGCGCGAATAAAGACGGTAGCATGTGCCCGCCTGTGTGCGCCCGGCACGCCCCTTGCGCTGGTTGCAAGACGCCTTTGAAACGGCACATTCAATCAGGCTTGAGGTGAATGTTTTCGGGCTGTAGAAATTGAGCTTTGCAAGACCAGAATCTATAACAGATGTTATGCCCTGAATGGTAACGCTTGTTTCTGCAATGTTTGTGGAAAGCACAACCTTTTTTTTGCCGAAAGGCGCCTTGTCAAAGACGCGTTCCTGTTCTTCTTTGGCAAGCCTTCCGTAAAGAGGAACGAGGTGAAGCCTTCTGCCAAACTGTGTATATGTAAGATATTTTAGACAATCTTTAATAATTTTTTCACCTGGAAGAAAAACTAAGCAGTCTCCCGGGTCATTATTGGCAAGAATACGCCCTATTGTAGAGCCAATCTTATAAAGAAGAGCCTCGCTTGCGGCATCGCTCAATGTAGACGCCATACGTTCCGGCGGGTCATAAACCACAGTTACAGGGTAAGTAACCGTATCGATTGTTACAATCGGGCAGTTGTCAAAATAGCGCGAAAAAAGTTCGGTGTTCATTGTTGCCGAAGAAACGATAATCTTAAAGTCTTTGCGTTCTTGGGCAACACGCTTCAAAAGACCGAGTACAAAGTCTATGTTAAGGCTGCGTTCGTGCGCTTCGTCAACCATAACAACAGAGTATTTGCTCATCCACGGGTCAAGCTTCATTTCCTGAAGCAAGATTCCGTCTGTCATTATTTTGATTTTCGTGGTCTGGTCGGTTTTGTCCTCAAAGCGCATCTTATAGCCGACAAGCCCCGGGTAAGATGTACCGAGCTGTTTTGAGATAAATTCGCTTACAGAAAGCGCGGCAATACGTCTCGGCTGAGTAACTGCGATAATTCCATTTTGAGAATAGCCTGCTTCATGCAGGATTACTGGAAGCTGTGTGGTTTTGCCGGAACCGGTAGGACTTTGAACAACAATAACCTGATTTTCCGACAGCATGTCAAGAATCCGCTGTTTTTGCTGATATACAGGCAGATTCATATATTCTTGTGTCATTGCCTTTAAGTATATTGATAAATGAAAAACTAGTCAAACCAGGTTGTAGTATCACTGAAAACTCCCGGTGTTCGAGCTTAAGGCAAAACACCGATATTGACAGGCATATAAAGTCAAGCTAAAATAGTACATTCTTATATAAAAGAATTAATACAGCTTAATACGCAGATTGAAATGCAGCTTATTCAAGTATTATTACTTTCTGCACAAATAAAAAGTGACGTTTTTAGAGATTTCATAGTCTTCTTTGCAGCTTTTTGTCAATTCAGATTAACGCAAGACAAAACTGCAAAAAAAACGACGCACACTATAAGGAGAATTACACAATGGCAGATGACAAATTTGTCTATTTCTTCGGCAATGGGGCAGCCGAAGGCGATGCCGCCATGCGCGACAAATTAGGCGGCAAAGGCGCAAACCTTGCCGAAATGACCAACCTCGGAATTCCTGTACCACCAGGATTCACAATTTCTACAGAAGTATGCAAACTTTTTTACGACAACAATAAAACATACCCTTCTACACTGAAGGCTGAAGTTGCTAAAAACTTGGAAAAGCTTGAAAAGACACTCGGCAAAAAGCTCGGTGACGAGTCTGACCCGCTTTTGGTTTCTGTACGCTCTGGCGCTGCACAGTCAATGCCTGGCATGATGGACACAATCCTCAACCTCGGTATGAACGACAAGGCTGTAAAAGGTCTTGCTTCAAAAACAGGCAATCCGCGCTTTGCATGGGACGCATACAGACGCTTTATCCAGATGTTCGGCGACGTTGCAATGGGCGTTCCTTCAGATGAATTTGAAAATGCAATTGACGAAATTAAAAAGGCAAAAGGCGTAAAGCTTGACACAGAACTTGATGCCGCAGACCTTGAAAAACTTGTATCAAACTACAAAGTTATCTACCAGAAACACACAGGCAACAGCTTTCCGCAGGATCCTGTAGAGCAGATGTGGGGCGCAATTGACGCTGTTTTCGGTTCTTGGATGAACGAGCGCGCCATCAAATACAGACAGCTCAACAATATCCGCGGTCTTGCCGGTACAGCCGTAAACATTCAGTCAATGGTTTTCGGCAACTTCGGCGATGATTCTGGTACTGGTGTTTGTTTCAGCCGCGACCCTTCAACAGGTGTAAACGAATTCTACGGCGAATACCTTATGAATGCACAGGGCGAAGACGTTGTTGCAGGTATCAGAACACCAGAAAAAATTACAAAACTCGAAAAAGAAAATCCAAAGGTTTACAAGCAGCTTGTTGAAATCAGAAGCCGCCTTGAAAACCACTACCGCGACATGCAGGACATGGAATTCACTGTTCAGCAGGGCGAATTGTTCATTCTTCAGACACGCAACGGAAAACGCACAGGTCAGGCAGCCGTTAAATGCGCTGTAGACATGGTTGGCGAAAAGCTTATTACAAAAGAAGAAGCCATTATGCGCGTTGCACCAGAGCAGATTGACCAGCTTCTCCACCCGATGATTGACGCAAAGGCAAAGAAAGCTGCCAAACCGCTTACAAAAGGCTTGAACGCTTCACCTGGAGCTGCATGCGGTCAGATTGTATACACAGCTGACGAAGCTGACCAGTGGACAAAACAGGGCAAAAAAGTTGTGCTTGTACGCAAAGAGACAAGCCCTGAAGACATTACAGGTATGGTTGTTTCAGAAGGCATCTTGACTTCTACCGGCGGCATGACAAGCCACGCAGCAGTAGTTGCCCGCGGTCTTGGAACACCTTGTGTATGCGGTGCAAGCGAAGTTGTTTTCATCGGCGACACTGTAAAAATCAACGGACAGACTTTTAAACGCGGCGATTCAATTACAATCGACGGAACTACAGGCGAAGTTTTTGCAGGTACACTTCCACTCATTTCACCTGAATTCAGCGCAGAATTGACGACATTCCTTTCTTGGTGCGATGACGTACGCGCTTCTTGTGTACGCGGCAACGTTAAAGGCTTCAAAGTACGCGCAAACGCTGACCAGCCTGCTGATGCAAAGAACGCATTCAAATTCGGCGCAGAAGGCATCGGTCTCTGCCGCACAGAGCACATGTTCTTTGACGCAAAGAAATTGATTCACTTTAGAGCGATGATTGCTTCTGACACTGTAGAACAGAGAAAAGAAGCACTTTCACATATTCTTCCGCTTCAGAAGCAGGACTTCTTCGGTATTTTTGAGGCAATGAACGGCAAGGCTGTAACAATCCGCCTTCTCGACCCGCCTCTCCACGAGTTTATTCCACGCACAAAAGAAGAAACAGCTGAACTTGCAAAACACATGAACGTTGACGCAGCTATTCTTACTGCAAAGCTCGAAAAACTCCACGAAATGAACCCGATGCTCGGTCACCGCGGCTGCCGTCTTGCAATTACATTCCCTGAAATTTACGAAACTCAGGTTGAGGCAATTGCACTTGCAGCAGCAGAATGTATCAAGAAGAACATTCCTGTTCATCCGGAGATTATGATTCCAATCGTTTGTGACGATGACGAACTTGCTATTATCCGCAAATCTTGCGAAAAAGTAATGAAAGACGTATTCGACCGCGAGAAAGTTGCATTCAATATCCGCATCGGTACAATGATTGAAGTTCCTCGTGCAGCGCTTCTTGCAGGTAAAATCGCAAAGAATGCAGACTTCTTCAGCTTTGGTACAAACGACCTTACACAGATGACATTCGCATTCAGCCGCGACGATGCAGGCAAATTCCTGCCGACATACCTCAACAAAGAGATTCTTCTCGACGATCCGTTCAAGTCGCTTGATGAGGAAGGCGTAGGCCAGCTTATTCAGTTTGCAGCTACAAACGGCCGCGCTGTTAAGGCAGACCTTAAGCTTGGTATCTGCGGCGAGCACGGCGGAGACCCGAAGACAATCGATTTCTGCTACCGCACAGGTTTGAACTACGTTTCTTGTTCACCATTCCGCGTACCTGTTGCACGTCTTGCAGCAGCACAGGCAGTTATCAGAAACAAATGATAATTTGCTAGCAAAATTAACAAGTTTTCGTATTACGAAAACTTGCAGCGGTTCGCCAGATAGTCTTATCTTATAAATTAAGCTTAATTGCGAACCCGAGAATAATGTGGCTGCTTAAAAAGTCTAAGGCTTTTTGGGCAGCCTTTTTTGTAAGGAGACCGCCATGAAAAATCTTTTTGGAAACATTTTCGGATCAAAAACTGAAAAACAGCCAGAGCCGCTTTCTGATGAGACTTTAGAAAAGATAATCAGCGAAATAAAAGCTGAAACTTCTGTGCCATGCATGAGGCTTGTGCTGAAAGACGGCACACCAAGCTTAACAGCGAGCAAGCTCGGCGGTCTGCCCTACATTCCGCATGACGGCGCACTGCCGCTTGATGCCCAAAACAACCAGCTTAAGCTTTTAGCCCAGATTAACTGCGCCAACTTAAGCGGTTTGCAGGGCTTTCCAGAACGCGGACTTCTTCAATTCTTTATAGCCACAAACCGCTTGTTTGGGCTTAGCACCGCCTCGCCAACAGAGCAGACAGGCTTTGCGCTAAGATACTACGAAACTATTGATGAAACCGTAACAGAAGATGAAGTTAAAGCTAAAACCGCCGAGCCAGATGATTCAGTAAAAATAAGAACACCGCTTGTAAACGAGCCGCTTTCAATAGAATTTGAAGCTGATACAGACTATATCTCGGCTGGCGACTTCCGCTTTGAAAAGCTGCTCATCAAAAAAGCAGAAGCACTCTGCCCTAATTGCGGCGTAAAGTCTTTGTTTGACCTGACTGAAGAACAGCAGCAGAAGCTTGCCGCAGAGTTTCAGGGCAAAGGCAGCAAAATTTTCGGTTTTCCGCATTTTGCCCAGGACGACCCGCGCGGAATTGCAGACAAAGGCTTAGAGGGCTTTGACACGCTGCTTCTTCAGCATGACAGCGACGGTGAGAACATTGACTGGGGAGACGGCGGCACAGGCTGCTTCTTTATAGAAAAAACCGCACTTTCTGTGTGCAGCTTTTCAAAAGTTCTTTACAACTGGGACTGCTATTAAAAACCAAGCTCGCGGATTTTTTCCACGAGATTAATTGCGTAGATTTCCGCACCAAGCGCATTCGGGTGCAGATTGTCGAGATAATATTCGCTTAAATGCGGCACAAGCTTATAGCCGTCTACAATTTTGATGTTCTTGTATTTTTTGCAGACTTTTTTAATGCCCTCGCAATACTGCGTAAGTTTCTCGTGATTTGTGCCCGGGTCGTCGCGCCAAAGCGGAGTAATGCACAAAGTAGGCAAAAAGCCGTAAATCTCGAACAGCCGCTTGTAATAGTCTTTTACAGCGTCCATAGTTTCATCGCCATACTGGTTTGTGCCCAAAGCAACGATTAACTTTTCAGGCTTGTAGCCCATGTCCATAAGCGAATTTTTGTCATAGACATAGCCACCGATACCCTGATTGATAATGCTGTAGCCCAACATTTTGTTTGCAACGCTTACATAAGTGTGAGAAGAGCGCAGAGGGCCGAAACCCTGCGTAATCGAATCGCCGAGCCACAAAACCTTGTGCTTTTTTACAGCCGGCTTAAAATCAGCGTTAATCTCAAAATCTTTAAGCCAGATTGTCGCATCGGCAGGCAGATAAACTACAACTTTTTTGTCACCTTCAGGCAGCACAAAAGAAAGCTTGCCCTCTTTGTTTATGTCCTTGATGTAATAAATTTTAGAGATAAGACCGTCTACTTCAAGCTCAATTGAATCTTCCGAACCCGTCCAGACAATCTTGTAGTCAAAAGAAAATTCTGTCGCCTTAGTCTTGAATTCCAAAGTCTTGGCAGTGGCGGCCATGCAGCGGTCGTACCAGAAATCAGAAGTTTTCTTAAAATAGTCCATCTGCTCATCGTTATACTGAAAAGACTGCAAAAAGCCGTCTTCGCTTTCTTTAAATTGAAGAGCACCAAAATATATTTTCTTAAGCTGTGCGTTTGTAAGTTTCATAGCATTTCCTTTCTTCGTCTTAATTTAAAGGAAAAAATCCATAATTTCCTTTAGAAAACAGTTTAGCAATAAAAGCCCTTCTTTGTTAAGAGCCCATCGCTCTTTTGTTGTTTGTGCAAGCCCTTTTCTGCACCATTCTGAAAAAACAGGCTCTATAACAGAAATATCTCCGCCAAATCTGCTTTTATATTCACTTATGTCTACACCTTCTAATGTTCTGAAGCCCATCATCAAAAACTCAAATTTCTGAATATCAGGCGTCAAAAGCTCTTTTTCTTCGCCTTTGCCGTTAAGCCAGTCCTCAATAGAACGGCTGTTTGTGTAGCGCAGGCTGCCGACTGTACCCGTTGCACCTGCACCTATTCCAATATACGGCAGCATCTTCCAATAAGACATATTGTGCCTGCTCTGACAGCCTTTCAGGGCAAAATTCGAAACTTCATACTGTGCAAAGCCGTTCATTTCAAGCAGGTCGCGCGCTTTAATCCACCATGAATCAGTTTCTTCAATTTCAGGCAGCTCCACTTTGCCAGAATCAACAGCATTATAAAGCGGCGTATTTTCTTCTAGTGTAAGGGAATAAAGCGAAACATGATCTGCACCGCAGGAGATTATCTCATCAAGCCCGGCAAAAAAGCTTTCAGAAGTTTCGCCCGGAAGCCCGCAGATTAAGTCCAGAGAAAGGCGTCGCTTTTTAGGCTCAGAATTCTCCGGCTCTATCCAGTGCTTTGAAAGAAGCTCAAGCGCGCTAAGATTTTCTGCCCGTCGGGCGCGCCTGCCGACCACAGACAGAGGTGCGTCGCTCATAGCCTGAATACCGGCAGAAAGGCGGTTTACGCCATTAGCTTTTAGCGCGTCAAGCAATTCAATTGTTATGTCGTCGGGGTTACATTCAAACGTAATTTCAGCGTCTTCTGCTATCGGGCGCGCAGCCTTAATGCCAGAAATAAGCTTTTCAATCTGATTTGGACTTAAAAGGCTCGGTGTTCCACCGCCAAAATAGAGCGTGCGCCATTCAGATACATCAAACTGAGCGGCGCGCATTTCAGCTTCTTCAAGCAGCTTCTGAATATAGGCATCATCTATGCGGTTTTTGCAGACAACAGAGAAAAAGTCACAGTATGCACATTTAGACTTGCAGAACGGAATATGAACATAAAGTGAGCATGGTTTCATATTAGATGAAATGGGCTATAAAAGCGAAAATCTGCTGAACGGCCAGTAGCGAAGGACAAGCCTGCCCCTTATGTTTCTGCCGTTTACAGCACCGTAATACCTTGAGTCGATTCCATGAGAGCGGTCGTCTGCAAGCACAAAATATTCGTCGTCTTTAAGCACAACAGTGTCCATTTCGCCCGGAAACCCGATTTCGCGGCTCCATGAAGCATCTGTTCCTTCTATAAAAATGTCATATTGAATGTCAGAAAGCTCAAATTCTGTAAGCGCGTGGCTTTCGTTTTGAGGCTTTATATAAAGCACACAGTCTTTCATATAAAGCGTGTCGCCCGGAAACCCGACTAAGCGCCGCACGCTGTCAGATTCTGTAACGAGGTTTGAATTTTCAATAATAGATTTTCTCTGAAAGGTCACAAACATTACTACGGCGTTTGCGGCTTTTTTTATAAAAGTGGTTTCTTTTCCGGCTGAATGTGAAACCAGCACAATGTCGCCGCGCTTTAAGTCCACGCAGTGCGCAATTGAAGAAAGAACCGGAATGCGGTGCTCCACAGGTTTTACAGATGCAAGCGGCGTTACCATAACAATGTCGCCAGAATTAATCTGCGGCTGCATAGATTCAGACGCAACCGAGACAGGAAACAGCAGAAATTTCTGGCATATAGTGCAGATAGAAAAAATTATCAGAATAAAACAAAATAAAAAAGTCTCATTCCGCCGCCTGTGCTGTCTTAAAAAAAAAGAATATTCAATTCCACTTACATTTGAAGCCATAGCATAAAGATAGCACAACGGGCGCATAAAAAACAAGAGTGTAATTAGCCAATATAACAGACCAAAGCAAAAAGCTTAACGTAAAATATCAGCCAAAGAAAAGTTTCAATTTGGCAAAAAAATCTTCCAGAATAAAACGCGAATCTACGCTGGTATATATGCGGATTTTCGGGGCACCGGATTTTTCAGCAGAACTTGTGTCATCATTAATATATGGCGCTGGTGCTTCAATGAATTTACCGCAGCCAGGATTTATTGCAATCGAAATTGCGGGAGAATCCCCCAGTGACCAGCTTTCACCCTGAGTCCAGCCTGCTCTGTCAGAAAGATTATAATCAATCATATTCTGATAAAGATGCTTTCCGATTTTTCCGTAAGGCTCAACCTTTACTTTGAGTTCTGCAAGAGTAACACTAATAGTCGTATAAACATCAGAAGGAACAAGCCAGATCGGGGCATCGCTTTGCAGAACCTCGTTTGCAGCCTGAACATCATTTCCTGCATTAAACTCGCGGAACGGAACCGGCTTTCCGATATTCTGTATTCCGTGAGTTCCAATCCATACTATTATGATTTTGTCTTTAATTTGCGGACTTGTACGGAGAGCCATTGCCACATTTGTGATTGCTCCCTGACAGAGAATGTAAAGAGGCTTGTCATCGCTTTGCCGGTTAGCTTCATCAATTATAAACTGTGCTGCCGGTGAAACGGAATTGTCAGTTTCAAGTGGACCACTCTGCCCCATAAAAACAGGAACATCAACGTCCATTGCATCAAGCACTGTACAAACCTCTTCGTAACTGCGCTTTGTGGAATCCGGCTCGCGGAAATGCTCTGCAAGAATTCCCTTTACAATCAGCTTTGGACTCATCAAAGCCTGTGCAATTGCAAACGGATCATCAGCCTCGCAGGCAGCATCGGTATCTATTATTACGCGAATCTTTTTTGTGTCTGGAATCTTAATTAATTCGTTTGGGTTTTGCATAATTGCTTCTCCTTTGAAATAGAATAAATCAGGTTAATTCTATTCTGCATACTTCTTAAAGTTTTCTGCCTGTTCAAAAACTTCATTGTAAACTTCATTTCTTGGAACTGGCGGATAACCGTTATCATCAAGAAGAATCATTAAGTCTGCTTCCATTTCTGCTTTTACGTCGATTCTCTGATCCCAATCTGTATAGTGAGTTTTATCATCAACAAGAGCCTTAACTTTTTTAGCCAACTCCTTCATCTTTGAATCTGGATACTGATTCTCGAAATTGAATTTCTTTGCACAACTTACAAGAATATCGTAGAAAGCTTTTTCTTCAAAACTGATTCCAAGCTCTTTGAATTTTTCTTTATCTACTTTTATATCGTTGAGCAAATCATTCAACTGCTTTGTTACTTCATCAAGAACCTGTGCTGTAAAGTCATCAAGATGGCGGTTGTTATATGCTTCAACCAGTTTCTTCATACGCTCAGAAAATTCCATGGCCTTAATCTTGTTTGTCTTTTTGTAATCAGCAATGACCTGTTGTAAAAGTTGCTGAAGAATTTTAATTTTTGTATTTGGTAACTGAATCGAATTGATTTTTTCAAGATATTCAGGTGTAAAAATATCAAAGTTGATATTCTTTCCAACCTGGAACAATTCTTCCACACCATCAGATTTAATTGCTTCACTAATCATCTGAGCAACATGATGATTCATTGTAGTAATATCTGGAGCATCGCCTTTTGTAAGCTTGAAGAGAATTGATCGGATTGCAACATAGAAATTGATTTTATCTTTTTCGCTCTTTGTGATTTTCTCACTTGAAGAACAAAGATTAAATGCTTTCTTCATTCTTCGTACAGCTTCCATAAATCGCTTTTCAAGTTCTTCTGTAGACTGCACAAACTCAACTGCACGGTTCAGACATTCAAGCTGTTTTAGTGGTGAACCATTGTAATAATCAGAAGTATCAAATTCATTGAACATTGCATCAAGAACACTTATCTGGTCTTTTACAATTATAACAGCCTTGTCGGTATCTTCAAACTCTTCGTTTTCATCACCGGTATATTTTTTCAAAGCTTCATTCATTGCGCGCTTAATACCGATGTAGTCAACAATCAAGCCTTTCTCTTTTCCTTTGTAAGTTCTGTTTACGCGACTGATTGTCTGAATAAGAGTATGTTTTTGAAGTGGCTTATAAATGTAGATTGTATCGAGTGAAGGAACATCAAAACCTGTAATCCACATATCAACAACAATTGCAATCTTAAAGTTTGATTTGATATTCTTAAACTGACGGTCAAGTTCTTTACGGTAATCATGATTTCCAAGAAGTTCAAAAAGACCTTTTGTATCTTTTGCTTTATTCTCGGTCATTACCATTTTAATTTTTTCGATTGGCTTATAGTCTTTATCGCCACAGTCTTTTTTCTCATTCCATTCAGGGCGAAGTTCAACAACCTTCTGCCAAAGCTTATAAGCAATTTCGCGGTTTGAGCAGACGAACATCGCTTTGCCTTCAACAGTTGCTCCTTCTCGAACACGGGTTTCATAGTGATCAATAAAGTCCTGTGCAACAGCTGCAACTACATCATCATCGCCAATAATAGCATCAAGATTTGCAACAGCCTTTTTACTTGCAGCGATCTGAACTTCATTTGCACCTTCATCTTCGCACTGTTCGTAGTATGCTTCAATCTCGCGAACTTTTTTCTGATCCAGAATTACCTTTGCGGCTCGACCTTCATAAACAAGATTTACAGTAATTCCATCGGCAACAGATTCTTTCATTGTGTAGGCTTCAACAACATCTCCAAAGACCTGTGCCATTTCATCAATAGGAGTTCCGGTAAATCCAACGTAGGTTGCATTAGGAAGTGAATCATGCAGATATTTTGCAAAGCCGTATTTATGTTCAACACCTTTATCTGTAATCACAGTTTTTTCTTCAAGATTATTCTGACTTCGGTGTGCTTCATCACTTACACATATGATATTTGAACGGTCAGAAAGAAGCTTTATATCCTCGCAGAATTTCTGAATTGTAGTAAGGAAAACGCCACCGCTTTTTCGTCCTTCAAGTTTTGATTTCAACAAAGCACGGCTTTCAATACATTCAACAGTTTCATCACCTATGTAGTTTTTACTTTCCAAAAAGATTTTACTAAGCTGGTCATCCAGGTCCGTTCGGTCTGTAATAACAACAATTGTAGGACTTTCCAAATCCTTAGAGCGCATTAAAAGACGGCTTAAGAAAACCATTGTGTAGCTTTTACCACAGCCTGT
Source organism: Spirochaetaceae bacterium (assembly GCA_017614995.1). Taxonomy (GTDB): domain Bacteria; phylum Spirochaetota; class Spirochaetia; order Treponematales; family Treponemataceae; genus UBA1240. Next base: position 28,824 of record JAGAAX010000021.1, read on the forward strand.
TGCACCAAAGTAGATGCCGCCTTTTCCGTTGCCTTTTGGACGAATTGCAGAACCAATACTTTTATACAAAGATTCCGCTGCAAAATACTGAGGATAACGGCAGACAATTTTTGTTTCCTTGTCGCTTGAATCCGGAAAATAAACAAAGTCTTTTATTACATTAATAAGTCTGTCTTTACGGAAAAGACCTTTTACCATTGTAATAAGAGAGCTTATGCCGTCGCTGTCTTTGTCTATACTCTCAACTTTACGCCAGGCATAAAAGAATTCATAAGGGCTGAACAGCGAACCGACTTTATTATTCACTCCGTCACTTATTACAACAAAGGCATTGTATTTGAACAATTCTGGAATATCGCGGCGGTAACGAACTGTAAGCTGTTTATAGGCATCTTCAATTGTTGTGTTTTCTTTGATTGCCGATTTGAATTCCAAAACTACAAGAGGAAGCCCATTTACATAAACAATTCCATCTGGAATGCGAAGTTGTTCACGTCCCTGAATCTCAACCTGGTTCACAATCTCAAAAAAGTTTTTCTCTGGTTCTTCAAAATCTATAAGCTGAATAAAAAGATCTTTCTGAGTTTTGTCTTCGCGGCGGAAAGTAAAGCCGTTGCAGATTAAATCCAGCATCCGCTTGTTAGCGTCGTAATCAGAACCACTAGTATTTTTTAGCTGGGTAATAATGGAAGCAATCTCAGTTTCCGTTAAATCATCATAGGCATAACGATGGCGTAAAAAAGTCGCAAGCAATTTAGGGAGCAGAACATCGGTCTTTTCGCGGTGAATATCCTGCCCGGTCTGGTGAGTATATCCTTCGTTTTCAAACAGTTCCATTATTGAAAGTTCAAGACTGTGTTCTGTAAATTGCATGATTTACTCCGATTCTATTTGCTTATTAATATCATCTATCCACTTTGTATCAGAAGATTCAAACAAGTCTAAAAAATATTTAAAATTAGTTGATGGATTATCTGTATAAATAGTTGAAAGCTCTGAAATTCTTTTCTTCATTTCAACATAATTTTCTAAAGTGATTTTAGAAAAAATGAAATCTCTATGTTCTTTGCATCCATCATAGCATTTATCAGATTTAAGACCTGTCAATCTGACAATTTCGGGATTATTTTTCTTTTTGTTTTGAGTTCGTAAATTGACATCACCAAAATGAGAAAGAATAACCTGCATTGTACACGGATTTACAAAAATAATTACTTTTTCGGCTGCAATCTCATTACCAAATATTTTATTTATTTTTGTACGGATTAATTCAAAGCCATCTTCCGGGCGTCTGTCTGTGTCACAAAAAGCAAAAACAATATCAAAATCATCACTCTGATACCTGTCTTGATATCGGGCAGAAATATTCCCACATGACTCTGCATTTACTAGAGTAAAATCATAAACATCAGCACAGACACCAAGCTCAAGCAAACGCGAAATATAATCGTATTCCTCATATCCTTCGCAGATGAGACAAATCTTCTTTTTAGTATTTTTAAGGAAGCTTGGTCTGTTATTCATTCTTTACCTGCAAAAGAGTTTTTAACATATCTGGTTCAGGAATTGCACCTAATACACCTTTCTTATATTTTTCAAATAAATCAGTAGTATCACGTATTCCATCTTCCGCTCTAAAGTCTGCAAGTGAATATAAATAGGCTCCTTCATTTCGATCCTTATGAACGAACCAAATCTGTTCTTTACGGAACAATTTTTTGCAATCCATAAGACTTACATCATGAGCTGTAAAGATAAGCTGAGCATTATTGTTTAATTCATTGTTAAACATAGATACAATAGAACGAGTAAGCTTAAAATGAATACTTGAGTCTAATTCATCAATTATTAGTGTTTGTCCATTCTTTAATGCATTTATTACATAACTTGCTAATGCAGCGATTTTTTTTGTGCCTGTTGAATCAAATAATAAACTTGGAACTTCCTTACCTTTATATACTGAAGTCAAACGTAGAGAATCTTCGATAGATTGTTGTATTCTTTGATTAATAACATCTTCATTGGGTCTTATACCATTCTGAAGGAAATCAGCAGAAATTTTCAATTGTTCTGCGCCAAGATATTTATAATCATCCAAATCAATATCTGCATTCTTTATAAAGCTTACAACATCCTCTTGCAACTCTGTATGATTTTTTAGAATTGAAATAGTTTGGTCTAAAGGAATATTATTCATATCCAAAATAATCAAGCTGTTTGCAAAATCAGTTAATATTTTTTTTGAGTATTTTAATAACTCAAAATAAGAAACATCTATAAGATTCAAAAAAGTATTTGTTTTTCCAATAACTGTTTTCACCACATCAACTATTAGAGATACATCTTTGCATTTTAATAAATTTTTCTTTAAATTCCTTTCAAAGTAAACATCAGTTTTTTCATTCTTATATTGATCTATAAATATTTTTTCAAATCTCTCATATAGAAACTCTTTATTAAGATTATCATACGAAATGGCATATTCCCATAAACTACCATCTTCAATAAATCTTGCAGAAAGATTTATATGTGGATTTTCAGAAAATAAGTTCTGAGAAAGATTAAATGGTTTATTTGATATTATATTCTTTAATGCTGTTAGTATTCGAATTATACAAGTTTTTCCCGAATTATTTGGTCCATAAATACATACAGATTTTAATATTTCATTATTTTCTACAACATTCGAAGATAATTTCTTAAAGCGCATATCCGCTTTTAACGAGAATTCTTGTTCTTTCAAAAAGACAAAAGAATTATTAAATTTAAGGTGGACTAACATAATATATACATTATAACACAATCTATTTTTTATGCAATATTTTTGCATAAAAAATAGATTGTCATTTTATATCGTTCGGAATTTCCGAACAGTTGCCATATTTTAGTTTTCAAACAGTTCCATTATTGAAAGTTCAAGACTGTGTTCTGTGAATTGCATGGCTATTCCTCCACTTCCTCATAGTAATATGAATAATCAATTCCTTTCATAAACATTTCGCGGTCGTTGATTTTATCGGTCAAGGCATTACGCAATAGTTCTTTTATCCGCGTTGAATCTACTGCACTTTCTTCCATTGCGCAAAGATAGTCTTTTTTGTTGATTTTGCTCCAGTCAATACAGAGTTTCAGATTTTTTTTGAGTATCAAATCAAGCCAAATTCGTGTGCTTCTGCCGTTTCCCTCTCGGAATGGGTGAGCTATGTTCATCTCAACATATTTATCAGCAATTTCATCAAATGAACTTTCTTTCATCTTTTCAATTTTGCTCAAAGTTTCCGGCAAATACTGAGCAAGCGCAAACTGAAATCCACCTTTCGAAATATTTACTTGCCTGATCTGTCCTGCAAAATCATACAATCCGCCGAAAAGATACGCGTGAATCTGCTT
>JAGAAX010000022.1 GCA_017614995.1 Spirochaetaceae bacterium
AATCAGCTCTTCCTTTAAGTTTTTGTGATGGTAAGTGTCTTCTTTAGTCATACACCCTGCTCCATAGTTTTGGTTTGTAGAATCTTTACAGTGGTAAGATTACCGCACAATCTTTACACTGTCAAGATAAAAATGAAAAAAGGAGCAATTTTTTGAAAAAACTTGAAAAAAGTTCAATCAACGAACCACGATGCTTGCATCGGGGTATGTGCCATAGAAATAAAAATATCTAGTAGTAATAGTATTATCCATTAAATATAGAAAAGGTTCGTTGTTCTCATAAGGTATTGCAGTCGGGTTTCATACCCTCTTTTTCGACCCAAAGGTCGGGATATGAAACCCTCCGCACGAATCACTGAGTAAAATTACTCAATGCACTGAGTAAAACTTCTCAGTATACTGAGTAATTTTTGAAAATTTCGCCTGATATGCTGTTCTAAAACGGATGTGGTAGTCTATTGTTTTCTGTTTTGAAACTTGACGAATACAGAAAAGTATAATTAAAATATAATTATGGATGAGCTAATCTTTGAATGGGATCCCGTAAAAGCAGAATTAAATTATACAAAGCACAAAGTAACTTTTGAAGAAGCGAAAAGTGTTTTCTATGATGAAAATGCCATATTAATTGCAGATCCAGACCATTCAAGTATGGACGAAGATAGATTTGTAATGTTAGGACTTAGTGCCGAGTTGCATATGTTGGTTGTCTGCCATTGTTACAGAGAAAATGACAGAATTAGAATTATTTCGGCTAGAAAAGCAAATACGCTTGAAGCAGCTCAGTATGGAGAAAGATAGAATGAGAGACCACTACGATTTTTCAAATGGAATAAAAAATCCTTATGCAGATAGACTTAAAAAGCAGATAACAATTCGTCTTGATGACCAGGTAATAGAATATTTTAAAAATATGGCAGAAGAAACAGGAATGCCTTATCAGAATATTATCAATTATTATCTTTTGGATTGTGTAAAAGAAAAAAAACATCTGGAAGTTTCATTTAGTAAATAAACACACCGAACACATTTTCATCTGTTTATTAGACAAGAAATGGTTGCAAATTCCTGTCCCAGAAAACGCAAAACATGTTCTTTGGTAGTAGTCAGCCTGTCTTTTTAGTTTTCAGTCTTCTCAGAAAGCTTTTTTGCGGCTGCATGAAGCATAGCCTCAATAACCGGCAGAAAATTTTCCGGAATTAAGTCCAGCTCATTTAGAATTTTCTTATATTTTTCGTAGTTCACCTGTTTTTGTGGAAAAACGTCGAGCTTCCGCCCTGTTTCAGTTCCCTTAACTAGATATTCAACGCTTGTGTCCAGAGCTTCGGCAAGTTTAACTGCTATTTCTGCATTTGGAATAACCGCGCGGCTGTCTACATAAGTGTCAATTGTACGCTTGCTTATTCCTGTTTTAGCAGCAAGTTCCTTAATAATCATTCCCTTATATTCAATCTGTTCCTTTAAGTTATCTCTGAACATAAAACCATGATACCGACATTTGGGTATTATTTTGTTGACCGTTACCGAAAAGTGAGTGTAAAATGGTAAATACCGATATATCGGGAAACCAACACAGAAATAATAAGGATTTTCAAGATGTGTGAAATTAATTATCAAGATGAAGGAATTGTAAAAGAATTTGAAGGATTGAAACTCGTAGAGATTCAAGAAAAATGCAAAAACTTGAATTTGGGATACCAATTATTTGAATATGGAGATTATAGCTTTGTTGCAATATCTACGAATGATTCCATATCATTTTTTATTACAGGCGAAGGAACTAAATATGTTCCATTGAAAATATCACCTGTAAGAAATTAATCAAATAAGGCTATTGACCATTTATTTTTAAAAATTTCCTTGCTCAAGAACCTTAAACTATAAACATACAAAAATTCTAAGATAACTTTATGGAGAAAATAATATGACAGAAGCAGAGTTGTTTGAATATAGAAACAGTTATAGTAGCTTTTTAAACTCAATTAAAGAAATTTATCAATCAATGGAATCCAATTTAGCACAGCATCTCGAATTCTGTAAATTTGCGCCAGATATTGATGACGAGACATTAAAAGATTACATGAATAATTATGCATCAAAAGAAGAGCCTTTAGAGATATTATGTGCAGGAAAAGCAAAACGTATTGAAGGTAGTACAGGATTTTTTGCTAGTATTATAGGTAATAGCACAGATAATAACTCTTCGGAATTTCTCTTTACTACACAGTTTTTTTATTTAAAATCTCATACTATAAAACTTTCTGAAATAAATTCAATAAATTATAAGGAAGAAACAAAAACAAGTTTATTTGGAAAAGCAAAAATTGAATCATTCCTTGTTGTAACAAAAAAAACTGGTATTACAGAAACTTTTAAAGGCGGCATAGCAGTTCAAGCGATAGCTGAATTCTTTAATGCTATAGTAAAAGCCTTTAATGAGAATCCGCAGAAAGAACTTCCTACGAAAGAATATCCACGTTCAAAGTTAATTGTAGATGCAATGAATGATTTGAAGATATCATCTTTAAACCGAGATTTTGATCACAAAGTACTTAATTCCATCATAATAAAGTATGGAAAAGACGAGTTAAAGGCTTCTTTTGCAGCACATTATAACGGATTATATTTTTCAAATGACTATCTTTATTTAACTTCTAATGGGAATTATAAAAGGATTCCTTATACGGATTTGTTAAAAGTTGTTTATACGAATAAAGAAAAGTTGAATTCTAATGGTGAAATAGATGTTGCTTATGAAACATCATTGTATGATAAAAATAACACAAGTATTTTTACAACTTCTAATAAATCAGTGAATAAAGATAAAGGATTCGCTGATTTCTTTAGCATGCTTGTATCAAATGCAACTGGTACAGAAGTAAAGACAGAAGTTCAAATACTAAAACTACCTCGTAATAAAATTATAGATATTATTAAAGTGTTCATAAAGGAACAACACTCTCGTGTTACTACTACTAATATTAAGCATCTTGTTACTGATGGATGTATGTTTGATTTTGAATACATGGGAATATATGTAGCATTTTGTGTTGATTCAGTTTGTATAAGCAAGAAAAGTCTCAATAAATTTGAATATAATTCCATTTCGAAAGCTTGTGTGAAATTAGAGGTTAAAAATGCTAAAAACGCTTTTCTAAGCCTATATGTATATGACAACGATGATTATGAGTGTTTTTCTGAAACTCCTTCGAGCGATTTGGCTAAGTTTGCTAGAGACCTAGCGGATGTTATAAATAAAATCGCTTCTGAATTGACAGGAAAACAGATAAAAACAGAATGTATTGACACAAGACCTTTAGAACAATTAGTAGAATTAAAAGGTGATGTTGTATCAGATTCAGAAGAAAAAAGAGAGAATTGGAATTTTTTGTCAAACAAATGGAATGAAATTTTTTCAAGGGAAACTCCCATTGAATTTCGTAGGCTTACCGAATCCGAAAAAGGAAACCTCCCTGAATGGATAAAAGAACAATTGGATGTTGGTCATTCTAAAGCATATCACGAAAAATGGTCAAGTTTTTACGGTAAGAGTAATCTGATGGAATACGATCGAGAAGAATATGAAAAAGAATGTCGCCGAGCAAAGGAGAGAGACATAGCATGTGATTTTTATAGAGAATATAATGACTATTTCTATTATTTTATAGGAAAAGCAATTTTTAAATTCAATTACTCAGATTGGTATTATTATCCTGATCCATATTCTGAAGATGTCAAATATCTTACTATAATAAATAATAATAAATATACATATTACGCTGGTTATGTTGCAGATTTGCAAGCAGTTTCAGGCAAAAATTCTGTTGAAGCTCAGAGTAACTTCCTATATCTAGAAGGAGCGCAGTTTTTTGACGGTTTTGGTTTTGCACGTGATGGTCATCAAAATGTGCATGCATATTTACTTGGTAGAAAAAATTATAGCGCTTTTATAGAAAGACTAACAAATGCTAAAAACGAAGGTTTGCAAAAAGCAAAAGATGCAGCAAAAGATGCAATCGAAAAAAAAGAACAAGATTTTAAGAATGATATAAACAATTGGTAGAGTAATCTCGTGTTAGAAAATTTACAACAATAAGGAGACTGAAAAATGACAGTAGAAGAATTTGAAAGGAAATTCGCAGAACTTACAAAAAAGCATGATGAACTTGAAAAGAAATTTAATAGTTCAGATGCCGAAGCCTTTGACAAGCAGGGAACGCTTTTAAGCGAAATGGGTGATTCAATCGACAAAATGCTTGCATTAGTAGATAAAGCTATGGCAGAGGTTGAAAATGAGTGATGACTTTTCTTTTGAAAGTGAAGAAATCGAAAGTGAAGAAATAGAAGCTCAAGAAATTGAAACTGCCGTAGACAAAAAAGTAAGCGAGCAGGAACTGGTAGAAAAATATCAGAAACATTTTGACAAAGATATTGCCATGCGTCTTCTGGTTAAACTCAGAAAATCAACACGCAATAAGCCAAAAGTCATAGCAGGTGCAACAGGTGCTATTGTTTCTACTCTTGGCAGTCTTATTTCTGCGCTTGAAAATCCTGCAACACCAACTCACATGCGTGCGCTTATCATCGGTGCAATAGGTTATATCGTTTTGCCGCTTGACCTTATCCCTGATATTGTTCCTGCTGTAGGCTATACAGATGATATTGCAAGTGCTGCCGGTGTTGTTGCTGCGGTTGCTGTTTACAGCGACTTTTCGCTTGAAAAACTTGATGCTTATATTGACCAACTGGAGGAATAAAAATGAAATGCCGTTATTGTGCTGATACATTGCGTGTTATGAATGAAAAACTCTTATCAAAAATCGGTGAAAAATGCGGCGGAAATCCAGACGGTTTTCATGTTGCTGTAAGCAATGGCGATAACTGCGTATATTGCGGAAACCCTGTAACTTGCTTAAACGGCAAGCCGACCACAAAATACGGTTTCAATTGCAAGAATTCGCCAACCGGGTTACACTGTTTGCAATAGCATCTGTTTCAGACATTAAGCATTAACAGTAAAAAAAATTTGACAAATGTAAACACCTTGGTATATACCTATTTTTAGGAGGAATCCAAAATGATGTACACCAAGGTATTTACCAGTGGCAACAGTCAGGCTGTCCGCATTCCCAAAGAATTCGCTTTGTCAGAAGGCGAAATGTGCATTCAAAGAGTTGGAAGTACAATTATACTCTTCCCAAAGGAAAATCCATGGGAAGCTTTTGACAGAAGTTTTTCTGAATTTTCGGATGACTTTATGACAGATGGAAGAAATCAGCCGGAAATGCAAGTAAGGACAGATCTTTAATGTATTTGCTGGATTCTAATATTTGCATTTTTCTAATTAGAAATAAGTCTCCTCTTTTGCGGGAAAGAATAAAAACATATTCTCCGTCGTTGTTGCATTTGTCAGTAATTACGGTTGCAGAATTGGAGTATGGTGCAGCAAAAAGTCAAAACCCGGCAAAAGAACATCAGGCAGTCTTGGATTTTGTTTCTCCATTCAAGATTATAAATTTCAATCCAAATGACGCGGAAAATTTTGGATTGATCAGGGCTTATCTTGAAAAGAAAGGAACTCCTATCGGTCCGTATGATATGGAAATTGCGGCACAGGCAATGACAAACGGGTTGACTGTAGTTACAAATAATGTTGCCGAATTTGAGAGAGTTCCTTGGATAAAAGTCGAAGATTGGACAAAAGGATAAATAAAAGCAGACAATATGTTTCCAACAAGAAAATATCAGTGTTTCTGTAAAGATTGTAATCACACTTTTTCCTCTGACAAAATGCCTTTTAAGCAAAAGAGCGTGTTCAGCCGTTTATTTGGCAAGAAATGCCCGCGAATTCCTGTCCCAGAAAACGCAAAGCATTGTGGTTTGGCTTTTTCCGAAGAAGACCTGAATGCTGAAAAAAGCGCCGTCCGCTGCCCGAAATGCGGCGGCCAGCATGTCATGCTTGCCTGTTAAATCAACGAAGAACGCATTTTAAAATAGTGGATAAGCTTGTTTTTATATACAGCTGAGCTGTGTTATGGTATTATAATCCCATAAAAGAGGTGAATATATGCCGCAGATAAGACCTATTCGAGACTTGAAAAATACTACAGCTATTTCAAATTTATGCCATGAAGTTGGAGAACCTATTTTTATAACAAAAAATGGTTATGGTGACATGGTAATAATGAGCATGGAAACATTTGAAAAATCAACTTTCACAAATAATTTATACAATAAGCTTGCAATTGCAGAAGAAGACTTGAAAGCCGGAAGGGTTTCCGATGTGGATGATGCAATTTCTGAAATAAGGCAAAAATATGGCTTATGAAGTTCAAATTGCAGATTCAGCAAAAGCAGAACTAACTGAAATTGTAGGTTATATTTCTGAAACTTTAGGCAATAAAAATGCTGCCGCAAGTCTGCTTGATGACTTTTATGAGCAGAAAACTTTTTTATATGAAAATCCATATATTTTTCCAGAATGTCCAATAGAAAGTTTGAGAAGGAAAGGATATAGGAGATTTTTGTTTAAGAAGAATTACGTTGCTTTGTATTTAGTTGATGAGAGAAAAGATAAAAAAATTGTAGTTATAATGCATGTGTTTTATGCAAAAAGAGATTATGAGAAGCTGATATAAGTAGACAACCTAATATGTGTTTCAGGTTGGTTTTTGTGGTCAACATGTTTTCTTAGCTTAAAACAGCTCCGGCTGAATCGGGTCGGTGTCGGGGAATTCTTCAATCCATTTAAAGACCGAATCTGTACCGAGCATTATGTGGTTTTTGCGGCATAGCTCTGCAAGATAAAGCATAAGTTCGTGCTCATGCGGGCTTGAAACAACGTAGCTTGAGCCGAAAGTTTTGATGTACTGCTGCTTAAGTCCTGGAAAATGGCGGTCAAGCGCGGCGTAAAAATATTCGCGGTTGCCGTCGCGCAGGGTCAGGCCAATGCCGAAACAGAGCACAGCCTTAACACCGGCGCGGGCGCAGTAGTCTATAATGCCGTCGATGTTCTCTTTTGTGTCGTTAATAAACGGCAGAAGCGGGCTGAACCAGACGGCAGTTGGAACACCGGCGTCGCGGAATGCAGAAAGCACTTCAAAACGGCGGCTTGTCGGGCAGACACCCGGTTCAATTATGCGGCAAAGGCTGTCGTCTGCTGTGGTAAGCGTCATCTGTACAACGGCTTTTGTCTTGCGGTTAATGCCAGTAAGCAGGTCAAGGTCTCGCAGCACCAAATCTGATTTTGTCTGTAGTGTCGCACCAAAATTGTAGCGGTTTATAATTTCAAGGCAGCGGCGCATTATGCGTAAATCTTTTTCAAGCGGAATATACGGATCGCCCATTGCGCCAGTTCCAATTATGCAGCGGCGGCGTTTTTTGCGCAGCGCCGCTTCTAAAAGTTCGGGCGCGTTCTGCTTCACTTCGATGTCCTCAAAAGCGTGTGTAAACTGATAACAGCTGCTCCGCGCATCGCAATAAATGCAGCCGTGCATACAGCCGCGGTAAATGTTCATGCTCCGCGGTGTCAGAATAGACTTTGCTTCAATAAAATGCATGTTTAGAGTATAACACAAGAAATATGACAACAGTCTGTCAGGTTTGTGGAAAAAATGCGCAAAATTTATATTTCTCCCTCTATAGGGTGAGAAAATTAACTAATTTGTCCCCTTATAGGGTGAGATTTTGTTGATTTTCCAGCAGAGTGTTGTTATACTAAAAATATGAGTATCAACAAGGACAAAGTAAAAGAAGTTATCCTCGAAAATCAGCAGTTTGTGCAATCGGCGGTGCTGATACGGCGCAATATCAATATACAGCCGAATTTTAATTATATTTTTGTAGGACTTCGCCGAGCCGGAAAATCTTATTTTCTTTTTCAGTGCATTCAAGATTTGCTAAAGGCAGGTCACTCGATAGATGAGATACTTTACTTTAATTTTGAAGACGACCGCCTTGACGGAATTGAACTTTCTGACCTTGATCAGATGCTTCAGTGTTACGTGGAAATGTTCAGTTATAAGCCGTTTATATTTCTTGATGAAATTCAGAATGTGGAAGGCTGGGAAAAATTTGCACGCCGCCTTGCTGACAACAAATATTCAGTTTATATAACGGGAAGCAATGCAAAAATGCTTTCTAAAGAAATGGCTACCGTTCTTGGCGGCAGATTTCTTGTGCAAAATGTTTTTCCATTTTCATTTGAAGAATATCTTTCGTTGAATAATATAAAGATAGATGCTGTTTCAATTATCCGCGACAAAAACAAGATTGTCCGCGAATTTGAAACATATTTTTATAACGGTGGACTACCAGAACTGCGCTATGCTCAGGGCGCGGAAAAAAGAATGTGGCTTTCAAATCTTTATAACAAGATTTATTTCGGCGATTTGGTTTCGCGCTATAAAATCAGAAACGAGAGAGCTGTAAAGCTTCTTATAAAAAAAATAGCCGAAAGTGTAAAACAGCCGTCATCGTTTGCAAGGCTTGCAAACATTGTTTCATCGGGCGGTTCAAAAGTAAAGGCTGAAACAATCGCCGAATATTTGGCTTATGCAGAAGAAGCATGGCTTATATTTCATGTAGAAAATCTTTTTGCAAAACTTGCCGAACGAGAATCTGTAAAAAAGTATTACATAACAGACAATGGGATTTTGAATCTGTTTTTAATTGACCCTAATACCTCGCTTTTAGAAAATCTTGTAGCAGTAACGCTTTTAAGAAAGGGTTGTGAATTCTATTTTTACCGTTCGCAAGATTGTGAAGTAGATTTTGTAATTCCAGAAGAAAAAACTGCAATTCAAGTGTGTTACAATATTTCTGATGATGAAACACGCGACAGAGAATTTTCTGCCCTTTACAGCATCAGCAGGCGGTATGAATTAGAAAAATGCCTGATAATTTCAAAAGATACAGAAGAAACTTTTTTACATAATGGACTTGAAATAAAAGTCATTCCTGCGTGGAAGTGGATTTTAGAGTGAAAGATTATAGTTTTTCAGGATTTATAGGGGGGAGATTTTATTTCTTTTCCAGATACTCGCTTTGCAAAATCGAGAAATACATACGGCTTTCGTAGTGTCCGTCTTTGAAAAAATAGTCGCGCAAAGTGCCTTCGTAGGTAAAACCGCATTTTTCGATTACGCCTCTTGAAGCCTTGTTTACAGGGCGTGCGCATATCTGCACTTTATGAAGGTCAATCTTTTCAAAGCCAAATCTGATTAAGGCCTTTGTGGCTTCGGTTGCATAGCCGCGTCTTTGGAATTTTGTTCCGATGCAGTATTCGATTTCGGCAAAGTGATTTTTGCTGTCTACAAGAAAAAACGCAATCTGCCCTGCACATTCGTTTGAAGCCTTGTCGATTATCGCCCAGCGGTAAAAGTCGTCGCGCTGGTAGCCGGCTATATATTTGTCTAAAAGCCCGTTCACTTCGTCTTCTGTGGAATAAACCGGCTCGCCGTAGTTATGCTGCACATTCTCGTCCGCAACCCAGTTTTGCAGCATTGATGCGCAGTCAGAATATTCAAAGCGCCTTAAAAGCAGCCGCTCTGTCTCAATTGAAATTGTACCTATGTTGTTCATGTGCCTTAAAATCCTTTTAGTTATTCTAACATAGCATGAACTAGAGTTTCATGAACATCTGCGGATCCATCTGGACTACAACGGTGAGGTTGCCGTTGCGCGTTCTAAGCTCGTCAATCATTTCTTTGACTTTTGATTCGTCTTTAAGGTGAATGCTGTAGCTTATCGTAAAAAGCGTGCCCATGTTAGAGGTCTTGACGTCAGTCAGTTCAGACTTTGAAAGATATTTCTCAAAAACATCGTCGAAAGCGCCGTTGTAGTTCATGTCTTCTGGAATGGTGATTCTTAAAATCTGGTCTTCTGAAAACTTTATGCAGCGGCACATGACAATATAAAAAACAGAAACGATTATTAAAAGTGAAAAAGCTACCACATAATAGCCCAATGCAATGGCAACACCGACTGTGAGTGTAAAGAAAATATAGAAAATGTCCTTAGCATCGCCCGGCACAGACCTGAAGCGTACAAGCGCAAAAATACCTGCAAGCGAAAGCGCCTTCTTTAAGTCAGTCGCAATAAGCGGAATTACAACGGCGACGACAACCGGCAGAAGCAGAATTGTTGCCACAACACTCTTTGAATAGGTTTTGCGCTTTTGCGAAAAACAATAGCCGCCCGAAATCAAAAGCCCTGCAATAACGGCAAATGCCATATTGATAAGAATTGTCGCATCCTGCTCGCCAAATCTAAAAATATTTGTCATATCAGTTTTCTCCTTTATCTGCTTTATATAAAGCGAATTCGTTTCCGTATTTTGAAAATGATGTTCTGTATATTTTTCTCTGCGAAAGAAAATGTGCAAACCAAAGAGGAAAAGTCTTAAAAGCCTTTGCTTCCATGAGCCACTCGCCGTCTTTTAAAAGCGCGCTGCCGTAAACAGGCGAATCTAAAAACAGGTCGTCACGCCTTGCAAGAATGTTCCTGTCGAGTGTAAGTCTAAAATCCGAATCGTCTTTGCCAAAAAACGCAAGCCTTTCATACGAAATAAAGACTTTCGGTTTTAGCTCGTAACGCTTCATTAAGTCTTTGATTTCTGCAAGCACCTGTCTGTTGACTTTTCCGTTTTGTGGAATTGTTCCGTCTTTTAGAAACTGCTCTGCCTCAAAAAGCGAGAACGAAGTGCGCCTTTTGTAAACAACGCCGTCAAACTTTTTCTTTATTTCTAGAAAAACCGTTTCGTTTTTGTCGCGCACCTGACCGTAACTTCTAAGCCGCAGCTTTTCTTTATAAATTGGTTTTTCAAGGCTTTTGATTATAAGCTCGTTCGAGTCTGTGTCAAAATAGATGTTTGAAATCGGGTAAGTTTTTCCGCCGGGGTTGTATGCGTCGCTTTTCATCTTTTCGTTCAAAAGGGGAATCAACTGATTGACATCGTTTTGAGTGAGTAAATATTTTAGTTCAACCCTGTTGAAGATTTCGATTGCCATATAATTATTATACTACGAAAATCGAAAAAGTAAAATATTTTCTTGACATATAAAAATATAGGCTCATAATATATATATATATATATAGGTTAAGCAATTGTTGCGAAACTTATTTATATCTTTTATAGGAGAAACTTAACATGAAGAAACTTCTTTTGACGTCGGTTTTATTATGTTCAGTTTTATTTGCTGTTTTCTCGCAGGTAAAAGCTGAACCAAACCCGGATTTTGATCCGAATTTTTCTGCCGTAATGCCTGTAATCAAGATTACTTCAGAAACAGGAAATAACGATTTTGTAACAAAACCTGTTGCAAAACACGTTACAGAGCAGAGAAAAACATGGGGCGATATAAGAAATGACCCTGCGCCTTATTACGAAAACTGCAAGGTAACTGTTATCAACGGTGACAGCCAGGCTGAACTGGAAGCCGCAGAAGCTAAAGTTAAGGTGCGCGGCAACTGGACAACAGACTATCCTAAAAAATCGCTTAGAATCCGTTTTAGCGAGAAGCAGCCTCTTCTTGGAATGAACGAAGGCAGAAAAAACAAAGACTGGGTTCTTTTAAACACTTACAAAGACTGGTCGTTTATGCGCGATGCTACCGGCTTGTATCTTGGCAAAATGATTTGCCCCGGCTACACAAGTGATTTTAAGCTTGCAGAAGTTTACATCAACGGAGAATACTGGGGCGTGTATGTTGTGGCAGAACTTCAGGAAGTCTGCAAAGACAGAGTAGACATTACAGAGCCTAAAAAAGACTATAAAGGCACAGACATCGGTTACTTTGTAGAGTACGATTCATATTATTTTGCTGAAAAAAACAGCTTTACTTTTAAATCATCTGGTTCTCTAAAGGATATAAAAGGCAAATCTGTTAATGTTCCACCAGATGCCGGTTATGCAATCAAAAACGAAATTAACAGCGAAGAACAGAAGGCTTTTATTGCAAAGTATGTTGAGAACGTCTGGAAAATCTGCTACGAGGCAGTTTATAAGAAGAAGTTTCTGGAATTTGATTCAGACTATAAATCGCTTGTAAAGTCAGACGCTTCAAATGTCTATGACTGTGTTTCAAAAGTTATAGACCTTGATTCTATGGTAGCTGCCTATATTCTGGCAGAAGTCACATGCGACCCGGACTTGTATTATTCAAGCTTTTATTTCACAGTTGATTTCGGGCCTGAAGGCGACAGAAAAATTCACTTTGAAGCGCCCTGGGATTTTGACTCAACTATGGGAAACAAAAACTTCTGCGCAAATGGAAAGGAACTTCATGCTGCTATAAGACAGTGGGATGTAAACCATAAGACACAGAATAAATGCAATCCATGGATGATGGTTTTTGTAAACGAAGCCTGGTTTCAGGATGCTGTAAAAGACAAGTGGCACGCAGTTCAGGCAGACAAACCGCTTGAAAAGCTGCTTGCAAATATTGATTTTGCTACAGAAAACTATCAGCAGAATTTTACAGCCGACCAAAAAGTTTGGAAGAACATCGGCAAAAACGACACAGTCGGAAACGAGCTGTGCAAAGAATCTGCTGGCTGTAAAAATCAGCAGCAGGCGGCGGAGCGTCTTAAAAAATGGCTCAATGCCCGCTTTGCCTATCTTGATTCAATCTGGTAATTTTTGCTGAAACCGAATAATAAAAAGGCTGTCCCAAAACCTGCGGGCAGCCTTTTTTAGCTCCGTTCATGTGGTCTAAAATCCTTTTAGCTATTCGATTTTTTTGCCGGTAAACTCTGCGACAGCTTTTTTGATTTCATTCTCGTGACCAACCATCAAGTGTCCGCCTTCTTCAAAGCTGATAAACGTACAGTTCGGAAAGCGTGGAACAGCTTTTACTGTATCGGCATAGTTTGCAAGTTTGTCGTCTTTGGCATGAAAAATCAACACCGGAACCTGCATGTCTTCAACGTGATAACTGTCATAGTTGCGTGCCATATCGCCGTTGGTAACAGACGCGTCAAGAACAACCCCTGCTTTTCTTGCGCTGCATGGAAGCATACTGTAAATTGTGGACGGCGCCATTCCCATAACCGGCTCAAAAAGGGGGCTCAGCAGAAACATCGGAAAATCTCCGCACAAAAATGACGGTGGCCCCGCATATCCAGGATCTTTTTCGGGTTTTTCGGTATGCGGCATACCGGAACAGTAAAGTATCAGCCCTTTTGTCCGTTCCGGATAATCAAGTGCAAAGCGAATGGCAACACTTCCTCCGGCAGAAGTAGCAAGCGCATAGACTTTATCAATACCAAGTTTGTCCAATAATTCAGTATATGCTTTTGCCTGTTCAGCGGGTGTACCTTCTCCCATAATTTCACTTCCCAAATAACCGAAACGGGAAGGCGCGATAATTCTGTAATCTGTGGCAAAGTTTTCGCAGGTTTCATAAGCCTGGTCATAGCCGCCGAAGATTCCATGGATGGAAAGAATTACATCGCCAATTCCTTTGTCA
Organism: Spirochaetaceae bacterium; assembly: GCA_017614995.1. Classification (GTDB taxonomy): domain Bacteria; phylum Spirochaetota; class Spirochaetia; order Treponematales; family Treponemataceae; genus UBA1240. The sequence goes on from JAGAAX010000022.1 coordinate 13,470, forward strand.
ACATAAGTCATTTTGCCATAGCTTAAGTCGGCAGTTTTTGCATTGTAGGAAGCAAGCCGTTCTTCTGCGTTTTTAACCGCGATGTGGCAGCGTATTCTCTGAACGGCAAGATAAAATAGTAAAAACAATAGTATCGCTGCCAGGATATATATTCCTGCCCGCTTATGGTGCGTTTTATTCATTTGATTTTCTCCACATAGGCAGCCTTTTAGCTCCGTTTGAAGTGCAGGGCTGAAAGTATGCTGATTGGCAGAAAGTACAAACACCATATTTCAAGCGCGATTACGCCGCCGCTTGAAGTTGAGCCGCTGCTGTTGGCAAATATGCCGGTTATAGGCATTAGAAAGCAGCTTAAAAAGAACACGCCATGAATCAAGAGCAGTGCTTTTAAAGCTTTGTCTGCTTTGGTTGCTGCGTTTATCGTAAGCCCTATAAAAAATGTTGAAAGTGCCATAATTCCGTAGCCGAGCAGGTCTAGGTTAAACATCAGGCTCATGTATTTATAGCTTAAAAGTCTTAAGGCATCGCCGCTCAAGTTGTCGTTTATTACGCTTGTGCATTGTGTATAGTAGACAATGACAATTAAAGTCGCGTAAATTGCGGAAAAAACAAGCGCGGCTTTTCCGGCGGCTTTGTTTTCGGGCAGACATTCAGCTTCAAATGCAGAAATCATCATAACAAAGCTTAGCGCCAAAATTATGCAGACAAAGTAGCTTCCAAAGCTAAAATCTATTAACATGCAGACTGCAAATGCCAAAACGGTAAAAGCGTTTATAGCAGAGCCAATCATTCCGATTTTTTTGTTCATGGAAAACCTCTAAAAAAAGTATAATGAAATGCAATTCTTTAAGCAAACAAATAATCTATTGACACAGGTTATCGTTAGGTATTATTTTAGTTATCGATAGGTAACCCAAAAAGATATGGATAGAAAAGCAGAGATTGTTAATGCAACATTGGAACTTGCTTCTGAATATGGACTTGCCGCAGTTTCAATGAATCAGATTGCAGAAAAACTTGGAATCACAAAACCGGCATTATACAAGCATTTTGCTTCCCGCGAAGAAATCATAAAGTCAATGTATTCATTTTTGCGCGGTCAGGCTAAGCAAAGTCTTAGTGTCACTGAAATAAATTACGATATGCTGTCAAAAGAAATTCCTCTGGAAAAAATTTTAACCCAAATGGTTGAATCGTACAGGAATCTTTGCACAAATCCTAACATGTTCAAGTTTTATAAAATTATAATGTCACAAAGAACCGTAGATACAGCGGCGGCAGAAATAATGGTAATGGAAACAAAAGCAATGATTGATGCAACCAAGAAATTGTTTTACGCTCTTCAGGTAAAACATATAGCTGATTTTTACGATGCTGATGCAGCGGCTGTTTCTTTCGCGATGGCGGTTCATTCAATAATAGATTTTGAATGTGATTTAAAGCAGCTTGAAAAAGAAACCAAAGATGCTGGAAGCGCCGGCAGGGAAAACATGATGCAAAACTTCATAAAAGAATTTTGCAGAATATATGAATTCAAAGCTAAGGGAGCAAAAGAAATATGAGCATATCAATAAGACTTGTAACAATTGATGACTATGACGGAATTTATGAGCTTTGGAACTCTACCGAGCAGAGCCGGCGCGCGCTGAACCCTGTGGACGACAGCCGCGAAGGAATTGCGCGCTATTTGAAGCGCAACCCGACGACCTGTTTTTTGGCTTTGTCTAAAGACGGCTCAGGCGATGCACCGCAGATTGTCGGTGTAATTCTTACAGGGCATGACGGCAGGCGCGCAATCATTCATCATTTATGCGTGCACCCTGCATTCAGGCACGAGGGAATTGCGCATACACTCGTAGAAAAAGCCGAAGAAGCGCTTCGTGCAGAGGGAATAAACAAGATATTCGGTCTTGTGTTCAAAGACAACGATGCGGCAAATGCTTTCTGGGAAAAACAGGGCTACACTTTGCGCACAAATCTTAACTACCGCAACAAGAGCCTTAATCAGGCAGTTCCGCAGGGAGAATAAAAATGGAAAAGAATACTACTGACAGGGTCAAATACTGGATTTTGATTTGCGGCATTTTGAATGTTGTTTTTTATCTGCTTCATGACATAATCGGGGCAATGAATTATCCCGACTATAACTGGATGGCACAGGCAGTCAGCGATTTGACTGCGGTAGATGCACCTTCGCGTGTAATTGCTTCAGGGCTTTCAAATATAGGCGGTATTTTTACTTGTATTGTCTGTACTCTTATTTGTATTTATGCAAAAGAATTATGGCCGGAATCTTCTGAAAAATTACTTCGTGTTGGAGTATATCTTTTTGTAATTATGCACTGGGTTTCTGCTATCGGTTATGGACTCTTTCCTTTGACAGGCAGCGGTTATGACGGAAGCGTACAGTCGTTTATTCATGTTTTTGTAATTACGGTTCTAGTTGTTCTGCTTTCTATTGTCTATTCAATTCTGATTGCTGTAGGCGGTTTTAAAAGTGGAAACAAAGTGCTTGCCTGGTGTGCACTTGTATCGGTTTTGCTGATGTTTGCTGGAGCAGCAGGAAGTGGAATAGTTCCAAGAGAATACTTCGGCATAGTCGAAAGATTCAGCACATACAGCGCCGGATGCTTTACATCTGCAATTGCAATTATAGCTTTTGCAAAGTTCAAAGAAGCTTAACTGGAAACCGCTTTGAATTGATAGTTATTCATTATATAATAAATAGAGGTTTCTATGAAAAAAGTAGTCTTATTAGTTTTTGTGGCTTTGCTCTTTGCAAGTTGTGCAAAAAAAGGCGGCAAAGAAGCTGTTCAGTCACAAGCCGCAGTTTCAGAAGAAGCGGCTGAAACAAAAGCCCCATCATCAGCAGATACAACTCCTTCAGACAATGCACCGGTAGAAAAGGGCACTTTTGCATATATCCGTGCGCTGCACTCAAAAGAAGAATATACACAAGCTGTCAAAGATCTTACACAAGATTATCTTCTCGGCACATGGAGTGTCGAAGTAATTTCTGAAGAGCTGAATTATGTGTATTTTGCATTTGATGATGACGGAACTTATTATATTTTTTCGCCTTATGGCGGCTACATGGGTCAGCAAGGCAAATACGAACTTGACGGCAACAATCTTACATTGTTTTTCCCGAATTTTGAAAGCAGTGCCTGGGACGAGCGGATTTTTCCAGATAAAAAAGAAACAACTCTTGTTTACGACTATGACTTCAAAGATTTTTACGATGTTGGTGTTCTGCACAATGATCATCTGATTTTAAGAAACGGCGTTGAAAAAACGGCGGATGGCAGCAGATGCTTTTTGAAGGGCAGAGAAGTTATAAAGACTGAAAATAAGCCTGTTGTCGCAAAAGATAATCTCAAGCTCCGTCTTGAACCGTCTTTGAAAGGAAAAGAAGCAAATTTCTGGTACCGCATGTTTTTAGTTGCTACATTGAGAGAGTTGCTCGAAGATTCATATTATAAAGTAGAAGATAATCAGGAATTATTGAATGTAATGCTTAAGGGAATTCAGACGTCCTATGATGCGCGTACCGTAAAAGAAGATACAATAGACGGAATTACTGCCCCTTGGTATAGAATCAGCCTTTATGATTATGATGAAGAAGGAATGCCGCAAAATTTTTGGGTTTTTGGCGGCTATCTTGAAGAATATGACAAAAGCAAAGATGCTGAATATAAGCAGCAGCTGTTTAATGCCGCACTTGAAAAAAACTTGTTAGTTTTTGATGAAGAAGCTTATCAAGATTATGAAGCTTCTACCGGCTATAAAAGAGTTACAGGCATTACAGAAGAGTCTGCAAAGAAAATTATAAAAGCCGGAGGCTCTGCTGAAAGTGATGAAGAGCTTAAAGGAACTATCTTTAAGATTGGCATGACTAAAGACGAGATAATAAAATTATTAGACAAACCGATAGTAACTCAAGGTAACCATATCGACTATTTCATTTTTCCAGATGGAAATGGATATCGTCTTTGCTTCTATTTTGAAGCTGATAAAGTCACAAAAATAGAAATCTCACCGGAAAAATAAATGTACAAGAGCTGCCTGAAAAGCAATCTCGAGTTCGCGATTAAGCTTTATTTACAACTTAAGCTTTAGTGGCGAACCTCTGCAAGTTTTCGTTTGCGAAAACTTGTTAGATATTGCTTCTATTTTGCGCTGTACTTGCCGTATGCGCTTTTGCAAAGTTCAAAGAAGCCTAATCAATAGCCGCTGTGTACACTTCTATGCGGTTTCCCTCTGAATCGACAAACTCTGCTACCCAGTTTTTGCCGATTCGGGTAAGTGGAAAGCAAAGCTCTTTGTCTGCAAGTTTGTGCTGCATTTCGGCAAGACTGTCAAAGTGAATGCTCGGCAGACAGTTGCTGCCATAAGTATGCGGCTCTGCTACTTCTTTATAAGCAAACAAATTGAAGCGGAAACTGTCAATTTCAAAGCGGCTGCCGGTTCTGCCTTCTTCGGCAGCTTTCTGCTCAAAAAAGGCTTCATAAAACCGGACGGCGCGTTCCATGTCTTCAACGCAGATGTACAAAGAATCAATGCGGCAGCTCATTTTCAGCCTTTACAGTTCTTTATGTGTGCTTTAAGCTTTTTCATTGCCCAGTCGTAATGGCTTGAAGTGCTGCTTACAAAATATTCGCCGAGCGCTGCGTTGCCTGTCCATGGAAAATACTTCGGTATGAAAAGCTCTTCATTTGTGTATTTTTCGATAAGAGCCATTGCCGCGGCGTGGCTTTCGGCAAGCATTTTCTTTGCGTCTTCAAGGCTTGTGTTCTGATGCTTGTTCCAGAACATCATGTTCATTGCGCCGTATGTCTTCCACGAATATTCTGAAGGAAGATAAGAGATTGCAAGCTTGCTGTTTGTAACGCCTTCGTTGTTCTTTGGAAACTTGAGCATAAGCTGATGCCATTCATAAAGGTGAATAAGCACATCGCGGACGTTCTTATCGCGCGCCCAGTGTGCTTCTTTTTTGCCCGGCTGATTTGAAAAATCAAAAGGTGTGTTAAGCTCCTTTTCAGTCATTCCGTCAATCAGTTTGATAAGCTTCTCATAGTTTTCTTTTGCTGCGGTAAGCAGGTCGTCTTTTGTTTTTGGTCTTGGCATATTTACTCCACATTGAATCATTAGTATGGCATCATTATAGCAATGAAAATGTGACAACAGCGTGTCATATTCAGTTTTATTTTGTAGAAATTGCTTTTATCGGGTGGCGGATAACTGTTTTAAGCTTTTCCGGGGCAACTTTTCTGGGGTCGCTGAGATATATTTCGTGATGAAACCGCGATTCAGAAAAATCTGTCTCATAACCGTTGGCAGCGGCAAAATCGTCCATGAGCTTGATTGAAGCCGGCTCGTCATTGTAAGAACCGAGGTGCATAATCTGAACACATTTTCCCTCTGCATATTTGAAAAGTTCTGCTTTGCCGCAATCCAAGCCTTTCTTTTTCTGAACAGTCTCTTTTGCCCAGTCAAAATCTTGTCTGCCTACAAAATCCGGCAGACGGATTAGTGAAATCCATTCGAGTTTTTCTTTATGCGAATAATCAATGCCGTTAATTCCGTTTTGCCACCAGAAACCTTCAAGCGGCGGAACAACAAAGTCATAATAACCGTCTATGTGGTGGTCGCTCATTTTGCTCATCTTTAGTGTGTACGAGACTGCGTACAAAATGTTAAGTGCGCTTTTGTATTCGCCGTCTTCTTCATTCGGGTTTCCCTTGCCGCGCACCGCGACAAACTGCATTTGGGGAACATTCACAATTTGTGGTTTTGCCGGTGGAAGATAAAACTCTTTGAATTCTTTTTTGTAGTCAAATGCCATCTTTAAGCCTCCACCATGAGTGTAACACATATAATATGACGGCGTATTGTCACATTAACTGAAACGTTGTCAATTTTGCCGTAGTTGAAATACATCAGAAAGCGCAAAATGGTGTATAATCTGAATCTGACAGGGAAACAATATATTCATGAACATTTTCATGGGGTTCAAGGGAAAAAACAACAATTCAAGCATAATTGCGCAGGCTTTGGCGGAAAATTACGGGCACTGTCTCTTGCTGACAAATTCTTTTTGCGGGGTGCAGAAAGACATAGAAGAAATTGCAGAAGTTTATCAAGCTGCATTCTTGTTTGGAATAGATAAGACTTTGCGGAATGGAATCCGTATTGAAACAATTGCGCAAAAAAACAGCGGAAAATGCCGTACAAAAATTGATTTTCAGAAATTAAGCAGTCGCTTTAAAGCCGCCGGAATTTTGTGCACTATATCAAGCAGCCCGACTTTTTATTTGTGCAACGAAGCTTACGGGTATGCGCTCCAAAAATTTAAAGGCAATGCCATACTGATTCACATACCCACAATTAAAAATGCAGACGGAAATTTTGTAGAAAACATAAAGAAAGCATTTGCTTAATGCAATAGCTGTGCCTTACGCCGAAACTACGCGGTTTTTGCCGGCGGCTTTGGCGGCATAAAGGCGCTTGTCAACTTCCTGAAGCAGCTCGTCGTAAGACATGTTTTCAGTGCAGGTTATAAAGCCCGCGCTTGCGGTGACAAAGCCGTTTTCGCCAATCTGAATCTGTGCCCAAGTGGCTTTGATTATCTTTTCAACAATCTGAAGCGCTTCGTCTCTGTCTTTTTTGGGAATGAGCAGCAGAAATTCTTCGCCGCCATAACGGCAGGCGGTAGCCCCTTCTCTTTCGGTTTTCTTGAGAATTTTGGCAAACCGCTGCAACACTGTGTCGCCGAAAGGATGACCGTATCTGTCGTTCACAACCTTAAAGTCATCGATATCAAGCATTGCAAGGTGAAGATTGCCAGTATCGCCGACTGTGTTTATTGCAAGCTTCAAAAAGTTGTTGAAATAGCGGCGGTTATAAAGCCCTGTAAGCTCGTCTGTGTTCGCCTGATTTTCATACATCTTAGAAAGCTTTTCGATAGTTTCGCGGTCATGCGAATTCTGAAGCGCCACCGAATACGAAAAACTGAAAAGAATCAGGCTTGTAATTACCATGCTGCAAAGCTGATCTATAAAAGCTGTTTCATCTGTCATGTGCATAAAATATTGCGGTGCGTTCTTATAAAAAATAAAAAGCAGTGTATATTCAGCAATAATCGCAATAAAAAGAATGACTCGCGACTTGCCTTTGAGCACAAGGGCAATACATACGGCTGCAATCACAAAATAGAAAATCATGCCGCCATGCATACCATCGTTTGCAAGAAACATCAGCGGAAATACGACAAACCCGATAACAGAAATTGAGACTAGCGAGAAAAGCTCGTTGCGCTGTGTGTAAAAGCCCCAGAAAGAAAAGCCCAGAAGCAGAAAGAACAAAATAAGCGGCAGAATCACCGCTGCAATCGGCAGTTTAAGCGCAAGAGATTCGATGAAGCCAAAAAATGTGCCGAACATGGAGCATAAAAGCATAGCATGAGTTATCCGCTTTTCAAGCGGCACATTCATTGAAAAAAGATTTGTATATAATTGCTTAATTGGTGAAAAATTGCCTTCCATCTATAGATTACTGTACATCATTAGTTTGTAACCCGCAAGATTTTTCGCATGAAAAATATGCTTCCAGTTATCAATTTATTCGTGCCGAGGGTTTGATCCCCCGACGCTCTGCGTCGAAACAAAGGGTATCAAACCCGAGTGCAGTTCCTTTTGAGAACAACATACCTCGTCGCTCTGCGGCGAGGTTGTTGATTTTCCGCAGTCTATGTAGGCAAATTCGATGTCACCGTAGTATTTTTTGCTGTAAACCCCGACAATTTCTATGTCTTCAAGCAGGGCAGGATAATCTTCGGGATAGTGCCTGCTGTCGTCTTCAAAAGTAAAGCCGGTCTGGCAGCAGGCGGTTGCATCATAAAGTAGAACAGCCAGAAAACTGCCGAAATCGTCCTGGCTTGCAAAGAACTGTCCTTTTATTTTGATGCGCTTGCCAAGATAGTCCTCTTGGTTTGCGAGCATGTCAAAAATAAGAGCAGAAGCCATGTTATAGTTGAGGTTTGTAAAATCAATGTCGATTTTTTCTGCTGTCTGCAAAGACTGAACAGATTTGGCTGTACCTATAGATGTTTTCGCTTCTTTTTTACAGGCTGAAAATGCCGTCAAAACAAGAATTATCACAAGCCATTTGAAAAAATGCTTTTTCATCGGAAAGCCTCCTCTGTAGTTTTGCAGACGCAAATTTTAGTTCAATGCCGCTTTAAGAACCGCAAGATTCTGTTTCATCGCGTCAAGGTAGTTTTTTCCGCCTTTAATGTCTTTTTGTGTAACAGACTGAAGCGAATCCATTTCAAGAATCTGCTGGTTTTTTGCCTTTGTGTTTGAGACAACCGTCTTTGCAATTTTCTTGTCAGATTTTTCGATTGTCAGCACAGACTTAAGCGCAAGCTCGTCAATTTTCTTTGCAAGAAAGATAACCGTTTCAAAGCTTGCCTCTGATTCGGCGCTACAGCCTGCAAAAGCAGCATAATATTTTAGGCCGTAATCGTCCGCAAGGTAGCGGAACGGGAAGCGGTCTGCAAAAACAAGCGTTTTTGTCTCTGCTTTTGCAACAGCGGCCTGGAATTCGGCGTCTAATTTGCCAAGCTTTTCAATATATGCTTCGGCATTTGCCTTATAAGTGGCGGCATTTTTGCTGTCAAGCTTCTGAACTGCTTCAGAAAGTGCCTGCGTAATAACGGCCGCATTTCTAAGCGAAAGCCAGACGTGCTCATCATATTCGGCTTCTTCATGTTCATGGTCGTGTGCTTCGCCCTCATGGTGGTCGTGTCCATGCTCGTGCTCATGTTCTTCGCTTTCCTGCATACCTTCGACAATTTCTTCTTCGCGGACGGCATCGCCGAGCACTTTCATCATGTTTATGACAATCATGTTTTTGTTGCGTGCATTTTGAAGCACATCCTCAACCCATTCGTCGCTTTCGCCGCCGACATAAACAAAAAGGTCAGAGACCGAAATTTTCGCAATATCCTGTACACTCGGCTGATAGCTGTGCAGGTCTGTTCCCTTGTTTTGAAGCAGCGCTACGTTAAAAGCTGATGCCCGGCTGCCAAGCACATTAAGCACCCAGTCATATTCAGGGTATGTTGTGCATACAATTGATTTTTTGCTGGCTGCAAAAGCAGATGCCGAAACAAGCATCATCAAAGTCATAAGAATTATGCGTAATGTCTTTTTCATAGTATTTTCCTTTTATATAGAATTATGCTGTGACACATTCAGCAAGCTTTGCGAGAATCTTGCTCTTATTGTGTCCTTTTCCGATAAATACAATCTGATTAAGCCGGTCGCCGTATTCTGAGTGCCAGCTTTCTTTTATATCAGGATTGTTTTCTAAAATGTCGTCGATTTCCTCTTTTGAGAAAGCGGCAACCCAGTTTGAGACAGGCGTAACCATTACGTTTCTGCCCGCCTGCTCAAAAAGCTGAACATCGGCGTCTTCCTGTTTAAACCACATATAGCCTTTTGCCCGGATTAATTCTTTCGGGTATTCTTTTTCGATAAAGTGCATGAACTTTTCGCGGTCAAAAGGTCTTATATCCTCGTAAACAAACGAAGAAACGCCGTACTCGTCTACGCCGCTATCTGCCATGTCCTGCTCACGCTCAAGAGCCTGCTGAAAAGCTGAAGAGCTCATAACTTTGTCAAAGTCAAACGGCGGCTGGTTAAATATGCGCGAAGGCTCAACCTTTCCATGAATACATTCAATAATTTCAGCTTCTTTCTGGAATGAGCGGAGAACTTTGTGCACTTCGTCAAGCTGCGCCCTGTTGAGAAGGTCGCATTTATTCAGCAGAATAACGCTGCAAAATTCAATCTGATCAACTACAAGATTTGTAATGTCAGCTTCTTCGTCGCTGTCGCAGTCTGCCTTTGTCTTAAGCTTTTCAAGAAATTCTGTGTGAATGCGGTCAGCATCAACTACAGAAATTACCGACTCAAGATAGACATTTGCGTCCGGGTCATCTTCGATAACGCCCAAAAAGCCGTTTGCAATTCCGGCAGGGTTGCTGATTCCGCTTGCCTCAACCATAATGCGCTCTACAGTGGAATCAGCGGCAAGTTCTTTGATTTTTTCCATAAATTCAACAAGCAGCGTGCAGCAGATGCAGCCGTTCTGCATTTCAATAAGCTTTGTGTCGCAGCTTACTTTGTTGTTGTTCTTTTTTAAGATTTCTGCGTCTACATTTACGCTGCCCATGTCGTTTACAATAAGCGCAAGACCTTTTGTGTCCTGATGGCGCAGAAGTTCGTTCATCAATGTTGTCTTTCCCGAGCCTAAATATCCGGTGATGAGTGTAACCGGTTTTTTCATGTTGTTTTCCTTAAATTGAGTATTAAATGTTTGTGAAATGTCTGCTTTTAAAAAGGAAAACTAGTCGTTTAGTCTGGTTTTTTGCAAAAAGAGAGATTGTGTTTTTATGTGAAAATGCGGAAAGCAAAAGCTGCCTTTCGCGCTTTTTCTAAAAAATGCGTAAGTTGCGGCAATAAGACATAAAATTATGCGCAAAAGCTGAATATTCTGCTGTGCAATCTGAATGATAAGACAGATTTCGCATTTTTCGCCGCAGCAGTCGTGGTCTTTTTCTATAATTACAAAAAAGCACGAAAAAATAATGAACGCGGCTAGAAAAGCAAAAAGCACAGCTTTTGCGGCTTTATGGTTTAGTTTCTGCATTTTGGGCAAAGTCCGTTTAATGTAGACGCCGATGTGTCAATTTCAAGCCCGAGCGTTTCAGAAATTGACTTTAGATAATCTGTAGTTTTTTCGTCTGAAAGGTGAACTACCGAGCCGCATTTTGTGCACTGAAAATGAATATGCTCGTGGCATGTGCCGTCTGCCGAAGCTTTCTGATATATAAAACCGTCGCTTGTCTGTGATTTGTGCTTTATGAGCGTGCCGTTCTCGGTCAGCTTGTCGAGGTTGCGGTAAATTGTCGTTTTATTTACGTCCAGCCCGCTGTTCTTTAAAAAGTCCGAAAGTTCTGCGGCTGTAAAGCTGTGTTCTGCTGTAGTCTGAATAAACTCTGAAATAGCATCTGTAGTTTTTGTATGATACGATTTTTGCAACATGGTTGCATATTATACAAACAGCCCGAATGTGTCAATGATTATGGAAAGATATCGGCAAAAGATAAAGTTTTAAGTATTTTCGAATCTGTCATGTTGATGAATCTGAAAACTGTGTTACACTTTTTCTTCTATCGTACTTATATCATTTAATAATTGAATCAAACTGTGACCTATGGCTTTTGCAAGATTTACAGGAACTGCATTTCCTATTTGTTTGTATTGGCTAGATTCACTTCCAGAAAAAACCCATGAATCTGGGAAGGTTTGGATACGGGCATATTCTCTGACTGTTAGAGGACGAGTTTCAAGCGGATGACAACGCTCAGTCTGTTTTTGAGCAGGTGCACAAGTTAATGTCAATGATGGTTCGTTTAGCGAAAGACGGCGAGCCATACCTGTTTTTCCACCGCCAAGGTAAAAACTCCCTTTCATATACTCCTTTTGCAAATCTTCTGGCAAATCACGCCAATCTCCGCCTTGGGGAACTTTAGAAAGAATTTCGGCTTTCCGTTTTGGGTATTTTTGACCAATGCTTTCTGGAACATCACAGTCATAAAGTTCGCCTTTATAAAAAGTGTCCTGCAATGTCATTACTCGATGATAAGGGCTGGGCCAATGGAATGTAACTTTATCCGCAAAATCTTTCCTTATTCCAACAAGGAAAATCCTTTCTCGCTTTTGTGGAACTTTATACATTACTGCTTTTAAAACTCTAGGTGGAACAAGATAATAGCCAAGTTCATCTATTATTTGAGAAATTACTTTGAATGTTGTCCCTTTATCATGTGAAATAAGACCCTTCACATTTTCAGCAAGAAAAACTTTCGGTTGTGTTTCTTTTATTGCGCGTGCAAGTTCGAAAAACAAAGTTCCTCTCGCATCTTCAAAACCTTTTTGATTTCCCGCATATGAAAAAGCTTGACATGGGAAACCGCCGGAAAGAAAATCGATTTTTCCTTTGTATGGCGTAAAATCTACATTGTGTACATCGCCTTCAATTACATTTGAATCCCTAAAATTATTTCGTAAAGTCTCACAAGCGTCATGGTCAAATTCATTAAGCAAAATCTGATTAAATCCGGCTTCGTGTAATCCTAAAGCAAGTCCGCCGCCACCTGCAAATAGCTCTATAGAATTGAACTTTTTTACTGGCTTGATTTTTTCTTCTTTTTCCCAAGCAGATTCATTCATCTCTTTTAGTTCAGGGAATGGAAGAATTGTTGAATCAAAATAAAAGTATGTTTTATCCTTCTTTACAGGAGAAATTTTTCCACTAGCAACCCATGAGTTTACAGTTGAATTTGAAACACCGAGGATACTTGCAAGATTTGTGGAATTAATTAAAGCCTGCATTATAAATCTTTGAAACCTTCGTAAGTTTTAAATGAAAGAAGATATAGACTTTTAAGAATATCTGATGAAATAGCATTTAGTTCATCAAAAACCGTGTTTGTGCTAGGTTCGATTTTACCTTCTGCAATTACATCATCAAGAATTTGAGGTAAAGCACTGCACAATTTATAAAAAGCATTTTTTGCCCCAAATACAATTTCATAGAATTTATCCATAGAAATTCTGTGGATTCTATCGTGCTTAAAGTTTTTGCCATCAACTTTTGTTGCCCATGGAATATCTTGAGATTTTGCTGCTATTGCTTCGACCAAGTAACACATAGCTTTATCATCTTCAAGAATTTTGCTTTGCATTTTGATGTATGTCTTTTGAGATGAAGCGGAATTCATTGTATTGTGTTTATTCTTTATTTCACAAAAAATGTGTTTTTCGTGATTAGTTACATCAAAACCACCGTCTGCTCCGTTTTTGGGAACCTCCCAACCGTTTCCAGCGAGCTTAAATATATTCTGATGAAAATACCCTATATGGTTTGTATTAGTTTTATCTATTTGCCGAATACATTCAGCTTCTATAGTCTGTTGAATTGTCTGATTGTAAACTTTTGCATCAAATGTAAGTTTTATCGGGTCAATAAGATTCTTATTGAATTCCGCAAGATTTATGTGATAACGATATTTTTCGACTGTTTCTTTCACATGTGAGAAAATTTGTTCGTCAGTTAAAAAACCTAGATTATAATTTTTCATGTCTATAAATATACTATAGATTTCGGTTTTTTGTAAGGTCTGATATTATAGTGAAAAAATATTTTGTGTTAAAAGCTTGAAACGTGAATCTGATATAGCATATTTTATGAAATTTCATTTTTAAAACTTCTTTCCATAAGGTTTCAACTAGTGTATAATCTTAGAAATATAAAAATTTTGGAGGATACATGCTTGCAGGACGGCATCTGCTTGAACCGGCAGATTTGACAGTTGAAGAAATGGAAGAGATTTTTTCGCTTGCAGAAAAAATTATTGTTGATCCAAGCGCATTTTCAGAAGTCTGCCATGGAAAAATTTTAGCAACACTTTTTTTTGAGCCGAGTACACGTACTCGGCTTTCTTTTGAGGCAGCCATGCTCCGTCTGGGCGGAAAGACATTAGGTTTTGCAGAAGCTTCAAGCAGCTCGGCAACAAAGGGCGAAAGTCTTGCCGACACAATCAGGGTTGTTGCTTCTTACACAGACATAATTGCAATGAGAAATCCGAAAGAAGGTGCAGCCGTTCTTGCTTCAAAGTATTCTTCAGTGCCGATTATCAATGCGGGTGACGGCGGACACCACCACCCGACGCAGACTTTGACAGACCTGCTTACAATCAGGGCATACAAAGGCGGTTTTTCAGGCTTAACAATCGGTGTGTGCGGCGACTTGAAGTTCGGACGCACAGTTCACAGTCTTGCAAAAGCAATGAGCCGCTACCCGGACAACAAATTTGTGTTAATAAGCCCGAAAGAGCTTCAGATTCCGGAATATATTACAGAGCAGGTCTTTAAGAAGGCCGGCGTTGAGTATGTTGAAGAAGAACGGCTTGAGAACGTAATCGGCGACCTTGATGTGCTTTATATGACGCGCGTTCAGAAAGAGCGTTTCTTCAACGAGCAGGACTACATACGCTTAAAAGACAGCTACATTCTTGACAAACAGAAGATGAAGAATGCAAAGCCTTCAATGATTGTGCTTCATCCGTTGCCGCGTGTAAACGAAATTGCGCCGGAAGTAGATGATGACCCGCGCGCCGCTTACTTTAAGCAGGTAAAATACGGCATGTTTGTACGCATGGCTTTAATGGCAAAACTTACGGGTTCAATTTAAGGAGAGATTATGCTTAACGTAGATACAATCAAAAACGGACTTGTTATAGATCACATAAGAGCGGGCGCCGGTTCGCGCATTTTTAACTGGCTTGGGCTTGATAAGGCGAATTATTGCGTTGCCCTTATTATGAACGTGCCGTCTAAAGACATGGGGCGCAAGGACATAATCAAAATTGACAATATCATCAATATAGACTTTTCTGTTCTTGGCGTAATCGACCCGAACATTACGGTGAATATCATCAGAAACGAAAAAATTGAGCGGAAAATCAAGCTTACGTTGCCAGAAAGAGTTGAAAATGTGATAAAATGCAAGAATCCGCGGTGCATTACAAGCACAGAGCAGTATATTCCGCATGTGTTCCTGCTTTCTGACACTAAAACCGCTGAGTATCACTGTGAATATTGCGACGCAATTTTTCATGCCGGAGATGTTTTGTAAAAACTGAATTGGGAGGAGCTTTTATGAAGACTTTGTTTTATAATGCCCGTCTTGTTGACGCTTACAGCGATAATGACGGCGCAATTCTTATTGAAGACGGTTTTATAACGAATGTTTTTATGGGCTTTCTGCTTCCATCAATTTTTAAGAATTTTCTCCATGGAATTTCAGACATAAAGCTTGTTGACTGCAAGGGGCTTGTGCTTATGCCTTCTTTTGTAGACATGCACGCACATTTCCGCTATCCGGGGCAGTCGCATAAAGAGGAACTTTCGACAGCGTTAAAAGCTGCTGTAGCAGGCGGCTTCGGTACGCTGCTTCTTATGCCGAACACTTCGCCGGTTGTTTCTTCTCCGGCAGAAGCACAGTTTGTCCAGCTTCAGGCGGCACAGTTCAAGCTTGCCGATGTAATTCAGTCAATAAGCATTACAAACCGTTTTGACGGGCTTAACTCTGACCACCTTATAAACCTTGATTCAAGCGTTCATCCTGTTGTAAGCGAGGACGGCAAAGACGTAGGCGCGGCTTCTGTAATGCTTGAAGCAATGCGGAAATGTGCCAAAAGCAATGTGCTTGTTTCGTGCCACTGCGAGGACGTTTCTTTTGCAGAAGCTGCCCGCATTCCGCGCGGAGACGTGATTACGCTTCTCAAGCAGGACGAAGTTGCTCAAAGCAACGGCATTGAAGATTCAAATCACGAAGAGCGTTTTGCGCAAATCAATAAGTGCATGAAAAAAGCCGAGCAGCTTCTTGCGGCGGCAGAAGACCTTGCGACGTCGCGCAATCTCTATCTTGCAGAAGTTGCAGGCTGCAATATCCATATTGCGCATGTAAGTACGGCGGCTTCTCTTGAAGCTGTGGAACATGCCAAGGCGCGGCGCGGTTCGGCTGTTTCGTGCGAGGTCACTCCGCACCATATCGCTCTTTCCGGCTCAATGATAGAATTTGTAAATCCGCCGATAAGACCCGAATCTGACCGGCTTGCACTTATAGACGGAATAAAGCGCGGTGTTGTTGACTGTATTGCCACAGACCACGCGCCGCACAGCAAAGACGAGAAAAAGCATGGCGCATGCGGTTTTTCAGGTCTTGAAACGGCGTTCTCGGTCTGCTATTCGGAGCTTGTGCTTAAAAAGCAGATAACGCTGAGCAAGCTTTCTGCGCTTATGTCGGCAAACCCTGCAAAACGGCTCGGCACAAACTGCGGAATTCTCCGCCCAGGCCGTCAGGCTGATTTTGTTTTGATTGACCTTGATAAGAAATGGACTGTAGATTCAGAGAAATTCTATTCAAAGGGAAAACATTCGCCGTTTAACGGACTTACGCTTTCGGGCAAAATCATGCAGACAATTCACCATGGCAAAGTCGTGTACAGTGCAGACGATTTGCAGCTAGATTATCCGCGCGACGACGACCCTGAAACAGAACCGGCAGAGCAGGAAACCGAAGCCGAAAACTGAAAAGAGCCGATATTGAAGCAGATATTCAACCCCGAAGAAATTATCTTTGTGCCTACTCAAGAGTGCAATCTGCGCTGTGCGCATTGTTTTGTTTCTAAAACCGCAAACAGGCTGAATCTGGAAAAATCTCTTGCCTTTTTGAATGACGCAATTGATGACGGCATAATGCGCGTAGGTTTTTCGGGCGGAGAGCCTTTTTTGGCGCTTGATTTTGTGTGCGCGGTTGTGCAAAAAACTGTGGAAGCCGGCGCTTATTTTGACCGGCTGATGACAAACGCCGTTGCTTTTGATGATGATTCAAGCATGAAAAACGCTTTGAAACGGCTTTTTGATGCCGGCTTTGACGGCGTGTTCGGCATAAGCTTTGATGCTTTTCATGCCCAAAAAGTGGAAAAAATTGCCGCGTTCATTAAAGAAGTTGAAGCTCTCTGGCAGGAGCGCAATCACGTTTCGCTTGTCTGTACAAAAAAAGCTTCTGCAAACGCAAAAACGCTTGAAATGCTACATGAGCTTGCAGAAAAGCTGGACTTGAGCTTTGACTATGGCGGGGCTGAATGTGAGGGCGGCTCAGAACGCGGGTGCGGCGGCTATTCAGATTTTCCGACTGCTTTAGTTTATAAAGACAAGCTTGAAACCTTTATGAATGACGGGCTTGATTTTGATGCAATTCCTGTTGAGACAATAGACTTTATCGCAGAAAACCCAGAAGACGAATCCACATGGCAGTCAGACGATTGGTTTACCGAAGATTATTGTGCTGGTCCGGGGCATGTCTATTATGTGCATGCAGACGGAAATGTTGCTGCCTGCTGCGGCTACGCAAATGAATGCCGCGCCCTTATTTTGGGCAACATAAACTCAATGAACTATGGGCAGATTGCAGAAAATGCGCAAGCCTCGTGCAAAAGCGGCTTTCTTGGCACTGTGTATAAGACCGGTCTGCTAAAAGAGGCAAAAAAACTTGAAAAGCAGGGTCACAAATTCCCCGGCAAAGGCCGCACAAAAGACAACTGTCTCTTCTGCCGCTACCTGCTGCAAAAAGTAAAAGCTGATGAATAAAAGCTAGACTAATATAAGACACGCCCGCATTGGGGCATTTTTGGAGAAGAAAATGAAAAGGAAAGCAGACAAAACTACAATCAGACCTTTGGGATTTTGTTCAATACTCTTTTTAACACTATTTTTTTTAGTTTTATTATGTATAATTGTTCCATTTATTCAAAATACAGTTTTAATGATAAAGAATATAAAAGATTTGCACAGTTTTTTTAAATTCAGTCTTTTTGCATTCTTAACATTTCTATTTGCTTTCTTGTTAGGTTTTATTTTTTTATTCCCAATTTTTGGGCAAAAAGTTGTAGTGCAAGATAAAAAAATGTCAGTTTATGTATGGGGAAAAAATAAATGGACTTTTGATTTATCTGCTCACCATGAAGCAGAATTCGGGTTTTATTATCAAGATAAAATTGATAAATTACTGCATCGCGATCGAAAGTATCTTTCAATTCAAGTAAAAACTGGAAAAGATAAAGCTTGTTTTCCTGTAAGTTTATATTCTTCAAAACAAACGCAAACAATTGTGTTCATCTTGAATAATTCGGCGGACAAAAAAGACAACTGACTTTTTTACCCGCTATTTAATCAGATTCTGCAGCACAAAGTCTTTCTGACGCCAGTTTTTGTTGACTTTAACCTGCAGGTCTAAGTCAACGCGGTAGTCAAAAATGCGCCGCATCTGTTTTATAGATTCAACTCTGATATGCTTAATCATTGAAGCGCCTTTGCCGATGACCATGCCTTTCTGGCTTTCTTTTTCGACAACAAGAAAGGCGCGCACCCAAAGCTCTTTGCCGGGCTTCTTCCATTCCATGTCTGAGATTTCAACATAAATTGAATGCGGAATTTCTGCGAACAAGGAATTCATGGCTTTTTCGCGGATTATTTCTGCTATACGGAAATCAACTTCCTGATCTGTGTAGAATTCCTCTGGATAAAGCGGCTCTGCTTCTGGTGCAAGTGTATAAAGCTGAAGCAGAATATCGTTGATGTTTGTGTCTTTTTCTGCAGAAATTTCCACAATCCGCTCTTGTGGAAAACCCGGAAAGAAGCGCTCAAGAAAGATGCGGACTGCTTTTGGTTTTGATTCCGGCAGATCGATTTTGTTGATGCCGATAACGGTTTTATCTTTGAAGGCAGAAACTAAATCTGCAATAAGCGATTCTTCTTCGCCGGGTGTGCGCGTTGAATCAACCAAATAAAGAATTAAATCTGCATCGCCCAGCTGTTCTTCGGCAATTGCCTTAAGCTTCAGATTGAGTTTTTTATCAGAATTATGGTAGCCCGGCGTGTCAATAAAAACGAGCTGACCGTAAGATGTGTTTACAATGCCGCGCACAGCGTTTCTTGTAGTCTGTGGAACCGGCGAAACAATTGAGACCTTCTCGCCAGAAGCTGTGTTCAAAAATGTTGATTTGCCGCTTGAAGGCCGCCCAACAATAGCGACCATCGCTGTCTTTTGTGGTTTTTCTTCCATATAGACAGACTATAGCATGAGGGCTGCTTTTTTTCTAGCAGAGAACCTAAACTGGCGGGCAGGAGCGTGTACACAATCTGCCGGTTTTGCTCCGCAAAAGCGGCACTTTTCGCCGAATAATCTTTATTTGTAGATTAAGCTGTTGCGAAAAGCACGCGATCTCTACAACAACTAGTTTAGCGAATAAAAAACTGAAAAGAAGTGGAGAATTGAGCCTGCAAGTACAAACAAATGCCATATACAGTGAGTCCATTTAATTTTTTTAAGCGCATAAAAAATTACACCGACTGTGTAAACAATGCCGCCTGCAAGAAGAAAGTGCACTGTTGCTGGCGGCACATTGGCTGTAAGCGGCTTCCAGTAAATGCAGACAAGCCAGCCCATTACCACATAAGTAATGGCTGAAAGCAGGCGCATTTTGCTGCCGAATATAGCGTAAAGGCTGATGCCGACAATCGTTAAGCCCCAGATTATGCCGAAAAGCCACCAGCCGTTATGCTGACGGAGCACACCAAGGCAAAACGGCGTATAAGTTCCAGAAATAAGCAGATATATAGAAGAATGGTCAAAAACACCGAAGATTTTCTTAACATGATACGGTGTAAGTGCATGATAAAGCGTGCTCATCAAATAAAGCACAATCAGCATTGCACCAAAAAGCGAGAAGCCTGTGATGTAAAAGGCTTTTTCATTTTGAGGGGCAAAAACAGCCGCTCTTACAATTAAAAGCACAAGAGCTGCAATAGAAAGACCCGCGCCGATTCCATGGCTGACAGAATTGAAAATTTCTTCGCCGATAGTGTACCGCTTTGGAATAAGCGCTTCGGCATCTCTCTGCTTTTGTATTTCAAGTTTTTTTGCATAGGCTGTTTCTTTAGAAGCCAGGGTTTCGAGCGTCTGCCGTTTTACGGCTTTTATCTGCTCTTTTGCATTTTTCTTAATGTTTTTGATTTCAGTTTTAGAATTTTTAATAATCTCTTTTGTCAACTGTGACATTTATAACTCCATAAATAAGTTTCGCATAACTATTACCAATTTGCACGAAGACCAAATTGGCAATGTGCGCTGATTGTTCTAAAGTTGACGAATAAACCCAAACACGCACACGAAAGTTAGACTCTTTTTTGAGAAAAAAGGTTGCAGGGCTGCTGCTATAAATATTCTGCAAATTCTGGGTAAGCTTCAATAAACTCACTTAGAGTCTGTTCATAGTCAAGATAATGGCAGTTAAAAAGACGCTGTGCGCCCTGAATAGAATATAAGTCAGCAGGAGTTACACCCCTTGGCGAGAAGTGCGTCGCTTCAGCATAATCTTTATAGCGCTGAATTCCTGTCATCAGAATATATGCACAGAAAGCTGAGCAGCAGTAAATATGCGAAGAAAAAGCTTCTTCAGCATTTAAGATTGGTTCAGAATCTTTATGCTGAACAGAATCTGCCGGAACTTTTTTTGCTTTATGTTTGTTAACAGCTTTAACACCGACCAAGCCTATAATGTCAGTAACACCAAAATAAAAGCGCGAGTCAGGAAGAGAAGAATATTCAATTAATTTTTTGCAGTTCTCATAATCAATTTCAGAACATGGAATTGCGATAACAGTACATTGTGACCTGTATTTGTCATTGGATGCAAGATAACGGTTTTTTTCAGGCTCCATAACAGATTCGTGTTTTGCGTTATTTTGCCCGCCGGTAGTCATGCCTATAAAGTCATCTGTCAGCTTGGGTGAAATTGCTACATGTGTGTAATAAAGACCATCCGGTGCCGGACCTAAAACTGCTATAGCGGCTTTAAGAAGGTTAGCTATCTGATAGTCGTCGCTATAATAAACATTATAAAGTCTTAAGAATATATATTTTTCGTCTTTGTATTCGCCTTCAAATTTAAGCGCTTTTGAGATAAGTCCGCCTGACTCTGTGGTAACGTACTCATCTTTTATATGAACTTCTTTAGTGGCACAAGAGAAAAACAGAAAAACTATTAAAATTGAGAAACAAAAATAAATTCTTTTCATAATGAAAATAACAGCTACATATTATTGAATAATTAAAATTATGTATAGCGGATATGAAAATTTTAATAGAACTCTAAATTTTATCAGAGATTATTAATATTGCGGAAGCCACACACGCATTTGATTTAAGCCCCTGTTTGCCCAGGCGTAATAAGGAATCAGCGTCATTTCTGTTTGTTCAGTTTCAGGCTCTGCCTCAAAATAAAGCTCTTCAGTTCCGGCTTTAATTTTTACGGCGGCAATCTTCATCTTTCTTATTCCACACAGCTCATCTGTATAGGCAAGAATTTCCGGCCTGCATTTGCGAAGAACGAATAAATCAAAAAGGCTGCCGTTGTCTGTTTCTTCTGCACAATAGATTAAAGGCCCAAAAGCAAAGCAGACTTTGCCCGAATTTGAATAAACCGAAGAATTGCAGTAGATTTTTCTAGGTTTAAGATTAAGCTCAACAGTTATAGTCTTTTTTGCAAACGGTTTTCTGCCTAAATTAAAATAGATAAAGCCGTCTTTTGTTTGTGCGTCAAACTCAGACTGCCATTCAGCATTTTTTGCCCATTTCGGAAGCCTTACGGCAAGCGTTGTAACAGCTTTTGCTGCTTCAGATTTTTCAATTTCAAAAGTTATTCTGCCGTTATATGGGTATTCTGTCTTTTCGGTGATTTTAAGCCCATAACCGCTCAAGTCTATCTTGTTGTCGAGGAACAGCACATTGAACAGCGTTTCGCCGGAAAGCTGCCATGCGTAATCTGCAATGTCGCTGATTGTGCGCGCAACATTCGGCGGACAGCATGCACAGCCGTACCAGCCCGGCCTTTCGGGTAAATCGTGGCGGTGCGTAACGGCTACACCCGAAATGCCCGGAACGGCTTCAAGCGGATTCACATAAAAAAAGCGTCTGCCGTCAAGCTGCATACCGGCTAAAACCGTATTGTATAAAGCCTGTTCCATTATGTCGCCGTATTCGCCGAGCTTTTCGTTGCGTAGCATCTGGCGCGCAAACATCATAAGGCTTATGGCGGCGCATGTTTCAGAATAAGCCGTATCGTTGGGCAGGTCGTAGTCTACGGTAAAAGCCTCACCCTGGTTTGTAGAGCCGATGCCGCCGGTTACGTACATGCGCTTTTGCGTAATGTTTTTCCACAAATTTTTGCAGGCTGCGAATAATTCAGCGTCTTTTGTTTCAAAAGCCAAATCAGCCATTGCCGTAAAGAGATAACCGGCTCTTACAGCGTGACCTTCTGCCGTTGTCTGTTTTCTTACAGGCTCATGGCATTGATGATAGCGCGGGTCTACGCTTTCGCTGCCCCAGACATTCCAGCTGCGGCTCTGCATTTCTTTGGTGTAAAAATCAGGGGCAACGCCGCGCACGTCTATAAAATGCTTTGCAAGCTCTGCATATTTTGCGTTGTCTGTTGAGCGGAAAAGCTTTAATAATGCAAGCTCAATTTCCGGGTGGCCGGGGTAGCCTTCGTGCTTTTGCGTTATAAAATGCTCATAAATGCAGTCTGCAAGTCTGCATACAATCTCAAAAAGATTTGTCTTGCCGGTTACTTCGTAGTGGGCAACGCCTGCTTCTATAAAATGCCCCGCGCAATAAAGTTCGTGCGCATCGTGCAGGTTTTTCCATTTCTGGTCCGGGCGTTTAAGCGTAAAATAAGTGTCTAAGTAGCCGTCGCTTTCCTGTGCCTTTGCGACAAGCTCAATAAGTTCGTCTATTCTTGCGGCGAGTTTCTCGTCAGGGTATTTTGCAAGCGAAAAAGAAGCGGCTTCTATCCATTTGGCAACATCGCTGTCTTGAAAGACCATGCCGTAAAAGTCCGCATAATCTTTTCTGCCGGCAAGCTTTTTCCCTGCGTTTATAAAGTTTGCAACTGCGTGGCTGGGCTCTATGCCTTTTATCTGGTCTTTTATGGCTTTTTCCTGATACGGAATAATATTCTCAACCGCGATTTTCTGGTATTTCTTCCAAAAACTGCCCGTAATTTCCACCGAATGAATAAACAAATTGCTCATAAAGCCTCACTTTCAATCAGCATAATAGCGGAATGTTTATAGAAGATATAGTGCGGACAGTAAAAAAACTGTAAAAGAAAACATATTCTCGCAGGAATGTATAGTTTAAAAGCGGAATTTTCTTTATTATAAAACAAAAAAATAATTTAAAAGGAAAGTAAAATGAAAAAAATTATTGCCTTATTGCCTTATTGCCTTATTGCCTTATTGCCTTATTAGCCATTAGTCTAATCGCATGCAAAGGTGGTTCAGATTCATCATCAAGCAGCTCAAGTTCAAACACAACAACAACAAACACCCCGCTGCAGGGAACTTGGTTTAATTCTGCTGATAATGAAACGCTTGTATTTAATGGATCTACTTTTTCAGATACAAGTGTTCTCAGTACATCACCTGTAAAGTCAATAACTGTTGCCGGTACTTTCAGACTGGACAACGGAAATATTAAGGTTACAATTAATAGTTTTGCCGGAGTTAATGGAACAACCACATATACTACTAAGGCTGATATTGAAACAAATTTATTGGGTGGAGCAACAATTCCATATACCGCAGGTACTGAAGAAAATTTAGGTGCTTACGCTATAAATGGTACTACATTGACACTTACTAAGCCTGGCTCTTCTACTCCGCTTACATACACAAAACAATAAACACACTTTTCGCATTAGCTCAATCTACGGAAAAAGTTAAATCGGTCATTTCGACTTCGCTCAATGACCGATTTTTGCAAATTTCATTTGAAATTTGCCCGCTTTTCGCAATTTGAGCAAAATTTCATTTGAAATTTGCTTCCTTTTCACGTTTTGAACGAAATATCATTTGATAAGTGCTTCCTTTTCTCATTTTGAGCAAAATATCAAATGATATTTGTCTCCTTTTCCCATTTTGAACAAAATTTCATTTGAAATTTGACAGAAATTCTTATATCCAACTAAATATCAAATGAAATTTAGCTGACAGTTTTATATCCAATCAAAAATCATTTGATATTTGCACAAAGCCCGCAGTGTTGGCCTTTTCGCAATAGCTCAATCTACGGACAAAGTTCAATCGGCGAAAAGCGTCGCTTTTTGCTAACGCAAAAACCGACAGATTATGTGTATATCTGCCTTTTTTGTAGATAATCCGGGATTCCTAAGGGCAGAGCCCTTAGGCAGTGCCGGGAAAGGAAGGGGTTTAAGGGGAAGGAAAACCCTCGCCTCTGAGTAGGGGGTTGTCCTTCCCCTTAATATTGTTATACTTTGAAGTATGAAACACAACATGCAGATTTTGCGCGAAGCTTGCGCAAAGAACGGCCCGCTTTGTGTCGGGCTTGATACAGACCCGTCTTATCTTCCGCCGGAAGTGCTTGCCCTTTACAAAAGCCCGGCAGAAGCAGTTCTTGCCTATAACCGCGGAATAATCGAACAGCTTGGCGACAGAGCAGGCTGCTGCAAAGTGCAGATTGCCTATTACGAGGCAATGGGCTTGAGCGGCTTGCAGACTTATGCGGAAACATTAAAGCTGCTTAAAAAGCATAAAATTCCGTTTATTTCAGACGTAAAGCGCGGCGACATTGCCGATACGGCAAAAGCCTACGCGCGCGCACATTTTTCAGGTGATTTTGAAACTGACATAATTACAGTTAATCCATATATGGGCTTTGACACGCTCAAGCCGTTTACAGAATGGTGTACGCCGGAAAAAGGCGGCAAAGGCATTTTTGTGCTCCTCCGCACATCTAACCCAGGTATGCAGGACCTTGAAAACCAAAACTTGAGCAACGGCGGCGTTCTGCTTGACCGCGTCGGTGCAGAGCTTAACCGCATTTCAGACGAGATGAAGCCGCTTTTTGACAAAGGCTGCTGCTCGCCGGTTGGTGCAGTTGTCGGCTGTACAGAAGAAGCAAATGCGCAGGTCTTAAGAAAGGCATATCCTGATGTGTTCTTCTTGATTCCGGGTTATGGCGCACAGGGCGGACAGGCACGCATTGCCGCAACCCTGCTTGGCGAAGCTGGCGGAACAGTAAATTCCAGCCGCGGCATTTTGTGCGCATGGAAAAAGGACGCAAGTCTTGAAGAAAAGCGCGCAAAAAATGCGCTTACGCTTGATGATGTGGTTCAGTCTTCATTAAGGGCGGCTGACGCAGCCAAAAAAGACCTGCTCGGCGCAAAAGCAGAGCTTGGACTTTAGTTTATAGACAGCCGTCATTGCGAGCCGAAGGCGAAGCAATCCGGGTTTGCGATTGGGCTTAATCTACAATAAATGCCGATTCGGCAAACCCAGCCAATTTGCTCTCCGCGCAAATTGGCAAAGACTTGTACATCAATAGATTGCTTCGTCGCTTATGCTCCTCGCAATGACGGTGAAACAACAATTATGAAGAACAAATATTTTTTGAGCGCAGCCGTTATCATCTGTGCTTTTCTGTTTGCGGGCTGCATTTCAATTTCTAAGAACATTGCCTCTTTTAGCGAAGTTGAGCAGAAAACAGCGGCAAACGAGATTCGGGCGGTGCAGATTTCAGACTGCCACTTTTCAAAAGAAAAACCGCTTTTCGACGCTGTTGTTGAGACAATCAACCGCCTCAACCCCGACGTAATCTTTATGACTGGCGACCAGGCTGTTTCAATTGAAGCCATAAAAATAATGGAACATTATCTAAAAAAGATTGATGTTCCATGCCCAAAATTTGCAATAAACGGCAACTGGGAATATTCGGTAAAGACAAAAGTTTTTGAGCATTTTGACGAGTACCACAAGGCATTAGAAGATTCTGACTTTAAGCTGCTTAAAAACCAGGGCGAGACGCTCGACTTTAACGGAAAAAAGCTTGTGCTTTTTGGGCTTGATTCTCTGCTAGGCGGTGAACCGTCTTTTGAAGGTTTTGAGCCTGAAAAGAACGCCGCGAACGTGGTTTTGGGGCATTGTCCGCTTCTTTTTGACCAGATGCCGCAGATTCAAGATATTCCGCTTTTAATGTTGAGCGGTCATACTCATGGCGGACAGGTGCTGCTCTTCGGCAAGGCTGTTTATTTTCCGGAAGGCACAGGCAAATATTATTCGGGCATTTACCAAAAAGGCAGGAACACTCTTTATGTAAGCACCGGTATCGGCAACAGTTCGCTTGAAATAAGAAATTTGACACCGTGCATCGAGCTTATTACCTTCAAATTTGACGCAGAAAACAATTTTATAGACGCTGAATTTCAGACAATCGAGGTTGAGCCTTAATGCTTAGCTACAGACACGCATTTCATGCCGGAAACCACGCCGATGTTTTTAAGCACTTGACGCTTGCGCTCATTACAAAAGCTTATTGCCGCAAAGACAAGCCTTTTGTCTACTTTGACGCACAGGCGGCGGCGGCTTTGTATTCGCTTGACGATGAGCGTGCGCTTCAAACAGGCGAGGCACAGAGCGGAATCTGTACTTTGCTTGAAAAACTTGAAAATGTAGATGCGGCTTCGGTTTTGCAGTCTGTAGATTCGGCTTTAATTGAAGCAGACGAAGCTGCCGTCAAAGAAGCCGCAGAAACTTTCGCCGAATATCTTGGCTTTTGCAAAATGCTCCGTAAAACGTCGGGGTTTTATCCCGGTTCTCCTGCTGTGGTGTGCAATTTTGCCAGAGAAAAAGATCAGGCTGTCTTAATGGAACTTCATCCGTCTGAAATTGAAATTCTAAAGGCAAATGTTGAGCTTATTAAGAAGGGCGCGCTCGGCAAAAAAGATGTCTGCAACATTCATGTGCACCACCGCGACGGCTTTGCAGGCATTAAATCGATGCTGCCGCCAAAACCGCCCCTGCCTCAGCGCGGCTTTGCCCTGCTAGACCCAAGCTACGAAATCGACAAAGACTATTCTGATACGGAAGAAGCTGTAAGAGCAGCGGCGCGCGCCTGGCATAATTCTGCAATTGCGGTGTGGTATCCGCTTGTTGAGCGCCGCCACGACAAGACGGTGCACCTAAAAGAAGCCTGCTATGCCACAAACCAAGAAGTGCTTTGCGCAGAACTTTGCGTTTCTAAGCCAGAAAGCGAGCATGGTCTTTATGGTTCTGGTATGCTTATCGTAAACCCGCCCTGGAAGCTTGATACACAGCTTAAAGCGTTGCTCCCGATTCTAGCCGAAAAGCTCGGTGGAGTAGGCGCAAGCTTCAGCCTCAACATAGAGAACCAAAACTGAAATTCGGGTTTGGCGCAAAAAGGAGAAGAGATGGAGAACGTAATCAGCTATTATAATTCGATAGACGAAGGGCATCGGCTGAACAGAAATTATTCGCGGCGGCTGGAGTTTTATACAACCAGAAAGTATGTTCTTGAAAGCATAAAGCAAGGCGATGTTGTTGCTGACATCGGCGCGGGCGAAGGTGTCTATACTTTTGAAATTGCTGATAAATGCAGCAAGGCAGTTGCCTTTGACATTGTTCCCAAGCATATAGAAAAGATAAATCAGATAAAGCAAGAGAAAAACAGCACGAACATAGAAGCCGTGCAGACTTCGATTCTTGACATCGACAAGAAACATGACAGCAGCTTTGACGTGGTGCTGTGCCTTGGCCCTTATTATCATTTGCGGAAAAAACAGGAGCGGCTTGCAAGCCTTAAGAAATGCTATGACTTGCTCAAGCCGGACGGAACGCTGCTTATTTCTTATCTTAACAGATACGCCTCAGTTTCGACGTTCTATAAATTTTCAAAATTTCCGTCAAAGGAAATGCTCGATGAATGGCAGAAAGACGAATACACGAAAGAATTCGGCTTTGACAATTTTATGGATATCAGCTTTTGTTCGGACCCGGAAATGACAGAAAACGAGCTGAAGTTGTGCAATTTTCAGATAGAGAAAAACATAGGCACAGACGGAATGTTTTCGCTTGTGACCAAGCAGATGGAAAGCATGACTGAAGAAGATTTTGAGAACCTGCTTGATTTTCATCTGAAGAACTGCGAAGATCGCCATTTAATCGGAATGAACAACCACGGGCTGATTATCTGCAAGAAGAGATGAGCTGAATAATTTTTGCTTGCCCTGTGCAAAAGCGCGTGTTATAGTTTTTTCTATAATACAAAGGAGAAACAATGAGTAATCAGTTTTTAACTTTCAAGATTGATGGAACACAATACGCTGCAGAAGTTCACAATGTTCAGGAAGTTCTGGAATATATGCCTGTCACAAAAGTTCCTTGTGCAACTTCTTATATGGAAGGTCTGATTAATTCACGCGGTCAGGGAATTTCTGTGGTTAATCTCCGCAAAAAATTCGGTATGCCGGAAGCCGAGCCGACCAAAGAAACCAGAATAATCGTAATGGAAGTTAAAAACGCTGAAGAAAAGACTGTTACTTTCGGTGCTATAGCTGATTCTGTGCAGGAAGTTATTGATTTGTCAGACGACGAAATAGAGCCGTCACCGAAATTCGGCAACAGTATTGCGGCGCAGTTTATCCGCGGCATCGGCAAGCGCGACGATTCTTTCATCATCATCTTGAACATGGATCAGATTTTTTCAACTGAAGAAATCATAAAGCTTGAAACTGCTGCCACTGCAATTACAGGCTGAGTTTTACAGCAATTTCTGCATTAATTCACAGCTCAAGTCAAGGGCGTCAACTTTTTGCGTTATGTCAACTTCTTGGGCATAGCGCAAAAAGAAAAGCTTTAGCGCAATTTCTTTTTCGTCTTTTAAGCCAAGTATCTCTTTTGCGGCAAAGCGGTAAGCGCACTGCTGCTCGTAATAAATTTCTGGTCTGATACTTTGGTCAGTCTTATAGTCAACAATAACAAATTTGCCCTGCTCATCTTGAAAAATGAGATCGATTGAGCCTCTTATGATAAACGTGTCATGCAAAAGCTTAAAAGCATATTCAGTCTTGCAGAATCTGCCTGCCTTTTTCGCCGCGGTTACGGCTCTGCCTGTTTCAGAATCAAGAAAAAACTGCGTCATGTCGCGGCATACGCCGCAGAGCTTTTCAAAATTGCTGTCGCTCAAATCTTTTTGAAGAAGCGCCTTTGTCTCAAAGTCAATTTCCGCGCGCCCAAATTTTATGGCATTTTCAAGATAGGCGTGTGCCAGCGTACCGAAATGCTCGTGCGAAAATTCTTTTGCGGCAATACGGCTGTCATTCTCTTCTAAAGGTGAATCGTCCGCACCGGCGCGGGCTTTGGCGTTTATAATAGTATTGATGCTTTCAATTGAGCCTGAAACAGGCGGTTCATGCGGAATTTCAGAAACGGCTTCGTTTTCGTGTAGCTTTTCAAGTTCATTCGGCGTAATTCTTTTTTGCGGAATGTTCTCATCAAGTCTGATGATTTTTGCGCCGGTGGCTGCGCCCGCCCCACCGCTGGCTGCGTCCGCCGCGCCGTCAGCCGAAAGTCTTTCAAGTTTTTCAAAGGCTTTTGCCCTAAGTTCCGCAAGACTAAGCTGCTTTTGGCTTTCAGGCGCTTCAACCTTAATATCAGACTCAATTCTTTCAAGAAGCTCAAAATCAAACGGGCAGCGCTCTTTATAGCAGATTTGTGCTGCGCCGGGCTGCTCTGTGTCTGTTTCATTTCCGTTTATTGCATCTTTATAAAAATACTCGACAGTGTCTCTAAAACGGCTTTTTGTCCGTGCCGCTGACGCATCAAGAGCGTCTACTGTAAAAACGTCTTTTTTTGCCCTTGTAACCGCAACATAAAGCAGGCGCTTGTATTCTGCCGCTTCTTTTTTAGCGCTGTCCTCTTTCTGCTTCTGGTAAAAATAATTAGGCTGCTGTCCTATTTTCAGCGAAACACCGAAATCATCGTCGTAAAAAACTAAAGATTCGGTTTCATTGCCGCCGCTTGAGATGCACCCAAGAATAAAGACGTGCTCAAATTCAAGGCCTTTGCTTTTGTGGATTGTCATAATCTGAACGGCGTCGTCTTTTTCAACAGGGTAGCTTATATCTTTTATGCCGAGCTCGTCCTCGCTGCCGCCAAAGCTAAGCCTTGCGTTCTGTTTGCATTTGGCAAGCTGGTCGATAATCCATGCTGTGCCTGCGCCCTCGCTTTCTGCCTTGCGCACAAGCTCAAAAAGCAGGTCGTATTGTTCGGCAGAATGTTCCGCCGTTTTGTCGATAAGCGTTTCGTAGCGCGCACCTGTTTCGTACCAGAGTTTTGTAACAGTGTCTGTAAGCGGCTCTGTAAGCACGCGGTTTTTCATTTCAAGATAAAACGCCTTTGCGTCAAGGTATTTCTGGTATTCTTGAACTGAAACGGCTTCAAGCTCAACTTTGATTTTTTCTTCGGTTTCTTGATTTTCAGAAAAAGCCGTATACTGAAATGTTCTGACCTTGCCGGTTTCTTTGTCTGTAATTACAACGGCTTCAGGCAGAAGTGTCAGAATAATTTCGACAGCCGCAATCTTAAGCCCTGCAAAAGGCGAGCAGAGATAGGCTGCAAGCGCGGTTTTGTCCTGAGGCGAGGTGCAGAGCCTTAAAAAGTTGAAAATGTCGTTAATCGGGCCGTCCTCAAAGACAGACTTCTGCTGGTCAAAGCTGTAAGGAATGTTAAAGGCGTTAAGCCAGCGCACAAGCTTTGAGTAATTAGCCCGGCTTTTACACAAAACCGCATAGTCTGCGTATTTCGGCTTATTGCCTTTTGCCTTTTCGCTGTTAAAGTGTTCCTGAATTTTTTTTGCGGTATAATAAGCTACGGTATCGTTTCCGTTTAAAAAGTCGTCCTCTGTCTTGCCTGCGGGAATATTCGCTTCTTTTATACAGGCTGTATCAAAAATGCTTACGTGCATCGGCACATTTGTTTTAGTAAGCTGCAAGTCAACCGCGCTGTCTTTGTACGTTGCGGGCTTGGTGTAATAAGCTTCATAAGCCGGAACGTCATCTCCGCTGTCGCCAAAGACTTTAAAGCCAAGTTCTCCGCCTTCGCCCAAGTCGCCGAAAAAGCGGTTGAACATTGCAAGCACCGGCTCTGTAGAACGGTAATTGTTTGTCATATAAAGCTTTGTCTCTGTGCCTTGCGGTACTGTCAGTGCAAGGTCTTCTGTAAGCGAGTTGAACACCGAAACATCAGCTCCGCGGAATTTGTAGATTGACTGCTTTTCGTCGCCCACAAAATAGAGCTTGTCGTCTGCAAGGTTCTGCACAAGCTGTTCTTGAAAGTCTTTTCCGTTTAGTGCCGGGTCTGTAAAAGCACCGTCTTTTTCCGCAAGAAGATAGAGCATGTCGCGGTTTTTGCCGTTGTTGTCCTGAAATTCGTCAATCATAATCTTTTTAAAAGACTTTTTCTCCTGATTACGGATTTCTTTCTGCTCTTTTAAGATTTTGAGCGCGAGCGCATTTATATCGCCAAACGAAAGGCTGCCACTTTTCCGCTTCTCTTCGTTTATCTGCTCCATAAATTCGTCAAGCAGCTCAAAAATGCGCTTTATGTACTGATAATTCAAGATAAACGAGGCAAGAGAATCAAAAACGGTTTTGATTTCTTTGAAACGCTTGTTTATTTCGCGGAATGCCTTAGTCCAGCCTGCTGTAGACTGGCTGAACATAAACAGCTCTGTCCATTGAGAAATTGCCGACACCTGGCTGTAAAGTGCCTCGTAGTCAGTTTCAAAAACAGAAATGTCTTCGATTTTTGGCAGTTCAGGCTCGCCGTCTATAAAGGCTTTTACTCTTATAAAATATTCACCTTTGCGTTTATCTGCGTTTTCTTCGCGGTAATATTCGCCCTTAACTTCGTCTAAAATAGCACTAAGGCTGCCGTCTTCGCCAGATATTTTATTCCATTCGGCGGCAATTTCTCTGCATTGAAGCGGAAGCTTCTCTTCAAAAAAAGTGCTGCTGCATGTAATGTCTGTGTATTCTTTTATGGCATAAGCAAAAAGCTCTTGCGCAAGATTCTGCAATTTGCCGGGCTTGGCAATTGCAAGCAGGGCAGGCTCGTCTTTGTGGTTTACCAAAAACCTAAAAGCTTCTGCCTTTATGTCTGCCACATCTGATGCGGTAAATTTTGGGTTTATGCCGTATCTGTTTGCCGCCTGTCTTACAACCGTTGAGCTGTAAGAGTCTAAAGTCTGAATATGAGCCTTGTTAAAGTCTTTTAAAGCCTGTCTGGCGCGCTCTTTTTCTTTGGGCGGTGTGTCTTTATGTGAAGCAAACTGACCTAAAGTTTTGTAGATTCTCTGGTAAATTTCGCTTGCCGCTTTTTTGGTAAACGTCAAAGCAAGAATTTCGTCAACTTTTATGCCGCATGACATAACAAGCCATGCAAAACGCGTGGCAAGTACCTGTGTCTTGCCTGAACCTGCACCGGCTGCAACTACTGTGTTAAGGTTTCTACAGCAGGCGGCACGCTGAGATTTATCCAGTTTTTTTTCAAGAATATCAAGATAAGAGAAATTGTCGCTCATGTTAAAGTTCCTCTTTTGCAACGGCAAAGGTTGTTCTGCAAATATTGTTGTAGTCGCAGTTAGCGCAGTGTAGATAAGTCTTTACGGTTGTGCGCCCGTTCTTGTTTTTACTTGGCGGTTCAAAACCGGCAGAATCTATAGTTTCGGTAAAATCGTTAAGGTATAAATCCAAAAGATTTCCGACTTTTTCTTCAAATTCTTCTGCCGTATAGATTTTTTTTGTTCCGTCTTTACCACTATTATCTGCGCTTGAGATTATATAGGTTTTCTTGAATTTATTGTCCGAGTCTTTTTTCAGGCTGTAAAACAAGCCGTCCTGCACGTCGTAGCGCTTAGACTGTTCGCTCAAAAGCTTGTAATAAAAAGCCATCTGAAAATTATTGAGCGCATTCTGATTGTCAGGGTAACATTCATCGCGCTTGGGCAGAGAGCCTGTCTTATAGTCGATAATTACGTCGCCCTGCTCGTCGTTTCCGGCTAAAATGCAGTCGATTCTTCCGTAAAGTTCATAAGACTGATTAAGTTTTGCAGAAAAGCTTTTTTCTACGCCGTTGACCGAATAACCTGCAAATGTGCCGGATTCTTTTTTGGGCAGACAGCAGAATTGGCGCATAAAGTTCATTATGTAGTCTGAAAAAATGTGCTTCTGCGTTAAAAGCATGTCTACGGCAAGGCGGCTGTTCTTAAAGTCATCGGCGCGCGTCCATTCGTCTTTTTCTGTAAGGGCTTTTTCTGTTGCAGTCTCAACTTTTGTGCGGAGTTCATCAATATCGCTGTCAGATTCTAAAACGGGCAGAGTCTTGCCGGTTTTTGCGTATTCTTCAAAAACAAGCTCGACAATTTTGTGGCAGATATTGCCAAAGTCAAAATGTGACATAAGCTCTACCGACGGCGATTCTTCTTTTAAGTGAACAACCTTGTTGAAAATCCATTTTCTCCTGCATGGGAAAAAGTTCTTTAAGTCTGTCTGCGAAATTTTGAATTTGCCTTTGCCGAAGTTTTCGTCGTAAACAAGAGAGGCTTTTGCCTTTGCAGAAAGCAGGCTGTTGACTTTGTTCATGTCGATTTGGGTCTGGCTTTTTTTAGCCTGCCACGCCAAAAAAGAGCCGCGCTGAAGTTCTGTAATTTTATCTGGCGCAGCGGCGGCGGCTCCGCCTTCAGTTTCAAGAAGATATTTCTTTTCGTTTAAGAAAAAATCTTCTTTGTCGAGATATGCGGTCGGGTCGCCGCTTTTGAGGATATCAATCTCGTTAAAGAATGTATGCGGAATTGCAAAGCCGTCAAAGCTGTTTGTGCTGCTTGAGAAAAAAACGCGGTCTCTGCCGGTTTTGGCGTAAAGCCTTATATAAGCTTCTGTTGCGCCCTCGTTGTCGTCTGCGCCAAGTTCTGCGCGTTTTTTTTCGCTCAAAAAGCCAAGCTCTTTAAATGGAACTTCTAAGTCTTTTTGGTTTGCGTTAATCACAAAATGATAGTCAAAATAAGCATCAGCCGCCGCGCGGTAGTCAAAGACTGAAATACAGATGTTTTTGGGCTTTTGTGGCGTGTAAATGTTCGTGCTTAGCTCGTCAAGAAAAAATTCGTAGGGCTTTTCGATTTTAAGCCCCAGTTTTTCAGAATGTTCTTTTTCAATGGCAATGTATTTGGTCAGCTCTGCGATGCAGATGCCCACAATATTGTCTTTGTCGTTAGGCCAGATTTTTGCCTCGTACAAAAAGCCGCTCTCAAAAGCCTGCCACGCTTCTTTGACGGCTTTAAAAGACTTTGCGCCGCAAATTGACGAAAAGCATTTTTTTAGGTTTGTGTAGCGGTCAAGCGCGGCTTGCGCAAGTTCCAGCTTTTCTGTGGCGGTTTCTGCGGTTTCCGGGGCTTCTGTGCTTGCGGCACTTTCTTCAATTGTTTGTGCGATTGCGGCTTTTTTTGCGGCAAGTGCTTCTTCAATTGGGTCTATGGTTTTGCCGTTCTGCTTATAAGGGCAGATGCTCCGCGTTTCAATTGCCGTCTGTACAATAGCTTCGTTTATTTCGGGCTTCTGCCACGGAATAAAGCCGTCTTGAAGCACTGTCCTTACGCTCTCAAGGTTAAAACCACTGTCAAAGCAGTTTTGTATCTCTTCAAAGACACGGCCAGCGCAGTTTTGTGTGTAAGAAAGCCCCGAACGCATGGCAAAAGGCACGCAGTAATTATTCAGCTCGCGCTCGATGTACGGGCGGTATGTCTCAAGATTCGGCACAGTAAGCGCAATGTCTGACCACGAAACATTCTGCTTTTCGTGCAGTTCCCTAATGCGCAGCACTGTGCGGCGCAGTTCCATTCTTGCGTTCGGGTAAAGAACGCATTGAGGGTGCGCTTCTGTTTCTTGTTCGGGCGGCAGACGCACAAGCGTAGCATTTGCTTTTTCGATTTTCTCTTTGTAGTCGTTAAAGTCTTTGAGCTGTTCCGGGTGGAAAATCACAAAATGATAAGTCTGGTCTATGTCGCTGAGTTTTACCCATGCGGGGTCGAACATTCCGGCTTTTTCCAGGAATTCGGCGTAACGCCTGTAAAGAAAGGCATAAACCCTGTTCTCGCCGTCGTCTTCTGCCAGAGCGGCTTCAATATTGTCCGCGTGCTTTTCTGTAAATTTTGTGTTCCACAAATCAAGAGAAGGAAGAATTGCCGAAAGCCATGACGTAAAATACAGCGAATTTTTTGCAAATTCTCTGCTTATAAGCGGATGAAGAAAAGACGGCGAGCCGCTTTTGACAAGACTGCTGTTTTCGTGCAGCAGCGAGCGTACAAAGAGCTTTCGCAGTGTCTCTGGAATGCAGTTTTTGCTGCTGTCCCGGATTTGCGCAAATTCGTTTTTGAAAGCGTCCCAGACGAGCCACTTTTCAAGCGCAACCGCCTTGCAGCCGGTTTTTGCGCTGTTTTTTACAGCCCAGTCAGACCATGTTTCCATTGCAACACTAGACGGAAAAACAAACCTTACATTGTCTTCGTTCAAAAATTCACAGATTACATCTTCAATCGGGCGGAAATCTTCTTTTGCAGCCATAAAACAATTATAGCAGATAAATCAAAAGACGAGAATTTAAAATGTGGAATGTTGATTTTATTCTTTTTATAACATAGAATTACATTTCGTAATAAAAATTCAAGGTGTTGATGTGAAGAATAAACTGCTTTTAATCATCTATCTCTTTATAATAGCTATAATTACGTCCTGCGGGGGGGGCGGTGGCGGAGGTGGTGCTGTAGCCTTTCAAGAAACTGCTCAACTTCACAATGGCGGCGGTAACAGCGGCTGGGGCAAAGGCAACCAAACCGGTGGCGGTTTTAATGGCGGAGAAATTCAAAGCAGTACACTTCTTATAAGCCAGATGGCAGCACTCAATGTAACAAACGTAAGAATAGAACTTACCATAAATGATGTAGCTCAAACTCCGATTAATGCAGACGCATCTACAACAACGGACGTTCTTCCAAAAACAAAAGTCGGCGACAAGGTTTCGGGCAGAGCATATATATATGTTGCCGGTGAATCAGAACCGCGCGTTGCAGAGCTTGATGAAACCGAAATTGCACTTTCAAACACACTTAAATTTAAAGTTCCGTATAAATATAGAGCTTATGGTCTTGACAGCACAACTCAAGTTGCTTCAGGCACATATTTTGCGAGAGACGGAATAGACCTTTCCGCTCATACTACATCAACAATTGCAGGCTGGCAGTGTACTGAAGATGGCACAACTCATTTCGGCAGTCTTGTTACAGGCGTGCGCGGCGACATTACACTTAATGCTGTGCTTCAGGCAGGTGCCACTTTTATTGTTACACCAAGCAAGACAGAACTTGTGGCTGATGGAACTTGCACAGACACTGCAACAATCACTATTACAGGCGGTTCTGGACAGTTTAGTGTAGTGTCAGGCAATACTTCTGTTATAAATTGTACAGATTCAGGAAGCGGTATCTGGACTGTGAATTTTGTGTCTTCTGGAGCTAGTGCCGATGAAGCATTGTTTACGGACGGAACCCAGGTACAGGTGCTTGTAACTGACACCGTAACCAACACAAACCAGCCTGTTATTTTTACGCTCAAGAACAAATATACGTACTACCTTAAAAACCATGCAGGGGAAGGCGGTTCTTTAGCTCGAGGACCTGTTGATGCAAATAGTACACTCGATTTTGATGGGGCAAAAACAATTGTTTCCGGATACTCAACCCCTGTTCCGACAGGGCGCTCAATAGTTGCATTTAAAGATACTGCAACTGGTACTGTCTACAAGGAATCACAGTTCCCTATAACGTTCAACAGCAGCAATTTCTCTTCGCGGAATATAACGCTTCAGGCGGTGCTTGACTTTACGATGACCACAAAAAATGCAGCTAATACAACATGGAATACTACAGAAACATCTACAGAGGGAAGCAATACATATCCTCTTTATACACTTGAAAAGTACTCGACAAGTACAAAAGAGCTTAGTGTTTCGATAAGCGGTTGTTCTGCTAATTCAAATTTGAGTGTGTCTGGTAGTTCTGGTAGCGAACAATATTTGGAAATTGCTCAAACAAGTTTAACTTCAACGGGAACTTTTGTAATAAAGCTCGCAAGTAATGTTACTCATGATGGCATAGCACCAAACGGATATACTTATAAAATAACAGTAACAGACAACGGAACAGGCGCAAAGAAGATCTTCTTTGTAAAAGTTGCACAACCAGCAGAATACAAGTATTCGCTTGTTTACCAGAGAGGTTCTGGCGCTTCTTTAACAAATGTTGCAATTACCGGCTGGCAGAATAAGCCATTTGAGCCTGGTACATCACTGAGGTTTGGTGTTGCAGACGGTATTGGAAATCTTACGATGGGAGACCTTGACAGTAGTCTTACAGGTCTTAATGCTTCAATACGAATAACTGGCTGGAAGAGTACCAGAGCTTCAAACCCACCAATTTATAATAATCAGCCGTTCCCAACTGTGGGCGCAGCAGACTGTGAGTCTGATCACACTATTACGCTGAT
Organism: Spirochaetaceae bacterium; assembly: GCA_017614995.1. GTDB lineage: Bacteria > Spirochaetota > Spirochaetia > Treponematales > Treponemataceae > UBA1240. The sequence goes on from JAGAAX010000022.1 coordinate 50,638, forward strand.
TGCAACGACAGACTATGGACTTTTAGTGGATGCATACCGGCAGGACGAAAACGCTGTGCAAAATGGTGATATAATGCTTTCAAGCGGACTTTGCGTTAATAAGACGTTCTACACAAATCATACTTCACTGCTTAATTCGTATGTTGCTGGTGCGGTTTGTAAATTCGATGACGGACGTAAATTTGTAATGGCAAAAAATCCTGGTATAACCAGCAAAAAATGGTCAAACACCGCTACTAATATAGGCGGATTAAGTGTCAGCCTAGCATCTGGTTCTATGGATGATCCTAGTAATGCAACTTTTAGTAACAACAGCACTGGTAAAGATTCTGCGGCTAAATTGTCAGGGAACATAAGTAATTACCCTGCTTTTGCATATTGTGCAAATTATAAGCCATCTGGAGTAACTTCAGGTTCGTATGCAAGCAATTGGTATCTGCCATCTATTGCAGAAGCTGTTCAAATATATAAATTTAGAACAAACTTCGCTTCTGGTTTTGTTCGTAATGATGCCTGGCTAATGACATCAAGTCAATATTCTTCAAGTGCGTACTGGTTTATGAATATCAATGAGAACAAACTGAATACGCGTAGTAAAACTACAGAGGAAAACCGAATGGATGTTTATCCTTGCCACGAATTTATTTTTGTAGCACCGTAATGGCATTTGCCACAGAAAAATCCGCCAAAGCAACATTGTACCATGCAAGAAACCGCGCAGGCGGATTTTGTGACGAAAATTGCATGAACAGCGAAGCTGTGAATCTAATTTTCGGAACGGAATCCGACGGAAGCGGTTTCTTGAGATTTGGCGTTTTCCCGAGGGTTTAATCTACCGTTTAGGTTAAATCTGGCAAAACGCCCAGTTTCTGCTTCGCGAAAATTTGCAGAATGTGCAGTATGCGCTAATGTACAAAGGCGTAGGGCGGCGGAGTGCGGTTCAAAAATGCTCTGTTTGTTGTGTCGCGAAGCGACATGTATATAGTTTCCATACAACAAACAGTGCATAGCGCATTATTGCGCGGTTTTGAACCGTACTTCGCAACCGAAAGCATTGTGTACATGAGCACACTTTTGGGCTGGTGCGCAAAAGCTGTTTTTGGGGCTGCTACAAATGCTGGCTTTAATGTATGCTTTGCACATATTTAGCCAAAAAAATTCAAGCTTGCATAAAGACTTGCAGTCTTGCAAGTTTTTGCGCAAAAATATAGCGGAAACAGGCTTAGTGTGGTAAAATATAGCCTATGAATTCGCTTAGCGTTCAACCCGGAAAACCTACACCGTTTGGTGCAACACTTGAGCACGACGGTGTAAACTTTACTGTTTTTACACGTAACGGAACCCGGGTTTTTCTCGATATTTTTGAAAATGAAACTTCTGATGCGCCGTACTTTACTTACGAATTTAATCCGGCTGTAAACAAGACAGGCGACATCTGGCATGTCAAGGTTGAAGGGCTTAAGGCAGGCGCGCTATATTTGTTCCGAGTTGACGGGCCTTTTAAGCCGGAGCTTGGTCACCGCTTCAATAAAAAGCAGTATCTTCTTGATCCGTATGCAAAGGCACTGACAAACATCTCTATATTCAAGAATCTCTCGCCGGACTATGCGCCGCCGGTAGACATTATGGATATTGAATTTGCCAAAACAATGTCAGCCGCAGGCTTCCCCAAGTGCATAGTAATAGACGATGATTTTGACTGGCAGGGCGACCGTCCGCTAAATTATCCGCTGAACCACTGCATTATATATGAAGCAAATCTGCGCGGCTTTACAAAAAGCAAGACGTCGAATGTTTCTGCGCCGGGCACATACCGCGGACTTATCGAGAAAATTCCATATTTGAAAGAACTCGGCATTACAAGCGTAGAGCTGCTGCCGATTCACGAATTTGATGCGTATGAAAACACGAACGTAAACCCAAAAGACGGTCAGCGCCTTAAAAACTACTGGGGCTACAGCACAATAGCCTTTTTTGCGCCAAAAGCTTCTTACGCTGCTTCTACAGAAACAGGCGGTCAGGTTGCCGAATTTAAGACAATGGTGCGCGAAATGCACAAAGCCGGTCTTGAGGTAATTCTCGACATTGTGTTTAACCATACGGCGGAAGGCAACGAGCATGGCATAACGCTCAATTTCAGAGGCCTTGATAATTCGATTTATTACATTCTTTGCGATAATCAGAAGCAGTATTACACAAATTATTCGGGCTGCGGCAACACGTTTAACTGCAACCACCCGGTTGTGCGCGAATACATTTTGGACTGCCTTAAATATTGGGTAATCAACATGCACGTTGACGGCTTCCGCTTTGATTTGGGCTCAATTCTTGGGCGCGACAGCAAGGGCTGCTTAATGTCTAACCCGCCGGTGCTTGAATGGATTGCCGAAGACGCGATTTTGCGCGACACAAAGATTATTGCAGAAGCTTGGGACGCGGGCGGAGCTTATCAGGTCGGCTGTTTTCCGGGCGGAAGATGGGCTGAATGGAACGACCGTTTCCGCGATGACATAAGACGTTTCTGGCGCGGCGACGATTATCTTGCTACGGCGGCTGCAACGCGCGTTTCGGGCAGCTCTGACCTTTACTCAAATGACGGACGGAAGCCGTTCCACTCTATAAACTTTATTACAAGCCACGACGGCTTTACGATGAACGACCTTGTTTCTTATAACGGAAAGCACAACGAGGAAAACGGCGAAAACAACCACGACGGAAGCGACAACAATTCAAGCTATAACTACGGCTTTGAAGGCCCGGCTTCTAACGTCGCAATTGAAACAATCCGCTCAAGGCAGATAAAGAACATAATGCTCACGCTGCTGCTTTCGCAGGGCACGCCTATGATGCTTGCCGGCGACGAATTCAGACGGACGCAGAACGGAAACAATAACGCCTACTGCCAGGACAACGAGCTTTCTTGGATTGACTGGACGCTGAAAGACAAATACGAGGACGTCTTTAGGTTTGTGCAGAAAGCTATTGCCTTTAGAAAAAAGCACCCGGCGTTGCGCCGCCCTGAATTTTTTACAGGCAGAGATATTTCGCTCAATTCTATGAAAGACATAACCTGGTATGATGAGCAGGGCGAAACGCCTGACTGGACAAAACTGAATCAGTTTTTGGCGTTCAGGCTTGACGGCAGCCGCGCGGAGATTATATCTAACTTTGACGACAACGACTTTTTCCTGATGATGAATTCTTCGACAAAAGACGTAACTGTTACGCTGCCGCCGCCGGGCGCGGGCAAAAAGTGGCTTAGATGCGTTGATACGTCAGTCGCGTCGCCAAATGATTTTTTGCCGGAAAATAAGGAAGAAATGCTTGAGGAGCAGAACGTCTATGTTCTGCCTGCCAGAAGCTTTGCGATTTTGCTAAGCAGATAAGATTCCGAATCAAGTTCGGAATGACATACATCTTGGAGGAAATATGGAATTTAATGCAGAAGAATTTAAAGAGAACCTGACCGCCAGATTAAAGCGTCAGTACGGAAAGGACATTACACAGGCTAACGCACATGATTTGTTTGATGCCGTTTCAGCTTCAGCACAAGAACTGATTATGGACAACTGGATGAAAACCCGGCGCGAATATGAGAAAAAGCCGACACGTCAGGTTTATTATCTTTCAGCGGAATTTTTGATGGGACGCGCTTTAAGCAATAACCTGATTAATACGCTTATTAAAGATTCTGTTGTTGACGTGCTTAAATCTTTGAACATTGATTACAATCTTATTGAAGACCAGGAGCCGGACGCAGGTCTTGGTAACGGTGGTCTCGGCCGTCTTGCAGCATGTTTCCTTGATTCGCTTGCAACCCTCGATTATCCGGGACATGGCTACGGTATCCGCTACGAATACGGTATGTTCGAGCAGCACATTGAGAACGGCTATCAGGTTGAATATCCTGATAACTGGCTTGTTCACCGCGACCCGTGGGAAGTAAAGCGCAGTGACCTTGCTGTTACAGTCAAATTCGGCGGAAACGTAGCTGTTGCAAAATGGCCTAACGATACAGACCGCTTTTATGTAGAAAATGCTGAAGAGATTATCGCAACGCCTTACGATATGCCTATCGTAGGTTATGACACCAACACAGTTAATACGCTCCGTTTGTGGCAGGCTTCTTCGCCAAACGGCTTTGACTTGCAGCTTTTTAACGACATGCAATATAACCGCGCAGTTGAGCGCCAGAATGATGCAGAAAACATTTCGCGCGTTTTGTACCCGAACGATTCAGGCCCGTCTGGAAAAGCTCTGCGCTTAAAGCAGCAGTATTTCTTCTCTTCTGCAAGTTTGCAGGACTTGGTGCGCCATTTTGTAAGCGAATACGGCACAGATTTCCGCAAATTCCCGGAATATCACGTTATTCAGCTTAACGACACACATCCGGTTGTTGCAATTCCAGAATTGATGCGTATTCTTATGGACGAATACGGCTTGGGCTGGGACGAATCTTGGAGCGTTGTTTCAAAGACTTTTGCCTATACAAACCACACAATTCTTGCAGAAGCGCTCGAAAAATGGCCTATCAACATTTTCCAGGGTCTGCTTCCGCGCATTTATCAGATTGTCGAAGAAATCAACCGACGCCTTGTTATGGAACTCCGCGACAAATACCCGACGGACTATTCAAAGCAGAACAAGATGGCAATCATCAACAACGGCATGATTCACATGGCTTGGCTTGCAATTCATGGCTGTTTCAGCGTAAACGGTGTTGCCGCGCTTCATACAGAGCTTTTAAAGACACAGGAACTCAAAGACTGGTACGACCTTTATCCGCAGAAGTTCAACAACAAGACAAACGGCGTAACACAGCGCCGCTGGCTTTTGTGCGCAAACCCTGACCTTGCAAAGTTCATCACTTCAAAGATTGGCAACGGCTGGCAGAAAGACCTTACAAAGCTCAAAGGTCTTGAAAAGTTCATTGACGACGAGGCTACACTGAAAGAATTCCTTGCAATCAAACAGGCCAACAAAGTGCGTCTTGCTTCTTATCTTAAAGAAACACAGAACGAGTTCCTTGACCCTGAATCGATTTTTGACGTTCAGATTAAGCGTCTGCACGAATACAAGCGTCAGCTCTTGAATGTGCTGCACATTATGTACTTGTACAACCGTCTGCTCGAAGACCCGAATTACAACCCGCCTGCACGCACATTCATCTTTGGTGCAAAGGCAGCTTCGGGCTACAGACGTGCAAAGACGATAATCAAGCTTATCAACACTGTTGCAGAACGCATCAACAACGACCGCCGCGTGCGCGGCAAGCTCCGCGTTGTGTTTGTAGAAAACTACCGCGTAAGTGTTGCAGAAAAGCTTTTCCCGGCTTCTGATGTTTCAGAGCAGATTTCTACAGCCGGCAAAGAGGCTTCTGGTACAGGCAACATGAAGTTTATGATAAACGGCGCGGTTACAATCGGTACTCTTGACGGTGCAAACATCGAGATTGTTGAAGAAGCCGGCGCAGAAAATGCGTTTATCTTCGGTTTAACTGCTGATGAAATCATCAAGATTGAAAGCGAGCACAGCTACAATCCGCAGAAGTACCTCGAAAGAAATCCGCAGCTTGCAAAGGTTATGAACCAGCTTATCGACGGCACTTATGACCCGACACATCAGCTTTTCCGCGAGATTTACGATTCGCTTGTTTACGGTGTTGAAGGTCAGCGCCCTGATGTTTACTACGTTCTTGCAGACTTTGCCGCTTATGTTGAAGCACAGGAAAAAGTTGCCGCAACTTATGTTGACCGCATGAAGTGGGCTAAGATGGCGCTTCTCAACATCGCGCGTTCAGGCAAGTTCTCTTCAGACAGAACTATCGAAGATTATGTCCGCGACATCTGGAAGCTCAAGAAGGTTGAAGTAAAGTAAGCAAAGCAGATTTACTGCCTGCATGAGGCTGCCTGAAGTTTTTAGGCAGCCTTTTTTGCTTTAAATGAGCTAATTAAGCTTTGCAACGCCATCGCCGGTTTCGCATACAAAGAAACCGGCTTTGTAGCCGATGGCGGCTTCGTATGCGGTCTGTACGTTTTCGATGAAAGCATCGAGCTTGTCTTTGTGGACGAGGGCGATGGCGCAGCCGCCAAAGCCGGCGCCGGTCATGCGCGCACCGAGACAGCCTTCCTGCTTCTGGGCGGTTTCGGCGAGAGTGTCGAGTTCTATGCCGGTTACTTCGTAATCTTCTTTGAGGGATTTGTGGCTTGCGTTTAAGAGCTGGCCGAGTTTTGAAAGGTCTCCGGCTTTAAGCACAGAAGCCGCATCAATTACACGCTGATTTTCTGCAATACAGTGGCGGGCGCGCTTATTTAAAATCGGGTCTGAAACTAACGAAGAGTAGTTATTCCAGTCTGCCGGACTCAACTCACAGAGAGCGGCAATCTTCACGCCGCCCTTCTGGAGCAGAGCCAGAGCCTCTTCACACTGACCGCGTCTTTCGTTGTATTTTGAATCAGCAAGCTTACGGACTTTGTTTGTGTTCATTACAACAAAGCGGTAATCGCCAAGTTCCAGAGGAACATATTCGTATTCAAGAGTATTACAGTCCAGAAGCCCAGCGTAATTTTTCTTTCCGGTTGCAATAATAAACTGGTCCATGATTCCGCACTTTACGTTCATAAAATTGTGCTCGCTCATCTGACCAAGCTTTGCAATTTCCACGCGGTCAAGCTTAAATCCAAAAGTGTCGATTACCGCGTATGCAAAACCGCATTCCAGCGCAGACGAAGAAGATATACCGCCGCCAGCCGGAATATTCGAAGCCATAAGAATTTCAAAGCCGCAGTCAAAAGCACAGCCGCGCTCCTTGAGCTGCTGAAGAATTCCGTTCAGATAATTTGCATAATCATTTGCCTTGTCGTAAACAAAAGTCTGATTTACGTCGAACTCGTAGCTGCCCGGAAAACGGATATCATTATATAAAATTTTTGTGTCACTGCGTTTGCGGATTGCAATATAAAGATAGCGGTTGATGCTCGCAGGAAAAACCTTACCGCCGTTATAGTCAATGTGCTCGCCGATAATATTGATTCGCGCAGGAGAAGAATAAAGGCGGACAGCACTTTCATCGCCGCCGTACAATTTTATAAAAGCAGCTTTGAGCTCTTCTGGTGTGTATTCTTTTTGTGTCAGATTATTTGACATGTTTGTTCTCCTTTCAAGTCATTCTGAACTTGTTTCAGAATCTATTAATAGATCCCGAAACAAGTTCGGGATGACAGATGATTACAATTTCTCTATAAATCTTTCAAAGGCGGCGAGCCTTCTTTATTACACTTGAAAACGCCGGCATGTTCAAGCACCTTTAGCAATATAAAGCCGCAGGTTTTTTTTGCAAAATTCAGTCTTTTTTTCACTTGAAAAAAAACGCATATTCTAGCTAAATTATTATTATGAACGAAAGCTTTTTTATTGTAGGACAGCAGGTTGTTATCCTATTTATAATGATTTTTGTCGGTTATATATGCGCAAAACGCTCCTTTTTTTCAGATGAAGGCATAAAAAGCGTTACGAATTTTGTGCTTTATATAGTAATTCCATGCGTTATTGTAAATTCTTTCCACCGCGAATTTGATTCTGCGATGATGGAGAACCTGATAAAAGCATTTTTTGCCGCGCTTTTTGTTCATATTCTCAATATTATTATTGCAAATCTGCTTATCCATGATAAAGACGAAAGCCGCGCGCGTGTCTTGAAATTTGCCACAATTTTCTCAAACTGCGGCTATATGGCTCTGCCTTTACAGGAAGCGCTTCTCGGCAAAGACGGCGTTTTTCTCGGCGCTGTTTTTATCGCGGTTTTCAACATCATTAACTGGACATACGGAATCTTTTTGATGAGCGGCGAAGGCTCAAAAATCTCTGTAAAGTCGGCTGTGATTAATCCGGGCGTTATCGGCGTTATTTTGGGCTTTATATTCTTTCTTACGCCGCTTAAGCTGCCGCACATTCTGCTTTCTCCGCTTCAAAGTTTTGCGTCTATGAACACACCGCTCCCGACAATAATAATCGGGTTTTATCTTGCAAAAGTTCCGGGGCTTTCTGTGCTTAAAGACGGAAAGCTCTGCCTTGCGCTTGTCTTGCGGCTTATTGTTCTGCCTGTTATTGCAATGCTCGTGCTTTTTTTGTGCGGCTTAAGGGGAAGCCTGCTTGCTTCTATGGTTATAGCCGCTTCTGCACCATGCGCCGCAAATACCGCGATGTTTGCAGGCAAATTCGGGCGCGACACGAGCCTTTCTGTTACGCTTGTGTCTGTTTCCACTTTGTTTTCGATTTTGACAATGCCTGTTATTGTTCAATTCTGTATGTAAGAGGAAAGCTGCTATGAAAGTTTATGTATTACGTCATGGCGAAACCTGCATGAATTCTCTCAATCAGGTTTGCGGCATAAGCAATGTTGCTCTCTCTGAAAAGGGAAAATCCGATGCTTTTGCTGCTGCCGAAAAACTGAAGCAGAAGCTTGACGGCACAAAAATAGACGCAGTTTATGTTTCGCCGCTTTTGCGCGCACAGGAAACTGCACAGGCTGTACAGACAATTCTCTCGAAAAACGGCTTGTGTCCTTCAGCCTTTGTTACAGACGGGCGGCTTACCGAGCAAGATTACGGCGACTTTGAGGGCAAAAACCGCCTTGATAAGGCTTTTGAGGAGAGCAAGCGCCAATTTGCCGACAAATCGCACAAACAGGAAACACTTCTTGCAGTCGCCTATCGTGTTTACGATTTTCTTGAAGATTTAAAGCGTAATAAAGACCAAAACGACGTTGCGCTTGTTGTTACGCATGGCGCCGTCTGTCGCATGATTCACAGCTATTTTAACAGCATGACAAACGAAGAATTCGGTGCATGGCGTGCCGTCAACTGCCAGCTAGACGAATATGAGCTGTAATGGCGATGAATTTGTTTTTTATCACTTGACGATTCTGATATCTTTCAGATAAAAACCTTCGGTTGAGTCTTTGTCATTGTTTTGAAAAACGAGCGAATCAACAAGCTGCCATGAAAATTTGCCTTCGCCGTTTTTCCAGTCTGTAACAGAAGACCAGCCGCCAATGTCGTTCAGGCTTTTCAGTGGAACTGAAACTTTATGCCACTGACCGTCAGCCTTAAAGCTACCTGCTTTTACGCTTGTACTTGCACGCCACGGGAAAATCTTGCTTTCGTCGTCGCGGAAATAAACTGAAAGATCTAAGTTTCTGTCGCTGCTTTTTATAAAGAATTCAAGTCTTGCACCGTCATCTTTCAGCGCAGAAAAATCAGAAGTTTCACCAAAAGAAAAGCCTAATTCTCCATATCTGTTTATCTGACTTAAATAAATCACAGGTTCTTCGCCTTCGCGCTCAACATAAGAAAAAGAGCCTTTAATGTCAGCCGAAGCATGTGTCCGCAGAAGCCCTGTGTCGCCGTCTTTATAAAGCGTATAGTCACCAGTCTTTTTTGCGAGGCTCATCCAGCTTTCGCTTTTTCCGTCCGGAATTTTATAGCCCATAGACTTAACAACAGGCACGTTCAAATCTTCAGGGAAGCGGTTTTCTGCCGAAGAAACAAAAAGCCCCATGTCGCCCATATAATCCCAGCTTATTCTGCAAATGCCGCGCTCGTCCATCCAGCCAAGCTTAAGCCTGTACCAGTTGGCACGCTCCTCAACATCTGCATAAGGCATATACACACCGAATTCGTTGCACATAAGGCAGGCATTTCTCTTGTTTGCAAATTCCACTGCCTTGTTCAGCGGCGCAACAAGCTTTTCTTCCGAAGAATCTTTTTCGTAGTTTTGATAACTCCATTTCTCAGTGTTTGTCGGATTCTTTGGCAGAGGCGGCATTTTCTCTTTTGAATAAGGGAACGGAATGTTTTTCATGCGGTTTATATCAGTCCAGCCTGCACCTTGATGAGTAAACAGGAAAGGCGAATAATCGTGAAAGTTGTAGACAAGCTTTTCATCTTTATAGTCAGGCAGCTTCAGCATTGAATCAATTGAATTCCAGTCGCCGCCGCCCACAACCACATAATGATTCCGGTCGATTTCGCGGATTGCCTTTAAGACATTTCCCTGAATTTTGCCCCACTTTTTTATGTCAGAATCAATATTGCCGCTCGAAAAATGCGGTTCATTCATAATCTCGTACAAAATGAATCCGCCTCTATTTTTATAGCGTTCTGCAACCTGCGGCCAGACTTTCAACAACACCTGCTCAATTTTTGGGTTTGTCTTTGAAGAGCCGTTACAGTCATTATGAAAGTCTATGATGATAGACATTCCAAGCTCTTCGCACCAGTCAACTGCATTGTCAAGTAGATGCCAACATTCGTCTGAAACTTTATAGCCGGGTGCACCGTCATTCCAGATTTCAAACCAGACAGGCAGACGTATAACTTCAACACCGAGGCTCTTTATGTTTTCAAAGTCTTTTCTGCCATACATCAGCGTGTTCATTCTGCTGTATTCCATCCAGACAGTAAGGTTTATGCCCTTGTTGAACGGCAAAGCCTTATTAGTGCGCGGCACATTATTTTGAGCAAAAACAACGGTACAAAGTACAAAAGCAAATAAAAAAACAGCGATTCTTTTCATTCGATTATTACTCCACAAATACAATATATCACATCTTGTGGTAACGCTCTATCGGCAAAAGCTGCGTTTGCAAAACACAGGGAAACGAGCCGCGCTCAGGGCGATTTTTCTGTTTTTCTTGACGAGTTACACAATCGGCTTTATCATAAATTTGCAAAATTTAAAAAATTCGAACCTATTGGTTATATTAATGCTCAATTGTCAGCAATTTGTCGCTTCTTTGGTCTGGCGGCAAGAGGAGTTTTCATGTTTATAAACAATATTCGGATGAAGCCAAAATTAATAGGCGGATTTTTGCTGGTTGCACTCCTTTTTGGTCTTATTCTGGGTTACTCAGTTTCAGTAATGGGAACAATAACCAGAAGCTTTGTGGATAACACCAGTAATTTTGAAAAGCTCATAGTTGTGCCAAAAGAATTGCAGATTCAGGTTAAGCAGCTTCTTATTATATTGAACACAGCCAAAATTAATCAGAATACAGATTATTCAGAAATTAATAAGATAAAGAACAGTGCTGCTATTGTACGCGACAATATTGACCAGCAGTTTAATGCTTTGAACGAGGCAAAACTGCCTTACAAGGTTGAAGGTGTTGTTCAGGAACGAAAAAAAGAAATAGAAGCCCTTAACACAAACTTGGACAAGCTTTTATCGCTGTCAATGAACAGCGTATCGTCTAAAGAAATTTCAAATTTATACGCTTCTGTTATGTCAGCCGGAAACCAGCTAGACAGCAATCTGGCAGAGCTTCACGATGAAATAACTGCGTATGCAAACGAACAGATTGCAGAAACAAATTCAAGCTCAAACAAGCTTATTATAACTACAATTATTCTTGGAGTTTTGTCGCTGTTTTTTTCTGTCGTTGTCGGAATGATTGTCGCGCTGACAATTGCGACGCCGCTCAACGCATTTCTTAGGGCACTTCAAAAAATTTCCGAAGGCGACCTTGTTCAGGATAATGCCATGATAGAGGCAGAGCGTAAAATCTCTGACCGCAAAGACGAAATCGGCTTGATGGGCAATGCGCTTGGCGTTCTTGCCAGTTCTGTAAGCGAGGTTGCGGCTTCTATTATTGAGGCAAGCAATCAGGTTGCAAGCGGCAGCCGCGAAATCAGCACAACGAGCCAGAATGTTTCTTCGGGTGCGTCTACACAGGCTGCATCTACTGAGGAAATTTCTTCTACAATGGAACAGATGGCTTCTAACATAAGACAGAACGCCGACAACGCAATGGCTACGGCAAGCATAGCCGAAAAAACCGTTGAGTCAAGCATGAAAGGCGGTGAGGCTGTTGCAAAAACAGTTGAAGCTATGAAGAGCATTGCCGCAAAAATTGCGATTATCGAAGATATTGCATCACAGACAAACCTGCTTGCGCTTAACGCCGCAATTGAAGCAGCAAGAGCTGGCGAGGCGGGCCGCGGTTTTGCCGTTGTTGCAAGCGAAGTCAGAAAACTTGCTGAGCGTAGCCAGATTGCCGCTACAGAAATCAGCGAACTTTCGCAGTCAAGCGTTACAATTGCCGAAGAAAGCGGCGCGCTTATTTCGTCTGTTATTCCAGATATTCAAAAGACAGCCGAGCTTGTGCAGGAAATTACTTCAGCGAGCCGCGAGCAGGACGTTGGCGCTCAGCAGATAAACAAAGCGATTCTCCAGATGGATTCTGTTACACAGCAGAATGCCTCTGTTTCAGAAGAACTTGCGTCTATGGCAGCAGAGCTTTCTTCTCAGGCACAGGTGCTTCAGGACAGCGTACAGTTCTTTAAGATTGACGGCAGCATGAGTAAAAACGCTAAGCAGCCTAAGTTCCTTATGCCGCCTGATTCTGCGCTTGAAGAGGCTTTGAAAGAGCCTGAACCAGTTGAAAGCGTAAACGTAAGCTTCAAGAAGCCGTTTACTCCGCCGCCTGTTCAGCCGGAAAAAGACCTTGACGAAGATTTGTTCGAGCCGGCAGCAGGTGCTGCTGATTTTGGCACAGCGGCTTCTCCGTCTTTCGGTAACGACGAATACCGCCCGAGCATAAGCCCAAGCATTTCCGACGCCGACTTTGAAGAATTTTAGAAATATAACGTGAACATAAAAAAGGGACTGTCCAAAAAGAACCGTCATGCTGAACTTGTTTCAGCATCTAAACTAGATTTAGTATTAGATCCCGAAACAAGTTCGGGATGACACTAGACCATGAACTTCTTGGGCAATCCCTTTTTTTTGTGTCTTCCTCCTAGCCGCTTAGATTTCAGCTAAGAAGTACTTCTTCTTGCCGCGGCGGAAGATGATAACTTTGCCTTCAAGCGCCATATCTTTTGTAATCAGCTTTGTTTCATCATTTACTGTCTCACCGTTAATCTGAACAGCGTTGTTCTTAATGAATTCGCGTGCCTCGCGTTTAGAAGAAGCCATGCCGTTGTTTACAAGAACATCTACAAGCGGCAGCTCTTCTGTATATTTGAAGGTCGGAACACCGCTCATGCCGGTCAGAATGTCTTTTACGGCAAGACCTTTGAAGTCGCCTGCAAAAAGTTTCTGGCTTACTGAAACAGCATTGTCAGCTTCTTCTTTGCCGTGAATGTCTTTTACAATTTCCCACGCCAAAGTCTTCTGGGCAATGCGTTTTTCCGGGGCAGCAAGATGCTGTGCATAAACATCTTCGATTTCTTCTTTTGAAAGGAAGGTGAAAACTTTGAGGTATTCCAAAACCTTAGAATCGTCTGAGTTGATGAGGTACTGGTAAATTGCGTAAGGAGCTGTCTTGTCTTTGTTGAGCCAAAGTGCGTTGCCTTCTGACTTGCCGAACTTTTTGCCGGTTGCATCAAGAATAAGCGGCATTGTAAAGGCATAAGCCGGCTTATCAAGCATTTTGCGGATTAAGTCAACGCCTGTTGTGATGTTGCCCCACTGGTCAGAGCCTGCAACCTGCATGATGCAGCCTTTTTCCTGGAAAAGATGAACAAAGTCATAGCCCTGCATAAGCATGTAAGAGAATTCTGCAAATGTAATGCCTGTTTCAAGGCGGCGGCGGATAATGTCTTTGTCGAGCATGTAGTTTACGTTGATGTATTTACCAACGTCGCGGAGAAAGTTCAGCCATGTGTAGTCTTTCATCCAGTCGTAGTTGTCTACAAGTTCTGCCGTCGGAACAAGCGCCTTTATCTGGGCACGGATTCCTGCAATATTGTTGTTTACAGTTTCTTCGGAAATAATTTCACGCTCGGCAGTCGGGCGCGGGTCGCCGATGCGGCCTGTAGCACCGCCGCAAAGCAGCACCGGATGATGACCGGCATTTGCAAGGCGTTTTGCCATACAAAGTGATGAATAATGTCCGATGTGGAGAGAATCTGCTGTCGGGTCTGTTCCCCAATAAAAAGCGAATGGTTTTCCGTCAAGAATTTTCTGCAAGTCTGATTCTTCGCCGGCAACGTCTTTGATAAGTCCGCGCCATTTTAAGTCTTCAAATAATGTCACTTTTGTGCTCCTGAAGTTTTGATAAACAAAAAAGCCTTCCGTTTTATGCGGAAGGCTGTAATTTACTAGTGATTAAAACACTATGCCGTTTTTCAGCGTTCAATTTCCGCAAGATTTGAGAGAAAAATTATAGCTGCAATAAAGGTAAGCCAGCGTAGAGGAATTGATTTTTTGAGCCCAACGGTCAATGTGTTTCATGCAATAAAATCTAACAGAATAATAAATATTGTACAAGCCCGCACTATATAGCTGAACGCATTTGCAAAGCCTTGACAAAAATCTGTATTTCATTTTAACTGCTGATATATGAAATTTTCAGTTCATCATGTACATCACCATTTTTCTCAAGTTATTGTATAAAAACGGGTTTGTACAGATGTTGCTTTTATAGATATGAGCCGTCAGCCCGTAAAGCTGGCGGTTTTTTTATAGAAGCATACTCGAATGTAGTTAATTATTTTCCGATAAACTAAACAGGAGCATATAATGGAAAAGCTTAAGATTTTGCTGCCAAAGGGCAGAATTTATGAAAACGTTACAGAACTTTTTGCAGGTGCGGGCATAACAATCAAGCTGCCTGAAAGGGCTTACAGACCAACTGTAAATCAGGATGATATTGAAGCAAAAGTAATGAAACCGCAGAATATCGGCAAACTTCTTGAACTTGGCGCACATGATGTCGGTTTTACCGGCAGAGACTGGATTGAAGAAACAAGTGCAGATGTTGAAGAAATCATGGATTTGGGTTTTGACCCCGTAAAAATTGTTGCCGCTGTGCCTAACTCTATAGATGACAAGGCTCTTCTTAAGAAACGCATTATTGTAGCAACTGAATATGAACATATTGCAGAAAACTGGCTCAAACAGAAAAAGATGGATTACCTTATTGTCCGCACATACGGTGCAACAGAAGTTTTTCCGCCAGATGATGCTGACATGATTGTTGATAATACAGCAACAGGCAGAACTTTGATTGAAAATGATCTCCGCATTGTTGATGTTCTTATGAAGAGCTCAACCAGAATGTTTGCTTCAAAAGCTGCTTTGAAAGATCCTGCTAAAAAACAGAAGATAATGGAACTGAAAATGCTGTTTACTTCAGTTTTGAACGCACGTGACCGCGTAATGCTTGAAATGAACGTTGCACGCGATAAATTTGAGGCGCTTGTAAAAGCTCTGCCTGCAATGCGTTCGCCTACTGTTTCGCCTTTGTATGGTGACGACGGCTTTGCAGTTAAGATTGCTGTAAAAAAATCAGAAGTACCAAATCTTATGCCTAAGCTTAAGAATCTTGGTGCTACAGATATTCTGGAATACGAGCTTAGAAAGGTTGCAGAATGAACGAATTGTCAAATGAAGAAGAAATGACAGAAGAGGAGCGTATGCTCGAAAGACCTGCCTGTGAAAGGCACGCTTCTCCAATGAAAAACAGCATAGCACAGCCTGCTGTTGAACGTGCTTCGCTTCATTCCAGGGCGGTGCGGATAAGCCGCTCTACGGCAGAAACCCAGATTGAGCTTAAACTCAACCTTGACGGCACAGGCAAATGCAATTTGGACTGTCCTATCGGGTTTTTTAACCACATGTTGAGCGCATTCTGCAAGCATGGCATGTTTGACCTTGAAGGCATTTTGCGCGGCGATTTGGACGTAGACCAGCACCACTTGATTGAAGACACCGGTATCGCGCTCGGCTCTGCCTTTGACAAAGCTTTGGGCAACCGCAAGGGCATTCTGCGCGCGGGCTTCTTTATCTACCCTATGGACGAATCTCTGTGTCAGGCGGCTGTAGATTTTGGCGGCAGACCATTTTTAGTCTGCAACGCTGACCTTTCAGATATTCCGCTTGTCGGCGGCACTGTGCCTTCTTGCAGAGAAGCTTCAAGCGTGTGTACAACTTTTCAGACTGAATGTTTCGAGGATTTC
Source organism: Spirochaetaceae bacterium (assembly GCA_017614995.1). GTDB lineage: Bacteria > Spirochaetota > Spirochaetia > Treponematales > Treponemataceae > UBA1240. The sequence goes on from JAGAAX010000022.1 coordinate 66,603, forward strand.
TGGCAGGGGTTCGTAAGCACAGCGAAGTGCAACCTGCACCTTGATACAATCCGCGGAAGAAGCGACCACCACAAAATGGAAGGCCTGTTCAAGGCAGCAGGACGCGCAATCCGTTCGGCTGTTTCAATTGATGCAAGAGCGCCGAACGCGATACCCTCTACAAAAGGCGTTATCTGCTAATTTAAGCCTTTAAAATCAAAAAAGCCCCAGTTGGAACTAACCGGCCGGGGCTTTTTGTTTATTCAGCTTTTTAAGCTGTCTTAGATTATACTAAACCTTGTGCGATAAGCCTGGTCAAGGCACGCTTCGCTTAAAGCCTTGACTCAGTCTTTTTGCGGGTTGCCAGACATTGTTAACCCGCAATCATTGCCTGCGCTGCTTATACCAATCCTTGAGCAATCATTGCGTTTGCAACTTTAACAAAACCGGCGATGTTTGCACCTGCAACGTAGTTAACCCACTTGCCGTCAGTTGCACCGAACTTAACAGCTGTGTTGTAAGCGTTGTCATGGATGTTAATCATGATGTTGTGGAGTTTTTCATCAACTTCAGCAGCAGACCAAGAGAGGCGCTCTGAGTTCTGGCTCATTTCAAGACCAGATGTTGCAACACCACCGGCGTTAGAAGCTTTTCCTGGAGCATAGAGAATCTTTGCAGCGAGGAACTTGTTTACAGCGTCGATGTTAGAAGGCATGTTAGCACCTTCTGCAACGAGCTTACAGCCGTTCTTCAAGAGCTTGTCAGCATCTTCGCCGAGAAGTTCGTTCTGTGTTGCGCATGGGAATGCGCAGTCACATTTAACTTCCCAAACTTTCTTTCCTTCAAAGTATTTTGCAGATGGGAACTGTTTAGCATATTCAGCGATGCGTCCGCGGCGAACTGTCTTGAGTTCTTTAACCCAGTCAAGTTTTTCCTGAGTAATGCCGTCAGCATCGTAGATGTATCCGTTAGAGTCAGAAAGTGTAACAACTTTTGCACCAAGCTGAATAAGTTTTTCAGCGGCATATTCAGCAACGTTTCCTGAACCAGAAACAACACAAACCTTGCCCTTGAAGCTGTCGCCAGCTTTCTTGAGCATTTCCTGTGCAAAGTAGATAAGACCATAACCAGTAGCTTCTGTACGGATCAAAGAACCGCCGAATGTAAGACCTTTACCTGTCAAAACGCCTGTGTATTCGTCGCGGAGTCTCTTGTACTGACCGAACATATAACCGATTTCACGTCCGCCAACGTTTTTGTCACCGGCTGGAACGTCTGTATCAGCACCAATATGGCGGTACAATTCAGTCATGAATGACTGGCAGAAACGCATAACTTCTTTGTCTGATTTTCCATGAGGATCAAAGTCTGAACCGCCTTTACCGCCGCCCATTGGGAGAGTTGTAAGAGAGTTCTTAAGAATCTGCTCGAAACCGAGAAACTTAAGAACAGAAAGGTTTACTTCTTTTGAGAAACGGAGACCGCCTTTGTAAGGACCGATAGCACTGTTGTACTGAACGCGGAAACCACGGTTAACATGATAGTTGCCGGCATCGTCCATCCAAGGTACTCTGAACTGAATTACGCGCTCAGGTTCTACCAATCTTTCAAGGATTGCATTAGGTTCAAGCTCTGGCATCTGGTCTACAACAGGATCCAGTGTTGTCAGAACCTCTTCAACAGCCTGCAAGAATTCAGGTTCATTGGCATTCTTTGCTTTTACTTCTTCCCATACACGGTTTACGTATGCGTTTTTCATTTGACCTCCAAATGCGGTGCCGGTTGCAGCAGAATCTGCTGTTTTCCTTATGTTGCACGTCACATCAGAAAATATAGATTAGCCGCTGCTTATTTTCCGCGGCCGAAAATGTAATTTGCTACAATGTTCATATTCACAGTAACGAAATTGCATAAATATAATAACAAGCTGTATAAAAATGCACAATATACATAAGAAAAAAAATTTAAAAAAAATTAAGCATAAAAAGTCTGAATAAAGTTGACAAGGTTTTATGGTTGTTATATATTCCAATATATGAACAGTTGTTCATATATGCAAGGAGACTGTAATGCAGGAACATTCTGAAATTAAAGAGATAATGTCAGACGAAGAGCTTCTGTATGATTTGGCTGATTTATTCAAAATATTCGGTGATACAACACGCATAAAGATACTGTACGCCCTCCGCATACAGGAAATGTGTGTGTCTGCAATTGCAGAGCTTTTAAGCATGAACCAGTCGGCTGTTTCACATCAGCTTAAAATATTGAAGCAGAGCAAGCTTATAAAGTCCCGGCGCGACGGCAAAACAGTCTTTTATTCGCTTGCAGATTCTCATGTTGTAACGATTATTGACCAGGGCATGGATCACTTAACGGAATAGATAGAGAGGTATATAAATGAGCTGTCATTGTCACGACCACGAACACGAGCAAGAACACAACCACGAACATAAACATGGACACGAAGGCTGCTGCTGCGGTCATACACACTGCGAAGAAGAACACGAAGGCAGGTTTTCAGACGAGCAGAAAAGCATAATCATAAGATGTGCTGTTTCGGCTGTGCTTCTTGTTGCCTGCTCTATAATCAACAATAAGATTGAGTTAGCGCGGATTTTTCAGATTGCACTTTTTGCAGTTCCGTATCTGATTATAGGCTTTGACGTTTTGTGGGGAGCTGCTGTAAATATAGCCCATGGCGAATTTTTTGACGAAAACTTTTTGATGAGCGTTGCGACAATCGGGGCTTTTGCTTTAGGCGAATATCCCGAAGCGGTGTTTGTAATGCTTTTTTCTCAGATTGGCGAATTATTTGAAGATTACGCTGTCGATAAATCGCGCGAATCTATTGCCGAGCTGATGAACATAAGACCCGACACTGCAAATCTTGAAAAAGAGGGAACGGTAGTTTCAGTTTTGCCGGAAGAAGTACACCCGGGCGACGTGATTGTGGTGCGCGTCGGCGAAAAAGTGCCGCTTGACGGCGTTTTAATCGAGGGCGAGACCGATTTAGACACAAAGGCGCTGACCGGCGAATCAATTCCGCGCCATGTAGCTCTTAACGAGACTGTGCTTTCTGGCTGCATAAATCTTTCGGGTGTTATCAAAATCCGCGTAGAAAAAGAATTCGGCGAATCGACTGTAACAAAAATCTTAGACCTTGTTGAAAATGCCGCTTCTAAAAAGACAAAAGCCGAAAGCTTTATTACAAAATTTGCGCACTGGTACACGCCAACTGTTGTACTTCTGGCTGTTGCTGTGGCTGTTCTGCCGCCGCTGTTTCATCTTGGCGCATGGAACGAGAGTGTGCGCCGCGCCCTTGTTTTTCTTATTGTTTCGTGCCCTTGTGCGCTTGTTATTTCGATTCCGATGGGCTTTTTTGTCGGAATCGGCGCTGCCTCAAAACGCGGTATTCTTATAAAGGGAAGCTGCTACATTGAGTCGCTTTCTAAGCTTGGTACGGCGGTTTTTGACAAGACCGGAACGCTGACAAAAGGCGTTTTTGCCGTAACAGACATTGACGCGGTTGATTCAGACAAAGAGTCGCTGCTGCGTCTTGCGGCTTTTGCCGAGAGTTCTTCGCTTCATCCTGTCGCAGTTTCTGTATGCACCGCCTGGCGCGCAGACAATGAGCAGTATGAAATTTCAGAAAGCTGTGTGCAGAACATTAAAGAGTATGCCGGTTTTGGCGTTGAAGCTTTGATAGACGGAAAAACAGTCTGCTGCGGCAATGATGCGTACATGCAGAAGCTTGGTATAAGTGTCGGAAAGCAGTTTGAAGGCGGCACGCTTGTTCATGTTTCTGAAAATGACGCGTATAAAGGCACAATTACAATTTCTGACGAGATTAAGCCGCAGTCTAAAGAGGCGGTTGAGGCTTTAAAGAAGATTGGCGTTAAAAAGACAGTTATGCTCACCGGCGATGCAGAATCTGTGGCAAAAAAAGTTGCCGGTTTGCTTTCAATAGACGAATACCGGGCAGAACTTTTGCCCGGCGACAAGCTTGATGTTGTTGATAAGCTTATAAGCGAAAAAGATGCTGCAAAAGGCAAAAACAATATTGTGTCGTTTATCGGTGACGGCATTAACGATGCGCCTGTTTTGCGCAGAGCCGACGTAGGCATTTCTATGGGAGCTTTGGGAAGCGATGCTGCTATAGAAGCTTCTGACGTTGTGCTTATGGACGATAATCCGATGAAAGTTGCAGAAGCCGTAAAAATTTCGCGCAAAACCATGAGCGTTGTTAAGCAGAATATATGGTTCTCACTTGGCGTTAAGGCGCTTGTTCTTTCGCTCGGTGTTGCTGGTCTTACACCGCTTTGGGCAGCCGTTTTTGCCGACGTCGGCGTACTCGTGCTCGCTGTATGCAATTCCATGCGCGCCGGACGTTTCGCAAAAGCTCAATCTTAGATTAAGCCTGTTTCGCGAAACGGCTCAGTTTCCACTATTGTGAAAACTGAGGGCTGGTGTACATGGTGTACGCTCGCTGCAGATTCAACAAACTGGCGGTTGAGCGAAGTCGAAACCGCCAAATATAGCATAAAATCATTCCGTCTTGTCCGGCTTCGCTTACCAATTAATGCGTAAACGGCAAGTGAACATGCAGTGCTACGTTGTTGTCATGGGGCTGTCTAATAAGTTCGTTGTATAGCGTCATTCCGAACTTGTTTCGGAATCTCTGCACTATGATAAAACGCAGATGCTGAACCAAGTTCAGCATGACACTTGTTTTATGAATTTGTTTTTTCTGCTTTTGCTGGAGCGATAAAGTTTACAAACCAACGGTTAAAAGCCGGTGTGATAATTGCCATAAGCTGATGCCATACAAAAGCCAAAGCAAAAACTGCTAAAAGGACGCAGCCTAAAACTTTGTAGCTGGCAAAATTCAAGTTCCAGTTAAAATATTTGTTAAAAATTAGTGTTAGATAAAGAACAGCTACATGGGTCAAATAAATATCCATTGAATATTTACTTGCAAATGTTAAAATCTTGCAGCTGAACAATTTTTTAGCGATTGGCAGATTTTCTGCTGTCAAAATCAAGACAGGATAAATCAAAAAGACAAATATTAGCTGTATATCTCCAAGAATCCTCGTCATGCCGAACATGAGACCTGTACTAAGAAAAAGTAGAGCAATAAAATCCATTGTCAGAATATAGATTTTTTTGTTAAATATTCCACTCTTATGAACATTATACAAAATGCAGCCTATAAAGAAACATCAGTATCCACGAGTAGAATATTTATAAAGGAACGGATATTTGATTCCCATTTGGAAAAAGCCCCAAGAAAAACTCATTACTGCAATATAAATATATATTGGCTTAATCTTACATCTTTTTGCAAAACGCAAAACTGCAAAATATAGTAGATAGCCCGAATTTCGAGTTTTAGTAAAAATTTACAAAAAAAGCGTAAACCTTTAAAATTTGTTTTGCCCAACAAAAAAATCAAAGGGATACGCTTATGTATGAACAAATTTTATCTTTAGTAACTTTATTTTTCAAGAGCT
>JAGAAX010000023.1 GCA_017614995.1 Spirochaetaceae bacterium
CGTGAACCAGAAGCAGAAAGCTTCTATCGAATTGATTCCGGCTAAAACAGCCTGAAATAAGAGAGGAATGTCTAAATAGTTTATGTCATTGCCGTGCTTGACACGGCAATCTGCTGTATTATAAGGCAATAGATTTTCGGGTCACGCCCGAAAATGACATTTTTGCAACTTATTAGACATTCTCTTTTTTTATTCAGTTTTTCCGGCGTTATGAAGCACTTCGAGCGTTCTTGCCGAAGTTTTATCCCAAGAAAAGCGTTTTACCCATTCTGTGGTTTCAGCCACAATCTTTGCAGACAAATCTTTATCAGTGATAATTTTCTCAATGTCTGTGGCAATTTCATCAATATTGTCAGAATCAAAATAAAGAGGTGCAGGACCTGCAACTTCTGACAAACCGCCGGCATTTGAGCAAAGCACAGGGATGCCGCATGCCATTGCTTCAAGCACTGTAAGAGAAGCACTTTCACATACAGAAGGAATTATGCACGCCTCTGCACAAGAGAACAGTTCCGGCAGATTTTTATGCGGAAAATACCCCGTAAGAATTATATCTGACACATAAGGCGAATCAAGCACAGCTTTGTGCACAATAGAAGCATTCTGCCCTTCTGAACCGGCAAGAACAAGCTTGTGCGGCAAGCCGGTGCGCTTCTTAAAAAGATTAAACGCCTTTATAAGTTCAACGTGCTTTTTTTCTGGGTGCTGAATCCTTGACGGATAAATCAAATACGGGCGCTTAATCGAAAAAGGCTGAATGAGCACAGCCTCGTTGTTTTCGATTTTACGCGGAAAGAAAAGCGAATGGTCTACGCCGTTATGGATAATTTCAATTGAATCAGACGGAACGCCGAAAGCGACCAGCTCTTTTTTGACAAACAGGCTCGGCACAATTATCTTTGCAGCGCGGAACAGAACTTTTTTTAGCTTATACTTAAAGAAAAAGTTTCTGTTCTTTTTAAGCACTTCACTTAAAAGCTCGTTTATAACAAGGACAGACGGTGTTGAATAGCTTACAGGCAGATTCTGCAAACTTGCCGGATAAAGCACAACATCGTATTTCTGCTTTTTTAGAAACCACTTTAAAAACAGCGTATGCCAAAGCTGAACTGCAAACAATGAATCAGGAATATTCAAGCCAAGAAAAGAAAATGAACTTTTTGAAAAATCGTAGACAAAACGGTCTGTTTCCACACCGAAAAGCTCAACTTTGTCATTTTCAGTTTCAGGGAGACTTTTTATAAGCGAATATAAATAAGAGCCGGCACCAGACTGACGGTGCTCGCAGCCGAAAGTATCAATTCCAATACGCATTTGTCTGTATTATAGCATAATTTCAGCTTTTATGCTACAGTGATAGCGATGAGTACATTTATTGATTTGACGGTACGCAAAAGTCTTGCCGACACCCTTGCTAAAAAAGAAATTACAAACGCAACAGCCGTTCAGGCTCAAGTTATACCCGCTATATTTGAAGAAAAAAATCTGATTTTCAGCTCAGAAACCGGCACAGGAAAAACCTACGCATTTCTGCTTCCGCTTATGACGCGCCTCTTGAACGAAAGAGAAAAGCAGATTGCAGAAAAGATTCAGCCGACACCGCAGCCGCGCATAATTATAGTTGCACCAACCCACGAGCTTGCATCGCAGATAAAGCAGGAAGCCGATTTTCTTGCAAAAGCAGAAGACGGCGCAGACGAAAGGCTTAAGCTTAAAACAATGCTCTGCATAGGCGGAGCTTCAATTACAAGACAGATTGACGCCTTAAAGACAAAACCGCAGATTATAGCAGGCGGTCCTGCAAGACTGCTTGAGCTTATTCACTTAAAAAAGCTTAAGACGCAGCAGGTTTTTGCGGTTGTCTTAGACGAGGTGGACAGACTGCTCTCGACAGAACTCCGCGACATAACAACTGAACTTATAAAAGCAATAGATTCTCAATATCAGCTTATTGCCTGCTCTGCCACAATAAAGCAGAACCACATCAAGATTTTAGAGGACGCTTCGGGCAAAACTCTTGAAAACATAGCGATGCCCAAAGAAAATGTGCTTGAGCGCAATATCACGCATTATGCGCTTCATGCTGAAAGACGCAACAAAATCGACACATTACGGAGCCTTATTGCAGCAGAAAAGCCGAAGCGCGTCTTAGTCTTTTCCGCCGAAACAGGTCAGATTGCAAACATTGTAGAAAAACTCAAATATAAAAAGATTGACTGCATGGGACTGCACGCCAAAACCGACAAGATTGAGCGCAAAAAAGCCATTGATGACTTCCGTTCGGGCAAGTGCAGAATCTTGGTAACCAGCGACCTTGCCGCGCGCGGTCTTGACATCGGAGACATAACCCACATCATTCAGATGGACGTGCCCTCAAACGAGGACTTTTTTGTGCACCGCGCAGGACGCACCGCCAGAGCCGGCAAAACCGGCATAAACATCGTTATCGGCGATGAATATGAGCTGCGTCAGCTTGCAAAGCTTGAAAAAAAGCTCGGCATTGTGATTTATCCGAAAGTGCTTTACGGCGGCAAGCTTATAGCACCGCCACAAGACTAGAAGTTTATTGTGCCGTAGGTCAGCGAAACTTTCCATGCGAAGGCAGGGCTGCCGTCATAACCGCTCTGTCTTGTAAATTCGCTGCCCCTCATGCCGAAAGTTACGACAGGACCGGTGCTCAACTTAAAGTCTTTCTTAAAAGCGTAAGACACTGTGCCCTGCACCATGCCCGACCAGTCAGTAAGGCTTACAAGCGAATAAATACTGCCGGAACAGTCTCTTACAAACATATCTTCTTTTGAAAGCGAAATTGCGGCAAAATGCCTTCCTGCATAAGTGTAAGAATTCTGAAGCTTCAGAAAATCAATCTCTGACAGAGGTCTTGTCTTTTTTGCGCCGAAGCCGTTGAAAAAATACTGCCCCATCAAAGTCACTTTCGGCTCTTTCCATGTATAAGAAAAACCTGTTGTAGCCTGCACCACAGGCTTCATGTCGCCGTATTTTGGCGAGCCGGTTCCGTTTTTAGAGAGCGGCTGCCACTGCTCTTCTGTGCCGTAGCCGAACACAAGCTCTGAAAAAGTTGCTATTTTGCCGATGCCGCCGGTAAGCGTTGCAACGGCTCGTGGAGTTCTTCCGTATTTGTACCAGCCGCCAAGCCCTACTTCAAAATTCTTAATCAAAAACTCGTATTTTGCGGCAAAAGCTGTATATTTAAAGTCTTTTTTCAGGTCAAATCCGTCATCGTTTTTGCTGTTTTCCTTAGCCTCGCCTGTCTTTATGTCAGGCAGCACATAAAACCAGAGACAGTTCTGCGTACCCGGAAACACAACCTGCGTGCGTAGCGAAATTGCACCCTCACGCTGTTCTGTCGGGTTTTCTGGGTCTACAGCCGAAAGATTGATTACATCAGCAGGGCTGAAAAAGTACCCGACGCCCCAGGTTACCGTATGTTTTCCCAAACGGAAGAATACCCTGTCTTTGAGGCTGTAATCCATGAAATACTCAAACCAAGTTATCGTGTCTTTCCACGCCGGAAAAACGTTGTCCTTTTCGTCAGAAAAAGGATAAAGCACAGGCTGCGGAATCTTGAATTTAGCCTTTGCATAAAAGCGGAGATTATCCTTTGGGCGCACGTCAAAATAAAAGTCAGACAGCAGTTTTGGCGTAACAGCAAAATCTCTAAAGCCGTTCTTTGTAAATTCGGGGTTTCTGTTTCCGTCTTTTAGCGGATCATACCAGAGAAACATGCCGTCAAGAGTGAACGAAAGCGAGCAGCCGAAGCGGAAAATCTTTTCAGCATAAATATTGCTTATATCAAAAGTAAGCGGCGTCTCGCTTTCTATTGCCTCGCCCTCTTCTATCATAGAATCTGAAAACATGTCATCACCACCGAACATGTCATCATCTGAGAACAGGGCGTCATCGCCTGAAAAGCCGTCATCGTCCATAAAGAAAGCATCATCGCTGTCCGCCGCAAACAATGCAACGGCAGCGGTAAAAAGCAGCAAAAATGAGAATAATCTTTTATTCCTAAATAAATTCATTTATTAATTCAATTGTTCCAAATAAGCTTTTGTAAAAACTTTGTCAGGAATAGGCGCAAAAGTCAAATCGCTTATAATCTGCTGCGTCTGTTCACCTTTATTAAGTTCATCTCTGATAAGCACCTGTGTCGAAACATAACCGGCAGGCACTTTTGTGTATTTAGGCAGCAGAATTGTACGCATAAGTCTGCCAGAACCCGAAAAGTCTTCCTGCTTTAAGAGCAGCGGAATATCTTTGCGGATATAATACTTTGACTTTACATAAGACGGAGTATTTGTAGTAGCTTCAAGTGTAATTATCGAAATTTCGTATTTGCCCAAAGTTCCGTCTGTAAATTCAGTAACCTTGTAGTTTTCACGCCAGTGGTCGTCTGCGCGGTTTACGTCGTCAATCTTAACGTCTGAATCGCCGAGCGCTTCTTTTATTGAAGTATGCGTAAATTTGCGGCTAATCGGGTCATAAGCCCAGATGTTGTCGCCCTCGCGGAGATAGCCTTTGCCTTTATCAGATTCTGGGAAAAGCTGCACGATTGTCATCAAATCTTTGTCTGTGCGCTCCAAAATCTTATACTGAAGATTCTCTTTCGGCTTGCCTGGTTTTTCAATAACAAGAGAAATTGTAGCCGAATAATCGCCATGATAAGCAAGAATATCATCGCTTGCTTCCATTATAGAAAAAGCCTTATCAGAATCTTCTTTTGAAACTTGCGCAAAAAGCCCTAAAACCAAAAACAAACCTAAACAAAAACAAACAAATCTTTTCATTGCAGCCTCCTGTATTAGACTAAAATTACTTTATAGCCCTCAACGCTTCCGCAGGGTTCAGTCTTGCCGCCTTTTTAGCACTTCCACTTACAGCGACAATCGTAAATAAAACAAGGAGAACGTATTGGGTTACAACAGTTCCTGCTGATAATGTGAACGAAAAATGTCCGTTATTCAAAAAGAACGACAGGCTGTCTATAGAAACCGGAATCAAATGAATAACCGACATTACAATAAGCGAAAGAACAAAGCCTGAAACCGCGCCGATAAGGCACAGAATAACAGCTTCTGCCGTAAATACGCTTCTTGTGCGTTTTCTGTCCATGCCAAGAGAACGCATTGTGCCTATTTCGCGGATTCTCTCGTAAAGCACCATTCTGTAAGTATTTGAAACGCCTACCATTACGATAAACAGAATAACAAGCAGAATAACCGTTGTTACGGTATGCACTATAGAAAGCACAGTCTTAATCGCAGGCACTTCGTCGTACAATGTTTCTACCGCATATTTTGTGCCTTCCCAAGTCTGCTTTTTTGGGTCAATCTGCTTTTCAATACCCTTGCCGACATTTGTCGGATTTGTCTTCATTGCTTCAAGGCGGCTTGTTACCTGCACACCGTCTGCGCGGATAAGAGCCTCAATTTTGTTGGCGACTTTTGCCTGATCTTTTTTGTTGCGGAGATTAACCGTAAACGTAGAAAAACCCGCCTCAGGAATTCCGCTCAACTTATTCAGATTGGCTATGTCAGTATAAACCTGCATTGAGCTTAAAAAGCTGTTCGATTTGATGATTGCCGCAACAGTAAAGTCGTCAACGGTGTTCTGCCCGTAAATTGTGTTGCACGTAAATGTCAGAGTATCGCCGACAGCAAGATTCATGGAATCAGCAGTTTTTTCGCTTATAATAAGCGCGTTAGGCATAGAAAAGTTTTCAGGTCCTCCGGCTGTAAAATAAAGCGAATTGACAAAAGACTTTTCGGTAAAATCTCTTCCGTACATTGTAGAGAGTGCCTTTTTGCCTTCAAAAATAAGCTGACCGCCGCGGAACGAATAGCATGAAATAGACTCATAGTCTTTTATGTTTTTCTCAACAAGATTCTTTATATAGCCTGTATCGCGCACAACAGCTTCCGCAGTAGGTTTCTTGCTCTCGCTGTCAGACTGAACAATTTCAAGACCCTGAATAAGCACAGTTCCGCCGAGAAGCTGTGTAATCTGATTTTCAAGGTTGCTTACCATGCCGGTAACAAGGCCGTCTACAGTTGTAACAACCAAAAAACCGAATGCAATCGCAATCGCAAGAATTGCGTTTCTGCGTTTTTGGCGTGTAAGGTTCTTTAAAGCCAGGCTGACAGTCAGTTTCAATGTGCTGTCAGCGACATTTGTATGTTTTCTGCTCATATTCTATCTATTCCCTGCTTAATGCTTTAAGAGGTGTAATTCTCAAAGCAGAACTTACCGGATAGAGATTGCTCAAAATACTTCCGGCAAATGCAATAACTAAAGTCAGCACAATTATTTTCACAGTCGGACTGAAATGCAAAAGCCCGCCGCCGAGAATCATCTTTGCAATGCTGTTTGTTATCGTTATGTTGCATGAATTGAACACAGCCATTACGATGAAGGCGACAATAATTCCGATAATCGATGAAATAATTGTGAGAAAGCCGCTCTCTGTAAAGAAAAGCATACGCACAAAGCTTTTTTTAGCTCCTATCGCGCGCATTGTGCCGATTTCGCTTGTACGCTCAATAATGCTTACAGTCATTGTGTTCATTACAATTATAAAGACAACCACCGCAAGAATTATAATCAGCAGATTGAATATAATGCCTATGCCTTCAACAGACTGCGAGTAAGAATAAGCCGCGCGCTTCCAGTTCATTGCCTCAACATTCAAGCCCTCTTCTTTAAAGATGCCGTTCAGCTCCGCAATGATTTTTTCTGTCTGCGAAGCGTGCTTAACCTTTGTAAGGATAAAATGCCACGCGCCGTCGTCTGTCTTGTTAAGCTCGTCTCTAAGAGAGGTGTCGCCCAAAAGAGAGCTGAAATCAATTTCAGTATCTGCAAGGAACGTACCGCTTTCTACATCATCAAAGCTTTCATCATCGCCAAAAAGCTCGTCCTCGCTCAAGCTTGAAAGAGACAAGTCAATGTCGTCAGGCAGTTCCTGGGTGAAAGAAGAGCCGTATGTAAGGTCGGCGAATGTTCTTGCAAAAGACGGATGGCTGTAGACAGCCTGAAACATTGCAGAATATTCGTTAGACGGCTTAAAAAAGCCCGAAACAACAGCCTCGCGGACAATGCCGTTTGTGTTTGCACCGAGGACAAGTACCTTGTCACCGACATTAAGCGGCAGATCATAAAGCGACTCAAAAGCTTTTTTTAGGCGTGTGTCTACGATAATTTCGTTTGAATCTTTTGCAGGATAATCTCCCTCAACAAAATGAAGCCCCTGAAAAGTGTCCTGATAAGTCTTGTCCTCGCCTGCAAAAAGTATGGCAATAGGCATATCGTCAAAGCCTATGTCGTCTTTTTCAGTCCATGCGGACAAATCAACTTCGTCGCCGCTCTTTGCAAGCATAACCGATGCAGAGATAAGCTTTGTCTTTTTTTCAAAATAATCAAAGCCGTTCAAGATTTCTTCAACCTTTTCAAGCTCTGCAATTGCAGGAAGCTGCGGAATTTCACCAGAAAAATTAGTTGTATTTACACCGAAAAGGTCGTTTATCTCGCCTTTAGCCGAAATTGTTCCTATTACGATGTCGCCTGTATAATTTGCGCGGAAATCCTTTTCAAGTCCACGGTTTACAGACTCAAGAAAAGAGTTTCCAAGAATTACGATTGCAACTCCAAAAATAAAGAAACACGCAATAATGATTGTCTTTACCTTGTGCTCTTTAAGATTACGGACTGCCAGTCTAAAAATCTGTTTCATTAAAGGCTCTCCGTTTTGTAAACACTAGATCCAGATTTATATTCGTTGTTGCTTATTTTTCCGTCAAAAATATGAACGACATGGTCGCACATTTCCACGATTCTTGAGTCGTGTGTCGAAAAAATAAACGTAGTCTGCAAGTCTTTGTCGTTGTTTAGGTCTTTCATAAGCGAAAGAATCTGTGCGCTGTTTGTCGAGTCAAGGTTTGCGGTAGGCTCGTCTGCAAGAATTACCGGCGCTTTTGTAACAAGCGCACGCGCAATTGCGACGCGCTGACGCTGACCGCCTGAAAGCTCCGACGGCTTGTGTGTCTTCCAGTCGCAAAGCCCTACTTTTTCCATTAAAAACTGAATCCATTCCTCTTTTTCTTTTTTTGAGAACGAATCAATCGGACAGTCGAGCTTGCTGTTCTTTGACTTTAAAAGCAGCGGAAACTCAATGTTTTCGTAGACGTTCAAAACCGGAATAAGGTTGAATGTCTGAAAGATAAAGCCGATGTGCGAGCGGCGCAAGCCCGTAATTCTTTTGTCGATTGACGACGGAATTGTGGTCTTTATCTTTTTGTTGCGCTTTTCGTTATAATTGTTGAGGCGGTTTGACTCAAGCTGTGTAGAGCTTAGGTCAAAGCCTTCGTAAATATCTATGCCGTCTATAATTATCTTTCCGCTTGTAGGCAGGTCAATCAAGCCGACCATATTAAGCAGCGTAGATTTGCCCGAACCGGAAGGTCCTGAAATTGCCGCGAATTCGCCTTTCTGAATCTCAAAAGACACATCCTTAATAGCCTCAACTTTCTGCTTGCCGAGCGGATAAGTCTTGTATATGTTTTTAAGTTCTATTATTGCCATTTAATTTCCCCTAATATTATTTCATAAAACATACTATATTGATTATAATATTATTAGTCAATAGGAATCAAAGGGGAATTAAGAGTAGTTTCATCAATTATTGGAAAACAAAGTGCTTTTGAAGTTTAATTCAGCGCAGACGGAAGCAGCATTGAGCCGGGGATTGTTTCCGGCAGAGACTGCTTTAAATCTGTCGGGCTTTCCGGCTTTTCAGTTTTTGTGCCGTCTTTAAGGCTGTTAAGCCAGTCAGACTGTGCAGAAGTGTCGCGCTTTTGAATTTCAATGTCGATGTACTTAAAGCCCATTGCCGAGAAAATGCGCGTCAAAAGCTGCTTGTTATATTCGTCAGCTTCGTTAAGGAAGCCCGACCTTATAAGCTCAAGCTCCTGCTTTTTGCGCGCAACGTCAATTTCAGAAAAAACTTCCTGTGTGGTAATAAGCGAGAACACGTTATTGCTCTCGTCAAAAATCTGCTGGTTCGTAATGTCATTTGACAGAACAACGCTCGGCGGAATAGAAAGCTTGATTGCCGTTCTATCTTCTGAAATGTCAAAAGTTGCGGCGGTTATGTCCTCGATTCCGGCGCGGATTGTACCCGAATATTTGATAAGCGAATAGCTTTTTGACATGCCGAGCGCGCCGGTCTTTTTTACGGTGATTATGTCTGTGTACACAGATTTTATGCTAACCATCTCGGCGCACTGCTTGATTTCCTGCGCGGCAAGCACCGTAAGAGATTCATATTTTTGTTTTGAAAGCTTGTCCTTTAAAAGATAAAAACCGTAGGTCAAAGCACAGGCAAGCGCAAGAATTAAAATCAGCGAAATAAATGTCCATATAATCTTTCTTTTAATTGAACCCATAAAATGCTCCAGTCAATTAAATATACTACTATTATTCTTCAAAATTCTTTTTCTAGCAACGAAATTTCTTCGATTAATGCTGAAGGAGTAAACGCATAGCTTGAGATTTTCTGCGCGGCTTTTTTTGAAGCAAAAGCATGTGCAAGCGACGCCTGAATTGCAGCGTCTTTTGCGCTCAAGCCCTGCGCAAGCAGCGCCGCCAAAAGCCCAGAAAGCACGTCGCCTGAACCGCCCTTTGCAAGAACCGGGCTGCCATGCGGATTAAAAAAAGCCTCAAACCCTGCATCAGAAAAAACTGAAATTATTGGCGTCGCGCCTTTAAGCACAAGCACAATGTCTTTATAGGCTGTGCAGAACATTTTTGCAAAGCCCAGCCTGTCCTTCTGAATGTCGGCAGCAGACACGTCTGCAAGACCGCAAGTTTTAAGCAAAAATGCAAATTCTTTAGGGTGCGGCGTCAGAATGGTCTTTGCATCAGAGCCAGAACTGCCGGCGCGCGCCGCAAGAATAGACTTAAGAACGCCGCAATAAAACATGTCAGCATCTAAGACAACGGGCAGATTTCTGTTATTTATAAGCTCAAGATAAGGCGCATAATCTTCTGCCTGCAAGCCAAGCCCCATGCCTATAGCAAGAGCGCTTGCGCCGTCAGGCACTTTATCTGCAAGCATAAGCTCATACGGTACAACAAAATGCGGCGCGCCAGCCCTGCTTACAAGGCTTACAAGCCCTGCCCCAAAATGCAGGGCAGAATCAGCCGCCATTATAGCCGCGCCCGGCTTTGTGCCAGAAACAACCGCAACATGCCCGAAAGTGCCCTTGTGCACATTCTTCTTTGCGCGGGAAGGCAGCCTTAAATCAGATTCTTCTAAAAGCATGGCGTCGGGCTTAAACCCAGATTCAAAGACGGCACCGTTTATGCCGAGAGAAGCTGTATAAATCTTGCCGGTATAATCTTTTGCGCCGTCAAGATAAAGCTGAATTTTACCCGCCCCCATCGTTACAGTTTCATCTGCGGCAAACGCTGTGTAGCCGCCTTTAATTGCACAGTCTAAGGCGCTCGGCACATCGCAGGCAATTTTGTAGCCGTCAAGCTTGTTCAGGGCAATAATAAGCTCTTCAATTTTTGTGTCTAAAACGCCATGAAAGCCAGACCCGAAAAGACAGTCTACAATAAGAGGCGCGTCAAAAAGCTTGTCTATAAATTCTACGCCGGTCTTTTTAGCCCTTTCAGTCTGCTTTATGCAGCCGCTGCTTTTTGGCGGCAAAACCTGAAGAACGCATGGCTCAACCTTGACAGAACCGAAAACTTTGTCCTTAAGCCGCCTTGCAAGCACAAGACCGTCAGCACCGTTGTCGCCAGAACCGCAGACTATAAGCACACGAGCCTCTTTGCAACAGTTTTTTCCGGCTTCAAAAAAGCGCGCGGTACGTTCCTCTAAAGCAGCCGCGGCATTTTCCATAAGAATGTCTTCTGTAAGGCAGAGTTCAGTCTTTGCGCGCGTGTCTAAAGGTCTTGTATCTAAAAACAAAGATTTCATAGGCGGCTTTCTCAAATATATGGATTGTCTACAGTTACAACGCAGTAGACATCGGGGTATTTTGCGTGAATTTCCTCGTGGAGTGCCTTTTTAAGCTGTTCTGGCGAGAGTTTGCAGTTATGCGGACGCACAGCGTCAAAAATCAGATTTGTATGCGAAACACCCGGAACAATGCGCACGTCGTGCACCGAAATTCCAGAATCGATTTTTTGGGCTGCATTTTTTGCCTCTTCTTTTAAGACTGCAAGCCGTTCATTTTCGGTGTCAATCGGGTCAAGGTGAATAATCGCCTCGCAGTTGAATTTCTGTGCAAGGGCAATTTCTGCATCGTCAATAGATTCATGAAGCAGAAAAATGTCCTGATTGCCAGGCACTTCTGCATGAAGCGAAACCATAAGCCGCCCCGGACCGTAGTCGTGCACAAGCATGTCGTGAATAGCAATAATATATTTGTGCTTAAGCACCTCTTCTTCTATAGCATGCACAAGTTCTTTAGAAGGCGGCAGCCCAAGAAGCGGGTCAATCGTTTCTTTTGCAGAATCAATGCCTGTGTATAAAATGAATAAAGCCACAAGCAGGCCGGTAACTGCATCAAGCGGAAAATCAACATAAGGCGCAACTATAACAGAAACAAGGGCAACTGTAGTTGAAATCATATCACAGAGGCTGTCTTTCGCGGTAGCTTCCATTGCGGCAGAAGAAATCTTTTTTGCAACAGCATGATTGTAGACAAACATATAAAGCTTTACGCAGACAGCACATACCATTATAAAAAGCGCAAGCGGACTGTGAAGAATCTCTGACGGATTTTTGATTGAATCTACTGAAGTTGAAATAAGCTCAAAGCCCATAAGGATAATCAAGAAAGAGACAATCAGCCCCGTAATGTATTCTATGCGTCCATGCCCGAACGGATGCTCTGAATCCGGCTTTTTAGACGAAAGCTTGAAGCCGAGCAGCGAAATAAGCGAAGAAGCCGCATCAGACAGGTTGTTATAAGCATCAGTTGTAACAGCCAGAGATTTTGAGATAATTCCGGCAAGAAGCTTAAAAACAAAAAGCACTATGTTCAAAAAAATTCCGACTATGCTGCAAAGCATTCCGTAAGCTGTGCGCACATCGGGATTGTCATAAGAAGTTCTATCTTTAATAAAAATCCTTGAAAGCAGTCCAATCATAAAAACCTCTTAAGCCATAATAGCACCAACGCAATTTTGCAACAAGCGGAAACAGCACTATTATTCCATAACCTGCCACCAGCCGTTCTTGTCTGCACCGATACGCGTCAAAAGACCGTTTTCCTGAAGTTTTTTCATATTGCTAATGATGTTTTTTCTTGCAATGCCAACTTTTTCGGCAAGCTCATTCTGTGTAATGTTCGGGTTTTCCTTGATTGCATCCAGAATTTTCTGTTGATTTACAGTCACCTTTTGAGTAACCTTTACAGTAACCTTTCGGGCTTTAAGGGCATCTAAAATTGCTTCCAGCATAAAATCCACGAAAATTCCAGAATCAGTTTTTTCCGTTGAATCTTCAATTGCTTTATAATATGCAGCCTGATTTTTCCAAATCATATTTTCAATAGGAAGATGCGCAAAAACAGGATTCCATTCAGCCAAAAGCCTGGACTGCCAGAACCGCCCCATACGACCATTCCCGTCTGCAAAAGGATGAATGAATTCAAATTCATAATGAAATACAGACGACTTTATGAGAATATGATCTTCAGATTTTCCCAGCCATTCAAACAAATCATCTATCAAAACAGGAACTCTTTCGGCAGGAGGTGCAATATGAGAAATTCCTTCATTTCCAAGAACACCGACAGGTTCATGTCTGAAATACCCCGGATTGTCTACAAGTCCAAGTGCCATCATGCCATGAGCTTTCAACAAATCCTTATAATCATACGGATTAAAACTCATAAATGAATCATAGGCTTTTATTGCATTCCGAACTTCCTGAACTTCTTTTACAGGAGCTATTACATGTTTTCCTTCAAGCAATGCCGTAACCTGCTCTTCGTTCAGCGTATTTCCTTCAATTGCAAGCGTACCGTGAATTGTTTTCATGCGGTTAACTTTCCGAAGTCTGATTTCATCTGCCTGTTCCATACGAATGGCATAACGCTCCAATTGGGCAGATATTTCAGAGATGAGGTTGATAGTTTTTGCACTGACAGTAAACGGCGGTGTATACATACACGTTCATTATATCAGAAAACCTGCGTTTTGTTTAGAAAAATGCTGTCAGTGTGAAAGTTAAAATTCCATAAAAGGCTTGTCGAATTCTTCTTCAAGCCAGAGCGTTATGCTTTCTGCAACATCTTCGATTTTTTGAGAACGGTTCTTTCCTCTGATTGAACATTCCCAGACAACGCCCACACGCCAGCCCTGCGCAATAAGCTCGTCTATCTCTTTTTTGTCGCGTTCCTTGTTCCGCATGAATTTACTGCGCCAGAATTCCTGATTTGTCTTAGGAAAGTGGAATTTGCTGCATATTTTTGAATCTTCGCCTGCCACACCGCTCCAGCCATGCGCGTGCCAGAAACAGCCGTTTACAAAAATAGCAGCATAATAATGCGGCAGCACAATATCAGGACAGCCAGCCAAACGCCTGTCATTTTTGCGGAAGCGGAAACCGATTCTATGCAGTGCCGAGCGGATTTCTTTTTCCGGCGAAGTCTCTGTACTTCGGATATGGGACATATTTTTGTGACGTTGTGCAAAGGTTAGTTTGTCCATGGTACAGAATTACTCATTATTTTATTTTCCAATAACCGCTGTTTGTTCTACCGATACGCTTTACATAACCATTTTCTTTCAGGAAGTCTACATTTTTTTCGATTGCAGTTACGCTGTAGCCAAGTTTTTGTGCAATTGAAGTCATTGAAATGCGGGAATCTTCTTCCATAAGTTCAAGAATTCGACGACGTACTTCCGAAAGATTTTTGCGCTGTGATTTCGGAGCAAATTCATTACCCAACTTATTACCCAACTTATTACCCAACTTATTACCCAACTTCTGCTCGTCGGCAAAGTCAAATGTTGTTTTCATAAAGTTGCTTGTAAAGGTAAAAATATCGCTCTTGTAATAACTCATTATTCTTGTCATGCCTGAACCAAGCTGTTCGACAAGTTCAAGATCGTGAAAAACACGCATTAACTCACGGTTTCGCGGCATAGAACAGCAATTGAAAAAATCATCTTTTGAAAGCCCCTCAACAAGTCCGCCGTAAGTTGTAATTACAATTTTATCAGAAAAGATTTCAAAAAGAGGCGGTACTTCCCTTGTATAGTCATTATGAACAACCGCATTAATCACAGCCTCACGAAGAGCAATAGGCTCGACAAGATGAGATTCCTTCCGCTCCATCGGAGTAATCTTTGTGCGCGTAACATTCGCTACCTGAAGCCGTGTAAGAACAGATTTTACAGCCTTTACAAGACAGCAGTTTCCGAATTCCTCGGACTCAATCAAATCATATTTATCACTTCCAGAATAGCGGGCAAGCTTTATCGACATTCCGTTTTCGTCTGCCAAAAGATACGCCGTATAATTGAAACGGCCATCAGGAGTCAAAAGCTCAAGAGACTTTGCAAACTGACTGTTCAACGGTTTTCCAAGTTCCTCGTAATAAATCTTAAGCTGAGCAAAAGTCAAATCCTGACGTGGAGAAGGAATCTTACCAAGTGAAAGCTTTGCCCGTGAAGAAAACTGCTCCATAATCATTTTATCAGTCATAGCACGCTTTGAAGAGCCGACACGCAAAAAACAACCGTCACTTGTCATTCCGAATTTCTTCAGATAATAAGGCTTTTCAGAACCGCTTGAAACTATCAGATGAACCACATCTTTATCATCACGCCTTTCAGCAACAATATCAAAAAGCCCAAGCGTTGCAGGCTGAATATTGTTTAAGATTTTATCTGCAACCTGACGCTGAACAAGATCAGAATTCTTTACACCAACAACATTCCCGTCATCCGCAATCCCGATATATAAATGTCCACCAGTCTTGGAATTTAAAAACGCAACAACCTCACTCTCAAATGATTCAGAGATTTCCTGCTTGTACTCAATTGTCTGTGATTCGGTATGAAATTCAGTTTGCATGACTTTTATCTCCTAATACTTCACAAATAACGGTTTATAGCTTTCTTCGCTTCTGCCACTATCCCGTTTCAGCTTTGCAATATCAATGTGTTTATGCTGTCTTATTTCAGTTCCGAGAGAAAAAAGTTTATAAAAATCTCCGATACCATTACTACCAGCCGGATAATTCAATTCACGCATTTTCTGTGCATCTGCAACAAGAATCTCGGACTGATTAACCGTATATACGAAAAGTTCACCCTCTGGTTTTTCCTTTGATTTTCCTGTGTATATAACAATCCTTGACGGAATTATCTGCAAATCCATTCCACGTAAGGCACCCCGACGGTCTCCAAGTCTGACATTATACAGTTTATTTCTCTGAACCCATTCAAGATGCTCTTTTGAACGGCAGTATCCAATCAGCATATATCTATTGTTAGAATCGATTTTATAATCATCTATCAAAATATCATTTACGTCATCAAATACTTGCATTTCTTTTATTTGCACAGAAAAAGGTGTTTTTTTCTGATTCGCCGCAAGACTCATTATCTCACCTATCTGCCGCTTATATCCGTCCCCATGAGTTCCCTCATCTGCAAGATTGAACGGATAGACAACAAGTTTCAGCCCATATTTAGCTTTTACTTCCTCATATACAAAAGGCTTAAGCTCTGCCTTAAATTTTTCTGTATAGGGATAAACCAGTACAAGTTTTGGAATTATATCAAGAAAATAGCTGTCACCAAGATGATATTTCTGACCATAGGCATAAAGCTGATACATATCCTTTATGTCAATAAGATAGTTTTTATCGGGCATGGAAGAATCAAGATTTTTCCATTTAGTATCAATAATGATTGTATCATAGGCAGAAAAATTGCCTGCATCCTTTGACTCAACAACAATATCCGGGCGCAAGCGGAATTTTCCATGTTCAGTATCGCCATATTTGTCTACAAGAAAATATTTTGAATGCTGGCTTGAAACTGCATAATCTTTTGCATATTTTTTGAATAAATGAGCTATAAAACTTTCAAAAAGCTTTTCTGCACTAAAAAGCAAAGACTGGTTTACATGGTTTCCGCTGAAAGTTGTGAAACCTTTGTTAAGCAGAAACTGACTGCTCCACTGTAAAAGATTTTCATAAGTTGAAAAAAGTCTGTTAGACCGCAATGAAAAATTTAAATCAGCTTCAATATTTGAACTTGGCGGAATATCAGAAAAAAATGAAAGTAAAGAATAGCAACGATTTATATTGTTAGTAAGTTGTGAAATTTTCGAAAGCTTATATAAAGTCGAAACAATAATTCTGTTTTGCGGAATATTCTCTATATATTTCAAATAACGGACTGCAAATTTAGTCTTATCTGCACAGTTTTTTGAAATCTGTTTTTGTATTAAAAGTTTTCCCTTTAAGAATTTCTGATTTTCTTCAATCTGCGTATAATTCTTCTTTATCCCATCCATCAAAAGCCGTTCAACTTCTGAAAGATAACGGCTGATATAAACTTCAAGAATAGGAAAATTCTCGCGTGTATCTAAGTTTGCATCTTGAAAAGATTTTGCCTGCGACTGTTGGAAACTTGCAAGCATTTTCAGGAAAACACGGCGACAAAGTTTTTTGTCATCTTCTTCCATGTTTCCGGTTTTATATATTTTCGGTAAGATTTCTATAACCTGACCGTCTTTAGTCTGGATTGTACCGACATACCGACCTGTTTTTATATACGGTCTTCCGCCCTTTACATGAACGGACATTACATCATCTGCATCCTGACCGCCTTTGTTTTCAAGAATGAAATTCCACAGATTTTCAAAGGTTTTATGTTCAAGCTGAACTTCTTCACCAAGAAAAACACGGTTCTTTGACTTATCGCTGAGAATTCCAAATTCATGAATAACTGCAGGCTTTGTTTTTGCCATAAAATCAATTTCACTTTTTATTCACTGATATGTGAAATAAAGGTTTTTGCTGAATCAACATCAGAAACTTCTGAAAGTTTAGGATTGAGCTGATAAAACTCTTTTTCATCATCAAAATCGCTCTCTATATTTCTTGATGCAACTTCTGCTTCTTCATCTTTTACATAAAAGTTATTGTCTGAATTATCTTTTTCATTCAAAACCTGTCTGATTTTCTGTGCATCATTGTAAAAGTATTCTTCCAAGAGTGGAATGACACAATTTTTTAGAGCATTGAAAATATTGAGGTCTGATTCTACATCAATAAAATATGAATGTCCGATTTGGTGGTCTTTATCTAGCAGACAGCGGATACGGGCATTTATTGCTTTGAGAATGTTTTTCGCAGTTTCATTTTTAATACTACTATAATCAGGCAAAAGCTCCTCAAAACGGAAGCGCCTGCGCAAAGCAGAATCAAGCAACTGGATTGAACGGTCGGTAGTATTCATAGTGCCGACAATCATAAGATTTGCAGGAACAGCAAATGCTTCTTTTGAATACGGGAGCTGAACAATCATTTCGTTTTTTGCACCAATTCGTTTGCTTGGCTCTATCAAAGAAATCAAATCACCAAATACAGCAGACACATTTGCACGGTTTATTTCATCAATGCAAAGAAGAACAACTTTTTTAGCATTAATTGCTTCGGACATTTTCTGTTTTTTATCATCGACAGAGGCTTTTACACATTCTGCAAGCGAAACAAATCCAGCAATAACGGCAGTTCTTTCACAAGCCTGATAGAAAACACCTTTTTCTATTGTGTATTTTACATCTGAAGATTGATTGCTTACACCCTGCTCAGTTGCAAGCACAGGTTTTAAACCTTCAACAAATTCCTCATAACTAAACGACTGATGAAATGTTGTTACGAAACAATCATCTTTAGAAAACCTGTCAATGTATTCATGTTGCATTTGGTAAGTTTTGCCTGTGCCGGGTGGACCGTAAAGGATCAGAGGTGAAATATCAGTAGAAAGAATATCAAGTTTAACATTCTTCTGTTGTTCTTGCTCATCAAGTGTTTTGTATTCAAATAATGAATTATTTTCTCTGCTTAACAAAGTAAATAATGCTCGTATATTATCGGCATCAAAAGAAATTGATTGTGAAACCTTATCAGGATTAGCTCTATTAGCACTTCCATATGTATCAATTTGGAAAAGGAATTTATCGCCATTATTATTTATTGAATATGTTGCCTTCACAGGTTCTTGTTCACGAATATCCTTTTCTCTTTTTTCCATTTCATTTACATTTATGAAAGCCATATCTAACCTCACCAAATGATAACTATATTAAAATCGAAGAATCTCCATAACAAACTAAACTATCTCTATTTTCCAAAAGCAGAGAAGCATGCAACATATCTGAATTATATAATACATCAATTTCGTCTGTGTATTTTTCTTTAGCTAGATTTAACGAATCCTGCACGGATTTCTTCCCAGACAAACAACTTAAAAAAACTTCTAAAGGTAAATAGAAATAATCTTGAAATTTAGGAAGAGTTTGAATGATAATTTCTTTATTATGCCCCACAAAGCACTTCGCTCCATGTTCACATATATTTTTACCAAACTGACATGCAGATAAACAGGAAAAATTGTAAACAATATTTGCATCTTTCCAACAATTATCATCTGTATCGCAACCGACGTAATGTTGTGCATCTACAATTAAACCGTCTTCTTCTCCATGTGTAAAAGCAAAAAAATTAAATGGTGAAAAATCTGAATTACTTATAGTCATATTAAAAACTATGTTATTTTTTAGCTTTTGAGATGTTAAAACCTTTATATTAGATTCTTCATTGAATAAAGAAACTGCATAATCTGCACATTTATTAAAAAAAGAACCTAATTTGTTATCTTCTTCATCTTTTGTTATCAGTAAATTCATTGTATTACAAACTCTCTTTATTTCTGCTAATCAAATCCACTGTCAAACGAAGTATCCGATTTATGAATTGTTTTCCTACAAAAGAACTCTGTTTTAATTCTTCTGAAATCTGATTCAAAGAATAGTGTTTACCATCGACAGTAAAAATATACGAATCTTTCTTTTCCTCTTCTGGGTGAGCATCCAACCATTCTGTCAAAGCAGCAGCTACATTATTTTGTACCATTTCTGCACAACGTTTTACTTTTTCTACAAACTCTTCATTTGAAGTTGTCTTTGTAATATAAGCATTTGTATCAAGATTGATAAAATCAGGAATTAACTGAGACGGTTCATCCGCACCGGTAAAAATAATAACAGGTATTAAAAGCGATATTTCTCGTATTTTCCTTAAAATATCAATTCCCTGCATCTGACCGCTTCCAAATGATAAATCCAACACAATGATTGACTGAAATAAAATTGCAGGATCTTGATCTAGAGCATCAAAAAAATCTTTTCCTGTCTTATAAAATACGGGTTCAATGTCGGGAAGTTTAATTGTTGTCATTACAATAGCAGGATCATCAGCCTGAAAATTATCATCAATAATTAAAAGCTTCATTTTTTACCTCTTGAATATGGGATTGACAGCAAGAAAGTTACACCTTCAGGAGCAAATTCACTATCAATTAGTTCTATTTTTCCTTGAACTGCCTCTAAACGAGTTTTTACTATATATAAACCAAGCCCTGCACCACCTTTCGCGGCTGTTGTTGTAAAGAAAATATCAAATATTCTCTCTTTATCAGCCTCTGAAATTAATGGTCCATTGTTTGAATAAAAAATTTTAAGTTCGTTCTTATCATTCTGAACACGAATTTTAATTTTTCTATTATCCGGCTTTCCTGCGAAAGCTTTCATAGTATTAGATATCAGATTATCAAATATATCATTCAGTGCTTTTCTATTGTATTTTATGGATACAGTATCATCTACAAAACATGAAAGCTCGATTTGTTCTTTTTCAAATTCATCTTTATAAATTACTTCAAATAAATATAAAAAAAAGTCTTTAAGATTTATTGGCTCGAAATCATTACCGTCCTTTGAATACCTTAATAAAAAATCGACAGATTTATCAAGATTCTCCATTTCCGTAAAAATTCTTGTGGCATATGATTTACAATTATTTCTGTAATCAACATTATCTATCATATCTCGGATAAATTCTGCACTACGTTTAATTCTTCCTAATAATGTCCTCACAATATGAGATAACATTCCTGCATAGGTCTGCAAAGAAACAAGGCTAAACATTAATTCTTCTTGACGTTCTTTTTCCTTTTTTGTTTCGATTAAACTTCTATGTGTTTTTGTTAAAGCTCCTTGCAATTTACTTAATTCTGATGAAAGTACATTTAAGTTCTGTTTTACATTTTCATCATCTGTGTTTGTATTAGCAATAATTGCCCTTAAATTAGCAATAGAATCTTTAGAATCCTTAAAACTCTTTTCTTCTTGTTTTTTGTTTTTATCCTTTAAGTTTTTTCTCTGTTTCTCTAAAACAGAAATTACTTCTATAATAAACTTCTGTAATTCGAGCCAAGCTTCATTTTCTACAAATCCCTGTCTATTTGTTGCTTCAATTATATCTGGATTATCAGCTTCTGTAATATCTATCCAACCTAACAAGTCACGAGAACTTATTTTATCAAAGAATCCAGACCAGCGACGCTTATCAATTCCAAATAAATCTTTCTGATAATCTATCTCTTCCTGAGAATCAACAAAAGGAGTTGTTAGAATTCCATCACGATATATTTTAATTCCAGTTAACTGCTCTTCTGGATATATCTTATGAAATTTTTGCTTTGCATTAATATCATAATAATAAAGATGAAGATTGATTAAACCAAAAATCCTTTTATTCTTTTTTGAAATGGATAAATTACCCTCTTTGTCAATAGTTAGAACATCCTGCAACTGTTTTTTAGAATCGAACCCCAATTTTATAGCAGTTGTAGCAATTTCCTCAAGTGCAAAACTTTCAACAACTTTGTTTTTATAGTTATTTGTTTCTGGAGCAATAATTTTTAAATTAAACGGGTATTTCAGTTTTTTTTCTGGAACTATTAAAGTTGATAATACTTTGTATAATCGAGAAATATCTTCTTCTGTCCATGGATCGCGAATTTTTGAGATAATAAGCTCGGTACCTTTATCAAAAACAGGTTGTTCATACCAATAAATGTTTTCGACATCGGTAAAAAATTTTTTGGATTCTAAATCTTCTTCATTTTCTGTCTTGACAGAAGGATTATGTTCTGCCGTTTTTTCAGTGCCGCTCTGAAACAAAGTTATTTGTTCTAATTCTAATTTTTCATATTTTGACCAATCATTTTCAAGGCAGAAAAGCTCGCTATCTTTGCTTTGCTTTGTTTTGAGAATAAGACTATTACCTAATTTATCGACAGCAAATCTACCAATTCCCTTTTTTCCGACCAATCTTCTGTTATACGGATCATCAGAAATAAAAACAGTTCTTTTATTATCGGTTCCAATAACCATCCATTTGTTTTTTACATCAGAAAAAGACATGCCTTTTCCATCATCTCTAATAATAATTTTACTTTCTGCGCTACCTACATTTTGTATATTTTGAAATTCAATTTCAACATTTTCAGCATTTGCATCATATGAATTTTTTACTAGTTCAAAAACAGCCGTTATTTTATCTGTAATTAATTCACGACCAATGAGACGAAAGGCACTTACATCAAAATTAAATTTTAAACTCTCATTATTATTCATATTCTAATATCCGGGAAAAAATTACTTTTGAAAGGAGCGGAGGAACTGCATTTCCGATTTGCTGCTGAATTTCACTAATTGAACCTTCAAATATGTAATCATCTGGAAAGCTCTGTAATCGCGCAGCTTCTCGTACTGATAACCCGCGATCCTGAGTCGGATGTATCAACATATTCTTACGATAATTAGAAATAACAACAGAAGGTTCGTTATTATTTAAACGCTTATAAATTCCACTATGACAACGAGCCATATCTTTATAATTTGTCATTAATTCTTTCGGAATAGATTTCCAATTCTCTCCTTGCCCTATATACGCATATCTTTTTATAACAAGTTCGCTGTTTTTTGATACATAATTCTGTCTTGCCATATTAGATTTTCCACGCATTAATTTCATATAATTAGAAAGTTTACAATCTATATAATTACATTCTTCTTTCATATCACCATTTTGTAATTCTGGTAAATCAGAAATTGCATCCCCAACAGAAACAAACGATGGATTCCCTTGAGGAAATTCAAAATCTATATTATGCCTATTAGCTACAAGAATAAATCTTTTTCTTTTTTGAGGAACTCCAAAATCAACTGAATTTAATATTGTTTTTTTAGAACGATAACCACATGAATTTAAATCATCAACAATTTTTCTAACTATCTTACCATTATCAAAATTGTAAATTCCTTGAACATTCTCTATTACTACCCAAACAGGTTTTAACTCATGCACCAAACGAAGGAATTCTAAATATAACCTATTTTTGGGATTAGAATTATTTCTTGTTTTTTGATTTGAAGTAGAAAAACCTTGGCAAGGAGGTCCACCAAAAAGAATAAATAAATTATCTAAATTCGGGAAACTGTTTTTATCTAATCTTGCGATATCTTCATTTAATACAAGTGAACTAGAATGATTTTTTTTATAAGTTAATGAAGCGGATTTATCAAGTTCAACAGCATATTGTACATCTATGCCAGCCCATTCTGCACCAAGGCTAAGACCTCCTGCACCAGAGAACAAATCAACTCCCGAAAAGTTCTTGCCATTAGACATAGTTTTTATTATATCTTTTTTCCTTTTTATACACAAGTTTTTTATTTAAATTTGTATTTTATAATTCTTCAAAAATATATCTATAAATTGATTTAACTATCACTACAAAACAGCAAAACAATATAGAAACATTTGATAAAACTTTTTATTTAAATCTTTACTATCACATCTGAATGCACTCTTAGCACCAATAATGTCTTTTCAAAAAACATTAATCTAATAAATCTTTTTTTAATTTTAGTAAATTACAATGTCTATTTTCATCAAAATTCCTTCGAAAAATAATTTCTTCCAAGTGTTCTGAAGAAATTATACCTTTAAATTGTTTCGTCATTTCTTGAATTTTGGAAGATGGATAATTTCTTTTTAAATCCATTATTGATAAAGCTTCTGCTAAAATTGAAGTTGAATTATATCGCTGATTTAATCTAAAAGCTTTAATCTCATGTTCATAAATTTCATTAGCACTAAAATTTATCTGATATGAATCAATATTTTTTAAATATCCAATTTTTGTTGAGAAACCAACTTTTGGTAATACATAAATTTTTGCATTTTTGTTAAACTCATATTGATCACAAGTTGGAGAAATTTGTAATAATATTTTCATTTGTTCATTTTGAGATTGTTTATTTATACCATAAAACCTTAAAAAATTATTTCGATTTTTTATTCTACTATTACAAGCTGAACAGGCTGGCACAAGATTTCTAAGAGATAATGCTAAAATAGGACATTGATCTTTTGGGAAAAAGTGATCTAAATCAAGAGTAATTCTATTTGCTCCATTCTTTTTTTTATAATTAGTAACTGGTTCGATTTCACAATAACAACAAGAATATAAATCTAAGCTAGATGTATTTTCAAAAAAGAATTTAATTATATTAGAATAATATTGTGAATAATCAAAAATTAATAATTTTGAATTGCTGCCATCAATCCGTTTAATTAAACCTTTTTCAACATCTTTATTTCTTTTAATAAGATTTATCCATTCAAAATACCATTTCATTAATTTACTAAAATCTGCTGTTATTATTTTTTTTACATCAGAAGGAAAAATATATAATTCTGTATAAATATCACGAATAATATCCCATTTATCTTGAATATCATTTAGATCTTTAGAGGAAAAATATTTTAAATATTCTAAACTTACATTTTCTGTATAATTAATTCTTCTCATCTATTTCCGCTTTTTGTTTTTTTAAATCATTAATAATATTTTCATAATAGTTAATTTTTCTATCAATAAATTTTATGTTGCGTTTAGAATCTATCATTTCTTGTAATGCATTTTTTAAATAAACATCACCAATTTTATTAATAAAATTATTATAGAATTCATAATCATTTGCCAGCGGCTCATTATTTTGATATTTACTAATTATGTTTTCTATAAAAATTCTTGAAGTTTCACCTATAGTTGATGTCATAAAAAATTGATTTTCGAGCAAATCATAAATATTTGCACCTAATGTTTCATTTAATTTTTCAGATACAGAACCATGTTCAAGTGCTAAAATATTAGCACGAGGTATATCACTTAGGATAAAAGGAGAATGAGTTACAAGTGTTATATTGATTCCACTTATATCTAAATTACCACGATTAAATATTTTTATAATGTCATTGATAAATCGCCTTTGATATTCTGGATGATAATACAGTTCTGTTTCATCAAATACAACATTAAAGTATTTATAAGGAATTTTTCCACTTTGATTTCCATATCTATTACTTTGTGCATTTTTAATATGATAAATAATATAACTCAATGAATTATATAATTGTTGTTCTCCAGAACTCATATCGGATAATTCCATGATTGTTTTTTCATTTTCATCTTTAGGATTGTTTCCATTATCAGGTTTAATCTTTAAAGTATTATCAATAATTTCTTTTTTATATTCATAATAAAAATGCCATTCGAAAAAATCAGGCAATAACAAAATAAACATTTCATCATATAAGTGTGCATCTTTTACTAATGGATCCTTATAAAAATCAGTTATTTTTAATTCATTTTGAATATCAGGTTTATATAAGTTAATACAAGTATGTTCGAGAAATTTTTTACACATTAAAATTTTTAAATTAATATAATTTATATTGCTTTCATCCCAGAGCTCTGTTTCAATTGTATTTTTTATTAATTCGTGTAATTTAGGTAAATTTATTTGATTCGTCGTTAAATCAGTTATCTCATTAAATCTTAATGTATTTGATACTGATTCATAATTAAGAAAGACTTTTAGCGTTTTATATATTAAATATTCTTTGCAATATTCCTTTAAAGAGAAATCTTTATAATTGGAATCAAAAAAAGCAGTCCAATAAACACGCAAGTAAGAACAAATATAATTAAATCGTATAGGATATTGTTTTTGATCTTGTAAATACAATGTTGTATACTTGCTATGGCAGAGGTCATCTATTTTTTCTGCAATAATTTCTTTATAATATTTTAAATCTTTTAATTTATATAAAAATTTATATGGAATGAAATTTTCTATAAAATCGTTTCCGTCTTTAAATAATAATATTGATAATGTTTGTACTCTTTTCTCAGCTAGTTTTTTTTCACGTTCCATTTCAATATCACCATTAATTCGATACGGAACTAAAACTATAGGTGTAAAATAACCGTCATTTTTATGATAAAGTTTCTCTTTCCATTTTGGATAATCTGTATAAATACTGTAATTACAAGTTATTGTATAAAAAGAATAATTTGATAAATTTTCAAGAGTTTTTATTTTGTCAAATAAATCACAGTTTTCTTCATTAGAGAATTCTACATCATTATTGTTAATTCTTATACAATGAATTATGTTTTTAATCTCATAAAACAATTCTGCTTTTAAGTTTTTTATTGGAATAATTTTATAACATTTATTATTATCAGGAAATTTTTCTTTTATTTTAATTGCAAAATTATTAATGATTCTATTCTGGATATCTAATAATGTTGATTTTCCAGAACCATTTTTTCCAACTATGGCATTTATTGAGAATTCTTGTTTATTATTTTTATAATCATAGAATTGTTTTAGGTTTTTATTCTGTTTTTCATATTCTTTTTTTATTTTTGCAGGTTTTCCAGCTTTATATATTTCATGAAGATTCTGTTTTTCATAAAAGCCATACCATGTTTTGTTTGTTAAATTTTTTCTTACATTATCTTCTGCTTCTTCAAGATATATTCCAAGTATTTGCATTTTTTTCCTCAGACTGCTGGCAATGGTAACAGATTATTTCATACGGTTTCGGATACATGGTATTAAAAAGGTGATTTGCTGTGTCTAAATCCATATTTGCAAATCGCAGCCATTCTTTTACATCGTCCTCATGCATACAAAACAACTCCTTCCTCAAGAACAGTACGTTCCAATGTTGTCATTTTGCTGCGTTCTTCAAATTTAGAAGCTGTATTTACAACGATATCTACAGGTTTACGATCGATATCAAGAAGACTGATATATGCTTCTTGAGTAGCATGGAGGATATTTTGAGTTGAATCAGGCATAATCAAATAAAAATCGTAGTCACTGTTTTCGTTGTAAGTATCTCTTGCATAAGAACCGAATAATATAATCTTTTCGGGATGAAGAGCTTCAACAAATCTGTCTTTTATGGCTAAGATTTCATTGTTTATCATAACTTATACCTCCATTAACTTTTATTATAGCATAGTTTTGAAAAAAAATTCATCAGGTCTGGGGAATGTATATTTGAGAATATAAGGCTCTTAAAATATCCAGCTTGTTGATGTTGCTTAAAACAATCAGAGGCGTTGAATTGACAATTACTCTAGGCATTGTTCATCTCTTCTAGAAATTCTTTATTGTCTTCAAATTGAAAAATAGATATACGATTCTCGCTAAGGTATTTTATGAAGTCTTCTTCCGAAAGATCTGCTATCTGTGCGCAATAACCCAGAGATACATGAAAATGAAGATAATAATGCATGGCAATTATTTTCTTTGCCAACTGTTCTGACTGACTTTCAGTCATGTGAGTATCATACAAAACAGCATCTGGGATTTTTACAGCAAACTGACACATGCTATTACCTCCAAAAATCTCAATATCCGCGATTAACAAATTATATCAGATAATTTGTATTTTGCCAGAATAATATCTCTTAGTCTTTATTTTTTAATACAGACTTTGGCGGATTTCTACATTTTTTTATCATCTACTTTCAATCAAACTTACATACTCACCAATCTTGCCTGCCAGAAACAGCGGCAGGTTTATGATCGTATAAGGATTTTTGCCGATTGGAGTGACGGCTTTTTCCACAGAATATTCGCCGGAATACAGGCGGACAGCAAGTTTTGTGCCTGTCTGGTCTATGTATGAATGGAGCGAGCGCAGAGTGCCTGTTTTACCGGACTTTACCTCAACAGGGATGATTTTTGAATCCTTTATTATAAGAAAATCCAGCTCTGCATTAGAACGAACTTCTTCCCTTACCCAAAAGAGAGGTGGCTTCATTTCATAAAAAGTTGAGGCAAGAAGTTCCTGACCGGTAATCTGTTCAGCAATCATTCCGTTGTACATAGAGTCAATTGATTCTTCGGTAAGATATGTTCCCTGAATCCCTGTGGAAAAATTTACAAGACCTGTGTCCAAAAACTGAAGACGAGGTTTTCGCTTTGTGTCTGTTTGTAATGGAAGCTGCAAATCGGTCGTCGGATAACGAAGATAAATCAGCATTGCCCTCTGTAATTTGCGCAGAGCCTCTCCAGCATCACGTGAGCGGTAACTTGTATTTGCAAAACGCTCAAATGTAATTCTTTTTCCTGTTTCTTTTGGGGCTGCCTCAATAAACTGAGTTAATATCTGTTCTTCGGTTTTATTGGACGCATACTTGGCAACGTCATCAATATAAGAAGTAAAAAGATTCCTGTAAACTGAGGAAACTTTTGTAATGTCCCCGGTATTGATGAACTTTGCGACTGCCTCAGGCATTCCACCGACAAGAGTATATGTTTTGTAAAGTCTTGATAATGACGGAACAGCCCAACGCTGAATTGGAACTTCTTCCAAAAGTGAAAGAGCCTGCGTTTCTCCTGCAGCCAGAAGAAATTCCATGAATGTCATCGGATAAAGGTAAAGATATTCCACACGTCCAACTGGAAAACTTATTTTATGTTTCTCCATTATGATTTCCAAAAGAGAGCCTGCGCTGATTACATATAGTTCGGGCATTTCTTCGTAAAAGTACCTGAGCAAAGCGATTGCCTGCGGTGAATTTTGGATTTCATCTAAAAAAAGAAGTGTTTTGCCCTTTGGTTCGATTTTTTTCTCAAGACAGATTTTTTGAAATGTGATTTTTGGATTCAATTCGTCCGTAAAGAATGTTCTGTTATCGCTTTTCTCAAGGTTAAGCTGAATGAAAGTGTCAAAAGTCTTTCCAAAATCCTTGATGACAGTGGTTTTTCCTACTTGGCGGGCACCACGAATGACAAGAGGCTTGTGCTCACCGCTGTTTTTCCATTCTTCAAGTCCCTTGTAAATATTCCTTTGAAAAGCCATATTCTCCTCTTTTGTAACAAAATCAAGGCAATTTTACTCTAATTTTGTAATAAAATCAAGGCAATTTCTGCGATTTTTGGTAATAAAGTCAAGGCAATTTTTGCTAGATTTGTAACAGAATCAGGGCAATTTAGACAGCACCCCCATGTTGTTGCTTTTCGGTTTTTGCGGTAGTATCTAAATGGAGTTAGTTATGATGAACAAAATGGAAATTGCACTTTCGCTTGATGAATTGAAGAAACGTACTTCGAAAAAATATCTTACAACTAAGGTGCTTCTCAAAAAAGACGCGCCGGAATATTCAGTATTAAAAGACGGTGACAAGGCAGCCTTAAAGCATCTTGTAAAGGCGGCGGCTGTCCTTGAAGAAGCTTTTTTAAAAATGGACGACCCGCGGAATCTTGCTTTCCGCGATTTTTTGAACAGCCGGATTAAAAACGGCACGCCTGAAGAAAAGACAAAGGCAAGGCTTGCGCTAAAGCTTTTTAAGGCGCAGAAAGGCATAAACGCTGTAGACCGCGAGGCTAACAAATTCTCGCTGCTTAAAAATGCGTCTGAACTGTCGGGCAAGGGGCTTTATCCGCAGGACTTAAGCAAAGAAGAATTTCATAAAATACTTGCAGAAATGCTTGGGCATGGCAAAGCTGATGAGGTTGCAAAAATCTTGAACCAGCGTTCTGTTGTTATACGGAACGGCACAGAGCTTAAGGCTCTTGATTACACAGAAGCTTTTGCAAAAGAGTTTGCGGCCGCAGCGGTTCAGCTTAAAAAAGCAGCCGAAACTTCTACAAACAAAGACTTTTCTGAATTTCTCCTGCTTCAGGCTGACGCGCTGACAATAAACGACCCGATGAAAGACGCATATACCGACAAAAAATGGGCAAGCCTTCAGGACACACCGCTTGAATTTACTATTACACGCGAAAGCTACGCTGACGAAATGACCGAGACGGTCTACGAAAACAAAGAGCTTTCACAAGCCCTAAAAGACCATAATATTACGCCAATCAGCAAGGACATGCTCGGCATACGCGTCGGCATTGTCAACAGACAGGGCACAGAACAGCTTCTGAAGATTCAGAAATATCTGCCGGAGCTTGCAAAGCTCATGCCGTTCTGCGGCAAATACGAACAGACAATTTCAGCTTCAAAAGATGCGCCAAAGCAGACTATGGTAGACGTGGATTTAGTTACAGTAAAAGGAGATACAGGCGCTTACAGGGCTGGCATTACCCTTGCCGAGAATCTGCCGAATGACGACAAGCTTTCGCTTACTATTGGCGGAGGACGGCGCAACGTATACCACAGGCAGATTAGGGCTGTTTCTGACTTAAAAGAGCAGCAGAAAATGCTTGATGCCGTTCTTGCCAAAGACCTGCACCAGTTTTATCTCAACGAGGCTGACCACTGGTTTACAATCGGACATGAAAACGGCCATTCTCTCGGTCCGAACAAAAACACCGACATTTTGGGCAAATACAAAAGCATTATCGAAGAGAACAAGGCTGACATGGTTTCGCTTGCTATGCTCGACAAGCTTGTTAGCCTCGGCATGTACAGTACGCTTCAAAAAAAACAGATAATCACTACTTTTATGGTGAGAAACATTCTCAAGGCTAAGCCGAATTTCAGTCAGGCGCACAGAGTACGCACCGTTATGCAGATGTATCACTTTATAAAAGAAGGCGCTGTGTCTGTAAGAGATTTTGTGCTTCACATTGACTATGACAAGGTGATTCCGGCTGCAAGAAAAATGCTTGAAATGATTGTCGATATTCAGATTTCTAACAGCTTTGAAAAAGGCGAAAAATATGTGCTTGAATATTTTCACTGGACAGATGTGCTTGAAGCCCTTGCCGCTAAAATGCGCAAAGTCAATAAGTCGCTTAATGGCACTGTAAAAGAGCCTCTCGCCAACAGCCTGCTGCGGTAGTTTCAGCTCGGCGGTGTCTGCGGGTACTTCCATAAAAGAAATCAAAAAGCTATAATAGCTTATTATGTTAGACTATAGATTTATCAAGGACAACCTTGAAGCAGTAAAAGCAAATATTGCCGCCAGAAACATGAAGGCAAACGCAGACTTGGTCGTTGAGTTATTCGACAAACGTACATCATTGGTAACTGCCCTGCAAAAATTGCAGGCAAAACGCAATGAAATTGCAGCCGCAATGAAAGGAAAACTTGATGCGGCTGTCCGTACCAAGTTAATCGAAGAAGGAAAATCAATAAAAACTGAAATCGCCGATATGGAAAAGCAGGTTTCAGAAACAGAAGCAGCTCTTGATGAAGCCGGACGTCAGATTCCGAACATGATTCACCCTGACGCGCCTATCGGCAAGCTTGATACAGAAAACCTGGAAGTAAAAAAGGTCGGTACACCGCGCAAATTCGACTTTGAGCCGAAAGACCATGTTCAGCTCGGTGAGTCGCTTGACATCATCGACTTTGACCGCGGAACTAAGGTTTCCGGCCCTAAGTTCTACTATTTGAAGAACGAAGCCGTTTTCCTTGAACAGGCTTTGATTATGTATGCCTTGAACACTCTGCGTAAGCACGGCTTTGAGATGTTCATAACACCTGATGTTGCTAAAGAAGAAGTTCTTAAGGGCATCGGCTTTAATCCGCGCGGAAACGAAAGCAACGTATATTCAATTGAAGACGAAGGAACTTGTCTTGTAGCCACTGCTGAAATTACGCTCGGCGGCTATCATCAGGACGAGATTCTTGACAAGGCTTCTTTGCCACGCTTCTACGGCGGTCTTTCTCACTGTTTCCGCAGAGAAGCAGGTGCAGCAGGTCAGTTCTCTAAGGGCTTGTACCGCGTTCACCAGTTCGACAAAGTTGAGATGTTCGCCTACTCTACACCGGAACAGTCAGACGAGATTCACGAAAAGCTCCGCTTGATTGAAGAGGAAATCTTTACAGGGCTTGGACTTCCGTTCCATGTAGTTGATACATGTTCTGGCGACCTTGGCGCACCAGCCTACCGCAAGTGGGACTTGGAAGCATGGATGCCTGGACGCAACGGCGGTGAATACGGCGAAGTTACATCAACTTCTAACTGTACAGACTATCAGGCACGCCGCCTCAACATCAAATATAAGGACGACGACGGCAAGAACAAGTACGTTCATACTTTGAACGGCACAGCCATTGCTGTTGGTCGTGCAATGCTTGCTATTCTTGAAAATTACCAGAACGCAGACGGCTCAGTTACAATTCCAGAAGTGCTTGTACCTTACTGCGGCTTTGATAAGATTCTTCCTAAAAAATAAAACAGGAATTATATGCCGAAAGTACCGAAGCGGTTTGCCGCAGCAAATTTTATTTTGATGCTCTTTCTTTCAATTGTTGTAGCTCTTGCAATAATGAAGATTGCCGCCAAGGTACTTATTCCTGTTGTACTTGCGATTCTTCTTTCGCTTGTTCTAGTTCCTATTGCGTCCGTTCTTAACAGAAAGCTTAAAATACCGAACGTTCTTTGTATAATTCTTGTTCTTGCTGCGCTCATTCTCATCGTTTTTTTTGTAGGAACAATCTTGCTTTCAAGTATGCGCACAATAGTTGAGCAGTACCCAAAATACGAGCAGCGCTTTCTTTCGATTTATGAGCATATTGCCGCGATAATGGAGCTGCCCTTTGACGAGGGCTTAAGCCTGTTTACAAATCTTTGGATGCAGGAAGGTGTCAGAACCTTTATCCAAGACCTTGCGATTATGCTTTCTACAAAGCTTTTCTCTCTTATAAAAGATTTTTCAATGGTTGTTTTGTTCTGCTTCTTTTTTATGTCAGAATTCAGATATTTCAACACTAAAATGGAATTTGCCTTTGCCGATGTAATGCCGAACAAAATACGTTCTATGATTACAAACATCACAAATCAGGTAATTAAATATATTTCTGTTAAGTTTTTCACTTCTCTTCTTACCGGAATAATTGTCTATATTGGCTGTCTCTGCACAAGACTGAATTTCCCGATTTTGTGGGGATTTATCGCCTTTGTAATGAACTTTATTCCGACAATCGGCTCGATTTTCTCGTGTCTTATTACGATACTTTTTGCGCTATTGCAGTTCTGGCCTTCTCCGCTGCCTGTAATTCTCATTTCGATTATACTGATTGGTGTAAACACTGTTCTCGGAAACATCGTAGAGCCAAAGATTCAGGGCGAAAACCTCGGTTTAAGTCCGTTTATCATAATTGTTGCCTTGTCTATCTGGGGCTGGATCTGGGGCTTTGCCGGCATGGTTATTGCCGTTCCTCTCATGGTAGTTATCAAAATTATCTGCGAGAACGTCGAATTCTTAAAGCCTGTTTCAATTCTTTTGGGAACTGCGCCTGCTGCTGTGCCTGACGGCATGACCATAAGCGAGGCAGAAGCTGAAGCTGCCGAAGCCGCTGTTGAGACCGCCGCTGAAACTACACCCGAAACTGAAAGCACAGCCGACTAGGCATTATAAGAATTGTACAGTTCTTCAAGCTTTGGTCTGCACTGAATGAATACGCTGCCCAAAGCCGGGTCAAAATGCGTGCCTAGCGAATCCTTGATAATGTCAAAAGCCTTGTCATAAGAAAAGCTGTCTTTGTAGCAGCGTCTGCTTACAAGCGCGTCAAACACGTCGGCAAGCGCCATTATGCGCGCCTCAAGCGGAATCGCGTTTCCGCTCAATTTGTCGGGGTAGCCGCTACCGTCAAACTTTTCGTGGTGAAAGTGCGCAATATTTATGGCAATTGACTTGAGCTCGGCGTCTTCAACTTCTTTAAGCACGTTCTTTACAATGCGCGCGCCCTCTTCCGAATGTTTCTTCATTTTCTCGTATTCTTCGTCCGTAAATTTGCCGGGCTTGCGCAGGATAGCGTCGTCAACGGCAATTTTGCCGAGGTCGTGCATAGGAGCTGCTTTTATAACAGCCTCGCAGAACGAATCTGTCAAAAACGAAAATTCAGGCGATTTTTTCAATTCGTGTGTAAAAATCTTTACGCAGTCGCTTGTGCGCATAATGTGACCGCCTGTACTGTTGTCGCGGCTTTCAACCATAACAGCCATTCCTGTTACAATTGAGTTTTGAATCGAAAGAATTTTGCGCGTCTTTGCGTCAAGAGCCGCGGTCATTTCGTTGAACGAATCGGCAAGATTTCCGAAGGAATCAGTTGAAACTATTTTTACGCGCGTGCTGTAGTCGCCTTCCTTGATTTTCTCCGTTCCGTCATAAAGCTTTTTGAGCGGCGCATTGAAATAGTCTAGAAAAATCACGCAGAGAATTATGCCGAAAACAATAAGCACAATCTGTGTAACAAGCGTTGCGGTGTCAGGCTTTGTTCCGCTGCCCAGCTTTTCCGCATAAAATGCCGAAAGAATGTAAAGCATCGGGAAAATGCCTGCGGAAATATAAAAGATAGAAAACAGAAATTTCAACGAAGGATTTGAAATATTCTTGTATCTGCTTAAGTGTCCGTCCGGGAAAAACATCGGAAGAAAGAGCTTGCGGTGCAGCGTTTCAAGCGAAAAATATGAGATTGTAAAGCTCAAAAGTCCCATTAGCAGTGCGCTCAAACCCGAAGTTATCAGAATCGGCGTGATTGAAATGCCGTTGTTATATTTTACAAGAAAGAGTATAACTGCTTCTAATATAAAGAAAAACACCCATCCGCTTGTTCCAAGAAAAGAGAAAGCCGCAGGCATGTTTATAAAACGGCTGTAGAACTTATCACCTGATGAGCGAAGAGTATAGATTAAACATAAAACCGTCGGAATGGCAAATGTGATTATCATTATAAACGGAATGTATGCCTGATATCTTTCAAGCAGGCGCGCATAGTCCTGCATACTGAGGCTTTGCAGTGAAGACGGAATCGGCAGTACAACGCCTATAACATTTGAAAAGGCGACAATTATACCGTAGAGCAAGACAATGCGCATACGCTTTTTTAAGGTTAATTCCATAACAGTATTATAAGGCAAATTTGCGCGCCGTTCAATTGCAGAAAAGGCTGACTAAATCAAAAGGTTCGGCGATTGTGTAGTCCGGCGACTCTATCTTGCCGAAACCGTATAAAGCAAATGCAATGGGCACACCGGCTTTGGCACATGCATCAGCATCGCCCTGGGTGTCACCCACATAAACAGGAGACTTTAGATTGTTGCGCTTTGCAATAAGCTTTATGTTCTCGTCTTTGAGCAGACCGGTGTCGCCGTTGCAGGTAAAATCCTTAAAGTACGGTGCAAAGCCGGTTTTGCGCAGCAGAAGCTCAATGTAGCCGCTCTGGCAGTTGCTCACAATAAACAGCGGATATTTTGCCGAGAGCTTTTCGAGCGTTTCTGCCATTTTTGGGTAAAGCTTGCCAGATTCTCTTTCAACATAAGATTCTTCGTAATTGTAGCAGAGCGGCTTAAATTTGGCGCGCACTTCTTCAGGCTCGCGCGGCAGAATCCGCTCAATAATTGTGTCCATCGGAAGCCCGAAAAGCGACTTAAGCGTATCAGCCGTAACATGGGCATAGCTCAAGCCGCACCCGTCAAGTGCTGCGTTCCAAGCTTTTTCTACGACGGGCGTTGTATCCCAAATCGTTCCGTCTACATCAAATATTAGAGAATCTGCCATAAAGCCTTAGATTTCGTCCTCTTCAAGACCGTCTTCGCCCATGTAGTAGGTCTTGAGCGGCGGAAAACCGTTGAAAGCAACGCTTGCGTATGTTGATGTATATGCACCAGTAGAAAGCCAGTAAATCTTGTCGCCCGGCTTCAAATCTATAGGCAGCTTATATTTTTCAGTCTCGTAGATTATATCCATGCTGTCGCAGGTCGGGCCGGCAATAATGGTCAAGCCCTCTTTTCCGCCGTCTTTTTCGGTAATTACTGGATATTTGATAGATTCATCAATAGTTTCAATAAGTCCGTTGAACTTGCCGGCGTCAATGTAGACCCAGCGTTCAAGTGCGGTGTTGTTTTTGCGCGAAATAAGCACAATTTCTGACGTCAAAATGCCTGAATCGCCGACAAGAGAACGTCCCGGCTCAAGAATAATCATCGGAACGTCGTCGCCAAAGTCGTCCTGAAGGTATCTTGTAATTTCAGAAGCATATTCTTTCAGCTCGTTTGTCGGCTGAATATAATGTGCAGGGAAACCGCCGCCCATGTTAATCATAGAAAGGCGGATGCCCTCCTCGTCTTCAAGCGACTCAAAAAGGTACTTTGTCTTTGCAATAGCGTCATTCCACTGACCGATGTCGCGCTGCTGGCTTCCTACATGGAAGCTGATGCCGTAAGGTGTAAGACCAAGATCGCGGGCAAGAACCAGAAGGTCATAAGCCATATCAGGGTGACAGCCGAATTTTCTAGAAAGCGGCCAGTCTGCTGTAGGTGAATTTTCAACAAGAATGCGGACAAAAACACGCGAACCAGGCGCATTTTTTGCGATAGTCTTCAAATCTTCTTTTGAGTCTGTCGCAAACATTCTTACGCCTTTCTCGTAAAAATACTTGATGTCCTTAGCCTTTTTAATGGTGTTTCCGTAAGAGATTCTGTCCGGCGAAATATTAAGAGAAAGCACCTTATCAAGCTCATAGCGCGAAGCTATGTCGAAATTTGAGCCGAGAGAATCAAGCAGTCTTAAAACAGGAATGCCAGGATTCGATTTTACTGCATAATAAATATGCGCATAAGGAAATGAATCTTTGAGCTGAATAAAATTCTTTTTGATTGTTCTAAGATTCACTACAATGTTCGGAGTTTCAAATCCCTTAGAAAAATCCAGGAACCGTTTCCACTCTGTGTCAGAAACAAAATCTTTGCGGTTAAACATACAAATGCACCTTCCTGTTGAAACTATACTTTGGCGATAATATCACATTGTCTTGTAATGTGATATATTTATTTCACAATTTTTTGCATTTTTTTCAATTTTTTGCATAAGACGTGTTCGGAAACTTCAGTTTTCCGAACACGAACTTATGTAAATCGCAATTTTGCAAGGCTTTAGCCTGAAAAATTGCAGACCTGTTCGAAAACTAACCGAGTTTCCGAACAGGTCCATCTATTGAAGCATCGCGCCGTAATGCTTTTCGTACAAGAAGCGCTTGTCTTCAGGCTTGAGCGACTCAAAGCGGCAGATAACTGAAACGCGCGAGCCTTCAACAAGCACAGCCATTACAATACACTTTGCCGTAATTACGCGTATGCCTGCCCTGAATTCAAAAATGTATTCCTGCCGCTCCGTAAGCGAAATTGTGGTCAGGTCGCAGCCAAGGCAGAGGTACATATCTGAAATATAGAGAATGTCCATCGGAAGCACACGCCCCAAAACAGAACCGGCTTTTTTGTCCGGGTATTGCGAAAGATATGCGGAAGCCGCAAGATAGACAAGCTGAAATTCGCACTTGGCGGCGTAATCTTCGATTCTGCACTGCCCGAAATAAGAACGCTCGATTGAGACAACACTTGCCCTCGGTGCTTTGCTTATGGGCACATAAACGCAGTCTGCAAGAATATGCAGATTGTCGCGCACACGGGCAAGAGCATCAGAAAAAGGCGCGCGGTTGTCCAAATCTCTTGCTAGAAAACACGCACCATAAGGAAAAGGCGACGCAGACGGAAGCCGCTTGCCCGGAAAGAAGAGCATTTTTCCAGTCTGATGAAGCAGAGCCGCCAAATCTAAGGGCACGTCAGCCTCGCGCAAAAACGAATAACGCGAAAGCAGCGAAAAGAACAGAATCTCATCGTCAAATGAAACATTCTGCCAGATAAACGGCGAGAAAAGCGGAAAAAGCTTGTTTGAAACGCAGGAAACAAAGCTGTCGGGCTTTTTTGTTCCCTTTTTGTCAATATTATAAAAGAGCCTTCCATGATAGGCATTAATGTCAAAAACTTCTTCGTCTATTGTCTTGGCAATTTCTTTAGCTATGCCGATTGCGGCAGAATCGCCTTTTGTCTGCAAAACTGAATCAAAGTGAAGACCGCGCTTATTAAAATAAAACGAAACAGTAACTTCGCTTTTTATTGTATGCATCCACAAAGGCACAAGGCTTTTTGGAAAAATGATAACAGTCTCGCGCATAATATAAGAGCCAGTTTCAAGCCTGAAAGTATCTTCATATTGCGGCGCACCGGAAATTGTTAAAGCAGGCAATTCAGTCTTAAGATATTGGATTACAACATCACGCTGAATACCCGTCAGAACTTCATTCATTTACTTGTTCTCCAAAAATTACCTGTTCAATATACCACACTTCTTTGTCTTTTAAAACATAAATCAATAAATCTATATGTTTATTATCACCAGTCAGCCTTGCAGGAATTTCAATACAATTATCAAGAAAAGAAGGCTTGCCGTAAATTATGTCACCGACTTCCGGCAGATTGTCAAAATAAGGCTGCATTACATAAGGCAGAAACGGATAAGACGGGTCTAAATATTTAGCCTCAACTACCCGTTTCTCTTTTCTGGCAAACGCCGCCTTGTTGAAAAACTCATCCAGCATGTTCAAAAGCTGATACTCAAGCCGCGATATATCAAGAGAGCCGAAGTCTTTATATTCGGGGTAAACATTTCCTGAAGGAAGAACGGCAAGACAGCCTGCCGGAAGCGGCGCACTTATTTCAGAAAGCTTAAGGACATAATCTTTCGGCGATTCTATTTCTTTTTCCCACTTTTTATCTTTAACTCTTTCGTCAACTGTTTCTTTTACAGTAGATTCTGTGGCTTTAAAGACTTCTGTTTCTTTGCTGCAAGAGAAAAAACACCAAATAAACAGGCATACAAACAAGATAAATACACTTTTACGTGAAGTTAAACAAAGCATGTTTTATTTTAGCATATTATACGGAAATAAGTCAGCTCTTGACAGAGCAATTATTCTGCTCTTAGAGTAAAAAACGTATATGATTTTATTTTCTGAAGCATTTAAATTGACAGAAGCGGTCAGAGACCCGGTCTGGCACCACATTTATCTGACTGAAGCACTTATGAACGCGGCAGCCTCACCTGCTTTCAGACGGCTGTGGAAGATTCAGCAGCTTGGGCCGACTTCGCTTGTTTACCCGGGCGCGACACA
Organism: Spirochaetaceae bacterium; assembly: GCA_017614995.1. Lineage (GTDB taxonomy): Bacteria > Spirochaetota > Spirochaetia > Treponematales > Treponemataceae > UBA1240. The sequence continues at coordinate 38,415 of JAGAAX010000023.1, forward strand.
CACGCGCGCAGCCCATTCATTCGGTGTTTATCACGTTGCGCTAAGGCTTTTAAGCACTTTATGCGAAAAAGACGCAGACCAGTGGGTTACACGACAGGGCTGCGCCTCGTTTCTTGCCGCGGCATTGTTCCACGACATCGGGCACTTTCCGTACACACACTCGCTTAAAGAGCTGCCGCTAAAAGACCATGAAGACCTTTCCAGCTCGCTTATTCTGTCAGAGCCGCTTAAAACATTAATAGCAAAAACCGGCGCAGACCCCGAGCAGACCGCGGCAATCGTGAGCCACCAAAACACAGCAGACGATGAGACGCGCTTTTTTAGAATTCTGCTTTCGGGCGTGCTTGACCCCGACAAGCTTGACTACCTTAACAGGGACGCTTATTACTGCGGCGTGCCTTACGGCATTCAGGATACAGATTTTATACTTTCTAGGCTCAAGCCTGACAAGCAGAAAGGCATTTACCTTGATTCGGCAAGCCTTATGTCAATTGAACATGTACTTTTCTCAAAATATATGATGTACAGGGCTGTTTACTGGCATAAATACGTGCGCATAGCAACCGCAATGATGAAAAAGACTATTTTTGCCGCACTCAAAAAAAATGTAATCTGTCCTGAAGAACTTTATTCGCTAGACGATTCTTCGATTTTTACACTGATTGGCTCAAAAAACTTTGAGGAAAAATTCTGCGCGGAACAGCTTGAAAAGCACAGCCTTTTCCAGATTATTGCAGAAATTCCGTTTGACGAGAACAACAGCAGGCATACTGAACTTGAAAACCTTGAAAAACGAACCGCCGCAGAAATAAAGCTTGCAGAAGCAGCCGGAACAAAGCTGTGCAACCTTTTAATCGACATTCCGGAGAGGATTTCGTTTGAAAGCAATTTGTGGATAAGCGGCGAGAACTGCCCGTTTTCTTCAAGCTCTACTGTTTTTACGCCTGACACTGTAAAGGCTTTTACGCAGAACCTGCGGATAATCAGACTGGGCTTATGCAGAGAAGAAGCCTCTGAGCAGCGCATCAAAAAGCTTAAATCAGAATTTGAGGCACTGCTCGGTTCGAGTGCGCATAAGACTTTTCCAAGCAATAGTCAATCTAGCGCACCGCAGCAAGTTTCCGCTTCGCGAAAACTTGAAAGATAATGTACAACTGCTCACTTTTGTGGCTGGTGCACACAAAGACTGATGAACAAATGCGCAAGGGTGCGGAGCAGGGTTCAAAAATGCTCTGTTTGTTGCCGTCGCGAAAGCGATGTATTTATAGTTTCTTTGCAACAAACAGCGCATAGCGCATTATTGCGCGGTTTTGAACCCTGTGACGTGCCCGATAGAATATGTTCATAGGTACTCTTTTGGGAGGGATTGCTGAGCGCGCCCGACAATGACACCAGCTTTTCAGCTATTTCTTTTCCGGCTCTTTCTTTTCAAGAAGTTTCATCATAGCTTCAATTGAGTCTTTTTGAGTTGTCTCAGGCTCTAATTTAAGATATGCGTCATAATCAGAAAAGGCGTCTTTGTATTTTTCAAGCTTTACGCGTGTGTTTGCGCGGTTGAGATAAGACGAAGAATAACTGTCATCGGCGGCAATTGAGCTTGTATAGAACTTTTCTGCCCTTGCAAAATCGTTAAGCGCAAAAGCCGAATTGCCTGCGTTAAAATACAGAAGCGCGCGGTTTGCAAAAGGCACTGTGCTGCCCTTTTCAAAAGCATTTATAGATTTTTCAAAATCGCCGGTCTGGTAATATGCAACGCCAAGATAATTATAAACCGAAGCGTCAGGACCTTCCTGCTCAAGCACCTGAAGAAACAAAGTCTGTGCTTCTTTCGGTCTGTTATTTTTATATGCAGCAAATGCTCTGTCATACAAATCTGAGGCAAAGCAGCATGTTCCAATTAAAAACAATAAGGCTGAAATTATTATTATTTTTCGGCTCATAAAAAATCTCCTTGCAGACATATTCAACAACCAAAAGAAGTTTGAATTGTTACACTTTTTTAAAGTTCATATTCTGAATATCGGCATTTTTTCGGGTGATTTATTGAATTTCTGTTAAGAGAGAAAAAGTTTATTTGACATATCGACATAAAACAATTAATCTTATTCTATAGGAACAAGTTTTATCCGTGTAATCATCTGGAGGTAATTTTGAATCCAACACTAATTCCTATTATTGCAATTTCTATTGTAGCCGTTATCATTATTTTCTTTGTAATAAAATCTATGATTGCACCAAAACGCACTGAAGAAATCAGCCGTCTTACACAAGAAGGAAACTATATTACTGCGATAAAACTTGGTAAGCTTCTTATCCAAAAAGACGAGCGCAACTTTCTTGCATGGTATTATCTTGGAAAAGCATATATCGCGAACAAGAACTACGATCAGGCAATGGAAGTTTTCAACCATTTGAGCCAGCACGCCGAATTCGGCAGAGGCTTTTCTGAAATTGAATTCCGCCATGAAATTGCCAAGCTTTATGAGCTTTGCGGACAGAATGAAGAAGCTCTAAAAGAATATCTTCTGCTGACAAAGCAGGAATCCACAAACGATGACAATTTCTATCAGGCAGGACGCCTTTTTGAAAAACGTGAAAAAATGGAGCAGGCTTTTCAGTATTACAAGTCAGCTATTAAGATCAATGACAAAAACGCTGAAGCACACGCTGCCGTCGGCGTTATTCTGTATAAGACAAAACAGCAGGTTGACGCAAAGCAGGAAATTGAACGCGCCATAAAGCTTAATCCAAAGAATTTTGACTATTACTATCATCTTGGACGCATTCTCAAAGACAACAGATCTTATCCCGAAGCAGTCAATGCTTTTGAAAAGGCACTGCGCTCACCTGAATATAAGCAGAAGGCACTTCTTGAGCGCGGTTTGTGCTACATGGAAGTCAAAAGCTACGAAAAGGCTGTTGTTGAGCTTGAGCGCGCAATCAATATTTCCCAGTCAAGCGATTCGCTTGAGACGCTCTACTCGCGCTATCACCTTGCAACATGCTACGAGAATATGCGCAACTTAGATGCTGCCATAAAACAGTGGGAAATAATCGCAAAGATTAAGCGCAATTTCAAAGATGTTGCCTCAAAGCTTGCAGAATACAAAGACATTCAGACTAACGACCTGATGAAAGACTACCTCACAAGCTCAATCGGCGAATTTACCATTCTCTGCCAGAATCTTACAACTTCAGTGTTCAACATGGTCGCTACAGACATTCAGCCTGAAAGAGGCGGTGTTTCAATTACAGCCCTACCTTCAAACGACAAATCTGGCAAAGACGACTGGATGAAGAACCGAATTCAAAAGACGCTTTTCTACTTTTTCAGAGAAAACACGCCTGTTGACGAAGACTTTTTGAGAAGAACTCTTGAAAATATGAAGAAGCACAATTTCGACAAATGTATTGTTTGTACAACAGCAGCCTACACCAGCTCTGCAATAAAGTTTGCAGACGGCAGACCTTTTGAGCTGATTGACAAACAGAAGCTCGATAATCTGCTTGCTAATGCCGGCAAAATATGAAAATCCTATGTGTCTCTGATCAGATTGATCCTCTGGTATACAGTAATTCAGCAAAAGAGCATTTTAAGGATATAGACATAGTTTTGTGTGCCGGCGATCTGCCAATGGAATATATTGATTTTATTGTCTCAACATTGAACAAACCGACGTATTTCATATTCGGCAATCACAATCTCAAAGAATTCGGATACTACCACAGAAATGCTGTACCGCAAGAAAGCGTAAATGCCTACTATGACAGAAGCCTGCTTTCTTATGCGCATGGCGCGCATTATCTGGGCTTCAAGACCGCAAAGGCAGAGAACAATCTGCTTCTAGCCGGTGTATCAGGCTCAATACGCTATAATAAAGGCTTAAACCAATACACAGACAGAGAAATGTTTTTTAAGCTTCTATTGATGATTCCGGCACTTATTTTGAACAAGCTGAAATACGGGCGTTATCTGGACGTTTTTTTGACGCACACTCCTCCGCTCGATATTCATGACAAGAAAGACCCCTGTCACAGAGGTTTCAAATGCTACCGCTGGTTTCTTGAGAAATTCAAGCCGGCATATATGATACATGGGCACATTCATTTGTATGACATTCAGGACACAAGAGTTTCTCAATTTTGTAATACAACGATTATAAATGCGTTCAGCCATTATATTTTAGAGATTGACACTAAGCAGTCTTAATGATATTACTTTTCTTCATTTTTAAGACGAAGCAAACAAGGAGGGGGCTATGAGCTTACAGGCCCAGACAGAAGAGGATTTTTACAGAGCAAGAAATAAAGCACTTTTTAACGAGATTCAGCATTTCGTCAACCAGGAAGAAAGCCATCTTCTGTCGTTTAACGACGTAAAGCAGCTGCTTAAACCGCAGAATGAAGTTTATCTTGGAATGCAGGTTGTTCCAATCAATTTGATTGCCGGAAGCGAAGGCCGTTATTACGACTTTGACAACCACTTTTTTCCTAAGAACATTCACCTTAAGACAAGATGGGAGCGCATTGACGAAGCACATCTGACTGACGTAATTCTTCCGCCTATAAAGCTTTACGAAATCGGCGGGCTTTATTTTGTCCGCGACGGAAACCACCGCGTTTCAGTTGCGCGCTCTAAGGGCGTAGAATGCATTGACGCAGAAGTTGTAAGCCTTAAAAGTGAGATTAAGCTTAAGCCGGGCATGACTAAGGCAAAAATTCTCAAAGAAGTCATCAACTATGAGAAGCGCGTCTTCTACATGGAAACGGCTTTTGGCGACATTACAGACTTCTGGAAGCTTGATTTCTCAACTACAGGCCAATACGACGTAATCTACAACCACATTCTGACGCATAAATATTTCATCAATCAGGACAAAACCGAAGAAATTTCTATGCAGGACGCCATTCTTTCGTGGTACGAGAATGTGTACAGCCCTGTCGTTGCCGTCATAAAAAAGCGCAAAATCATGCGCAAATTCCGGGGCAGAACGACAAGCGACATGTATGTATGGCTTATAAAATACTGGGACGAGCTAAAGACAAAATTCGGCAGCAACATTGAGCTTGACGACATCGCCGACGGCTTTAAAAGACAGTTCGGAATAGGCTTTTTCCGTAATTTTTTCAAAAATAAAAAATCAAAATCTTGACGACTTACACTATCAGTGGTAAGATTTTTTTAGTGATTAAAAAACAGCAGAATAAGATAAAAGTTATTGCTGCAAAGAGAGATAAATTTGTTCACACCAAACGTTATTCCTTCTACAGTCGCATTAATTATCGGAATTGCGGGATTATTAATCTTTTCCCTGATAACAATTATAACGAAAAAGAAAGCTAACGAAGACATCAAATTTGAAATTGCAGCTTGCGTTGCTGTTCTTTTAGGAACAGTTCTGCTTTTTGTTACCCAAAACTTTTTGTTTCTGGGCATTTCGCTTTTTATTTATTCTGTGCTCGCTTTTTTGGCAAGGAAAAAGCCGGAAGCCGCTGCTGAAACTGTTGCTGAAGAGCCTTTAGAAGAAGTACAGGAAGAAGAGCCTGTTTATGACCCTGAAGAAGATGCTGAAAAGCAGATGCAGAATGAAGTGCTTAAAGCCGGTAGAGACTTTATGGTTAAGGCTTCTGAGTCTTTCTCTGACAACGACGGTCTTTTGAACCTTCTTGATACAATCAATAAATCTGTTATAGACATTACAAAATCAGACGGCGGTGCAATCCTGCTGATTGACGAATTTGATGATATTATCACCGTAAAGACGTTCACAGGCACGTTTCCACCGCCATATCAGCTTCCTCAGGATTTGCCGCACAAAATTGCTCGTGTTGAGACAAGCTTTAGATTTGCACAGTTTCCGCTCGGCGAAACAATCTTTGGTATTGCAGCAACAACAGGCAAAGCTGAACTTATTACAGATCCGCTTAATGACAGCCGCATTTTCCAGAACGAGCCGGAAGATTTCTTAAAGCTCGGAAGCTATATTGTCATTCCGATGATTGTCAAAGGAACAGTTATCGGTGTTCTTGCACTCGCAAGAAAATTTGAATCGCCAAAGTTCAACGAGACAGATTTTTCTAACGCACAGATTCTTACAGACTTTGCGTCATGTGCAATCCAGAATGTTTTCTCTTATCAGGAAATTGCAGAACATTCTGAGCTTACAAAAGAATCTGAAATTGCATGTCAGCTTCAGAAAAATATGCACGCCAAGACTTCATTTACTATTCCGGGTGCATCTTTCGGCTGTTTCTTTACAGGCACAGAAGGTGTCTGCGGCGACTATTTCGACGTTATTCCATGCCGCAAAGACCGCATAGCCTTTGTTCTTGCAGACGTTGCCGGCAAGGGTATGAACTCGCTTATTGTCATGGTCATGATTCGCGCGATTATGCAGCTTGTTGTAAACACACAGAAAACGGCTGCAACAATCCTTACATGGACAAACCGCGGCATCACCGGCAAAATCAATATTGACCATTTTGCAAGTCTTGTTCTTGCAAACTACGATTCAGAAAACAAAAAAGTGCAGATTGCAACGGCAGGTAATGCGCCCGGCTTGATTTATCATGAATCAACTAAAGAAATTGAAGCACTTCAGATTACAAGTGACCCTATTGGTGTTGATAAAGCAACAGTTTATACAGACATAGAATTCCCGGTTGAACCTGGAGATATTATCGTTCTTTATACGGACGGTCTTGTAGAAGCTGTTGACGCTAACAGCAGGCAATATGGAGTTGATAATATCAAGCGCCTTATAAAAGAAAATGCAAGCTTAAAGGCAACTGATATATCTACTAAAATTAAAAAGAACTTGAAGGAATTCTGCGGTTCTGCAAAACAGCATGATGATCAGACTTTGTTAGTCATTAAAATACAGTAATTTATCATCAGATAATTGTGTACTTTTTTGCTTTACATCTAACAAATTGTGATTTATCATATATATTAGAATAATTATGGATTTAATTAGGAGCAAATAAATGGAACTGAAAATCAGGAAAAACGGCGAAGTTTACATCATCGATGTAAACGGCGAAATGGATTTGTACAATTCGTATAAACTGAAAGAACTGGTTATGAAGATGCTTGAGAAAAACGTACAGTTTTTCATAATCAATCTTGAACAGGTTGATTATATCGACTCGTCTGGAATCGGTGCATTGATCTATATCTGTTCAACAGTTAAAAAAATGAATTTAAAACTCTCAATTGCAAATATTCATGGTTCTGTTAAGAAGGTTATCGAATTAACAAAACTTATGGGATATTTTCCAATTGCAAACAGTGTTGAAGAAGCACTGCTTCAGGTAAACGAAGACTAATAATAACTATATAAGATAAAAGAGGAAAACATGACAAATAAAGAACTTATATCCGATGGAAGTAATCCCCTCTTTGACAAATCTAATATGTTATATAAAGAATTTCCGTCTGACTTTAGACAAATTCGTTATTTCACATTATTGATTGTTCAGTCTGCACCTCTAGAGATTAAAGAGATTAATCTTCTTGAGCAGCAGATTAGTGAAGTAATCAAGAATGGTGTAAAGCACGGAAATAACTGTGACATAAATAAAAAAGTTAAAGTATGGTATTCTTTTAGCCCTACCCACGCACACTTGATTGTAGAAGACGAGGGCGAAGGCTTTAAAGATCTTGAACGTTGGAATGAATTTAACCGCAAGAGACTTGAATGTCTGCACACACAGAATTTTGAAGAATTGTCTTCTTATGTTTCTTTCAAAACCAAAAAGAGTGATGAGCATGATGGCGGTAACGCCCTGTTTGCAGCACTTGAATACTGGAACGGCGGTTTTATCTACAATGACAAGAGAAACGGCGTAGCAATGCTGAAAAAGTTCCAACAGAAGCGTCATGGCGTAGCTATTGACGGCGAATAAGCACAGGCTTCTATTAATCCAAAAAGGGCTGCCCGACTTAAAAAATCAGGCAGCCCTTTTTTATTATGCAATTCAAAATGTCAAGTCTTTTTATTTGAACAAAACCTGTTCAGAAATTGAACCTTTTGCAATTAATTCTTTTGCCTTTTCCATTATGATTTCTTTTGCAAGAATTTGATTATTGCAGGCAAATGCATAAGTTTTTAACAGCTCAAGCGCATATTCTGATTTTTCCAAAACCTCAATTGCTTTATTACATTCGGCTTTTGCTTCTTCTGCTCTGCCGTCAGCCAAAGCAACTGCACTTAATGCGCGGCTGTACAAAGCTTTTACAAGCTCTGAACCGTCAGCTTCTTTTTTGAGAATCTTTACACCTTTGTCTATGAGCTTCTTCAGTTTGCCTGCTTCAGCTTTGTCAACATTTCCATGTTTTAGAACACTAAGCAATGCAACAATACCCTCTTCTACAGGCGCAACAAAAAGGTTCATCTTTATCTGGGCTTTGCCATATTCATCAAAGATTTTCTTTGCATAAATCATGGCATCGTCATAATTACCAGTCATTCTGGCTATATATGCCAAGCTTGAATATGAAATCGCAAGATAAGCATGGTCTTGAACGCATTCACTGAACAAGATGCCGTCTGCAATTTGAGCACATGCTATTTCAGCAGAAATCTTACCTTGCAGATACTTCATAAACGGAATCAAGCCTAAGGCCCAGCCGATTGTCATTGCTGAATGATAACGCTGTGACAAAGTTTTCAGAGACTTTGTAATTTCGTAAGACTTTTCCAAATCACAAGTCATAAATGTAACAAGCCCTAAAATCGCGGTAACATTCATCAGTTCCCACGGCTCGCGGCTTGATTCATAATATGACTTTGAATGATAAGCCAGAGCGCGTGCCTGATTAAGCTTATCTGTATTAAGACAATTCAATGCAATGCAAAAATTTGAGAATGCACTGCTTCTTACAGACAACTGTCTGTCTGATAAATCATCAGACTCGTAAATCTTTATAGCGGAGGCTTTTTTCTCTTTTATTGAGCATATCGCGGCAAAATTGGCAATTGCCGTAATAGCAGCGTCACAATCAGCAAGTCTTAAAGCCTGAACATAATCAGCCAATGCAGACCAGTACAATTTTTCGCTTGCGGTTAAGAAATAAGCCTTTGTCAATGTTGTTAAGATTTTAACCCTTGCTTCTGTCTTCTTAAACTTCTTAGACTCAGTGTTTATAGCCCTTCTCTTACAGAAAACCAGCATAAGTTTTGACTTCAAGCCCGACATTAACAGTCCTAACGGCTTTTCAGGCATTCTACAGCCAAGATAAGAAAGCGCAGTTTCGTAATCTTCAATAGCTGTAGAGAACTTGCCCTGCTCCATGCAGCACTTGCCAAGACCATGCCAGGCATTTGCCAGCATAAGAGGAGATTTTTCCAAAGACAAAACCATATTGAAGGTTTTTACTGCTAAATCGTACTCAGAGTTTTTGCGGTAAGCATTTGCAAGCTTTAAGTAAATGCGGTTTATATTAATGTCAGTGTCTTTTACTTCACCTGTTTTATAAGCGTCAAGACAGACATTATAATGAGCAATTGAATCTGTTATAGCAGAGCGCTGATAAGCTTTTTCTGCGGCTTCAAAAGCATAAACGAACACTTTTGAATAATCTTTAGCTTCCTGCGAATGGTATACAAGCCTTTCTACAACAGCCGAAATATTATGCTCATAATGTTTTTCAAGATAATCCAATACAGCTGAGTTCAATTCTTTTTTGGTTGCTTCAAGAATTGTATCATAAACTGTATTTCTTACGGTACTGTTCTTGAATGTACAGATTGGATTTTCTTCTGTTCCGCGGCTTATAATTTTGTTTGTTTCAAAATCAGCAAGAGCCTTGTCCAGTGTTTCATCATCAATTCCGTCTGGAATTATTTCACGCAAAATAGACGGAAGGAAACCTGTACCGAGAACAGAAGCTGTTTTACAGATAACCTGTTCCTCAAAAGAAAGCGCGTTCAAACGTGACAAAATAATTGTCTGAATTGAAGACGGAATCTCGATAGTTTCAACAGATTTTGCAAGCTTATTTCTGCCGTTCTCAGAAACAATCAGCGTATGATTTTCTTTTAAGTTTCTGACAACATGCTCGATAAAGCATGGATTTCCGGCGGCTGCGGAAACAATTCTGTTGACAAAATCTTCTTCAGGATTTTCGATATTCAGAAGCGCAAGCAGCAAATTAGTTACAGCTTCTCTGTTGAGCGGCGCAAGGTCAAGCACATCAATGCCGTTTTCTTTATAGAATGCAGTTAGCTGCGGTTCTGGTCTTGCCAAAGAAACTAAAAGCAGCGGCAAGTCTTTGGCTTCTCTCAAAAGATATTCAAAGAAACCAAGCGAAACAGCATCACTCCACTGCAAATCTTCAAGAACAAGCACAGCAGGCGCACCGGCAGTAAATACCGAAAGCAGTTTATGCATAAGCTTAAAGAAATGCTGCAATTTTAAGCTCGGCACCATATTGATTTCGTCTTTCTTCGGCGAGCTGAATCCCATCATTTCAAGCACATACGGCAGCCATTCAAGCTCTTCTGGGAAAGAAGTCTCAAACAAAGACTGAAGGTGGTTATATGCTTCTTCGTCTGACAAAAGTTCTGTCAAAGAGATAAGCTGACCAATCAGATTGCGCCACAAAAAGAACGGTGTGGCTTTTTCATACTGATAACAATAGCTGTAAATTACAGGCAGATACGGCTGCTGTTTTTCAAGATAAGCTGTACAAGTTTCAACTAAAAATGATTTGCCTATACCGCCGTCACCGACAAGTGCAATAGCACTCAAAGAACCTTTTGAACTTTTTTCATAGGCTTCAAGAATTATGCTCTTTTCTTTGTCTCGGCCAAAAAGCTCATTCTGCTCTCTTTCTTTAGGAAGAAGCTGTCTTTTTGAGTCGAATTTGTATACAGTCTGCGGTGTCGAAAAGCCTTTAAGCGGAATCGGCGCAAGTTTTTCAAAAATGCACTTTTCTTCGGCTTTCTGCGCAGTTCTGCTGTCTGCAATAAATGTAAAAGGCTCTCTGTCAGCAGCCTTCATCATAAGGCGTGCCGCAAGATTTATGATATTGCCGACAACAGTAAAGTCTTTGCGCATAGACGCGCCGAACTCACCTGCATAGACAATACCAGAAGCAACACCGGCATTAACAGAAGTTATAAAATCAAGGTGACGTGAATCCTGCAAAACCTCATCGGCAAAAAGACATGCGGCAGATTCCCTGTCCTCTACAGTTGCAGAAGAAGTTGCGCCGAACAGAATCGGGAATACAAGCCCCTTGTCAGATATATCAGGCTGATTGCAGAATACGCCGTATTTCATTGCCTTGTCTTGAAGCATTTCATAAACAGCATTGAAATTGCGGTGGCATGTCTCGATTGGAACGCCTTCATTCTGCGAGAAGTTGCCGGCGAATCTAACCATAACACATGTTGCATCGCGGTAATCGCCTGCAAAGCCGTCATACTTGTTCTTAATCTGCTCGCGAATCATCGGATTCATAAAAGCATAAAGACGCTTATAATACTGCGGCTGCTCAAAAAATTCGTATAAATCCACGTAATCCGGGCGCGGCACGTTTGCCACAAAATCATCATCAACCGAAGTCATAAGATAAAAACCTGGATTCTGAGGAGCAAACATGTGAGCCATGCCTGCCTGTTCTGCAAGCTTATAAGCTTCTTCTGTAATCAAAAACTGCTGACCGTCGCAATTCTTTTCGGCGGCAACAGCATCGCGGACAGCTGCGCCTGTAAAGATTGGTGTCACAAAGCGTGTCAAATCACCCAAGAAAAGCTGTGTATAAGGTCCGACACCAAGTCCGATTTTCGGGTTTAATGCAAAGCCGTTTGAGCTTTCAAGGACTTCGTTATAGTTGATGCTTAATTCCCATGTTCTGTACATGGCGGCAAAACTGCGCTTGAAGTTTTCCGCAAGAGTTTCGCCTTCAAGCAGGTCAAAACCAATTAAAAGAGAATCGCCTGCAAACTGATAAACAGAGCCGGAAAATTCGCGCAAAGATTCTATTATAACTGAATAATAAGAAGAGAAAATGTCCGAAAGCTCACCTACATCGCGCTTGTTGTTTACATATTCCGAAACAATGTGTGTAAAACCAACAATATCAAGGTAGGCACAAGTGCCTGTCAAAGGCGTTATTTTTTGGTCAAATATACAGCATTCGCTTTGACCGATAAATTTTGCGATTCTGAACGGCACATATCTTGCCATTAAAGGAATTTCGTCTTTATCAATCTTCTCTGCTGTTTCAAAGCATTTGTTGCAATTTCCGTTCATTCTAGATATTATACAAGACTTTTGATAATTCAACAAGTGATAAAGAGTTACATCATGTAAAAAAAATGCAGTCTGAATATTTGAATTCAGACTGCACTTATTTTAGGCTGAAAGCTCTGCTATCTCAACTATTGCAGAGGAGCAAAATAGCCGGTTTCTGTTCTGCCGGAGCGGTTAAGCAGATAAGCTTCAACTTCAACAGGAATAAAATCTCGGCCAAAATTTGTAGGTAGAGAAGACTTGTACTGAATCTGATAATAGCCTACTGGAACATCGAGCATATCATCAATAATCATGCTGATTCCGTCCGGTCTAAAGATGTAGTAGTCTTTGCCTGAAGTCTGATTTGCCAAGAACGTCAGCTCCGGAGCAAGCTGGTTTCTGCTCAAATTGATTGAGAAGAACGAAACGCCGTTGTTATTCAGGTAAGATGACAAATCTGTTAAACCATAAGAATTAAACGCATTAGGCTCAACTGAACCGGCAGAAATGTAAATAATTCCTCGCTTTTTCTCGCCAGGTACAAGCTTGTTTACAGCAAGACGGATTGCCAAATCTATAGCAGGCTGATCTACATTTGAAGCCTTAAGCTGACTCGGTACAAAATTCAAGAACTGCTGCGGAGCGCCGCTCTGTTCAAGAACAGGAATATCTGAAACTGAAATCAAATACAAAGTACCTTTGCCGTTCATTGACTTTGCAATATCTCTTACGGCGCTCTGCAAAGCTTCTTTGTATTCGGCTGTCTGCATAGATTTATCAACAAGCACAGCTACATCACAAGTATCATTTAAAGAAGCAATACCTGTCAAAGTCTGACCAGAAACATGGCGTTTTTTCTCCGTTACAAGGAAATTAGGATCATCAAGACCTACGACAGGCTGATGCTGTCTGTTTTCTACGCGTATATCCATTGTAACAGTCGGGAATTTAGACGAATCAACGTGGATAACCTGAACGGCAAGGCCGCCGACAAGCTCAGGCATCTTTGACATTACAAAGACTTCGTTTGACTTAAAGTCTGTTACAAGAAGATTACCGTTCATGTCAGGCACAGCACATGTAATTCTTGAAGGAGCGTTTCCTGTTGAAGCTGCTTCAAAAACAGCACCGTTTGAAATATCAACAGCAAAAACGCGGTTTGTATCTGCAACAAGAATGTAGTTTTCCCATTTCTTCAATGCTTCCGGGCGGATAAATGTGCCTTTCGGAACTAATATATCAAGGTAGTTTCCGGCTGTATCAAACATATAGATTGTGCCGGGAGTTGAATCTGCAACATAAACGACATCGTTAATTACAGTAATGCCGCTCGGTGCAGAAAGACCTTCAAAATCGCCGACAGGACGGCCAAAAGTAAAAAGCCCCTGACCTTCTGAATTGAACACATCAATACGGGCATTGCCAAAGTCTGAAACATAGATGTTCTCTGACGAATCAAGCGCCATATACTGCGGGCCGAGCATTTCGCCAACTTTTCTGCCTTTTGAGCCGAATGTCTTTTGGAATTTTCCGTCTTTTGTCAGCACTGCGATTCTGTCGCCGGCATATTCGCTTACAAGCAGTGTGCCGTCATTTTTTCTTACGATATCCATCGGGCGGTCAAAACCGTTTGCCGGTCCGCGTATGCGTTCAATCATAAGACCATTTGCGTCAAAATGAAGCAGTTCGTTTGAGCCGTAAGCTATAACCCAGCATTCGCCGTTCTTTTCAGGCAAAACTGAAATAGGCTGGCTGTAATAGAATTTGTCACCGTCTTTGCCAGGGAAAGCACCGGCTTCAACAAAATGAACATTATCTTCAAACTGAACAGAACCTACGCGGCGCTCTTTTACTATATCAATCTGATTCTGAAGCAGAAGCTCATTGCCTTTGTAATTGTTCTTTAAGGCATCTTCCCAATATTGAATTGCAGCGCCTTCAATGCCCGACTGATAATAAGCATAACCGAGCCATTCAAGAATCATTGAATCGTTAGGCAGATAAGACAGTGCTTTTTCAAAAAGCAGAATTGCATCATTATAAGCGCCGCGGTAATAAGACTGAACACCACGACGGAATTCGTCCGCCGCATAACCGCGGTCAGCAGGTGTAGGTTCTGCAAAACCAAAAGAAGCACACAACAATAATATACATAAAGAAGTTAAAATTACTTTTTTCACCACAGTCCTCCGCTTAGCGCCCTTTAATTGCATGGTTATTATCTGCCATCTGCTCATAAATAACGCGGTAATGGCTCAAAATTTCATCATGTCTAGGATTTCGGGCTTTTGCCTTTTTAATATAAGATTTTGCTTCTTTTAATAAGCCGAGCTTGTAATAAACCCAGGCAATAGAATCAAGATATGCAGCCGAATCAGGAACAATTTCAAGTGCTTTTCGGCACAAAGAAAGAGCACGTGTCAAGTCTTTGCTGTCACAGGCAAGAACATAGCCGTAGCCGTTCAAAGCAGTAGCATTGTCAGGTTCTATTTCAAGAGCTTTGGCATACCAGTCAACAGCTTCATTTGTTCTTTTCTGTGCCCATGCAGCATAGCCTAAAGCCGTAAGCACAGGCACAGTCTGGCAGCCGTTCTGCAGCAGCTTTCTAAGCTCATAATCTGCAAGAGTAAAACGCCCGGTCTGAACATAAAGCACAGCAAGAATAAGACGGCACTGATTGCATCTTGTTTCATCTTTGCAGACTGTTACAACCTGTTCAAGAAACTGCATTGCTTCATCTGGTTTTGAAATGCGCACATAGCACAAACCGATGTAATAGAGAACGTCAAGACTTACTTCCTGACCATCAGATAAAAGGATACTTTCCAAGCGGCGCAATGATTCTTCATACTTGCGTAACCCGTAAAGCTTAACTGCTTCAGAAAAAATATCGGCCATCATTTCCTCCCAAATCAGATTGCCTTATATACCAAACCATTTTTAATCGGTCATAAAAAACTTTATATTAGCAAAATCTGCATTATCTGCATCGCAAGGCTGTGCAATCACCCGCGATATGGCTATAAAGCCTTTTTCAACCAGCAGGCTGTCACATTCAGACTCATTTCTGGTAATTGCCTTTCCGCCCACAAAAAAGCTGTAAGTCTTTCCATTAGATGCCTGATATAGCTCAAGTTTATCATAATATTCCCTTCGACTTAAAGGGGTCAACTTGGCACCTGTAAAAGCCTTGCATGACGGCGCATTAATGTTTACGAATACATCTTCAGAATACAAGCTGATTAATGAAGAAATATTCCGGCGGATAAACTGCGCCAAAGGCAGATAATTCCATTCACCATTTATAGTTTCGGCATATTTAGGCACAAGCTCAAGACTTGCTGCAATTCCTGGCACACCATATTGTAAAACTGCATGGCGCGCGGCTGCGGCAGTGCCCGAATATACAATATCTGTGCCGAGATTTGCACCCTTGTTTATGCCGGAAATAACTGCATCAGGCAGATGCTCTTTAAACAAGCAGGAAATTCCTGTAGTTACACAATCTGCAGGCAAACCTGAACAAGTATATGCCTGTATGCCGGCTTTATTAAATGCGTTTTCACGCTTTACAATTTCCAAAGGCTTGTTCATCGTTATTCCGTGAGAAACAGCCGATCTATTTTTATCCGGAGCTACTATAAATACCTCATGCTCCTCTGCAAGTTCTTCAGCAAGAATACGCAAGCCTTCACAATCAAGACCGTCGTCATTTGTCAATAAAAGTCTCATAATCACCCGTTTAAGCCGGAAATAACGCCGTCCGCAGTATGCACATTATAACAGATAGCATGAAAACCAAAAATACGCTCATACTCGGCAAGCCGCTTTTCGTAGGCGTCCAAATCTTTAGTCTGCAAAACAGTATAAGTAGAGCTGCCGAAGCCTTTTCCCGTTATTCTAGAACATGCAGACAACGGCTTACCTGAAAGCATGTCGCCTTCAAAAACGCGCTTAACAAGCCAGTCAATTTCAGGGCACGAAATCTGAAACAAATCGCGCAGCAGCTCGTGCGAATGTACAACATCGCGCGCAAACTGCGCAAAATTGCTGTTTTTCAAGGCAGAGAGCGCATCCTGCAGCAAAGTCTGTTCTTTCATTATGCAGATAAGTCTTCTGCGGTAGTCTTCGTTTACAACAGAAAGAACTTCGTTTATTTCAGTGTCAGAATCTTCGTAGACAATCTCGCCGTTGCGGCTTATCTTCAAATCGCCAAGCAGACAGGCATATTCTGCTGTCCAAAGCGTTTCCTCGTTCCAGACATGTACTCTCGGAACTCTTGCATCTGTTAAAACAAAAGAAGTATCAGGAAAATCAAACGGAATAATCTCATACGAAGAGTTATTATAATTTGTCAGAACACATGTATTCTTTTTGGCATAAAGAGGTGTATATATGTCTGCAAGACAGCTAGTTGTGTTCATAAAGAATCTGTTTGCAGTGTCTATGTATTCAACAATATCCCCAGTCTCTGCTTTCGGCGCAATAAGCTGTTTTAAGGCACAGGCAGAAGCAACTTTTATGGCGCTGTTTACACCAAAGCCCGCAGAAGGCAGCACATCAGAATAGATTGTGACATTCAAGCCCTGCGATTCATAGCCGGCTGCAAGAAAAGACGAGAGCACGCCCTTAAAAGCGTTTGCCCAGCGGTCTTCTTTTCTGAAGCGCATAGCTGGCAGGCTTGAGCGTTTACGTTCGTTAAGCTGATGGAAATAAAAGCGCAGGTTGTTGTCCTGACGCAAAGAAACCAGCACATACACAGGCAGGTCTACAGCCAGAGACAACGTCTTGTCTTTAAAATACCAGGAATGCTCACCTAAAAGATGAATACGTCCTGGCGCAGACACAACTACGTCGGGTTGAGAACCATATTCAGTTTGATGAGCCTGAACAGCCTTTTCCATTTTTTTACATCACCTCTGAACAGATGTGTTGATTTACAGCAACAATATCATATAAAATGATAATATAATGAATGGAATTTTACAAGTTTTTTATATTATTTTTTCAGCTCTGCTTCTTTCAGCAGGCATACCCAATGAAATTCTGTATCTAGGCTCACCGTTTTTAGGACTTTTTGCACTTGTGCCGTTCTATCTTGCACTGAGAAGTGCCAGAACATTCAGACGCGCTGGGCTTCTTACAGGACTGCATTTTGGTCTTATGCAGCTTCTGTCAAGTTTCTGGCTCGGCAACTTCAAAGACTTTGCTATATTTACAGTAGGCGGCCCGACAATTGCATACGCTATTGAAGGCTTAATCTTCGGAAGATTTTTTCATGCTGCACTTGCCTTTCTTGACTATACTCCAGAAGAAGCAAAACTTCAGGACGCATCTTTTAGAGGCGCAGGCAAAACACTGAAGCGCGTTTTCTTCTTTGCCGCAATCTATTCAATATGGGAATGGACAAAATCAGTCGGCTTTCTTGCATATCCATGGGGAACGCTGATAATGACTTCTTTTCAGTCAAAGCTGCTTATTCAGATTGTAGACATAACAGGAACATGGGCAATAAGCTTTCTCTGGTCTTTGTTTGCGGCAACATTAGCAGAAGGCATTGCGCTCTATTCAATTTACCAGCCAAGACTGAATTATCTTGTCAAGCGGATGTATTTCTGCATTGTTATGATAACATTCAGTCTTTTTATGCTTGATTTTATTTACGGCGCAGTGCAGTACACAAAACCGAGAATAATTGCAAAAACAGCAGACATTGCGGTAATTCAGCACAACACAGATACATGGTCTGAAGACGGAGATTCAGAGAGCGTGCTTGCAGCCGAAAGAATGACAGCAAAGGCAATGCTTGAACCTGTAAAACCTGATCTTGTGTGCTGGTCAGAGTCAATTCTGAATTATGCCTTTCCTGATTCATACTTTTATTATGAAACATCTCCTGCAAAGAAGCCTTTCATTCATTTTATAAAAGAGACAGGAGTTCCTTATGCCACAGGAGCGCCGCTCTATTTTATTGAGAACGGACAGCAGAAATTTTACAACGGCGTTGTAGTCTTTGACAAAAATGCTGTCATAACCGGCATGTCTGGCAAAATTCATCTTGTTCCGTTTGCGGAATATGTTCCGCTTATGGATAAAGCATGGTTCAGAAAGATAATGGACGCGCTTGTAGGTTTTTCAACCGGCTGGTCGCAGTGGAAACAGTACGCCGTTTATTCTGTGCCGCTCAAAACCGGTGACAGTCTGAATTTCAGCGTGCCAATCTGCTTTGAGGACGCTTTTCCGGACATTTGCAGAAACTTCTATAAACTTGGTGCAGAAGCGCTTTTAAGCATTTCAAACGACTCATGGTCAAACCTTAAGTCAGCAGAATACCAGCATTTTGTAATTGCGGCTTTCAGGGCAATTGAACTGCGTACAACGCTTGTACGCACAACCAATTCTGGCTATTCGGGCGCAGTAGATGCAAGAGGCCGCATAATTGCAGACCTTCCGCTTTTTGAAGAAGCCGAAATGGTCACAACGATTCCAGTCTATGAGCACAAACCGACGGCTTACGCGGTGTTCGGCGACTGGATTGTGATATTTTTCGGTCTGATTTGCGCCTTATATTTTGCCGATTGCGCTGCTGCAACTTATAAAAAACATTGAGGAAACATAAAATGGACGAAAACGAACTGACAAAAAACGAGCTTAACAAAAAGCGCTCAATCTGTGTGCTTTGTACGGCGGTTCTGCTGTGCATTACGTCGCCGCTCTGCATAAAGGCTGAACCTCTGCCCTTTGTAATTCAGAACATGATTGTAATTCTTGCCGCGGCGGTTTTTGGCGGTGTGCAGACATCGGGCGCGGTGGGTTTGTTTTTGCTTGCAGGCATTTTCGGGCTTCCTGTATTTGCAGGCGGGGCTTCCGGCATAGCTCATATTTCAACTATAAGAGGAAGTTTTCTACCGGGTTATTTTGTCGCCGCTCTGGTTGTGGGCTTTATGATGAAAACACCGGCAATTGATGAAAAGACTCCGGTAAATAAAATAGCGCCTGCCTGTGCCGCCGGCTATGCAATCGTCTATGTATTTCCGGTTCTAAAAATTCTTCAAGGCGGCGTACAGATGTTTACAGAAATCTTACCACAGTTAAGACCATACTTAATAGCGGACATCATAAAGTGCGCTGTAACTATTCCGCTTGTCGCGCTGCTCCGCCCCATTGCGGCAAAACACTTTTCGCAATAGCTTTAACTACAACAAAAGATTGTTCGGCGAAAAGTGCCGCATAATATTATTGATCGCCTTCGATTTCCAAGAAAAGAGCTTCGTAAAGCGTAGCAATGTCGCTATTTGCTTTTGCGATGGATTTTTGCATTCGGGAAGCAATACATTTAAAGACACGATACCCCAAAAGAGGTTCTTTTTCGCTCAATGCTTCAAAGTCCTTGCCTTTTATCACAAGCGTGCTGCAGTCTGTGGTTGCCGTAATCGAAGCTGAACGGGAATCTTTTCCAATCAGAGCAGCCTCTCCAAAAAACACATTCATTGAATCATTCAGCGTAACAATTGCAATATCATCTCCGTGTGGAGTTTTTCGATGAATAAAAACTGAACCTGATGTCAAAATATAAAGCTCATCGCCAAAATCACCCTCTTTAATAATCAGCTCGCCTTTTTTGAAGTTTTTGACCGTGCAGCAATCGTAAAGCGATTTTAGAATATTTTTATCCCGCTCATTTTCTACCGAAAACGATTTGAACATTTCCAATTTCACAAGCCGATTTAACACACTTTCAAAGCTGTTTTTTTCATTAGACATCATTTTCTCCCTTTATTTCACGCACGAAAATCGCTTTTGTATTTGGCTG
The DNA here is from genome assembly GCA_017614995.1 of Spirochaetaceae bacterium. Classification (GTDB taxonomy): domain Bacteria; phylum Spirochaetota; class Spirochaetia; order Treponematales; family Treponemataceae; genus UBA1240. Next base: position 58,474 of record JAGAAX010000023.1, read on the forward strand.
AATTATATAATCATCACTTGGCAAAAGAAGCGGATCGTTGCTTTTTAGGGTTTTGACTTTCTGCAAGTTGCTGACGATTGTCTTTACATCGGGGTTTTTCTGTGCCTCACGGACAGCATCCTTTCTGCGCTGATAAAAGTTACCTGTGTTCAATAAAAGCCCAATGAGAACACCTCCAGTTTCTTTGAATTCGCCGTAAGTTTTCCCGATAAAATTCTGCGGAATATCTTCAATGCTTATGCCAGGACCGTCCGCTGAAGAAAGCAGCGATTTTATCACATTGGAATATCCAAGACCGCAAGAAGCTGTCGCCAAAAGAGAACATTCGTAATCTTTTGTGAGAATTATTTCGTCACAATGAGATATTTGCAAGTTGTTCTCGAACTTGGAATCTGTTAATTCAGCAACCACATAGAGCTTTGAGTTCAGATTTTTCATTGTCATAACTGAAAGAACAGTACGGGAATCTATTTCCAGTTGCGAAGAGCTTTTTGAATAATCGGCGATAATCAATGCACGTTCGGCATCTTTTATCAATGCCTTTTTCATCACCTCAACGTCAGAAAAATCGCCTGCAATATACTGCATTCCCTTGTATTTTGACAGCGAGCGCAATGCTTCGATTTTCTCTGCCGGTGCTTCGTTGACCAAAACGATTTTATCCGACTTTAAAGTTGGATTTGACTTCAAAACTGCATCGAGGATTTTCTCAAAATCTGGTCTCCAACCACAAATCAAAAAATGTCCGCTCATGTTTTTCAATCTCCTTAATCCTCTTTCGTTTTTGAGCTGTAATTCCATAAATCCCGAAGAAATAATACCAGTGGGAACAGCCACAAGTCCGATTCCCAAAAGTGCAATCAAAGTGCCGATGGTTCTGCCCGCACTTGTTACAGGATAAATATCGCCATAGCCTACGGTTGTGAAAGTCGCGACCGCCCACCACAAGCTGGAAAATGCATTGTTGAAAACATCGGGCTGTGCTTTTGATTCTACATCATACATAAACACCGACGAGATAATCATCAGAACGAATATAACAAAAACCGACAGACTCAATTCTTGAGACCGGCTTTTTATCACATCAACGAGGACATAAAGTGCACTTGAATACCTGGACAGTTTGAACAGGCGGAGTACACGCAAAAGTGAAATCGAAGAGATAACTGCGGGCGGCAAAGCTGAAAAAAGTGCAATGTAAAACGGCAGAATCGTGATTAAATCGATTATCGCAATAAACGAACGTGCATATCTTATCCGGGCTTTTGGGGCAGATAGTGTTGGAAAAAGCTCTGGTGCTGTCCAAAGCCGCAAAATGTATTCGATGGAAAACACAATGCTTCCCATTGTTTCCAAAATTGTAAAGACTTTTTTGAAAATGACCGGAAGTGTGAATGTGCTAAAAAACACGCAGCACACTGTGGATATGATGAAAAACAGTATCACTGAGTCGAATAATATGCTGAGAATATCTCCACTTTTGCCTTTGTCCAAAATTTCAAAAACACGCTTTCTTATCATTTTCACCTGTTTGTATTATTCGTACTGAATGGTAAGAATATAATAACAAGCAGGAATGGTGTAGTCAATGAAAATTCGATGATATTAGACGTGTTCGGAAAGTCGATTAGTTTTCGAACAGATCTGATACATTCTCTACGAAGCCCTCTGCAACGAAATCGAAATCGGTGTCTAAATGCAGAAGCTGCACAGAATTAGGCATGTCTTGAACAGCATAAAAGCAGCCGTTTATTCGTGCGGAGGGTTTAATACCCCGACCCTTGGGTCAAAAAAGGGGTATTAAACCCGACTGCAATACCTTATGAGAACAACGAACCCTTTCTGTATTTTGTGGATAATACTATTGTGAATAGATATTGTTATTTCTATGGCTCATACCCCGATGCTTGCATGGGGGTTCGTTGATTTTAGTTTAACATAAAACATGTTACAATTCTATTATATATTTTGATATGACAAATAATTCTGCGTCTGAATTGTAAATTCAACAAATTTTATTTTTTTTCTATTGACACCACATATAGTGCCGATATATGATTAAACAACATTAGAAAACGCTATATATAAAACGAATGTAGATTAGTTGTGTAAAAACTGTGGATAAGATTTCCAGATATTTAGCATATATTATTTCTACTATTTTACAATGCTTTTCTCTTGTATGTTTATTAACAAGGATATTTCATGCGGTGTCCATATTGTGGAAATTTCGATGATAAGGTAATCGAGTCACGTACAATGGCAAACGGCGAAAGTATCCGCCGCCGCCGTGAATGTCTTTCTTGCGGTTACCGTTTTACAAGCTATGAACTGGTAGAGGAAAAACAGTTTATGGTTATAAAGCGGGACGGAAGAAGACAGCCTTTTGACAGGACAAAACTTGCAAAAGGTATTGAGCGTGCCTTGGAGAAAAGGCCTATTCAGAATGACACAATAGAGACTGTCGTAAGTGAAATTGAAGACAAAGCCGTAATGCAGGGAAAGCATTCGAGGGAAATTACAACAGTAGCTTTAGGCGAAATTGTACTCGAAAAGCTTTTCGCATTGGATAAGGTTGCGTACGTCCGTTTTGCTTCCGTTTACCGTCACTTTGAAAGCCTTGACGAGTTTATTGCTGAAATTAAGAATCTTGGAGGGGAATCTTGAGCGAAACAACTACTTTCCCGGAGTGGAAAAATCTTCTGGGAGAAAAAACAAAATCAACTACTGTAATCAAAAATGTCGTTAAACGTTCCGGAGAAATAAAGAGATATGATCCTTCTAAGATAACGGCAGCTATCAACAAAGCTATTGAAGCAGTTGAAAAAAAGCCGAACGAAGAAAAGGCAAAAACTCTTACTATCGAAGTTGAGAAAAAGCTTAAGGACATGATGTCTCTGCGCCATGAACATTCCATTCCTGCTATTGAAGAAATTCAGGACATTGTAGAGACTGTTCTTATTGAGCGCGGTGAAGTTGCCATTGCCAAAGCATATATTCTTTACCGCGCAAAGCACGAAGCTATCCGCGACACAAAGAACCTGCTTCTTGACATCAACAAGACAATGGACGGCTATCTTAACCAGTCTGACTGGCGCGTAAACGAGAATGCAAACGTCAATTTCTCTCTCGGCGGACTGATTCTGCACAACTCTGGTGCAATTACAGCAAACTACTGGCTTAAGAATATTTACTCTGCCGAAGTTGCAGAAGCACATAAAAATGCGGCATTCCACATTCACGATCTTTCTATGTTTTCAGGTTACTGCGCAGGCTGGTCTTTGCGTCAGCTTATACAGGAAGGTCTCGGCGGTGTACCAGACAAGATTACATCTACACCGGCAACACACCTTTCTACGCTCGTAAACCAGATTGTAAACTTCCTCGGCATTATGCAGAATGAATGGGCTGGCGCTCAGGCATTCAGCTCTTTTGATACATATCTTGCTCCATTTGTACGCAAAGACCATCTCTCGGTTAAAGAAGTGCGCCAGTGCATCCAGAGCTTTATTTTCGGTGTAAACACACCAAGCCGCTGGGGTTCACAGGCACCTTTTACAAACATTACGCTTGACTGGACTTGCCCTGAAGACCTCAAAAACAAGCCGGCAATCGTCGGCGGCAAGGAAATGGACTTTACTTACGGCGACTGTCAGCCTGAAATGGACGTTATCAACAAGGCTTTTATTCAGCTTATGATTGAAGGCGATGCATCAGGTCGCGGTTTTGCTTACCCTATTCCGACTTATAACATTACAAAAGAATTCAACTGGGACAGCGAGAACGCAAAGCTTCTGTTTGAAATGACTGCAAGATACGGCACACCGTATTTCCAGAACTTCGTTAATTCAGACTTGAACCCAAGCGACGTGCGCTCAATGTGCTGCCGCCTTCAGCTTGACAAGCGCGAGCTCCGTAAGCGCGGCGGCGGTCTGTTCGGTTCAGATGAATTTACAGGTTCGCTCGGCGTTGTAACAATCAACATGCCGCAAATCGGCTATCTTGCAAACAATGAAGAGCAGTTCTTTGCACGCCTTGACTATCTTATGGATCTGGCTAAAGAAAGTCTCTGCGCAAAGCGCAAGGTTATCCAGAAACTGCTCGACGGCGGTCTGTTCCCGTATACAAGACGCTATCTTACAAAGCTCGACAACCATTTTAACACAATCGGTTTGTGCGGCATGAACGAATGCTGTCTTAACTTTTTGGGCATTTCAATTGCAGAGCCTAAAGGCAAAGCTTTTGCCGAAAAAGTGCTCAACCACATGAGACAGCGGCTTGCAGACTATCAGGAAAAAACAGGCGAACTGTTCAACCTTGAAGCTACACCGGCTGAAAGTACATCATACCGCCTTGCACGCCATGACAAGAAGAATTACCCGGACATTATTGCGTCTGGAACAAGCGACCCGTTCTATACAAACTCAACATGGCTGCCGGTTGATTTCACATCTGATGTTTTTGAAGCTCTTGACCACCAGGAATCTCTACAGACGAAATACACCGGCGGTACGGTTTTCCATACATTTATGGGCGAAGCAATCAAAGACTGGGAATCTTGCCGCGATTTGGTTAAGTCGATAACTGCAAATTACCGCATTCCATATCTGACCATTTCGCCGACATTCTCGGTCTGCCGCATTCATGGTTATCTTGAAGGCGAGCATTTTGAGTGCCCGATCTGCAAGGCTGAAACAGAGAAGAAATTCCGCGACAGACTTGTACAGCTTGAGGCAGAGCGCGAAGAAGCACTCGCCCAGTTGAAGAAATAAGACCAATTACCTATATATCTTTTATTAAAGGAAGGATTGAATATGACAACTAGATCACTTGCTAAAATCGATGCTGAAATTGCTAGAACAAAAGAAGCTCTTGCAAATGTAAAAGGCACAGAAACAGAAGTATATGCACGTATCGTCGGTTACTACCGCTCTGTACGCAACTGGAACAAGGGAAAGCGCGATGAATACGACCACCGCAAGATGTTTGTATACGACAGCAAGACACTTCCAGAAAACGGCGCAAAAGCAGAAGCATCTGCAGCAGTGTCACCAGAAGCAGAAACAGTATGCAGCGGCAATCCTGTACGCTTTGAAATGTTTGTCAGAGCAACATGCCCTAACTGCCCGCCTGTAAAAGAATATATGTCACAGGTTACTATTCCTGGTAAAACATTTGACGTAGATTCTGAAGCTGGTTTTAACAGAGCTTCTGAGCTTGGCATTATGTCTGCACCTACAGTTGTTCTTTTCAACGAAATTGGTGCTGAAGTTGGTCGCGCTAACAGCACAGCAGATCTTGAAGCATTCTTTGAAGCAAAAGAGCCTGTTTTGTGCTAAATAACAATGAAATAAAGGGCACCGCTCCAATCGGTGCTCTTGTAAAAACCTCTCTCGTAGATTTTCCTAAAAAAGTTTCTTCTGCACTCTTTCTTTACGGGTGTAATTTACGCTGCCCTTACTGCTATAACAAAGACCTGGTAACCGGCAGCTTTGAAGATTTTGAAGCCGTTTCATTTGATGATGTCATAGCACATTTACAAAAGCGCAAAAACGTTATAAGCGGATTTGTAATTTCAGGCGGAGAACCATGTATTTCGCCCTATCTTAAGCCGCTTATAGCACAGGCGCATGGGCTTGGCTACGCTGTAAAGCTTGACACAAACGGAACATTTCCTGAAAAGATTGAAGAGCTTTTAAAAGACAAAGCCTGCTGCCCTGATTTTATCGCAATGGATGTCAAAACCTCTTTGGATAAATACCAGCTTTTAGGCTGTAAAGATACTGAAAAAATAGAAAGGTCTATAAAGATTATTTCGGAATTACCAACGGAAAAGAGGGAATTCAGAACAGTTCTTGTTCCGCCGTTAGTAGACATGGACAATATTACGAAAATTGCAGCTTTATTACCAAAAGACGCTTCCTGGCAATTTGCAAATTTCAAGCCGGGAAACTGTCTTGAAGACAGCTATAACAAGATTATACCTTATACGCAGTCACAGATAGAAGAGCTTATAAATTCAGCTAAAACAATAATAAAAGGCGCAAACCTTAGATAAAAAAAGAGGCTTTGCCTAGCTGAAAGTGCCTGTAAACAAGCACTAAACTAGGCTAAAGCCCTTTTCTTATTTCAATGCAGAACTGATTCTTTCAAGAACCTTTTTTCTGTCAAGCGGTTTTACAATGTAGTTCTTTGCACCGATAAGCAGAGACTTCTTAACAAGCTCTTCCTTACCTAAAGCACTAATCATAACAACTTTGGCATTCTTATCAAATGCCATAATCTGTTCAAGAGCAGTAATACCGTCCATACGAGGCATTGTAATATCCATAGTTACCAAATCAACATTTGGATATAATTCCTTGTATTTATCTACTCCTTCTTTACCATCTCCAGCTGTTGCTACAATTTCGTATCCTTCACTAGTAAGAATCTGACCGATTTGTTTTGCAACGAACATTGAATCATCTACAACAAGAACACGCACTTTAAAACCTACCTCCTTCAGTCTTATAGATATTCACAGTCTATTTAAGTCTATACCCTTTCGCGAATAGCTACGTTTACTTCGATTTTTCCTTGTTCAGTAAGCATAGGAACGATAAGAGCTTCTACTTCATGGTCTGAAACTTCCATCTTTTCGCCTGTAAACAATGACGGCGGTGTAAGATCGAATTTGAATCCCAAATCATGTAATTTTGTAACTGCCTGACCGGTAATCATATTTGCAACTTCTGTAATTGTTGCTTTTACAAGCTCATCAAATTCTGTAAGCTCTTCACCGTTCATTTTAGAAGCAATTTTCAAAGCTGTATCCATTGACATGTCAAAAAGAACACGACCTTCTACATCACCAGCCAAACCAACAAGTGTTGCTACACCCATAACAGGCATTGAAGTAGACTTCAAATACAAATCACCCCGATTGACTTCACCAGCCAAAACTTCGGACAAAATGTTATTAGCTGCTTCAACAAATGGATTAATATACTCAACCCGCATTGCATTTCTCCTTTAGTATTGAGTTACTTTGTATATACTACAATAGAACCTGACATTTTTTCCTGCCAGTTTCCATTAACTCCAAAACTTTCATTCTCGCCAAGAATCAACAAACCATTGCCTTTAAGCTGATCGGCAAAAGTTTCCATAATTGATGACTGAGATTTTTCCGGCAGGAATGACAGCACATCCCTACAGAAAATTAAATCTGAACTCGGCATATTGCCTGTGTTCATGCAATCATGGTATTCAAAAAGAATCATATCCTTGATGTCCTGAACAAAAGCATTAGCACCGCTTACATTCTTAGAAAGATACGGCTTAAGATATGATGTAACAGCCGCATCAGGAACAGTAAGCATCGGAGCGTTAGATATGCTGATTAAATCAATATCATGCGCATAAATGCGGATTCTTGACTCAGGGTATCTCTTGCGGAGAATACAAGCCAGAGAATAGGTTTCGCAACCCTTTCCGCAGCCCAAGTTCCATACGTTAATCTGTTTTGCAGCATTATCAGGCAGCAGCTTATAAATTGCCTGTGAATACTCTTCAGTCCAGAATTTACCAGTACAAGTAGAATAGAAAGGCTGTAAGAATTCATCACAGTCTGCAACAGTCTGAAGCTGTTTTGCAGTTCCGCCAGATTTTTCTTTCCATTCGTTATAACGCTGCTTTACCCAAGTTTCATTTATAGAAGTTGTATAGAACTTCTTTTGAGAAGCAAGTGATTCAAGTATAAACGTATAATCAGAAGATTCTTTTTCTACAGGCTTAGCCTGAGGTGCAGCACTTGCCTTAGGTGCACCAGACTCGCCGCCGCTTCTTGCAGGTGCAGCCTGATTCTGAACAGACGCCGGTTTCGGACCGTTAGAAACAGGATCTACAAGCGAAAGCTGGGCAGAATCCTCGCCTTCTTTATCATCCTTTTCAGCAGATTTAGCTCCAAAAATGCGCTCAATATCAAGCAGAATATACAGGCGGTCAGAGTTTTCTACAACACCGTAAATGTACTTAATATTAATGTCACCGAACAGCGGGTGCGGCGGCTGAATTGAGCTTTTCTGAATTCCGACAACCTTATCAATTGCATCAACAACAACACCGAATGTCTGATCGTCGATAGAAACAATAATCATGTTCTCAATCTTGTTCTCGCTTCTTTCTGGAACAGGAATGTTGAAGAACAATCTCAAGTCGATAATCGGAATAATATCACCACGAAGGTTATAAACACCAAGCACAAAATGAGAGGTATTCGGAACATAAGTAAAGCGGCCGGCTTTAGCTATTTCTTTAACTCTCATAATGTCAATAGCATAATCTTTGCCAGCAAGCGAAAAAGAAACCATCTTAAAGTCGATGTTAGCGACCATCTTTTCTTTTTCATCAGCAATATTTTCAGCCGTCAACTGTGGATTTACATCAGTAACAAGTTCCATAATAACCTAACCCCTTACAAAATTACGGCTTCACGCTCTTGTCTTGCAATCAACTCTTGTTTAACACCGAGTTCAAGCAACTGTGAAACATCAATAATCAAAGAAACAGATCCGTCACCAAGAATTGATGCACCGGCAATACCAGGAGAATTGGTAAACTGATCGCGCAAAGGCTTAATTACAACGTCCTCTTCACCAATCAGCGCATCAACCATTACACCAATCTTCTTGTCTGTAGTACCGACAATAACTATGAAATTGTATTCAGATTCTGTCTTATTCTTCAAACCGAACAGTCTGTCAAGACGGATAATACTGATTACCTCGTTTCTGACATTGAGAACTTCATAGTTATCAATTGTAGATATTTCTTCTTTCTTTACGCGTACACTTTCAATAACAGAGGCAATTGGAATTGAGTAAACTTCTGAAGCAACACGAACCAAAAGACCCTGAATAATAGCCATTGTCAAAGGCAGACGGATACAGAATTTTGTACCTAATCCCTTTTCTGAAGTTACAATAACCGTACCGTTGAGCTTTTCAATTGAAGTCTTAACAACATCAAGACCAACACCGCGGCCCGATACGTTTGTAATCTTATCAGCTGTAGAGAAGCCAGGCTCAAATATAAGCTGATATGCGTCATGGTCTGAGATAATCTTATTAGGATGAATCAAACCGCGCTCAATTGCCTTCTTTCTAACCTTCTCGACATCAATACCGGCACCGTCATCGATAATCTCGATAACAATCATGTTGCCTTCGTTGCTTGCCTTAAGTGTTACAGTACCTTCTTCTGGCTTGCCGGCTTCAAGACGGTCTTCAGGATGCTCGATACCATGATCCAAAGAGTTTCTTACACAGTGCATGATAGGATCAAGCAGGTCTTCTACAACAGCCTTGTCCAATTCTGTCTCTTCACCTTCAATTACGAGGTTAATCTTTTTGTTAAGCTCTCTTGAAAGGTCTCTTACAACTCGCGGGAAGCGTGAGAAAATCTGGTTAATCTGAACCATTCGGATTTTCATTACGCCTTCCTGCAGCTCGCCTGCAACGCGGCCGAGGTTCTGTGTAGAAGAACGGAACTTACTTGCAGTAGTCTTAAATGCTGCATCAAAGCCGTCAAACATAGAGAACAAATCGCCAAAGTTCTCATTAATCTGAGCCTTAACCTCTTTTACAGTTGTACCGTTCTGAACTGAATCAACCATCTTTGGTACCTGGTCAAGCAGGCGGCGGATTTTCTCTTTATAGTCACCCTCGATAGTCTGGAGCTGATTCTGCAAGTCACCGATAAGCAGTGCAGCCTGGTTGAATGCAGCTTTTGTAATAACAGTCTCACTGACGAGGTTCATCAAATAGTCAATGCGTTTCGGGTCTACGCGGAGAACGCTGCCCGATGAAGAATGTCCCGCAGCACCGGCGGCAGGCTTTTTAGCAGGAGCAGCTTTCTGTGCAGGTGCGGCAGCTTTGTCAGCAGCTTCTTCTGCAGCAGGCTCTTCTTTCTGTTCTGGTGCAGATGCAGGCGCTGCAGCAGCCGCAACAGGAGCAGACTTAACAACCTCACTTCCGTCCAGCGCAATAGCATTAGAAGAAAGAGTAACATCAGTCAAAGTAGAAGCTTCTACAAGCTGTGCGCCGGTTTCTTTAGTTGCAAGGTAATAATATACATTCTGATGGAATTCATCTTCGTAAAGCTCGTCAAAGTCCGGGATTGTACGAAGGATGCTTCCATGATTTTTCAAAACAGCAAAAACCTGAATACCGCCGACAGAGTTCATCGGATTTGATTCATCAAATACAACAGAAACGCACCAAAGTTTGTTTCCGCCGGTACAGGCTTCTTTCATTTCAAGAAGTTCATATTCACTTAAAGCCGGCAAACCTTCAGGCTTTGCAGCAGGGGCAGAAGCAGGTTTGGCAGGCTGAGGTGCAGCTGCTGCCATAAGACCGCTGCCAGACTTTTTCTTAGATTTCTTATTACCGCTGTCAGCCGGTATAAACGAGCGCAGAGTGTCAATTGTAGGCTGTACATCTTCTTGATATACAGAACCGTTTGAGCGCTCTTCGAGCATTGTCTTAATTATATCAATTGAAGAAAGAAGTATGTCAACGACAGGCTCTGTAATCTGAACCTTATCAGAGCGGATTTCATCAAGCAAATCTTCTACAACATGTGTAAAGCTTGAAAGCTCGTTCATTTCAACAGTGGCAGAACCACCTTTCAACGTATGAGCCGCACGGAAAATCTCATCGATTGCTTCATGATTAGTGGGATCATTTTCAATTACGAGAATATTGCTTTCGAGGGTTTCAACCTGCTGGTCAGCCTCTGCGAAGAAGTCTTTCAACAACTCTTCATTGTTCGCATCAAGATAATCACTCATAAATTATATTCTACCAGTTAAATGACATAAGTCAAGCAGAAAAATTGTAGAAATAGAGATTTTTTTTTCTTACAACCCCTGCCCAAACCATTTTGCAGAATCTTTTGAAACTGCAACCAGCCTTGATAATCCGACTGACGATATTCACCTTATACAAAAACTTCAATAGTTTCTGTATGTATATTATTTTATCAAAATCTCCAAAATATGTCTACTTTTTCTATAGAAACATTTCAGCTACTCACCTTGAACCTTTTCAAGCTCCCAAGAGAGATTATCGTCTTTTTTGTACTTAATTCTTATCAGGCGTTTTTCCGCAGTCTCACCGCCCTTCCATGGACGTCTGTAAGTCATTGTTACCGATGTATCACAGTCTTTAAGACATGCAAACGTAAAGCTGTGCATTCCGCCTGAGCCGGTAATTCTTTTGTCTGTATTAGACGGAACATACTCGTCATCGACAAGCTTTACGGCAGATTTATCCTGAATTTCGTACTGCCAGATGAAGCCTGTTGTCGGGTTCTCCGCAAGCGTTACGGTAAATTCATTTTCGGCTAATATTTTTTCAGTTTTTTCGGTTTCTTTTGCGGCAAATGTACCGGCTGTGTTTTTTCCGTCTTTTTCAGAAGAACCGGCATTTTCTACGGTTTCACATGAAATCATAAGCAAAGCCACCAGCATTATGAGAATTAGAATCGGGCTTTTTAGCACAGACGAATTGTTTTTCACAAAAACCTCCATAAAACAGCCGGAAACCGGCAAACTCGTCTGACTTTTTATAATTCTTAACTTTTTAGATTTTTAAATATATAAAATTTGTTCTAATCCAATTTATCAAAAAAAACATTTTTCTGCAACCATGAATTTAAAACAACGCGGCATGGCTTGAAAGCTCTTTGCAAAAAGATTAGATTATATCCATAAAAAATATATTTCAGACGGAAGAATAGGAGCAAAAAATGAGCGATTCATGCAGCCATGACTGTTCGTCATGCAGCTCAAATTGCGGAGAAAGAACAGCGCAGCAGACAGATTTTCACGAAAAGCCGCATGCGAAATCAAGCATTAAAAAGGTAATCGGCATTGTAAGCGGAAAAGGCGGTGTCGGAAAAAGTCTTGTAACATCGCTGCTTGCAGTACAGTCACAAAAAAACAGCCACCACACAGCAATTCTCGATGCAGACATTACAGGTCCTTCAATCCCGAAAGCATTCGGCATAAAAGAGCGCCCGCTCGGCGGAGAAGACGGAATGCTGCCGGTTAAAAGCGCAACAGGCATTGATGTAATGTCGCTTAACCTGCTTCTTGAGAACGATACAGACCCGGTAGTATGGCGCGGTCCTGTAATTGCAGGCGCTGTAAAGCAGTTCTGGACGGACGTAATCTGGCAGGACGTAGACTTTATGTTTGTAGACATGCCGCCGGGAACAGGCGACGTTCCGCTTACAGTTTTTCAGACTTTGCCGGTAGACGGAATTGTTGTTGTAGCTTCGCCGCAGGAGCTTGTAGGAATGATTGTAGAAAAAGCCGTAAAAATGGCAGAAATGATGAACATTCCGGTGCTTGCGCTTGTTGAGAACATGAGCTACTTCAAATGCCCGGACTGCGGAAAAGAACACCACATTTTCGGCGAGAGCCACATCGACTCAATCGCAAAGAAATTCAACATTGACACTGTTTGTCGCCTGCCAATAGACCCGACTCTTGCAGCCGCAACAGACAGAGGCGAAATCGAAAAAGCTGACAGCACACCGCTCAAGGCGATTATCGAAAAAATCGAAAAGCTTTAATTGAACCTGAATCATCAAAAACGAAAAAGGCTGTCTTAAAAGCTCAAATGCTTCAAGGCAGCCTTTTTTAATGTCATTGCCGTACTTGATACGGCAATCTTTTGCATTATTTTGCACCGTTCTCGCAGTGGTCGGTGGCTTCGTCCTGCTGGCGGATTTTTTTGCGCATAATCTTGCCGCTTGTGGTTTTCGGAAGCTCTTTTACAAATTCCACGATACGCGGATATTTGTACGGCGCAGTTTCAGTCTTAACAAAAGTCTGAATCTCTTTTACAAGCGCATCAGACGGCTCATAGCCCTTTGCAAGCACAATTGTAGCCTTTACAACCTGACCGCGGATTGGGTCTGGTGCACCGGTTACGGCACATTCAAGAACAGAAGGATGCTTCTGAATTACAGACTCAACCTCAAATGTTCCGATTCTGTAGCCGGAGCATTTGATTACGTCGTCACAGCGTCCTACAAACCAGTAATAGCCCTCATCGTCCATCCATGCCTGGTCGCCTGTGTAATAATAGCCGTCATGGAAGGCTACAGCCGTCTTTTCAGGCTCGCCGTAATATTCGCAGACAAGACCCGGGAAGCGTCCGTCTGTTTCAGGAAAAAGCTTCTTGTCAAGCTTAAAGGCAATCTGCCCTACCATAGCGATGCCGACATCTTCGTTGTTTTCATCAAGAAGATGAAGGTTATAGTAAGGGCTTGGCTTTCCGATTGAACCCGGCTTTATTTTTTCGCCGTCGAAATTGAAAAGACAAACGGTAGTTTCACTCTGACCAAAGCCTTCGTGAATCTCAAGCCCTGTAATCTCTTTCCAGCGGTTAAAAACTTCTTCGCTCAAAGGCTCGCCGGCTGTAGAACAATGCTTGAGGCTTGAAAGGTCTATATTGCTCAAATCTTCTTTTATAAGATATCTGTAAATTGTCGGCGGAGCGCAGAACGTAGTTACATGGTGCTTTTCAACCTGATGAAGCAGGTCAACCGGCTTAAAGCGCGAATGATAGTCGTATACAAAAAGCGCCGTCTCGCAAATCCACTGACCGTAAAGACGGCCCCAAGAAGTTTTTGCCCAACCTGTGTCCGCAACTGTAAGATGAAGCCCGCCGTTCTGAACCTGCTGCCAGAATTTTGCCGTTGTAATGTGGCCGAGTGGATAAAGAAAGTTGTGAATCGCAAGTTTCGGGTGGCTTGTAGTTCCGCTTGTAAAATAGCCGAGCATGTAGTCGTCGTTTGAAGAAACCTGCTCACGAGGCGGTGCTTTGAACGGCGCGGCGTTCTTTACGCCTTTGGTAAAATCGTCCCAGCCTTCAGGCGGATTCTCTACCGGGCGGTCAACGCCAAGTTCGTTTACAAAAATGCAGTGCTTTACAGACGGAGAATTTTTCCATGCTTCGTTTATATGCTGAACAACATCGGGAACATTTACAGCGATAATCGCCTTAATGTTTACCATGTTGTTGCGGTATTCCAAATCTTCAGTTGTAAGCATGTGGCTTGCAGGAATTGCAACCGCACCGATTTTGTGCAGTGCCATCATGCTGATCCAGAATTCGTAGCGGCGCTGCAAAATAAGCAGAATCATGTCACCGCGCTTAATTCCAAGACTCAAGAAATAAGAGGCAGCCGCATCAGAAAGTTCCTTCATTTTGCCGAAAGAAATCTCGTAATAATCGTCTTCGTCGTTTGTCCATACAAGAGCCGGAGCGTCAGGCTTTTTTGCAGCCAGAACGTCCATTACATCATACGCAAAGTTAAAATTCTCTGGAATCTTAAGCTCGTAATTCTTATAAAAATCATCATACGAATCAAATTTCGTACGGGAAATAAACTGTTCTTCCATTTCTATTTTTTCCTTGTAAAAGCTTGATTTTCAGCGCCTTCAAACTGAATTACCCTGTGCGGGTGTTTTTCTGATGCCGTTAATTTCCGCTTTCAAGACCGTTCATAATTATTGTGATAAAACGGCACCGTTTGTTGTTTAAGCAGTTCTGACCATGAGGCTTGGTAGAATCGAAATAAAGTGAGTCCCCCTCATGGAGGACGACTTCGCTCTTACCAATCTGCACGACCATGTCGCCTTCAACACAATAATTGAATTCCTGTCCAGGATGTGTCGTTGTATGAATTACATCAATGTCGCCGGGATTAATCGTTACAAGAAACGGATCTATAAGGCGGCTTGCAAAACCGAATGCGAGAGACTCAAAGTGATAGTCTGCAAGGCGGTCAACTGTTGCGCCTTTTCCTTTTGGTGTAACAAAATATGATACTTTTTTAGGTTCTTCACCAGTTATGAGCGTTGAGATGTCAATATTAAACTTTTTACCGAGGCTGAACATTACGCCGAGAGGAATGTCCACAGTACCGCTTTCGTACTGTCTGTACTGCTCAACTGAAACTTTGCAGATTTCAGCGGCTTCTTCTTCGCTAAGGTCAAAAATGTCGCGCAGACCCTTAAGACGTTCTGCTACAGCTTTAATTTCTGAAATTGTATTCATAATAGAAAAAATATATCACACTTTGATTTTTTTGCAAACAGCAGACGGACTGTCTAAAAAATTATTGTCATGCTGAATTTATTTCAGCATCTGCATCTTGTGTTGAGATTCCGAAACAAGTTCGGAATGACATTGATAATTAAATTCGACAGCCCTTTCTGCTCTTATTTTTTGCGCGCGTCGTTGGCACGAATATCCTTGCGCTTGATTTTGCCGCTGATTGTCTTTGGCAGTTCTGTAACAAACTCAACAATTCTAGGATATTTGTACGGCGCGGTAGTCACTTTTACGAATTTCTGAATGTCCTTTACAAGGTCGTCACTTGGAGTATAGCCTTTTGCAAGCACAATCGTAGCCTTAACAACCTGTCCACGCACTTCGTCCGGGGCGGCTGTAACTGCACATTCAACTACAGCAGGATGCTGCATAAGAACGCTCTCAACCTCAAAAGTACCGATTCTGTAGCCAGAGCATTTGATTACGTCGTCGCTGCGGCCGGTAAACCAGAAGAAACCGTCCTCATCGCGCCAGGCTGTATCGCCTGTAAAATAGTAGCCGTCTCTGATAACTTCTGAAGTTTTTGCCTGGTCGCGGTAATATTCGATAAACAGGCCGGGAAACCTTCCGTTTTTAAGCGGAAATGCGATTTCGCCTACTTCGCCGTCTTCACAAGGCTCATTCTCGTCATTTAAGAGCACAACATTGTAGTAAGGTGCAGGCTTGCCGATTGAACCCGGCTTTACCCGCTCGTTGCCGAAATTGAGCAGAGACAATGTAGTTTCAGTCTGACCGAAACCTTCACGCAGCTCTAAGCCTGTTATAGCTTTCCAGCGGTTGAAAACTTCTTCGCTCAACGGCTCGCCTGCTGTCGAGCAGTGCTCAAGGCTGGATAAGTCAAAAGAGCTTAAATCTTCTTGAATCAAGAATCTGTAAATTGTAGGCGGCGCGCAAAACGATGTAATCTTGTGCGCCTCAATCTGCTTAATCAAGTCAATCGGCTTGAATTTTGCGTGGTAGTCGTAGACAAAGACCGCACATTCGCAGATAAACTGACCGTAAAGCTTGCCCCAGACAGCCTTGCCCCAGCCTGTATCGGCTACTGTAAGATGAAGTCCGTCTTTTTTTACCTGCTGCCAATACTTAGCGGTTACAATGTGCCCAAGAGGATAAGTCCAGTCGTGGGTAACAAGCTTTGGATGGCTTGTAGTACCGCTTGTAAAATAAGCAAGCATTATGTCGTTATTGCTGTTAATTGCGGCGCGTTCTTCTTTTGTCGGCTCTTTTCTTGGGGCTGCTTTCTCTACACCAGCCGTAAAATCAAGCCAGCCTGAAGGCAAAGCCCTTGCCTCGTGCTTTGTGCCGTCTGGACTTGTGTATTCTGTTCCGTTCGGTGTGTCAAAGCCATGCGGGTTTACGGCAATTCTGATTTTCAGTGTCGGGCTTTCAGAAAGCGAATCATCAACATGCTTCAAGATGTCGCCGTCATGAACAGCTACAACAGCCTTAATAGAAGCCGCGTTATTGCGGTAGACAATGTCCTCTTTTGTCAGCATGTGCGTAGCAGGAATTACTGACGCACCAAGCTTGTGCAGCGCAAGAATCGAAATCCAGAATTCGTAGCGGCGCTGCAAGATAAGCATGACCATATCGCCTTTAGAAATGCCTGAATCTGCAAAGAACTGCGCTGCCTTGTCTGTGCGCTGCTTAATGTCTGCGTAGCTGAATTCGTGAAAAAGCCCTTCGTCGTTTGTCCAGACAAGAGCCCTTGAAGCGCCCTTCTTTTTTGCTAGAACATCCATTACATCATAAGAAAAATTGAAATGCTCAGGCACATTTATCTTATAGTTTTCAAAGAAATCTTTATAGTCTTTGAATTCTGTTCTGGGTAAAAATACTTCTTCCATTTTAGTTTCCTTAAACCGGCAGGCTTAGATTATGATTGCCAAAAATCTGGCGTTTTTACCGTTCAGCGCCTGCATTCCATGAGACTTTGTAGCATCAAAATAGAGGCTGTCGCCCTCTTCAAGCTCCATCTCTTTTCCGTCTACAACGATTTTCATTTTTCCTTCTAGAACATAATTGAATTCATGTCCCGGGTGCGAATTAAAATGAATCTCCTTTGTCTCTTCCGGGGTAATCGTAACCAAAAAAGGGTCTGCCTTGCGGTTTGAAAAGCCGAAAGCCAGAGACTGATACTTATAGTCGCTGCGTCTGTCTACAGAAAGACCTTTTCCTTTTTTTGTAAGGAAATAGCTTTTCATGTGAGGTTCCGAGCCTGAAATCAATACAGTCAAATCGATATTGTAGCGCTTTGCCATACACTGCAAAACACCGACAGGAATATCTACAGAACCAGATTCATAAAGCTTGTACTGCTCTTCCGAAATTCCACAGACATCAGCCGCTTCTCTAATAGAAACATCCATTACGTCGCGCAAACCCTTTAAGCGGTCTGCAACTGCCTTAATTTCTTCGTTCATTAGAATCTCCTGTTATTATTCCAGTCCCAGCACTTCTTTTCTGTACTTTGTACCGATTTCAGTAAGCTTGAATTTCTGTATTTTGCCGCTGCCCGTCATAGGGAATGTATCCATAAACATGATGAGCTGCGGCCATTTGAATTTAGATATCTTGCCACGGCAATATTCGATTACGTCCTCTTCTTTGAGAGTCTTGCCTTCATGCAGAATAATGAAAGCACCTGTAATCTCGCCGTATTTTTTGTCTTTTACAGCGGCAACCTGAATATCCTTAATTTCAGGCATCTGAATCAAGAATTCTTCGATTTCACGCGGATAGATGTTCTCACCACCGCGGATAATCATGTCTTTGATTCGGCCAGTAATCTTGAAATTACCGTTCTCGTCTTTTACGCCGAGGTCGCCGGAATGGAGGTAGCCGTTCTTGTCGATGGTTTCAGCTGTAGCTTCAGGCATCTTGTAATAGCCCTTCATGACATTCCAGCCTTTACAGCACATTTCGCCCTGTACACCGACCGGACATTCTTTGCCTGTTTCAGGATCAAGAACCTTTACGTCAATTCCCTCAAAGGCGTCACCAACAGTTGTTGCTTTTACCTCAACGCTGTCGTTCCAGTGGCTTTGTGTCATTCCGGGGCTTGATTCTGTCAAGCCGTAAACCGAAGTGATTTCAGGCATGTGCATTTTCTCAATTACGGTTTTCATCAATTCAACAGGAACACCTGAACCAGCCATAATACCGGTTCTAAGCGAAGTCAAATCAAACATGTTGAACATCGGGTGGTTAAGTTCCGCGATGAACATTGTAGGAACGCCGTAAAGCGAAGTACATTTTTCCTTCTGAATTGAAGCAAGTGCAACAAGCGGGTCAAAGCTTTCAAGAAGAACGTGTGTTCCGCCATGAGTAAGAACAGCCATAACGCCGAGAACAATGCCGAAACAGTGAAAAAGCGGCACCAAAAGACACAGGCGGTCATTTGCAGTGTAGCGCATTCGTTCACCGATGATAAAACCGTCGTTGATGATGTTGTGGCTTGAAAGCATAACGCCTTTAGGAAAGCCGGTTGTACCAGATGTGTACTGCATGTTAACAACATCGTGACAGTTTGCCTCAGCTTCAATTTTGCGTACTTCGTTTATATCAACGTGCTGACCCAAAAGCAGAAGCTCAGGTGTTGAATAAAGACCACGGTATTTCTCAGGTCCCATAAATACAACATTCTTCAAATACGGGAACCTTTCAGATTTAAGGCAGCCGCGCTCGTAAGTATCAAGCTCAGGAACAAGTTCCTTAATCATCTGTACATAATTTGAGTCTTTAACACCGTCTGTAAGGCAGAGCGTTGAAAGATCAGACTGCTTTACAAGGTATTCAAGCTCATGAAGCTTATAGCTTGTATTTACCGTAACAGCAATTGCGTTAAGGCGGGCACATGCAAACATGTATGTAAGCCAGTCAGGCACGTTTGTAGCCCAAATGCCTACTTTATCGCCTTTGCGGACGCCCAAAGCGTAAAGACCGCAGGCAAGGTCGTCTACACGCTTGTTGAATTCGCCATAAGTAAAACGCAGGTCACGGTCTGCATAGACCATAAATTCCTGCTCAGGGTTTTCTTTTGTTTTTTGATGTAATAACTGGTTCAGTGTAACTTCAAACATTCTAAGTTCCTTATGCCGGCGTATAAACTACAGCAAGAATTTTTGCCGGTTTTTCACCTTTAGAATGAAGGTGATGAGCGACAATTGAATCGTAATAAATGCTGTCGCCTTCAGAAAGCTCGTATTTGTCTTTGCCGTAAATAACTTCGATGTTTCCGTTCAAAACGTAGATAAATTCCTCGCCTTCGTGTGTTGAAAGCTTGACGTCTTCGCCAGACGGCGGAAAAACGTCGATGATGAACGGATCCATGTGACGGTCGGCTTTGTTCTGAGCCAGTGAGTAAAAGTCCAAATCCGAAGATTTGGCATTGTCGCGCTCTGAAAAGCGTGTAACGTTCTCTGCGTCTTTTTTATCGTTTTTGCGCACAAGTACAGGTCCTAAATCCTGCTGGTCATCCATAAAAGTGCCGAGCCTTACGCCGAGCACGCGCGCAATCTTGATTAGAGGAGTTAGTCCCGGAATTAGTTCGCCGTCTTCAATGCTTTTAATGCTACTTACTGATAGATTTGTTCTTTCGCTCACATCGTCAATGCTGAGTTTGCGGCTTTCGCGGACGAGCTTAACTTTTGCTCCGATTCTGTTTTTTTCAGACATAAACACCTCTTTTGTTTATAAAACTTATTTTAGGCGGTCTAAAGCACCTTTAGACCGCCTGTGATTCTTTTTCAGACTTATTTGATTTCGTAGTCCATCTTATAAGCTGTTTCGATTGTGGCAATATTAATCGGGTTAAACTTCTTGTTGCGTGCTGAAATTGCTTCATCAAGCGCATATTCAAAAGGCTTAACGCCACTTACCATGCCCGGAATAACTTTTGCAAGACAGCCGAGCACAACCATGTTTGCACCGCGCGCATTGTTGCACTTTTCCGCAATTTCATTTGCAGGAAGAGCGATGCTCTTAATGTCTTTTCTTGACGGTTTTGAATCAATCAAAGATGAGTTGTAAATCAAAAGACCGCCGGCCTTAATCATCGGCTCGAATTTTGTCATTGAAGGCTTGTTGAGAGCTACAACAACGTCCGGCTTTTCGATAACAGGCGAAGCAACTTCATCGTCAGAAACGATAACAGAACAGTTTGCTGTTCCGCCGCGCATTTCTGCACCATAAGAAGGAATATGCGAAACATATTTGTCTTCGCTCATACCGGCAAGGGCGAGGATTTTACCAGCAAGGATAACACCCTGACCGCCGAATCCGGCAAAAATAATTTCTGTAGTCATTTCTGTTCTCCTTACTTGTTTACTACACCGGCTTTTGGCTGCGCGGCTTCTGGAATAACCCCGCCCGGAATATCGCGGAGCACTCCGAGAGGATAATACGGTTCCATTGCGTCTCTTACCCAGTCTGCGGCTGTTGTAGGTTCAACACCCCAGTTTGTCGGACACATTGAAAGGATTTCTACAAATGAGTAGCCCTTGCCTTCACGCTGATATGTCAAAGCCTTTTTGATTGCGGCTTTTGTCTGATTGATGTGCTTAACGTCGTAGACGGCACAGCGCTCAATATATTTTGGCTCAACCAAAGTATTCAAAAGCTCTGCGGCGCGGATTGGGTAACCTACATCATCAGCATTTCTTCCGAACGGTGTAGTCTTTGTAACCTGACCGACCAAAGAAGTTGGTGCCATCTGACCGCCTGTCATACCGTAAATTGCGTTGTTGATAAAGATAACGCTGATGTTCTCGCCGCGGTTTGCAGCATGAACTGTTTCGCCTGTACCGATTGCAAGAAGGTCACCGTCGCCCTGATAGCAGATAACAGTCTTGTCTTTCTGTACACGCTTCATACCTGTTGAAACAGCAGGAGCGCGTCCATGAGCGGCTTCTACAGAGTCAACATCAAGATAGTTGTATGCAAAAACAGCGCAGCCAACTGGAGCAACAAGAAGAACATCTTCCTGAATGCCCATTTCGTCAATAACTTGTGCAATAAGCTTATGAACGATTCCATGACCACAACCTGCACAGTAGTGTGTCTTTACGTTCTTCATTGATTTAGGAAATGAATATATCTTAGACATAACTTTTAACCTTCTCTAAAATAACATCGAGCTTCGGAATAATTCCGCCTGGTTCGCCGTAGAAATCACATTCAGACTTTTTCTTGCCAGAGTACAGGCGTACGTCCTGGGCAAACTGACCCATGCTCATTTCTACTGTCAAAACTTTCTTTGCTTTCTCACAAGCTGCTTCGAGAGCGTCTTCTGGGAAAGGCCACAATGTAATCGGTCTGAAAAGACCTGCCTTAATGCCCTGCTCGCGGAGAACCTTTACAGCTTTTTTGCATACGCGGGCGCATGTACCATAGCCGCAAAGAACGACATCAGCATCATCGCACATAAAGTTTTCGTATTTAACTTCGTTTTCAGCAATTGCCTTGTAGTTTGCAAAAAGCTCGTTCTTAACGTGGTCGTTAAGCTGAACATCGTTTGCAAGTCTAAGAGAAGCTATGATGTGAGCATCTCTGTCTTTTGTCTTGCCTGTCAAAGCCCATGGTTTTGCAGGAAGTTCTTTCAATGGTTCAGGAAGAACGCAAGGTTCAGCCATCTGTCCGAGGTAGCCGTCACCGAGAAGCATTACAACAACGCGGTATTTATCAGCAATTTCAAAAGCCTTTACTGTGTAGTCGGCAAGTTCCTGTACAGTGCCAGGTGCTAAAACTACAACGTGATAGTCGCCGTTTCCGCCGCCGCGTGTAGCCTGAAAATAGTCGCCCTGTGCACCGGCAATGTTGCCCAAACCAGGGCCGCCGCGCATCATATTGACGATAACAGCAGGAAGCTGTGCGCCGCTCAAATAAGAGATTCCTTCCTGTTTAAGAGAAATTCCAGGAGAAGAAGATGAAGTCATTACGCGTGCACCTGCAGCAGATGCGCCCATAACCATGTTGATTGCAGCGAGTTCAGATTCAGCCTGCAAAAAAGTTCCGCCAACTTCAGGCATTCTTTTTGAAAGATAAGCCGGAATTTCATTCTGCGGAGTAATTGGATAAGCGAAGTAATAGCGGCAGCCAGAAAGAACAGCAGCTTCGCCGATTGCTTCGTTTCCTTTCATCAATATTTTCTTGCTCATAGTATCTACCCTACGTCCTTAATTTTTTTCGATTTCAATAGCGCAGTCAGGACACATAGTTGCACAGAAAGTACATGCTATACACGAACCTTCATCGCTACAGACAGGATAATGCACACCCTGACCGTTTGTGTCTTTTGACATTTCAAGAATCTTCTTGGGGCAAGCACGAATACAAAGACCGCAACCCTTACACTTTTCTACGTTAATAATTGGCTTTCCTGCCATGTATAAACCTCCCTTAAGAGATGATAATAAGAATATATTGGAAAAAAATATATTATTCAATTGGTTAAGCGCAATTTTCTTCAGTTTTACTAAAGTTTTTCTAGTAAAACTGAAGTTTTTACATTATAAAGCCATGTAAAGTCTGTATAGTTTGCAAATTTGGGCGGATTATGTTAAGCTGTGTTCATATCTGACACTGGCACTATAAAGAGGACAGATTATGAAAATTTTGGAATCTGCTGAAGATTATCTTGAATCAATTCTCATGCTTAAAGAAAAAAACGGCTACGTCCGCTCTATAGATGTTGCGACAGAATTAGGCGTAACAAGACCAAGCGTAAGTTACGCCATGAAGCGCCTGCGCGAGAACAACTACATTCTTTTTGACGAATCTGACCGCATTTCGCTGACAGAGAAAGGGCTTGAAATTGCAGAAAGAATTTACACGCGCCACAAAGTTTTGACAAAAATTCTCGTAAACCTCGGTGTAGACGAAAAAACAGCGCGCCAAGACGCCTGCAAAATCGAACACGACATAAGCCAGGAATCATTTGACGCGCTGCTCAAGCATCTGTACAAATATTCTGATGAAAAATAGCTAAGACCGAGTTACTTCAGCTTAGAAGTGCGCACAAGCCAGATACGGCCTGAAGCGAAGCCCCACTTTTCAGCAAGATAGCTGTCAAGCTTTACAGCACAATCGTAAAAAGCCTTGCCTTCAGTTTCAATTACATAATTTACAAGATCTGGGCACTTTTCGCCTATTGTGCGTTTTGTAGCCAGAACTTTTGTAAAGTAATCGGCAACCTCGCTTAACTGCTGCTGCAAGAGATAGGCCATAAATTCGTTTTCTATAAGATAAGTATCTTTAATGTCATAATTGAGCGAAGGCGTAACGCTGAAATATTTTAGCAGGAATTCAAGGCTTGTTCTGTCGCACTGCGCATAGACATTTGAAACTTCGTGTCTGAAATCAGAATTTGTAAAATATATGCAGTGCAAACCTTCATGGGCTATAAATTTCCATCTAAGATAATTGCTTGATTCTTGAGAAATTGAAAGCAGAGCGCCAAGCCCCGCGCTGTAAGAGCCGTCGTTTCTTACGGTGATAATTCCATGTCCTATAAGAATATCGCGGAGCATTATCTCATATTCGTTGAGCGGAAAATTGTTCTCTCTTGCAAGCTCAAAAAAGTTTGCAAGGCTTTCTGCGCGGTAGTCGTGGGCGTTAAAGCCATGCTGGTTTTTCATAACCGAATCAGAAACAAGCTTGCCTGTGTAGCCTGCTTTTTCTACAAAGAACGCAAGCCGCTTGAACATAAGGTCTTGAACCGCGTAGTTTTTCGTATCAAAAAACAGAATATTCGGAAACTGCTCCCATGAAAAAACCTCAAAATCAGCGCGCCGCCAAGCCGACTGCGGCCAGTTTGCAATAAGCCCCGGCTCTGCAACAATCGGAGCAAGCGGTGTCTCAACTGAAACAGGAAGAACCGGCTCATAGATTAAACCCTGAACAAGAGAACTTCCGTTTATAATAGAAGCAGTCTGCGGAGCTTCAGGCTTTTGAAGCAGAGACGGATAAAGCGTTATGTTTTTCTGGTGCGGCGCAATCTGAATGTCTATGCCGGTGCCGCCCACATTGAGCCGTACAATCTGTTTTGCGTATTTTGCTATAAGCACAGGGTCTTCTGTAAGCTGAACCGTAAGCTTCATAGCAGGGCGGCTGCTTATGTCTACGGGGCTTGTTATGCTGCCGGTTGTGCCGCCCTCTGCGCCAAAACCGTACCAAGGTGTACTTCCCTTTATAGACCAGCCGATTCTTGCGTCTACAATTTCAGCAGATTCAACTTTTGCAGGCAAGTCTGAATAAACAAAAAAGCCCCGCACATTTTTGTCTTTCGGCACAGCCATAGAAACGCACAAGGTATTTTCAGCCGCCCCCGAAACAAAAGCGTGGCTTCCGAGCGTTTTTGCAAGCTTGAAAGGCGCGGTAAAATCTTCGTCAAAGAGCCAGCCCAAGCAGAATTTGGGCTGTTCGACAGTTCCCTTAACAAAAGAGATTTTTATTTCAATTGCCTTGCCGAAGCAAACCTTGTCGCTGCACTCGTCAAAGGCAAAGTACATGTAGCCCGAATTCTGCTTTTTAGTAATTTCAGCCGTTTCAGCATTTTTATTCAGTGCATAAAGAGGTATTTTTGCGGTGTCAGCCTGTGCAGAAAGAATGCTCGCTGTTTTTTTGGTGCATGAAAAGCAGAGCACAGTACAAAGGAATAAAACGGACATTTTTAATAATTTCATAAAAACCTCTTTAAAAAATCATGAAAAAAGAGCATATTTCATCAGATGAAAACATTCAAGATTGCAGCCCTGCTTCCTCATGGGAACATTCAGACCAAACTTCACCTAGAGCAGAATGAATTCTGCCGCAGAGCAGACATTATAAAAGCCGCGCCTTTTTTGTGCATTCTTGAAAAAACAGAAGCCGAAACTCCGAACAGCTTGATTTTATCCAAATATTCAGAGCTTTTTCAGTCTTTGCCCTCTGTTCCAGAATTTTCTCCATTAAAGATTGCGCATTTTAGAGCTTTTAGAAATCTTAATGATGAAATCTCTATAAAATTATCGGAAGAAACATTCAAAGTTGGCAGTTTTTTATATAAGAGCGGCGAATTATTGTACGGTTCAGCAGAAATTAAGGCACGCGCCTCAAAAAGCGCACCTTCTCTTCCGCTTCAGCTTGAAAATGATGTGCAAATCAAAAGCGAAGCGATTCCTCTCAAGGTTTTTCAGCTTGCAGTTTTTTCTATTAATGTGGCAGACGGAAACACAGGCGGAAATCTAGTCACCTGGCAAGCCGAAGCCGCCAAGTGGATACGCTCTTAAGGTTTCTCAATAATTTCCCAGTGACCACCTTTGTCTCCGCCTATACGTAAAAGTTTTCCAGATTGTTTCAGTTTCTTTATATTTTTATCAATACCTTCAATAGAAAGACCAAGCTTATCTGCCATCTCTTGGCGGGTGATATTCGGATTTTCTTTTACAAGTTCCAAGATTTTCACTGTACTTTTCACTGTACTTTTCACTGTACTTTTCACTGTACTTTCATTTGTTACAGTGTCATTTACAGGCTCATTTGCCTTAAACATCATCATAATGTCATTAGGGTGCACAGTGTATTCAGGCTCAGAGATTCCGTATTCCTTACAAAGCCGGCAAATCTTTTCTATGCCACGCCCCCAGCTTTCAATAAAACCGGCGCGGAAGAATGTGTTTGCAATATCTGGATTATGTGGCAAAGAACGGTGTTTCTGCATTAAAGTGTCAGCCGTCCAGTTTGCAGGAAAAACACAGTCATTGCTGATATAAAGCTTATCTTTGTACACGCTGATTTGAACCGGCACGCCGACAGAAAAATCCTGATGAATAAGCGCATTGAATACAGCTTCCCGCACAGCGTCTTTTGGAAAAGGGTAATGCTCAATTCTTGTAATGTTGTCATAGGAAATTTGAGCAGTCAGGTATTTTGTATAAAGCAAGTCGATTACCCTGTCAGCCTGAATCATGAGAGAACCATGAACTTCGTCCTGATAGCGCAAATCCGCGTCATTTTCAAAGAAGCCGATTTTCACAAAAGAGCCTGTTATCCATTTTTCTGGATTACGGTGGAACAACAAAACAGCAGCGCGTTTCAGCATTGTTCCGTCTAAAAGATTCAGTTTTTCAAGCAGTTCAAGAGTTGAAAGCTTCAAATCATCTTTGCTCATACGTCCGCTTCTGATTGCTTCGCGGTGAAAAATATCAAAGCTTTCTTTATCCAAATCTTCAACACTAACGTTTTCAAGTGGAACAGAATCCCAATTTTTGCCCGTTTTCCGCAAAAGAAAATTGGTCAATGCCGAACCTTGCAAAAGCTGCTTTGTACTTCCGGTTCTATAGTGATACTCACCCTTGTAGTTCACAGGATAAGGATTTTCTTCAACAGTAATTTTGATAACATCAAGCCCGTTCTCATTCAGTAAGTCAACATCAACAATAAGCCCAAGAGCGTCTCGAACTTTATTTGGAATATCTTCCATCAACTTCTTTGAATCAGAAACTCCACAGACAGAACCGTCATCACGCCTGCCGATATAAAGCGTTCCGCCCTGCGCATTCGCGAAGCCGCAAATCCATTTGAGATATTCATCACGCCATGATTCTTTGTATTCGATTAGCTGGGATTCGGACATTATATGCTCTCCATAATAATAGGAATAGTTTTTCCATTTTTTGAGGAATTTTTCTCTTCATTTACATGAATTGCAAGAGATAGATAAATTATTGCCTCACGAACATAAGACATTAGTTTTTCTGTTTTTTTCTCAAACTCATCAATTGTTATTTGATATGCTAAACTGTCATATCGCTCTTTTTCGATTGGATTTATTTTATACTGTATAATTTTTACATATCGATGCTCTAAGCAATTTCGTAGTTTTGCTAATTCTAGAGAATCTGAATCAGTTACAGCAAGATATTCCAAATCATAAGAGTAAAAATCTTTACTTAAATAATATAAACCTCGTAGAGGATTATTTGTTAAGTTTTCTATTTTTGTTTTTATACCAGCTTTGTTTTTTTGTTTTTGCTCATACCATATTGTATTAAATGATATAGTTCTTTCATCGTGAGTAAGTTTAAAATAATCATTTATAAAGAAAGCAATTTTATCAAGTATTGAATATAGATTCTTATATGAAGTTCGTATTAATTCGTATTTGTAACCATATAAAGGATAATCCAAAGTGTCTATTAATAAATTGCCCTTATCAGACAAGTCTTTCTCATAACCATCTTTGTTTTGCAAATACAAATAATACATATAACGAGCAGAGACATATTGTTGTTTTATTTCATTAAAAAGACCATGATACTTAGGAGGCTCATACTTTGAAGTTGTTATAGTCGGTAAATGAATTATATCGTGAGCAACAAAAGTATCATAATAAATATCATTTAGTGGATTTAAAAATAAGGAATTCTTCAAAGACCATTCCATATATTGTTTTTCCTGTTGTGAAATGCCTTCAAAATAATTCTGAAATTCGACTTCGGCATTCAGAGATTCAGCAGAGAAACAAGATTCTAACAGTTCTTTATAAGATATAAACTGCGATTTTGCTTCAGCATATACATCACGCGACTCTATCGATTTATTTAGATTATCATATGCTTTCTTTGATAGCAAAAATGCGTGATTATTGTCGTATAGGCTTTTTGCATATTCTACTACCCCAACCCCTAAGTTTCCTTGTGCCATTCCAAAATTTGGAGATATACCCAGAGCTTTCTGCCAAGAATTTATTGCATAAATAATCCTTCCAGATTCCGAAAACATATTTCCCAAGTTAGTATAACTTTGCACAAGTATTGTTTTTAATAATTCATTGTTAAAACAATATTCATGTAATTTTATACAGTTTCTATATGCTTTTATTGCATTTATGTGTTCTATATTATTATATATCCATATTTTATCCTTATGATTTCTCAAACTGTCCAATGCGGAAAAAGCATTTCCTAAGTCGTAATAAAGATACACTTTTGCCTGCAACTCAAGTTGTTCATCTAAAAACAACTGATTTATTTTATCCACAACAGTTTGAAGGATTTCTTCGTTTTTTTCATCAGATGCCAAATTAATTTCTATACTGATAGAATTAACAATATTTTGCCAGTTTTCCATTTCTTACTTCCCCCTCCTCAATAGCGTTTTGTCATAACCTGTTGAATCTCATATATTACCACAAGCTCGGTCTACCATAATTCCACCGAATCCTAAACTGCTCAATTCCATCTGGTACTTGAATTTTTAATGAATAACTAAATCGCTGCCCCAGAATGACAGCCTTTAAGCTTGAACCATAATTTACAAACATTGCTTCATCTGGAGACCTCAAGGAACGATTTATCAAGCAAAAGCGATACTCATTTTCATCTCTGTAATCCTGACACTTTTGGAAAAGATACTTTTTATTATCATCTCCTAGATAGAAATCCGAATAATCGCTTAAAGTTGATCTGCTTGTATTTATATTCGACATTGAAGTTTCTAATTCAGTAAGGTAATTAGTATAATCTATTTTCCTATCTGGTATAACTTCAATATCTTTGCCAGCTAACGCATTAAAAAGTTTTTGAAATTCAGCCTTGTCAAAAACAAGACATACGCCTGAATGATTATCTGCATACTGTGCCCACATTCGGCTTCTTGCCCAACCTTTAAATAATAGGTTGTCTGCAAAATCTTGAGCTTTTTCATTTTGCCAGTCATCATTTGAACAGAACATGTCTTTGCAAAAACAAATCATGCGGACAAAGTTTATTCGGTTTTTCTTTGAAATTGTAAGTTCTCTAAAAACCTTTTTATAATCTATGTCACCCCATGCTGAAAAACCTGAAGGCTCACCAGATAAAAATTCAAGAGGATCATTTGTATTTACTAAATTACTTAATTTAAGCGTATTATTCTCAATAATCTTACAAGCAGAGGCAAGAGATGTATAATGATATAAAAATGTATCATCACCGCATGTTTGTTGTTGCAATCTATCTTTTAATATTGACATCTTTCTATTTTCCCTCCACAACAGCGATTTCTTCTTCTGTGAGTCCGTAGAGTTTGTAGACAAGCTCGTCTATTTTGTTTTCAAGCACAGTTGTGTCGGCGGTGCTGTCGGCTTTTTTTGTGGCGAGAATTTGCTCTACTAAGTCGATGATAGGTTTTTGCTGTTCTGGGGCAGCAGGAGGAATAGGTAATTCCTTTAATTGAAAACCTTTTATTTTTGGAAATGTAGCTTTATTATCCGAGTATTTCGATTTCCAATAGTTCTTTATGAACGCTGAATTTAAGCAAGCTAAAAGATATTTTAAGTCATAACCAGAAATTTTCGGATAAACACTATAGAGAGTATTTGAACCTAAAATATTTTTTTCACAAAGACCTACAATAGGAACTATTCCTATTTGTCTAATAACAATACGGTCTTTTGAATATACACTCCAATCTCCACCACTTTTTATATTTTTAGGAATATAATTAAAGAAAATTTTTGGTAAGGCAAATTCATAGGGTTGAATATCTGCACCATCGATAAATGGTAAATAGTCTTTATTAACTTTTTTCTCAGAAATAGAAGATTTTCTATCAAATGCTTGTATACCAAAATAAGTATTACATATTTCTCCCAAAGATATACTATCAATATCCTTACATGATTCTTGTGTATTTATATTAAAGATATATTCTTTATCTTTTTTCCAATCTGACTGTTTTTTTTCACACAAATGTGTGAATATAAAATCTGAACTTGAGAGAATATCAATAGTATTATTAGTTGAGGTTCTTTTTGATAAAACTATCGTTGCGGTATCAACAGAGGCAGAATCAAATACCTTGTCATGATTAATTATTTTATGAATCTCACATTTATCCAAAATAAATTTTCGTAAAGGCTTTATATACTTATTTGTCAAATAAGTATTTGGAGTAATATAACTTAACACACCATTTTGTTTTAAAGAATTAATTCCTTTCTCAAAGAATAAATGGAATAAATCAATTTTATAGCTAGCAACTTCAAAATTATTTTTAATATAATTAAGGTAATCTTCATTAGTATTTGAAGGTTGGCATAATTTATACGGAGGATTCCCAATCACAACATCAAATCCATCCTTAATTCCGAACATCCATTCTGCATCAAAGAATTCTGCACTTCGGTTCTTGTCGTAAGGATCCCAAGTAGAAATCAGTTTGGCATTTTCTTTTCCAAAACCAAGTTTTAGGAGTTCCTGTTCAAGTTCATCTCTTATTCGTTTATCTTCCTGACGAAGTTCAAACTTATGTTTTGGTGTTTTTGCTTTAAACAAATCATGACGAACTTTCTGTAAAGTAAGCATTAAGTTATCAATCTCTTTTGAACTCAAATATGCCGTTTCATCATTCAATCCAATCAAACTGTTTGCTGTAACAAAACGGTTTTCAAGGTTTGGAAGCGGACGGATTCCAAAGTTCGGTTTATTTGAATCTACTTTCTGGTCAACAATAAGAGAGATAAAGAATCTAAGGCGGCTTATCTGGGTTGCAATTGGCTGAATGTCAATTCCGTGAATACAGTTTTCTATAAGATAGAGCTTTCTTGCATAGTCAAGCTCGTTGTCATCAAATACACTAAGTATTTCTTTTTGAAGCTCGTTCTTTTCTTTTGCAGAAAGTTTTCCGTCATTCGATATTTTTTGAATCTGAATCTGTCTCCAATTATCGTTCTGCGGGTCAAGCTTATGAATAACATAGACCATCTTCTGCAAGATTCCCATTGGAAATGCACCAGAACCACAAGCCGGGTCAAGAATTTTACATTCGTCGATATAGCGCAAAATCTGAAAACGTTCTTCTTCTGTAAACTCAGGTTCAATTTCGTTATAGGCAATAAGGTCATCAAGTTTTTGGTCGAGGGTGTTCCCTTCGACTTCGCTCAGGGAACAGTTTTGTTTGATTCGGTTGCTGAGCGTAGTCGAAGCAATCTTTGTTTTTAAATATGCCTTCAAGCTTTCGTCAACCATGTATTCAACAATCGGACGTGGAGTGTAGAAGCTGCCTGTTTGTTTACGTGCATTGGTTTTAGTCTCAGGGTTATAACTTGCAAGAAGGTTTTCAAAAACGCGGCCTAATAATTCCGGGTCAAGAGCAATATCTTCTTCAACAGGTGTATTCTCTGCAATAGTAAACTTATATTTTTGCAGGATATTTATAATTCCGTTTACTGTTACGTCCTTTTTCTTTTTGTCGTCGTATTCGGTACTAAGGTCAACTTTTACATCTTTGCCAAAGAAAATATAGTCAGGTACAAAAAGTTCATTGTCGTTGCGGTCGCTGAATCCGTCTTCATAATTAATTAATGCTCCGCCTCTTTTGCCTTTAAGCTCATCATCCTGATGGTCAAGACATTCAAAAAGTCCACCGTTCATAAACGGAACTTTTGATTCTATAAGCTTTATAAAATCATCAGGATTTTTATGATAGCGTTTGTAGCGCATAAGGCTTGTGGCGTTTTGATTCTGTCCGTCTATACGGAAAGCGCGGTTGCCTTGCTCGGCATTCAGACTTGCAAAAAAGAGGTTTTGCAAAATTGATTTATAATAAATGCTTGAATCAATAGGATCATGATAATTCTCTTTTTTGTTAAACTCAGGGAAAAAGCCGTTTATGATTCCAGTGATTTTATTTTCATCAAACAATTCTTCTGGTATAAGGTCTTTTTCTTTTATAAACCACACAAACAAAAGGCGTGTTAAAAGTCTGATTAGATTCTTTGCGTTGTGCTCACGAAGTTTGTCTTCTTTGGTGAAAAGACCGCCGCGTTCAGATTCGTTTTCGTAACCTGGATAAACAACGGTTTTGATTGCCCAGAAATACCAGTTTGAAAGTTCGGTGTAAAAGCGTTTGTTAAGGGTCTGGGTGTCGAGAACTTCTGTCCATGCTTTATGAAGAGCTTCAAAATTGTGAATGTCATAAGTGCTGTTCAGTTTGTCGAGAGACATATCTGCTAAGATTTCGATATGCGCTCTGTGTGGTTTTGATACGGAGATATCTTTTATAAGGGTAACTTTTTCAAGAACATCACGGTCATTGTCTTTTTTATTTACACGGCGGTTGATAACGGCAAGTGTTATACATTCTCCATATTTGAAAATTACAAGAATAGGAATTGCAAAGAGCTTGTTGACTTCGCGCGTAATGGTGGAAATCTGTGTCTTTGTGTATTCATCTTTAGTGAGCTCTACAGCAAAACAAAGATACGACTGCTTTTCATAAGGATTCAGCTTTGAATCAAAAAGCTGACCTTGACCTGTAAATGATTCATCAATTAGCTGAAAGAGTATGTCGATTGATTTCCAGTCATGCACATTGGCGCGTTCTTCGCTGAACCGCTCAGAATATGGAGAACTTTGTACATAAAGCTCGTTAAATTCGGCAAAAGCCTTGTTATCAAGAGGCGCTTGTAGGCTTGTGTTGTAGCCGAGCGTAGCAAAAAGATTTATTCCGGCTTTTGAAAT
Organism: Spirochaetaceae bacterium; assembly: GCA_017614995.1. GTDB lineage: Bacteria > Spirochaetota > Spirochaetia > Treponematales > Treponemataceae > UBA1240. The sequence continues at coordinate 91,133 of JAGAAX010000023.1, forward strand.
ATCATCTTTTGCAAATGCTTTAATTGCTTCCTGAATATTCAATTTTTCATCAGTATTCTTTACCATTTTAGTTTTCCCCACTCTGCTTAATTTTTCTTTGCAAGTTTAATTTTAGTTTCTGCATTATCAAGCAGTTTCATTTCTGTATCCATTTCTTCTTCATCCTGCTTATCGGCTTTCTGTGCTTCATAAGCTTTACGGCGTTTGTCGAATTCAATATAGATTTTCTCAACTTCTGATTCCATTTGCTTGTTAGAACGATGCCCTTTATCTTCCAGCAACGGCAAATCATGGTCTGTTATGAGTTTGTCTACATTTTCTTCCCAGTAATGCATAGTCAAATCTTTCCGCATTTTTGCACGCAACTCTGCACTTTCCAAAAAGATTGTTACAATTCGGTTTAATGAATCAATTTCATCTTCTGTAAGATAATTTTTGCTTGTGTAAATATCCTGTTTGCGGACAACTTTTCCTTTCCAGCTTGTAAGGTTCATGTTCGGCTTGGAACTGTCGGCACGAGCTAAAATGAGTTCGGCTGCGGTCTGGTGTGTAACTGCATAAATCAATTTGTTTTGGGTTGCCGCAAAAAACATCTGCGTTGCCTTGTCTGATGCGTCGTAATCAGAAGAAAGAGCAAACAAATCGCGGACTTTCTGATAAAAGCGTTTTTCGCTTGCACGAATGTCGCGGATTCGCTCAAGAAGCTCGTCAAAGTAATCTGGGCGACCGTCTGGATTTTTAAGGCGTTCATCATCCATTACAAAACCTTTCTGCAAGAACTCTGTAAGGTTTTTGTTCGCCCACTTTCTGAATTGAGTTCCGCGAACACTTCGGACACGAAATCCGACAGCTAAAACCATTGGAAGCGCGTAGTAGGTGACATTATAATTCTTGCCGTCAGAGGCAGTTGTCAAATAATCTTTGACAACTGATTTTTCTTGTAATTCTTTTTCTTGCAAGATATTAGCTATGTGGTGGCTAATAAGTTGCTTAGAGGTGTCAAAAAGTAGTGCCATCTGCTGCTGGTTCATCCAGATTATGCCGTCTCGCGAATAAAGCTTTACATCAGCCTTGCCGTCGTCAGTATTGTAGATTATTATTTCGCTATTTGTTTCTTCCATTTTTCTCTCCTATTTGATAATCAGCCATGTAACAAGCTCAAAATCGCCTACATTTGAAGCCTGCTTATCCTTTTTTATAAGAACTGCATTTCGACTGGTAGTAAGTTTCATCGCATTTCGCTTTTTGAAACTTGACGTAATTTCAGTTACAGATTTTTCAAGCAGAGCGGAATATTTAGACATATCAGTGCCACTGTTTGTTTCTGTATTGAAAAGCTCACACAACTTGTCATAAGGAGCTTTTTCGCCGGAGCACAAAAGCCTGTAAACTTCAAGAATTGATTTTGCGCTCGTGTAGTTATAAATCTTTGAACCGTCTTCATAAATATAAACTAAAAAGTACGGATTCAATGGATTTATTTTTTCGCATTCTTCATCTGCATTTTTTTGACGGAGACAGTAAATAACACCAGGCTTAATAATTTTTTTTGCAGCTTCATCAAAGTTTTTTTCTGATAGTTGTACAGTGTTTTGTGGAGACGGAATAATCGCATAAATTCCGTCAGGAACACTGTCTAATTTTGCAGAATTTTCTTTTATAAAGTTTGAAAGCTCAACACGGAAATCATCAAGAGTAAAGTCTGTAAGAGAGATAGAATCAACCATATCTTCCAAATCAAGCACTTCGTCTTTTAGGCGTTTAAGCTGCTGGTCACGGTATTTCAAATCTTCGTCTATCAGCTCTTTTACTTCATCGGTTTTAAGAATATTATCTTCTGCTGTTGCCGTTAAATCTACAAGAGCCATTCGGCTTTCTACTCGGGTTTTTAGATTGATGTAATCGTCTAAATCCTGTGTAGGCCAGAAATTTACAAGCTGAATTGATGTATTTGTACTGCCCAAACGGTCAATTCGTCCAAATCGCTGAATAATGCGCACCGGATTCCAGTGAATATCATAATTTATAAGATAATCGCAATCTTGCAGGTTTTGTCCTTCGCTGATACAGTCTGTCGCAATCAGAATGTCAATCTCTTTTGACTTATCAACTCCAAGCTCATCTCTATGTTTTGCTTTTGGCGCAAAATTGGTGAGAATCATGTTGAAGTCATTTTCACCAAAAGTTGCAGAACTTTTTGAACCGCAGACCATTCCGCACTCTAGTTCTAATTCTTTTTTTGCCCAAGGCTGAATTTCTTTATAAAGATATTCTGCTGTATCTGAGAATGCTGTAAAGATTACAATTTTCTTATTGTTCGGATTGATAGGATGCTCAACTTTGTCTTTTATAAGCTTTTTCAAATCCGCAAGTTTTGCATCGCGTTCGGCTGAAATCTTATTTGCCGTATCACGAATCATAATCATAGCCGAACGGTCTGAACGTAAATCTTTTTTCCATTCATCAAGCTTCAAGTCCGCAAGACTGAATTTGAGTTTTTTGCCGACAAACAAATCGGCATTGTCAAAATCTCCTGATGAATCTGCATTATCTGCAAAATCTTCATCATTTTCAAAGTCCTGTTCAATCTGATTCTGAGTTGCGAATTTTGCTTTTTGATCTTCTGGCAGTTTTTCATACTCATCAATTTTATCTAGAAGCTCTTTTATTTGATTAACAGTGCGGTCAATTGATATTGCAAAAGAGTGAATTGAACTTTCAAGTCTTTTTAGATAGCCCACCTTCATCATGCCAATCAGAGATTTTTCACGGTCATCTTGAATAAAAGTATCAACCGAAGAACCTGCAAGTTTTGCATAGTAATCCTTTTTTTCATCTTTTATATATTTTGAAGGGTTAAATATAGAAAGCTGATAGTTTGAAATCTGTGCATTTATTGCAGAATATTCGGGAAATTCATCTTCGGTATCTATTTTAGAGTAAACAGGAATCGGTTTTCTGCGTTCCGGGAATTTTCCTACATCTGCTTCATTATAAAATTTTATAATATGCTTGCGAGAACGGGCAATTGTAAGTTCATCAAGCAATTTAAAGAATGACGAATCAAGTTTCTCCATCAACTGTTTTGTTGTACGTTCAGGATTTTTTTTCGGGTCTGCCCATGTACTAAACTGCTTTTGTGCTGTTTCAAGAGTCTGGGCAATATCAGAAATTCCAGATGTATCATACAGAGCTGATTGATTACCTTCTGTGATAAGATTTATTTGGTTACGCAAGTCTTTAAGCGTATTATTTACAGGTGTTGCTGAAAGCATAAGAACTTTTGTTTTTGAGCCGGACTTAATGATTTTTTCCATGAGCCATTTTGCGCGGTTCATGTGTTTTTCACCTGTTGTAGTTTCTTTTTCCATTGGGTTGCCTTTAAAGTTGTGGCTTTCATCAATAACAACAAGGTCATAGGCAGCCCAGTTGAATGTTTTAAAATCAATGCCATCTGCACCAGATTTTCCGTTTTCACGCCCCATGTCTGTGTGGTAAAGAACCGTATATTGAAAGCGGTCTTTTTCAAGAATATTAAGCTTACTGTTTTTTGCAGCTTGATATACAGTCCAGTTATCGCTCAACTTTTTAGGACAAAGAACAAGAACACGGTAGTTCTTTAATTCAAAGTATTTTATTACGGCAAGAGCTTCAAATGTTTTTCCAAGACCTACTGAATCCGCAATAATACAGCCGTTATGTTTTAAAAGTTTATTTATCGCTCCTTTTACACCGTCTTTTTGGAATTCATAAAGCTTATTCCAGATGGCAGTATCTTTAAATGCGGTTTCATCAAAAAGCTTGTTGTCTTTCTGCTCGTCAAGATAATCTTTGAAAATAGAATAAAGCGTTTTAAAATAGACAAATTCTGGTTCATTTTCTTTGTAAAGCATTTCAAGATATTTTAAGACTTCATCTTTTACATCTTGAACAAGTCCTGTAGTGTCATTCCATATTGAATCAAACCAGCCTTTCAGTTCTTCTTTCTGGCGGTCGCTGTCTACAATAAGATTTAGTTCAATATTATTTGCTTCTTTTTTTAATCCAAGTCCACTTGTTGTAAAGTTTGAACTGCCGGAAATTGCTTTTGGGTAACCTTTTGAATCAAGGTCAGCATAATACATTTTTCCATGCAAAAAATTAGGTTTTACGATTGATTTAACTTCAACTTTCTCTTTAATCCATTCTGCACACTTTGAAGCAATTGTTTTTTGAGAGAATTTCTCAATAGGAGAAATTATTATGGAATCATCTTCGATTTTATAGCTTCTTGTATCTGTATTTATGCCTTCAATAAAGGTAGGCTCGCCAAATAAAAAGCGCATTGATTTTATCTTATCAAGATTTTTACGTAATCCGTAGTATGCAAAAATCGTAAAATAAGCAGAAACAACAGAAAGTTCAGAACCTTCTTTTATTACATCTTTCAAGAAATCGCCAACACTGCCATAGTTTTTATTATCTCGGATTAATGTATCTGACATTTTATTGTTCCCCCAATACTATTCATGGAAATATATTCGCCTTTAGTCATTTTGGACATTATGTTGCTGTCTTATCTAGAACAAATTATATCATGTTTTTTCACATTTTTTGCGGAAATCTTTTACAGGGCTCTTTCTATTGTAATGTAAGGAAGAACCTGCGTAGGCGGATTTTGGCGCGCAAAAAATTCTGCAGGCACGAAGTGCCGAAGCCTTTTTGCGTGACGGAATCCGACGAGAGCAGGTTCTTGCATGATGCAATTTCTATATTATTCCTTCATGTCAAAGCCATGCTTGAACACATGCTTAAAAAGTGATATTAATTCAAATTATGAAAACTCAATTAATTAAAGATTTGCTCGTTTCAGAACCGGACGGAAGGACGGTTACAGTTTGCGGTTGGGTACGCACAATGCGTGACTCAAAAAACCTTTGTTTTATTCAAGTCAACGACGGCTCTTGCTTTGCCACAGTTCAGCTGACTTTTGACCGTAATAATCCTGGAAATGCAAATTCTAATGATATAGAAGCAGCCTTAAAAAAGATTTCTACAGGCGCGTCTATCAAAGCTACTGGAGCGATTATTCCGTCTCCGGCTTCTGGTCAGGCTGTAGAAGTTACCCTTCACACAATCGAAGTTTTAGGCGAATCACCTTCAGATTATCCGCTTCAGAAAAAAGGTCATTCTGTTGAATTTTTGCGCGAAATTGCACACCTCCGCCCGCGCACAAACATGATTGGCGCAGTTGCCCGAATGAGAAGCCAGCTTGCTTTTGCTGTGCACACATTCTTTCAGGAGCGCGGCTTTCAGTATTTTAACGCGCCGCTTATTACATGCAGCGACTGCGAAGGCGCAGGAGAAATGTTTCAGGTTACTACGCTTGACTTAAAGCGCATTGCTGAAGAAGGCGTAAAAGCCGGTGCAAAGGGCATGGATGTTTCTAAAGCCGGAAACCTTGTAGACTACAGCAAGGACTTTTTCGGAAAGGCTGCAAACCTTACGGTTTCTGGTCAGCTTGAAGCCGAAACTTACGCCACCGCACTTTCGCGCGTGTACACATTCGGCCCGACATTCCGCGCTGAAAACTCAAATACACCGAGACACCTTGCCGAATTCTGGATGATTGAGCCTGAAATGGCTTTCTTTGAGCTTGAGGACGACATGGATTTGGCTGAAGAATTTGTAAAGTACCTTTTGAACTGGGCTCTTACAAAATGTGCCGAAGACATGGCTTTCTTTGACAGCCGCATTCAGAAAGGCTTAATTGAAACTTTGACTCATGTTGCCAATTCAGACTTTGTGCGCATAAGCTACACTGACGCAATCAAAGAACTTGAAAAGAACAACGACAAGTTTGAGTTTAAGGCTTTCTGGGGCTGTGACCTTCAGACTGAGCATGAACGCTATCTTACAGAACAGACTTTCAAGAAGCCTGTAATGGTTTACGACTATCCGAAAGAGATTAAGGCTTTCTATATGAAGCTTAACCCGGACGGAAAAACTGTACGAGCCGTAGACGTGCTTGTACCTGGCATCGGCGAACTTATCGGCGGTTCAGAGCGCGAGGCAGACTACGACAAGCTTGTAAACCGCATTAAAGAGCTTGGCATGAAACCTGAAGACTACTGGTGGTATCTTGACTTGCGCAAGTACGGCACAGTGCCACACGCCGGTTTCGGCTTGGGCTTTGAGCGCCTTATCCGCTACGTAACAGGAATGGGCAACCTCCGCGATGTAATTCCGTTCCCGCGCGCCCCAAAACTCGCAGATTTCTAAAAGATTCAATTTCGAGTATAGAAAGATTGTCGGGTTGAACCCGACAATGACAAATTTTACTTTAAAGCTGTCCATCCTTTTTGGGCAGCTTTTTTTTTGCACCCTTTAGTTTTTATGCGGTGTACACCTGCATTGGTTCTTCTTTGCCGCGGATTTCGGCATCGGCTACAAAAACAAGTGATGTGCCGGCGGCATTTGCACCGCTACCCTGCGCGCCTGTATCACCGGCATCAGCCGCGCCCCGGATTTTTTCAGCTGAGGCGGCAGATATAAGCAGGTCTGTTTTATATGTCTTGCACAGCGATTCAAGACGGCTTGCAGTATTTACGGTGTCGCCGATTACGGTGTATTCCATGCGGTTTTCTGCACCAATTGTACCCGCAAAGACAGGCCCTGTGTGTATGCCGATTCCAAAACGGATTTCAGGAAGCCCCTGTTCCAAGAATTCGCGGTTTAAGCTGACAAGAGCGCGCCGCATGTCCAAGGCAGCGTTAAAAGCGTCTGCCGCACTGTTTTTAGACTGCACAGGCGCGCCGAAAATCGCCATAATGGCATCGCC
>JAGAAX010000024.1 GCA_017614995.1 Spirochaetaceae bacterium
CAAAAAAGTTCATTCCATCAGATGGACGGATTTCAAAAATTGCAGAAGAAGCTTTAGGTGCGTGAATAAGAGGGCTGGAGATAAAATTAATCTAACTTGCTCTTGACAAAAAACATAGGAGAATTCCAGATTATCCGGTTGAGCCCGATAACCTAGAATTCGCAAACCCCTTAGGCATAATACTGCGCCTGTGCATTCCAAAGCTGGCTGTACAAGCCGCCGCCCGCCATAAGCTTTTCATGGCTGCCCTGCTCTACAACTTTACCTTCGTCAAATACGATGATATTGTCGCAGAAACGGCAGCTCGACATTCTGTGCGAAATATAAATCGAAGTTTTGCCTTTTACCATGTTGTCAAAGTTCTGATAGATTTCAAATTCAGCAACAGGGTCAAGCGCACTTGTAGGTTCATCAAGAATTACAAAAGGCGCATCTTTATAAAGTGCACGCGCAATTGCAAGCTTCTGCGCTTCTCCGCCAGAAATCTCGACACCGTTATCATCGTTATACTGATAGAGATTTGTCTCCAACCCTTTTTCAAGCCGATTCAGACGGTCTGTAAATCCAGCTTTATCAATACATTCAAGCACACGTTCTTTATCGTATTCAACGGCGGCGGCAACATTTTCACCAAGCGGAAAACTGAACAGATTATAGTCCTGAAAGACAATCGAAAAGAGTCTCGCATAGTCTTTGTAATCGTAATAGCGGATATCAACACCATTGAGCAGAATCTGCCCTTCAGTCGGCTCATAAAGGCGGCACAGCAGCTTTATGAACGTAGTTTTTCCGGCGCCGTTTTTTCCCACAACAGCATTTTTAGTTCCAAGCGTAATTTTCTGGTTTACATGACGGAGCGCGTAAGTTTCGCTGTTATCATACTTAAACGAAACATCGCGGAATTCAATTTCAAAAATATTGTCGTCGCGCTTTTCAGTCGGAATTGTTCCCTCGTAGCGCTTGTTTTCAATCTGCATATAATCATAGAAGAACGAAAGATACTTGCTCTGAACGTCCATCTGAACAAAAGTGTCTGAAATGCTTGCAATTGATTCAACAAGTATTTTGTAGGCAGTAACATATTTCAAAGAACTGCCCACGCTGATTAAATTGAACACAGCTTTTAAACCGACATAAGCATACGAAGTAAGCTGAAGCACAAATTCCGTCAGAATAGGAATAAGCGTAATCTTAAGATTTTCATTTAACCAGTCTTTATACTCCTTTTCCAGAGTATCATTTGTCTGCTGAACGCGGGAAAGTATAACTTTCTGCATTTTGTAAAGACGAATATATTTTCCGATTGAATAATCAAAAACCAGATTAAACCAGTAAGTGAAATACCGGTTGTATGAAACATTGCGCTCAAAAAACCTCATTTGAAGGGCGGCAGACTTTTTGTTGACAAAATATGAAACGACAATATGCAGAACCATTACAAAAAGCATGATAAATGCGCTGTACCACTGATTCAAGAAAAAGCCGAAGCCCTTCTGCGGTCCAAAAAGTTTTGGAATAAAAAGAGTCGCAATAATTACAGCAGAATAAATAATGCTGATAACCTTTTCTATAAGGCTCGAAAGATTGTCGCAGAAATTTCTGATGCTGCCTGACGAGTTCATTCCGTCTTTGGCTTTTTTAATCATATCGAGGGTTTCATGCTTTTCCAGAACATCATAATCAATGTCAAAGGTTTTCTCGCAGATCATCTGGCTTATTTTGTGCGAAAGCTCTATCTTTTTTACCCAGTTAGCAGCTTCAAGACCCCAGCGTGTCAGCATAATAGTGCTGCCGACAGCTATCATTATGAGTGCATTCTTCATTATGAGTTCAAAAGCCTGTTTTTGCACAAGCTGGTCAAGGATTATGCTTGAAAACACAATTCCGACAAACGGAAATGTTGCCGCAAGAATTCTGATAATCACAAGCAGCGTAAGATAACCGGGTGTAAGTTTATGTACAAGCGATACGACTTTCTTTATAGTGCCTTTTTCTTTTTTAGTTTTCATTTGCATTCTCCTGATAATAATGACTCTGAATGTCGAAAATTTCGCGGTATTTTCCGCCTTTCTTGATTAGCTCGTCGTGGCTGCCGACTTCTACAATCTGCCCGCCGTCTAAGAACATGATTCTGTCGCAGAATTTTGTACTTGCCAGGCGGTGAGAAATAAAGAGCGAAGTCTTATTCTCTGCCATGCTGTTGTATTCTTCGTAAATCTTGCTTTCTGCAAGCGGGTCAAGCGCCGATGTCGGTTCATCAAGAATAAGGAACGGCCCGTTTTTGTACATTGCCTTTGCAAGCAGCAGCTTCTGCGTCTCACCGCCAGAAAGCATAATGCCTTCATCATCAAGCGTCTGCGTAATATAAGAATTCTCTTTTTTAGGAAGAGATTCAATTTTTTTGGCAATTCCGGCTTTTTCAAGGCTTTCTTTGAGCCGGGCTTTATCAATATGATTTAAGTCGCAGCCGCAGACATTTTCCGCAATAGAAAAAGCAATCGGAGTTGTGTCCTGAAAGAGCACGCTGATTTTGTCCTGATATTTATCAATGCCGATTTCACCGATTGTTTTTCCGTCTACGAGAATTTCACCTTCAGTCGGCGGATAAAGACCGCACAAAAGCTTTACGATTGTTGTCTTACCTGCTCCGTTGTTTCCTACAAGCGCAATTTTCTCGCCAGCCTTAATTTTGAAGTTGAGGTTTTTCAAAACAGGCTTGTCACCGCCTTCATAAGTAAAGCCTACATTGCAGAACTCAATTTCCGGCGGTAAGATTCCCGTGTCAAGCACGGGAATGACAGAGGCGCCATTGTCCGACACGGCAGCAGAATTGTCATTGTCGGGCTCGACCCGACAATCTGCGAAGGTCTGCGTTGTACAGATTCCCGCGTCAAGCGCGGGAATGACATTTTCCGTATGTTCAAAGAAATCCTTCTGCGCCATAAACTCGTTATAAGCATTAAAATTGTGGCTTGATTCCTTAAGATAAGCCATATTTTCCGAAACAGAATAAATCCATTCACAAAAACCGGAAACAATTCCAATATAAAGCGTAAATTCTGCAATGCTTATCTGCCCTATTAAAACCTGCCTTATCAAAAGCGAATAAGCGAGGATATCGCGCAAAGAATTGAAGAACGTATCGGAAACAGTCGGCCAGTACCAGTTAAGCTGATATTTCCAGCGGAAACAATTGCTTGCCTTAATCAGACTATCAAATTTTTGATGAAACCAGTCTTTCATCTGATAAATTCTAATATCCTTTCCAGCGCTAACGCTGAGGCTGTTTTTTTCAAGATAATTGATTTTGCGGTAAACTTCGGTAAAGTCCTCGCGGTGGTCGTCTCCGAATTTTATCGCATGATTCCTCAAAAGAATGTCAGCTATAAACATGCCGAGCATAACAAGAAGAATTTTCCAGTCGAGCATGAAAATAGCTGTCCCGTAAATTGTTATTCCAAAAAGAATAATAATCATTTCAAGCCCAAGCCGGGAAAGATTCTGCGCACCTTCATAGTCTGAATTAACAGCGTTTACAGCTTTTCCCATAAGCTTCTGCTTTGGCTGCGGTTCAATATTCAGATAATCAGTGAGTATGGTCTTTTTGAAAAAGTTCATCATAAAGACACCGATTCTGGTATAAGTGTGCTTGCTCATCATTTTTGCGTTGCAAAAGCCCTTTAAAGCTGAAAGCACACAAAAAGCCGTAACCGCCGCCGTACTGTAAATCAAAAAAGTTTTTATGCTGCCGCTTGTAATTCCAGCTATAGCAAGAGACGGTGTAAGAGTTGTAAGAAACGGCATTGCAACTGACACCGCAATATACAAAGCCACAAGCCACGGTGCCGAGCGGTATCTTTTGAACATCGCCGAATAAACAATGCAGATATTCTTGATTAAGCTATTCTGCTTTTTCTTTTCTTTTTTCTTAATCTTCATCAACGACCTCTGTTTTTAAGATGCCTGAAATATATAATGAGAATTGATTATCTGATTAAAATGTGCACGAAATGCAAAAAAAAGGACGCGAACTGTAGTAAGCAGCGTCATAAAAAAGCCGTCATGCTGAACTTGTTTCAACATGACACACGCTACTTAAAGCGGCAGCAGAACTTCTGTCGCGAACACACCCGGCTCGTTTTTGCGGTTTACATATCCGTCATAGTGTTCAACAATTTTGTCAATGCGGCGGAGCCCGAAGCCGTGCTCGCCAAGCTTGCTTGTTACCAGCTCTGTTACGCGGCGGCGCTTTGTCTCTTTAGTGGAATTAGTCACAGAAATATAAAGCTGGCTCTTAAAAAGTCCTATGTACACGCGGATAAACCTGGGAACAGCTTTCTCCGAATCTGCGCAATTTGCACCGCAGCGCATTTTTTCACACGCTTCAATTGCATTGTCCATAAGATTTCCAACAATTGCAGAGAGATGCACATCTGTAATCTTTAAGTTTTGCGGCACTTTGGCGGTACAATTCACTTCTATATTGTTTTTGCGCGCTATCGAAACTTTGCTGCTCAAAATTGCGTCCAGTCCTACATTGCCGGTGCGGATTGCAATATCAATGCTGTCCAAGTCTTTTTCAAGATTGTCTAAATATTCAGATAATTCTGCCTGCCTGCCCATTGAAAGCAGCGCCTTAACAGACTGAATATGATTGTGATAATCGTGGCGCCATGCACGCATTGTCTGGTAGATATTCTGAACCTCGTCTCTCTGCTTTTTAAGAACCGAATCCTGAAAATCTTCAAGCTGCCTTTCATTGCGCTTTTTTAGAACAAGCACAGTACAAACAGCAGAAACTAAGGCAGCGGCTGTACAAATCAAAAAATACTTTACTAATTCATTCATCAGCCTTTGATACCGCCTTTGAAAAATTCTATAAAGCTTTCGTTCAATTCTTTGTACACACCTCTTGCAACAGGAAGTGTCTCGCCGTTATCAAGAACGCAGTCAGTGCGTGTTATGCGTGCAACATGCTCAAGATTCACAAGAAGCCCGCGCCTGAGACAGAAAAAATGAGCGGCGGTCTTATTTACAGAGTCCGTAACATCAGCAAATGAGCTTTTCCATTCACGCTCAAAATCTGTACCCTTTATAAAGACATAATGTCCGCGGGCTTCAAAATAGACAATTTTCTCAAAAGAAATGCGTTCCATATCTGCCCCTTGAGAAAGCACAAAAAAATCATCAGCTTTTTTCTGGCACTGCTGATAAACAGAATCAAGCAGGGCAAAAAACACTTCGCTTTTCAACGGCTTCAGAATATAGCGGACAGCACCGACCTCGTAGCCTTCAATTGCATAATCTGGAACGCCTGTCACAAAAATAATCACAGAATCACAGCCGCGCCGTCTGAGTGTTTTTGCAAGTTCCATGCCGTTCATGTTTTTCATCTGAATGTCAAAAATCAGCACATCATACGGGGCTTTGTCTTCGCTTTCAAAAAGGAATTGTTCAGCAGAAATATAGGTATCAAGCTCAAGCGCACCGCCGCACAAAGGTCCGTCAGCCCACTGCTTTACAAGAGAACTTTCAAAATCGAGTACATATTTTTCATCTTCGCAAATCGCGATACGGAACATAATTTTATGTTAGCATGTTCATTTAATATTTGACAAGAATGAAATTGTGCAATATATTGCATATATGAGCATAACGAATGACCAGATTTTAGAGATTATGCCGCCGCAGAATGGGCTGTTCGGGCTGATGTTTGCGTTTATGAACCGGCTTCAGGCAGCAGGCGACGCCTTTTATGATGAAATCACATGCAAGCAGTTTTTTCTTTTGGCGTGCATGAACCTTTACGCTGACAATGCGCCCACCGCCAATGAACTTGCGGAAACAATGGGCTGCTCGCGCCAGAATGTGAAAGAAATTCTGAACGGCCTTGCAAAAAAAGAGATGATAGTCTTTGAGCCGGACGAAAACGACAGGCGCAAGCAGCGGATTTATCTGACACAAAAGACAAGAGAGCTTGCAAAAAAGTATACGCAAAAAGAAAGAGAATTTATGCGGCTACTGTATGACGGCATTTCTGATGAAGAAATCCGGAATGTATATAGAATAATTTCCAGAATGGAAAAAAACCTGATTAAGGAGTATGACAAATGAAGACAATCGTAATCTACAACAGCAAGACTGGATTTACCAAAAGATACGCTGAATGGATCAGCGAAGCTCTAAGCTGTGAGTGTACAGAACTTAAAGAAGCTTCAAAGAAAAACCTTGCCGAATATGACGCTGTCGTGTTCGGCGGCTGGTGCATGGCTGGCGGAGTAACAAAGCTTGCATGGTTTAAGAATCAGGTTCCGGCGCTTGCTGCTGCCGGCAAAAAGCTTATTGTTTTTGTTGTCGGCGGAAGCCCAGCCGAAAGCCCCGACATTCCTGTTGCAATGGAAAGAGTTTTTTCAGACGAAGTTTGGAACAGCGTAAAGTCATTCTATTGTCCGGGCGGCTTTAACTACGAAAAAATGTCGCTTCCGTCAAAGCTTGCAATGAAAATGTTTGTTAAGACCATTCTTGCCAAAAAAGACATAACAGAAGACGAAAAGAAAATGGCAGAGATGATTTCTCATTCTTATGACATTTCTGACAAAAAATACATTGAGCCAATTATTGCGGAACTGAAACAATGACAGACAAAAACTCTGTGGGAAAACCTGCGTCAGACATTATATTCCGGTACGCGCTTTTTTTAACCGGGCTGTTTATTGCTTCGATGGGCGTGGCATTCTCTACAAAGGCAGGGCTTGGAACATCGCCTGTGGCATCGCTGCCGTATTCGCTTTCTCTGGTTTTTGGGGCTTTGTCTTTTGGCGGCTGGCTGAATGTTTTGAGCGTTATCCAGATTTCGGTACAGGTCGCGCTGCTCCGCAAAAAATGCAAGCCGGTAGAGATTGCTATTCAGACTGTGCTGGCTTTTGTGTACGGCTATCTGACAAATCTCTCATGTTTTTTGATAAAATCTTTAGAAGTAAAGAATTACGGCTGGCAGCTTTTCTACATGTTCCTCGGCTGTGTTATTCTTGCCTTTGGAATATGGATTCAGCTAAAAGGAAATGTCGCCATGCTGCCGGGCGAGGCCATGAACCGCGCTATAAGCACAGTTACCGGCAGACGTTATGAGAACATCAAGATTTTCTTTGATATTTTCTATATTGCAGCTTCTGCGGTTATATGCCTTGTTTTCCTGCATGAACTAAAAGGCGTACGGGAAGGCAGCATCATTGCCGCCGTTTTAGTGGGAAACATCATAAAGTTTTATCAGTTTCTTTTTCAGAAACACTGTGTAAAGCAACCTAAGGCTGAAATTGAAGTTAAATTCTATGACACAGCAGACGATTCGCTTTTAAAATTTGCGGTTATAATCTCAAAGTCAGACGGAAAGTGGGTGTTCTGCAAGCATAAAGAGCGCGACACTTTTGAAGTGCCCGGCGGCCACAGAGAAAGCGGCGAATCAATTGAAGAAACTGCCAAAAGAGAACTTATGGAAGAAACCGGCGCACTCGAATTTTCAATCAAGCCTGTCTGCGTCTATTCCGTAACCGGCAGAAACAGGGTGAATAACACCGGCGGAGAAATGTTCGGTATGCTTTATTTTGCTGAAATTACTAAGTTTGAAAAAGAACTGCACAGCGAAATGGAAAAAGTCTTTTTGTCCGACACTCTTCCATCTAACTGGACGTACCCGTTGATTCAGCCCAAACTGATAGAAGAAGCCGCCCGCCGGGGCTTTATATAAAGCTTGCGGCACTTGCTTTCGGGCGCGTTGCTAAACTACGGCTGAACTGTTATATTGCGTTTATAGGAGCCAAAATGCTTTATCTGAAACCGGCAAATTTTGATGACATAGAAAAAGAACACCGCTTTGTGGTAGAAGCACCGACTGACGAGAACGGCTTCATTAATGATTTTTCAGGCATTTCGTTTGAAATGTTCAAGTCTGTGGTTCTGCCCCGGATGATCTGCTGGTCTCAAGGTAAAAACTTGCCGGAAAACTTTGTGCCCGAAACGTTCTATTTGCTTTGGAGTGATGAAGGCCAAAAAGACCGCGCCTTTCACTAGATTGTGGGCGAATTCCGTTTACGGCATTATCTTGTTCCCTCTTTAGAAAACGGAAGCGGCCATGTCGGTCAGTTCATCAAAAAAGAATACAGAGGGCGCGGCTATTGCACAGAAGGTCTCCGCCTTTTAATCGAAGAAGCGCGTAAAATTATACCAGAAAATGAATTATATCTTCACTGCAATCTTGACAACCCGGCAAGTCTGCGCGTAATGCTTAAAAACGGCGGCGTCATTCATCACAAAGAAGAAAGCGGCTTTTACGTAAGAATAAAATTACGGTAGCTTTTTGCCCTTTACAAATACCATAAAAAACCTTTAATATAGGGCATCTCTAGGATTAAAGATTTTGGAGATTTTTATCGGCACATCAATTTTAGTTTCAAGGGGTTTTTATGGCTTCAGCAAACTTCAATCAAAAATTTTATCCGCCTGAAGATATTTTCGATTCACTTCCTGTGCGCGAACAGGAACAACTTTCTCTTGTTACAGGCTCTAATCTTATTTTTACTGTTTTGTTCACAATTTTTGGAATTGTGCTTTTTCTTTTTAAGCTGCCTGTAATAGGTGCCGGCGGTGTTGTGCTTTCTGCGTTTTTTACCACTTCCACTATGATGATAAAAAAAGGACACGTTCACAGAGGTGCGTGGATTACTACCGCTGCCATTGCCATTCTTACGGCTGTTGTTTGCTTTGGCGCGCCTTTTAAGAATACAAATTTTCTGCCCTACCGCGACTCTTGCTTTATAGCCGTAATGTCAGTGTGCAATTTTGTAATTTCGCTGCGCCGCAAGCAGATGTACAGTTTCTTTTTGTTTTCTCTTGCACTTTGGGTAGCCGCAAATTTATTGATTTACGGGCCGCTTTACGAAACCGGCTTTCAGGCTGCAATGATGAACATAATTATCTGCTCGCTCGGCATTTTTACCACAAATATATGTATTCTGCTTTATGACAGATTTACAAGAAAGGTTGTAAGCCGCGCTATTGAAAACGAAAAACAAACCTCTGCGGCTTATGAAAAAATTTCCGCTGTAATCAATGAGACAAAAGAAGGTCTTAACATCGGCAAGCTGCTTTCTGCTTCTACAGAAAAAGCCGCAGAAAGTGTAGAAGAAATAGACAAACTTTATGCCTACATAAACCAGGAAACTGTTTCGCTAAGTTCAGAGGCTGTATCTGTAAAAGACGCAAGTGTACAAATCAACGACAAAGCGGGAAAAATGAAAACTGGTGTGCATGAGCAGAGCATGGAAATCACCCGAACCTCTGCCGCACTTACCCAAATGTCTGCTAGTCTTACCAATATTAGCGATATTGCTACACAGCAAAGAGCCGGAATGGACAAACTTGTGCATAATCTTGATTCGCAGATGCTTCTTTTGCAGCGTCTTGTTGATGATGTCGGGCTTGTAAAGGAATCTTCGGTTAAAGTTTCAGCTTTTGTTGATGCGGTAAACCAGATTGCTTCGCAGACAGGTCTGCTTGCAATGAACGCTTCTATTGAAGCTGCCCACGCAGGCACTCTCGGCAAGGGCTTTTCTGTAATTGCGCAGGAAATCAGAAAACTTTCTGAGGAAACTTCAAAAAATGCGCAGAAGATTTCAGAAACGCTAAGCTCAAACGAAGAAATTGTAAACACTACAACCGAATCTGTAACTTCTTTCTCTGAATATACAAAGACAACAACACAAGAGCTTCGGAATACAATCCATGTTATGGAAGAAATTCTTGCAGGCATTTCTGAAATTGATGCCGGAACTCAAGACGTAATGCAGGCTATAACTCATATTGTTGATGATTCGTCTGAAAACACACGCCTTGCAGAGGGTGTTGCAGAAGAGATTATCCGCCAGAATTCGGTTTTGCAGAACATTTCTAACGGCACAGAGCAGCTCAAAGTGAAAGTCAGCACTCTTGAAGGGCTTCTTGCCAATATCCGCAACGCAATTGATGAAATTGACACAAATGCTTCTGCAAATGAACAGGTTGCAGAAAAGATCTCTGACGCCCTGATGTAATACAACTGCAAGTGCTAATGTGTTTTAGCTTTCTTTATGCCGGCTTGCCGGTGCTTATAAGTTCCACAAAGGTGGCTTTTGGGAGCGGCTTTGAGAAGTAGAAGCCCTGAAGATAGTTTACATTAAGGCATTTGAGAAGCTCTAACTGAGCACTTGTTTCAACGCCTTCAACGAGAATCTTCTTTCTCATAAGCTGAATCATGCGGATAGTGTTCTCTAGTATAATCATGCCGCGCTCGTTCTTTTTTGAGTTCCACAAAAGGCTTTTGTCTATCTTTATAACGTCCATATCAAGCGAGAATACTGCGCTGACATTTGAATAGCCTGTGCCGTAATCGTCTATAGAGAACATAAAGCCGTCTTTTTTAAGGCGGGTGATGACTCCGCTCAAAATTCTGTAATCGCTTGCCGCAATTGATTCAACAATATCAAAATTGATGAAGCTCTTTTCCACGCCGTTTTCTTCAACTATGCGGTTGATGCGCTCAATAAAACCAGGACGCAGACACTGCGTAACCGAAAGATTTACGCTTATGCTGCTCAAGCCGTTCTGCTGTGGCACGCCGGTCTTGATAAACTTGCACACAGAATCAAGCACAAAATCGTCCAAATCGTCTATAAGCCTTATCTGCTCTGCAACCGGAATAAACTCGTCGGGGTAAACATCGCCAAGCTCTTTGTCGTGCATTCTAAGCAGAGCCTCTGCGCCGCAGAGCGTTCCGGCTAAATTATAGATAGGCTGATAATAAACTTCAAAGCTGTTGTCCAAAAGCCCTCTTGCTACAGCTTTTTCTACGGTCTGCCGTCTGATTATGTAATCAAGTGCGCCGCCTTTCAAAATCTTCTTGTCTGTGTTTTTCGGTAACGGGCAGTTAATCATATAGAACAATTCTGAAACCGAAGAAATCTGCCCCGGAATGTCGGCTAGAAGAAGCGCCGCAGAAACAGGAATTTCTTTGCCGTTATAGTCCCACGTCTCTTCAAAGCGCGCACTTATTGTTTCTGCAAGCTTTTCTACCTGCTCAACAGATTTGCTGTACATCGCCATGACAAATATATCTGGCTTTGGCGCGTATATAACGTCAGGGTTTCCCTTCCATGCAGATATGCCTTCTGCCTTTACAAGCGACTTAAGATAAGAGCCTGTAATTTCGGCAATAATGCCTGTACTTTCTGCGCCGGTCAGTTTCAGAATAGAATCTGTATTTGTTATGCGGATAATGATGAAAGAAACCGGAAGTTTTTTGTAGAGGCAGCGTTTTACATCCATATTGAGCGCGGCGCGGTTGTAAAAGCCCAGCGTAAAGTCAATGTGCTCGTCGTCATTTTCAATTGCAAGCAGAAGTCCTGTAGAGCCGACGGCTTCCATTAGAACTTCAACTTTGAGCTGCTTTTTCAAAAGCTGAAGCAGAACACCGAGCGCAACGACAAACATAAAAAATGCAAGACCCAGCTTTCTCTTTTCGTCCAGTACCTTCCACGAAGAAAACAGAAGCCTGAGCGCAATTACATAATAAACAGCCGCCATTATGTAGATAAGATATTCTGCCCAATTTCTGTGCAGCACGTTGTTTGCGTCAATGCTGTAAACCCAGTTTGTAATTGGATTTGTAAGCGGTATAAGCTCAATAAGTACAAACAAAAGCGTATAAATTATTGTCCTTAAGTCTGCAAGGTTGAATCTTTCGTTTATAAGGCAGTAGATATAATAAAGGAACATTGGGCAGAGCGCCGTATGCGTTACAAAATAAAGATAGCGTGAAACAAGATAAAGCGAATTTATAGAGTCTGAAACCGTAAGCATGGTTTGCGAAACAGACGAAATAACGCCGTTGACAGCGTTTATAATTAAAATTGCGAGAATAACTATGTATATTTTGTTTTGTGCCTTTTCTGTGCGCTGCAAACTCAGTGTATAAATAAGATTGGTTATACAGATAAGCAACGAAGCAAGCGCAGTGCCGAAAGCAAAATTGTTAGAAAGCATATTATTCCTCTATGCTTAATATAATATCATATAATAATGGAATTTGCGCAAAAATAACACAGACTTATGCTATACTTGAACCATGCAGACTGAAAATCTTTTTGAGCTGACATATATTCTTCTCGATAAGAAAAGCGTTACCGCAAAAGAAATGGCGGCTCATTTCGGCGTGTCGCAGCGCACAATTTACCGCTGGGTAGACGCCCTGAATCTTGCGGGCGTTCCTGTTTTTACAAGCAAAGGCAGAGGCGGCGGCATTTTTCTTTCTGATAAATACGCGCTGGACAAAACAGTTTTTACAGACGAAGAAAAAAAGGAACTTCTGGCAGGCATTCAGGCTGTAAACTCTTTGAGCGGAGTTCCGTCTACACAGTCTGCTGTTTCTAAGCTCCGCGCGCTTATCGGAAATATTCCTGAAGTAAATGTAAAGGACAAGTCAAATTGGATTCAGATTGATTTTGAGCCATGGAGCTCGAAGGGAACAGAAGTTCAGGAGCTTTTTCTAAAACTGAAGAACGCCATTTTTGCAGAACAGCAGGTCAGTTTTGACTATTATTCAATGCATGGCGAAAGCGAAGGGCGGTGCGTTCAGCCCTGGAAGCTGCTTTTCAAAAATCAGGCGTGGTATCTTTACGGCTGGTGCAACCAAAAAAAAGAGGAACGCTACTTTAAGCTGAGCCGTATGCGCAATCTTGCACTTCTTGCAAAGCCGGTTACGCATTTTTATAAAGACCAGCCTCATCTTGAGCAGCTTCACCAAGATGCGCCGCCGTTTAAGCTGCTTGATATTGTGCTTGAAGTAAGCGCGCAGGCTTTGCCTGCTCTGCTTGACGAATTTAAAGTTGATTCTGTTACCGATGCGCCCGGCGGCAAAAAGCGCATTACGCTAAAAATGCCCGATATTCCCTGGTTTGAATACACCCTGCTCGGCTACGCCGATGAAGTAACCGTTTTAGAGCCGCCGGATTTGCGCGCCCGCCTAAAAACCCGCATCGCCCGCATGTGCCAAAACTACAGCGATTGAACCACAGCTTCAAAAGATTTATAGTAAGCTATGGTTTATAAATACAATCCGAAAGTGAATAAAAAGCGACCGGTGATTTTTCTGGTCTGCTTTGCGGCTCCTGTGGCAGGGGCGGGTCTTTATTTTTTTGCAGGACCGCTTGTCGGCGTAGTCGGTGCAGCCGCCGGTTTATGGATGTCTTTCACAATAATGAAAATGCTCAAACGCCTTGAAAACTCAAAAGTTGAGACATTCACAGAAAGCTGTACAGCTTATACCTCCGGCGGAGAGAAGCTTGTTTTTGAATACAAAGACATAACACACGCAGGCTTTGTAAAAGGCGGTCCGAACGACGGGCATATTTTCATTTATGATGAAAACGCTGACAAAATCGTAGATCTTCCGCCTGTGTTTTTAGACTTTGAGGCTTTGAAACAGGAACTTAGCGAAAACACGCCATGGCAGATTTACGAAATGGAAGAAGGTGAATCAATAATTGACCGGCTAAAAAAGCTGGTTACGCCGAATAATGATACACATTGAGCAAAAGTCGTCAAGAAAAATGCAGCTTTTCTCAAAAAGTCGTCAAGAAAAGTGTAATATTTCTTGAAAAGTGGTCAAGAAAAGTGTAAACTGAGCTTATGGAGCGACAAATACACAAGCAGCTTTTAGCTTGGAAAACCAGCGGAAACAGGAAGCCGCTTATTTTGCAGGGCGCAAGACAAGTCGGCAAAACATGGATTTTAAAAGATTTTGCTGCAAAAGAATATAAAAATCTTGCCTACATAAGCTGCGAAAACAACGAGAGAATGCACGAGCTTTTCAGCGACTATGATACAATGCGCATAATCCGCGGCATTTCCGCACTCACAGGCGAAACCATCACTCCGGGTGAAACTCTGATTTTTATAGACGAAATCCAAGAAATTCCAAAAGCAATTTCCAGTCTCAAGTATTTTTGCGAAAATCAAAATGAATATCATATTGCCGTTGCCGGTTCGCTTTTAGGAATTGCTCTGCACGAAGGGGAATCTTTTCCAGTAGGCAAGGTTGATGTAATTCAGCTATACCCGATGAATTTTGAAGAATTCCTTATGGCTATGAAAAAAGACAAGCTTCTTGAGGTTTTGAAGTCAAAGAATTGGAATGAAATCTGCCAGCTGCGAACAGAATTTATCGAAAATCTGCGGATGTACTATTTTACAGGCGGAATGCCGGAAGTTGTGGATTTGTTCGTAAAGACGCAGGATATTCCAAAAGTCCGTGCATTACAGAACAGGATTCTTTCTGATTACGCTTTTGATATTTCAAAACACGCCCCAAAAGCAGAAATTCCAAAAATCTCACTCGTATGGAATTCGATTCCGGCTCATCTTGCTAAGGAAAACAAAAAATTTGTCTATGGCGCATTACGAAAAGGTGCAAGGGCTGCCCAGTACGAAGATGCAATTCAATGGCTTGTAAATGCAGGGCTTGCATATAAAATCACCAGAGTTTCAAAAGCCGCTATGCCTCTTACTTTTTACGAAGAAAGTGAAGTATTTAAACTGTTCATGCATGACTGTGGCCTTTTTGGAGCATTATCAAAAACTCCGCCAGATTTAATCCTGCTCGGCTCAAAAGTTTTTGAAGAATACAAAGGAGCATTTACAGAGCAGTTTGTACTTCAAGAGCTTAAAGCCACAGAAAACGTTTTTATTCATTATTACACAAATACAGATTCAACTTTAGAAATAGATTTTATACTTCAGCATGAAACAGAAATTCTGCCGGTCGAAGTAAAAGCCGAAGCAAATTTGCAATCAAAGTCCCTGAAAAGCTTTCTTTCCAAAAACCCCGGCTTACACGCTCTCCGCTTTTCAATGGCAGAATATCGCGAGCAGGAAAATCTTACAAATGTTCCGCTTTACTGCGTAAGCGAATTTTTTATACACTAGCTTCTTATAAGAGTTTTTTGTCTATAAACACAAACTATGATTATTTCTTAAAATAAAATCCGCTTTTTATATTTCCAGGCTCAATAAGACAAAGATTATCATTTTGGAATGGAGTACATGGCAACGGTGCATCTCCTGTTCGATCATCAGTTTTTGAATTTATAGGTACATAAACCTCTAGTGGAGGATTTTGTCCGTTTTGCAACGTTATTTTTTGTATAGGCATAGCACTAACTTTTACAGGAGTTTTTTTCCTCAAATTACCATCATGAGGATTATAAAGAATAAAAAGTAATATTAAAAAAGCAATTAGCCGTTGCTTTTTTAATTGGTAAAAATAAGTATATAAAAAGAAACCTATAAGTAAACAGCATAAACAATTAATAAAGAAATCGTTGTTTTTTGATAAAATAGATGTTTGCTGTATTTTCCAAATGAATCCTTGTGTTTGAAAAATACTGAAGGCAAACATTATTAAAAGAATATATGTTGATTTTTCTGCTCTTGCATAATAACAAGATACAGCAAGCAAAAGAAAAAAGAATACAGAACCGAACCTAAAATCTGGGGCTGAAACAAACCAAAAAACAATGTTGACGAAAATTATAGATAGTAAAGTTAAAAAATGAACAAACTGTTTTCCCCGAATTTTTAATATTAAGATATTTTTTATTATAAAAATTATAGCAAACAGTGTAGCCATAAAATACATCATATTATTCTCGAGGTTCTTTTTTAACCATGGTAAAAACCAAAAGAAAAATCCGTTCGTTTTTGCTTGCAAATAGTCAGGACCAGGAAGCCTTGCCCAGTATTTTATTGCATCAAAAAGCCATTGTGTATTTGTTTTAGAAGTCCATTTAAAAGGCAGACCTAATATTGGCAATGGATATAAGGGATAACCTGTTTGTATTATATTTCTTGTAATGTAAGTTACTCCAAATAATAGTGGAATAGCAATGAATTTTGTAAAATCCTTAAAAGTTTTTTTATTTTTTATAAGCTCTATAGTAGCAAGAGAAAATACCGCAATAACCATAACAGCCCCATTCTGTTTTATTGCAAATGACATGGCTGCAAATATAAAAAGAATATCAAATGATATTGCTATTTCTTTGTTATTTTCCTCATAACGAATCAAAAGCTCAATAAATATAATGGCAGTAAAAATCATCGAAGGTGTATCATAATATAAATTAGGTATTATACTGTATTGAATTATTGTCCATATAGCAAGAACAACAATCACCACTTTAATATTCTTCGATAATTTATTGTTAGAAATAAGTTCAAAAAAATATCGGAATGTTAGAAATAAAAATAATACCGGCAATATTGATGATGAATATTTATCAAAAATCCCTGTATCAATTCCTGCTGCAAGTATAAGATATGCACTGTTCATTCCTAATCTACAATGCAAATTAGCCAATCCTGGTACTATTTTGGAATAGTTAAGCCATGATACAATTGTTGAATGATATAATAGCGTGTCAGAAGCAAAAACACTGTTGTACGAACACATATAAATCGAAATCGTTAATAATAGAATTATATCAGTTATTAAAATATAACAGTGTGTTTTTAAAAAAAATTTGCATTTTGTAAAATCAGTTGATTCTTTTTTGAACCAAACTATAATTCCTATTACGCCACTCAATAAGAAACAACAAAGTGTTAAAACATTTAACGGGGTAAAAAATTGTACAATACTAAAAAAAAGAGATGTTATGCAAATTCCCAAGAAAGTTGTTAAGCTGATACTTTCTCGAAGCCTTAAAAAATTACTGACCAAAACTCCTACACCGAAAAATGCACTAACAAATACTAAAACTGAAAAAAATAAAAATATCATATATTAACCTCATTTTTTTCTTAAAACTATCAGACTGTTAAAACCGAATTCAAAAATTGAATATTTTTCAAGTATCAACTGTTCGTTCCCCTGCAAATGTTTATTGACAGCTTCAATGAGATTTTTTATGTCAGCTTTGTTGAAATAATGCTTGTGTTCGCGAATTTCATCTTCGTTTATTAGATGCAGCCTGAATGACAGAAATTCAAGCACAGGCTTCGCAATTCTTGTCGGAGTTGTCATAATAATTCTTCCGTCACTTTTTAAGATGCGTACTGATTCTGAGATAACACCGGCAGGGTCTTCAAGATGTTCCAGAACTGCATTTAAAAACACATCATCGACACTACAATCAGCAAGAGGAAGACTGCCTTCAAGTTCCTTGTTATTTATAAATGACAGATTATCTTCTTCATGTTCATTGATACGAAAATCAAAACCGTAGCCATGTGTAATCTTTCCAGCATGAGATTTAAGAAACGCACCTTCTCGTCCACAACCAACGTCCGCTATGATACTATTCTGCTTCACATATTTATTTACTTTTGCATAGCGGAATGCAGCTACAAGCCAGTCAAACCAAATCCATTTATTTGACATATTCCTGCTCCATCATTTTCTCTTTTCTGGGAAAACCAAAAAACGTCTTAGAACAAAGTTACCGAAAAAACCTGCAATTGCCGCTATAGCTTTTGCTCCACCTGCCGTCATACCGGCAGTAACCAGTCCGGTTGTAACAAGCCAGTCAAGGCCGCCCATTATGCTGAGAGTTATCAGATAGGCAAAAAGTTCTCCACCGCCGCTCCAACGCGCTTTATGCTGAAAAAGGATAGTAATACACAACAGATAATTCACTAACGCAGAAATTATAAAGGCTGTAATAACAGACGGTGTGAAAGGTATTCCACATTTTCCAAGAATGAAAAATGCTAGAATATTGCAGATTGCACTGAACATTCCGATGAAAAAATAAAGTATAAGCTGCATTGGAACAGGAGCTGTACTTGCGCTGTAGTGCATTATGCAGTAAAGTGCCCGAACTCCGTCTTTCCAGTTTATCTTCTTGCCTTCCTCAACTGTACGGGGATTGTAATGTATTGCGCATTCATATACTCGGTAACCGCCTTTCGCTACTAATGCAGTTACTTCAGGCTCAAAGCCGAAACGGTTTTCTTTTAAGCGCGGTGCTATTTCTTGAATTACTTCCCGGCGGAAAAGCTTATAGCAGGTTTCCATATCTGTTATGTCAAGGTTGGTGAACATATTGCTGAAAGTCGTGAGTGACTTGTTCATTTTTGTATGCCACCAGTACAAAACGCGCCGTGTGTCAGGCAGAAGATAGCGGCTGCCGTAAACTACATCTGCCCTGCCGTCTACAAGAGGCTCAAGCATTGTAAGGTAATCTTTCGGGTTGTATTCCATGTCAGCATCTTGTATACCGACATAATCGCCTGTTGCTTTTAAAAAGCCGGTACGGAGTGCAGCACCTTTGCCCATATTTTTTTCATGGCAGAAATATTTTACAGTATCGGGATATTTTTCAACCAGAGAACGGGCAGCAGAATCACTGCCGTCAGTGGAACAGTCGTTTACTATTATTAGTTCAAGCCGGATAGGTTCATTGGAAGCACTACACAATTGTGTAGTGGGGGGGGGTATCAACTGTATACAACGTTCAACAATGTTTGCAAGCGTTTTTTCTTCGTTGTAACAGGGAATAATAAGGCTCAGTGTTTTGTTTTGTACCAAAGACATGATATTAGCATATAACAAAACAAATAAAATTTAAAGAACTGGAAAATTTTTCAATTACATCCGTAACAAAATCATCTTGGTGGCAGCAATTAAGGCTGAATACAAAATAAAGCAGACAGCAAAAAGCACGATTCTTTTTCTGTAATGGCGTTCAAAAACTGCAACAATTTTTGGAACATCTGGAATTTGGCAATTTTCCGGCAAGACACAGTTTACTGTTTTGATTCCGCTGAACAGCCATGCGATATATTTATATTCAGTACAGATAAAATCAGAGATGCCTTTTGAAAAGCTTTTCTTTTTGTATATTGATACTGCAATTTTTTTTGTCATTTGTCCGTATTCTTTCATATAAAGAATAAAACGGACTAAGCCATAAATAAAAACTCCGGCAAAAATGGCAATTGAAACATAGCGCGATGCCGAATTCCCGAAAGGTTTGAAAATCAATATCATGCAGCCGATACTGTTCACACAAAAAGTGATAACCGTGTTAATCAAGATTGAGGCAAACACTGCGGAAAGTTTTTCATCAATTTTCTGACAGCTTATTTCATAAAACTTGGTTTCCAGCTTCTTTTCGATTTTTGGAAGGGCATATTTGGAAACTTTACTCACAACCGTAAGAATCACAGAAAGATCGTCTAAAAGACCAAGCCCCGGAATTACGTCTGGAATAACATCAATTGGAAGAACAAGGTATAAAAGTGCACCGATTACAGCGACCTTTAAACTCAGCGGTATTTCCGGCGATTTTGCTTTTTCCCAAAGAAAAAGAACTTTATCCCATGCTTTTGCAATTACGCTCTTTTTCATTGACGGAAGTTTTGTTTCCAAACTCTGAACATCATCTTCTGTTGCATGTTCGCCGAGTTCATTCGCTTTTTTAATTGCTCTTTTCTTTGTGATTGTGTCCATACGAATAATTTTATAGTAACACTTTACTAGCAAAAAAAAAGCAGTTTTTGTATAATTTTACACATGGAAACTATAAAAATTATTCAAGCCGAAAACTTAGAGGCTAGTTTTTTTACATCAGAAAGACTTTCGAGCACAGCTGAAACAAGCGATGTTTCAAGCAAAGTTGCCGCAATAATTGCCGATGTGCGCTCAAAAAAAGATGCCGCAGTTAAAGAATATTCTGCAAAATTTGACCGCGCAACTCCAGACACTTTAGAAATTCCAAAATCAGAGCTTGAGGCTGCAAAAGAAGAACTGAAAACCCAAAAGCCGGAACTATATAAAGCCTTATGCCGTTCGCACGACCTTGCACTTGCCTTTGCTTTAAGGCAAAAGGACTCTTTCGATAATTTCGAGATGGAAATTGCACCGGGTCTGTTTACCGGCCAGAAAACTATTCCGATAGAAAGAGCCGGTGTTTATGTTCCGGCAGGGCGTTTTCCGCTGCTTTCTAGCGTTGTAATGTGCATTACACCGGCTAAAGCTGCCGGCTGCAAAGAGATTGTTCTCTGCACACCTCCGCGCGAAAACCCTAAAGACCCAAAAGCACCTTACGCAGACAAAGGCATTATGGCAGCAGCCGCAATTTGCGGTGCTGACAGAGTGTTTGCGTGTGGCGGTGCTCAGGCAATTGCTGCTATGGCTTACGGAACAGAATCAATTCCGCCTTGCGATGTAATTGTAGGGCCGGGCAATAAATTTGTTGCAGAGGCAAAGCGCATGATTTACGGTCACTGCGGCATCGACATGATTGCAGGACCTACAGAAGTGTTCATCATTGCCGATGACAGCGCAAACCCTGCATGGCTTGCAGCCGACATGCTTGCACAGGCAGAGCACGACGTTGACGCACAGGCTGTGCTTGCCACTCCGTCTACGAACCTTGCTAAAAAAGTTGAGGAAGAACTTAAAAAGCAGCTTGAAGCCCTGCCGACAAAAGCCAACGCTACAGAGAGCCTTTTAAGGCATGGCAAGATTATCATTACAAAAGATTTGCCTCAGGCTTGCGAAATTGCAAACAAAAAAGCTCCGGAACACCTTGAACTTGCGCTTGATGCCGGCAAAGAACGTGATGCACTTGTCGAGCAGGCTCACAACTATGGCTCGCTTTTTATTGGCCATGAATCTGCCGAAGTTTTGGGCGATTATGCAGCCGGTTTGAACCACACCCTGCCGACTTCGATGTCGGCTCGCTATACCGGCGGTCTTTCGGTCAGACACTTCTTAAAGACTGTTACAACGCTTAGAACGCAAGACCCGAATGGTCAGGGCTATGCAGACTCTTTGGCAGCAGCAGCCGTTCTCGGCGACACCGAAGGTCTTGCCGGTCACGCACAGGCCGCCCGCATAAGACAATAGTTTATTGCTTAGCATATAAAAAAGGGCTGAATCCAAAAGATTTCAGCCCTAAATCACAGCTTGCTTTGATATGCATAATAGACGTGTTCAGAATCTTCAGATTCACAAACAAGTCTATTATGCTGTCTTTTTGCAATTCGGAATCTTATCCAATTCTTTTTCCAATTTTTTCTGCATCTCTCTTAAATCCAATTCGTTCTGCATATTAAGCCAGAATTTTGAAGTTGTTCCGAAATATTTTGAAAGCCGTAAAGCCATTTCTACAGAAATTTTTCTTTTATTGTGAACTAAATCCAAAATTGAACTTGTAGAAACGCCCAAATCTTTTGCAAGTCTATATGGAGTTATTTCAAGAGGTCCTAAGAATTCTTCAACTAAAATATCTCCGATTTTCGGCAATTCAAATTTCTCGTCCATATCGAATCTCCATTAATGATAATCAACAATCTGAACTTCATAAGCTTCGTTATTTTGAAACTTAAACTGTATCCGCCACTGATCATTGATTCTTATCGAACAATAATCTTTTAAATTCCCCTGTAAATGCTCAAATTTATTGCCTGGCGGAATCTTTAAATCCTCTTCTGATTCCGCAGAGTGTATTATAAGCAGTTTTGCAAAAGCTCTTTTATAAATATCCGGCGGAAACTTAGTTGATTTTTTCCCATTCCAAATCTTTTCAGTTTCGGAATTTCCGAATGTTTTTATCATGATTTAAGTATATGGCGCACAGATATATCTGTCAAGAAGATATATCTGCTTTATTATTAGATCACCCCAAACGGCTTAATGCCTGCTCGGCTTCATGGAAAGAAGGTTTGAGGGCAAGTGCCTTTTTATATGCTTCTTTGGCTTTTTCCGGATTTCCTGCCTTTTCTCTGGCAATGCCCAAACGGTACCACCACAAAGCGATTGTAGGCTCTTTTTTTACAGCATGAGAATATGCTACATCAGCATGATGATTCTTGCCTTCAATGCGGTATATTTCACCCATAAAGAAATAAGCGGTTGCAGTCCGGTCTCCGTTAGGAATAGCATCAACATAGCGTTCCAGATTGCGCAATGATTCAGAATATCTGTCGAGGTAGAAATAAGTCTCACCAAGATTTTCTATAATCCGGTATTCGTTAGGATTAATTTTCAAAGCTTTTGCTGAGTTAGAAACAACTTCATCGTATCTCTTTAATCTGAACAATGCCCAGCACATTACAACGTAAGACTCAATATTTTTGTCGTTTGATAAAAGCTCATTTTTGCATACATTGACAGCCTGTGTGTAATAGGTGTTGGCATCTTCTGTATGCCCCGCCTGTTCTTTATTGCGGCCGGTACGGTACAGCACAAGCGCATCTTGTGCAAAAGCAAAATTACTTAATGTGAATACTGCTAAAAATACAACAAAAAAAATCTTTTTCATGCCTGTAGCATATCACGAAGCAAAGCTGTAAACAAGCACCGGAGCATATAAAGCTGCAATTTCTGCACACTATGCGCAAAACTATGCTAAAATGTTCAAAGGAATTCATAAAGGAATCATAAATGAAAAGCAAGACTGAAATTGCCGAGCAGCAGCAGGGCTTTATCGACGCGCTGAAGCAAAAAACAATTGATTTTCTCTATACTATAGACAAATCTGAAATTGAGACAATTCTGCTTTCGGGAAGCGTAGCACGCGGAGACTATTTTCCGGGTCAATTTGACGGAATGATTGATTTGACTGTTATGAAAAAGCCCGGCTCTGAAGCAGCGCCGGAAGATATTTTCGGTAAAAACGAAGACGAGGACATTCCTTTTCACTGCATAAAACGCGACGACACTTGGTACGAAATCAATTTCATCGATTTTATCAATGCAGAAGCTTTTAAAAAGCTGAAAATTCCAGAAAGGAATGCGCTGCTTGAGTCAAAAATTCTTTATGACCCGAACCACAAATACGAAGATGAGCTTATGAACATAAATATATGGTCGCAGGTTGATCTAAAAAAACTGCTTCACGAAGAATTCCGCTATATCATCTATCTTTTGGGCGACTACAAGGTTGACCGCTGGAACCGAAGACAGGCTTATCTTCAAATGAACGAGAACCTGAACGCGGCAATTAGAACCGCGATTCACTGTCTTTACTACATAAACGGGCTTTACTGGTCTGCCGAAGACAGAAACTTATATTATTCGCTTTCGCTGGAAAAAATTCCGGAAAATTACTCACGCATTATAATGGAACTTTGCACGCAAAAGCCCGATAACGAGAGCGACTATTTTCACAGAGAAAGTCTTTTTAAGTCTGAAATTATGCGCTTTATTGAACAGTTTATAAGGCTTTAGTCCGCCGACGCCTTCTATATAAGATGGGAAAACACAGCCCAAGAAAAACCGCTACAAAGGCAGTTATGCCGAGGCATACGAACAAATCCATTTTTGGTCTGTTCATGCAATATAAAAGCACAGCTGTAAAAATGCCGCTTTGAAGCTCAAATAAAAGCACATGTGGCACGCGCCTGTTTTTTCTATTCAGCCAGTTCTGCAAAAAAAGCTCGGCAAGCGCATAAGCCAAAAGAAGCCGCAGGGCAACGGCAGGCGGCAGCTTTTTCAGAATAATGCAGACAATCGCAGCTGCAATTATCGCAAAAAACCTTAAACCAGAGATTATCATGTCCGCTTTTTGAATTTTGTCAGTTTTCATTTTGCGCGGCAGCCTTTTCGGCATTATTTTTGCCCAAATTTCTGAAGAAAACCACAATAAACGGAATTGCAGTCAAAAAACTCAAGAAATCTGAAATCGCCTGAGAAATTTCAACGCCAAAAAGCCCGAAGAGCAGAGGCAGCACAATTACAAGCGGAATAAAATAAATGCCCTGCCTCATGCACGAAAGAAGCGAAGCAGATTTTATTCTGCCTGTTGACTGCATGAGCATGTTTGTTGCAATTATAAACGAGTGGAACGGCAGACCTGCCGCCTGAAAGCGCAGAGCCATAGCCCCAATTTTGATGACTTCCGCATCGTCTCTAAAAAGCTCGATTATATTTGGCGCAAACGCAAAAAGACAAGTGGCAGAAGCTGCAAGGCATAAAAAGCCGGACTTTACCGTAAAGAAATAAGCCTTTTTAACGCGGTCATATTTTTTTGCGCCATAGTTATACCCCGAAACCGGCGTAAAGCCCTGCCCTATTCCAATCATTACAGAGGCAACAACCTGAATAAGACGCATTACAATCGACATGCCTGCCAAAGCCGCATCACCGTAAACAGAAGCCGACCTGTTCAGCATAATCGTAGAAATGCTTGCCAAGCCCTGCCTGAAAAGCGAAGGAAGCCCGGTCAAAATTACAAGCGCAAGCAGCCTGAAATCAGGCTCTAAAAATTTCGGCGATATAGTACAGAGCGTCTTTTTTCTTAGAAAAAACTGCAAAAGCAGAAAAAAGCTTATCGTCTGGCTTATTATGGTTGCTATCGCTGCGCCGGCTGTTTCAAGCTTAAGCACAAAAATGAAAACAGGGTCTAAAATAATGTTTATAAATCCGCCCGAAGTCAGGGCAATCATGGCTTTTGCAGATTTTCCCTCTGAGCGCAGAACATTGTTCATCACAAACGAAGAGCAGATAAACGGCGTGCCCATAAGAATGAATCTTGCGTAATTTCTCGCATAAGGCAGAACCGAGGGCGTTGCGCCTAAAAGACGCATCAAATCGTCAAGGAATGAAAGCCCGCCAACAAGAATCAAAAGCCCGAAAAGAAACGCCGTAAAAAAAGCGGTCGTCGCTGTTTTTGACGCCTGCTTCAAGTCGTGCACGCCAAGAAGCCTTGAGATTATGCTTGCAGAGCCCATGCCGAGCGTAAACCCGACAGCCTGAAAAATAGCCATAAGCGAAAAAACAACACCGACAGCGGCACTTGCGCTTGTTCCGATTTGCGAAACAAAGAAAGTGTCTGCCATATTATAAAAAGAAGAAACAAGCATTGTAATGACAGTCGGCACAGCAAGCGAGACAATCAGCTTTGAGACCGGCGTTTCTGTCATTTTTTTGAATTGTACTCTTTCCGCAGATTCTTCCATTTTTGTTCTCTTATTGCTAATTTTTTACGCAACTTCTCCAAGCCAGCCATAATGTTGAACAGACATATCAACAAAGTGGTTGAGCAGGAGATTGATTTTTGAATCAAATGCTTCCTTATCGAAGCTTTGTGGTAAGTCTGAATCTAGCGAAGAAATAATTGCATCTTTCACAGTTGCAGAAGCCTGTTCATCTTTGTACCAGTCTACAATGAACAGGTTTTTCTTTTCTTCGGTGAGTTTTTTATAGAGATTTTTTGCTGCGAGTCTAACTTTCTGTTCTTCATCTTTTGTAAGCTTACGACCTTTTACAAGCAAATCAAACATTTCAAGCTCTTCTTCGGTAAGACCTTCTGTAGATGCACGCTTATCTTCGGTTTTCATATCTTCAATAAGCTGAAGTAGTTGTTCGTAATAATCTTCGTTTTCACTGCCACCGGCATTGTACTGGTCGATGATATTCTTAAAACGTTCGCTGAACTTAATGCGGGTTGTGTTTTTGTTAATCATAATCTGAAGCATTTTTTGAATGAATGCTTTCATGTCATCAATTTCTATTGCCTTGTACTGGGCTTTATGAATTTCTTTGCGTAATTCTTCTACATCAACTTTTGAAAGGTCTATTACTTTAAATTCATGAATTAGATAATTTGCTGATTTTTTGTTGTTCGGGTCAGACGGGTCTTCCGGTTTTTCAGATGAAACTGATGTATCAAGCAGAGCCCACATACGCGCTTTTGCTTTGTCCAGTTTTTCATCATCAATATTGTTGTTCATTAAGTCATTCATATATTTGAGTGGCTTAAACTTATCGTTCTGCCAGCCCATTTCAAATATTTCCGGCTTGCTTGCTTCATAAAGTCCAAGCATTGTATTTGTGATGACTTTGAACTCTTCTTTGCCATCATCTTTTTGATAAATGATTTCAAGCGCATTTCTTAAAGCATCAAGTTTATCAAATGTATCCGTCATTCCGAACTTGTTTCGGAATCTAGATGCTGAACCAAGTTCAGCATGACTAGCTTCAGATGCAATTATATCATCTAAATTTATACCAAGATTCTTCAAAAATATATCAGCTTCATCAATACTCTGTCCAATAAGTTCAAGCAAGTATTCAATATCTTTTGCAGGATATTCATCGCCATCATCACCGGTTGCATAATCTGTAAGTGCCTGCTGCATATACTTAAATACATTTACATAATCAACAATGATTCCGCTTGTCTTTCCCGGATAAACACGGTTTGCGCGGGCGATTGCCTGCATCAGGGTATGACCTTTCATCGGTTTATCAAGATACAAAGTAGAAAGATTTGGAACATCAAAACCGGTAAGCCACATGGCACAGACAAATACAAGCTGCAACGGGTCGTTTTTATCTTTGAAGCGGTCTTCAATATCTACACCATCAACAATCTTATTCATCTTGTCGCGATGTGGTTTTATGTTTAACCCCTGCTCAGCAAACTTCTTTTCTTCATCAGCATCTTCAGAAATAATTACTGCCATTTCTACATTATTCATGTAATCAAGACGGGCGGTTATTTCATCACGTTCTTCTTTTGTTGCAGCGTTATTGCGGTCTTTTATCAGCTGTTTCTTTTCTCCATCCCAATAATGCTGAACCTTGTCATACATTTTTACAGCGGTAAACTTATCTACAGAAACAACCATTCCTTTTCCAAGAAAGCCTCTGCGAGGAAAATGATGAGCAATATCGGCAGCAATTTTATCAAGGCGTTCATCGCGTTTCAGAACTTCAATTATCTTACTACCGGAATCTTCAAGGCGCTTTATTTCTTCTTCATTAAGATTTTCATCTTCAATAATGTCTACAATATCATCATCAAGGAAGTTATTTGTAAGTCCAACTTCCGGCACACGACGGCTGTAGAACAAAGGAACAGTTGAACCATCTTCTACCGACTGAGCAAAATTGTATTCAGAAACATAATCTCCAAACCACTGATTTGTAAGACGTTTTGCACCAAGCAGCGGAGTTCCTGTAAACGCAATAAAGTTTGCATTAGGCAAAGCAGTATGCATGTTCTCTGCAAGGTCTTTATATTGCGTTCGGTGTGCTTCATCAATTAAAACAAAAATATCATCACGCTCACTTAACACAGGATATTTCTTTCCTTTGTCGTAGCGGAACTTATGAATCATGGAGAAGATGAATTTTTTGTTGCTCTTTAGGTATTCTCTAAGTTGTTCAGAATTCTTTGGCTGAACTTCATCTTTATTGCCGATTACTTCTGTACGGACAAAGTTTTTATAAATTTGAGTATCAAGATCTGTACGGTCTGTAACAATAAAGAAAGTAAAATTACCTTTAAGTTTGCGGCTGCACTTTCGCGCAAAGAAAACCATAGAATAAGATTTGCCGGAACCCTGAGTATGCCAGAAAACACCGAGCTTTCCTTTAAGCTCTTTGCGGTTTTCTACATTCTTCATCAAATTATTAACACCAAGAAACTGATGGTTCTTAGCAATAATTTTGATTTTCTGATTCTGAAACATTATGAAGTTTTCAATGTAATCAATTAAGTTATCTTTTTTACAAAGACCGCGCGCAAAATATTCAATGGAAACTCCACGAGCCTTAATATCTTTACGATTCGGCTTCTCTTTTTCAGAGTCAACCTTAAGCCATTCAAAGAAAAAGTCATAATCAGCATTCCAAGCCCCAAGCCTAGTTTCCAGTCCATTGCTCAAAACGCAAATCTGATTAAAGGCAAAAAGATTCGGAATGTCTTTTTTATAGTCAGTAAGATTTTTATTATACGCTTCTTCTATTTTGATGATTGCATTTTTAAGTTCAACAAAAACAACAGGAAGTCCGTTTACAAAAATAATAACGTCAGGACGGCGCCAGTAATACTGCCCCTGAATCCACATCTGCGAAACAGCTGTGAAAATATTGTTCTCGGGATTTTCAAAATCGATGAGCTTTACAAAATCAAAAGTTTCTTTGCCGTTCTGCTTAAACTTTACCTGCCTGCCGTTGCGGATAAGGTTATAGTTGTCGTAATTTGTTTTTATCATATCGGTACCGGTAAAGTCGCGGCACAGTTCACGGATTACAGAATCAATATTTTCGCGCGGAATATTTGAATTGATTTTATAAAGCGCAGTTTCTATTTCTTTTGGCAAAACACACTGCTTTTTAGATGTACGGAAAGTTCCATCATTCAAGTCTTCTTTTTTATTCGGATCAGAATCGCACTGAATAAAATTATAAGCAAGCTCATCGCTTTTTAAGATATTGATAAGAGAAACTTCAATGTCATCTTCGGTAATGTAATTTGCCATTAAACACACCTCCGGTAATTGTGCATATTGTTAAGTCATGCACAAAATTCTTAATTATTTGTGCATGAAATCAAAATTAGAGGGAATTTCCACTAATTTCCCTTATTTTCCTCTAATTTACTATCAAAAGATTCACTTTTTGTATATCCAACAAGCCTTTGATTTATTGGAATTGTAGTCATAAATCCTAACTTTACCAAACCTTCAAGATCTGCACGTACTGTTTTTATAGAAACCCCCAGAACATTTATCAAATTCTTACATTCAAATATTGACCCAGGTTTTTCCTTAATCATTTTTAGAATATGAGCCTGACGTTCATTTATTCCTTTTATATTTTTGAATTCCAAAAGTGCGTTATTTTCTGCGGTCTTTCTATCAAGATAAATCTTAAGCTCTTCAAAAGCTTCTTTCAGGACATTCATGTTATATTGGATAAAATATCCCAAATCAAAATCATCATGCTCTGTATATAAAAAAGATTTTTCATACTGAGCTTTTTTCTTGTAGATAATTCTTGATATAGAAAGAAATTCTGTCATCCAATAACATATCTTAAGCATATACCAATAGAAAAGAGATCTTGCAGTTCTTCCATTTCAATCAACAAAAGGATGTAA
>JAGAAX010000025.1 GCA_017614995.1 Spirochaetaceae bacterium
AATCCCTTCAATATCTCTTTATTAAAGGAACCGGCTGCATATCTCTACGCAGCCTCTGTAAGCCCGGCCTCCGCTTTACGCTTAGGCCGGATTCTGCATTTCAGTTCGTTCCGGTCGTCCTCTCGAACTTACCTGACTTTTATGCCACGCATCTTCATGCGCGGCACCTGTCTTCTTTCCCTTCCCTGTTTATTTCACTGATCTCTTTATACCCTAAACCTTAGTTTCAGGGCTCTATTTCTGCTCCATCCGCTCCTTTCTAAGCGGGTGAGTGTCAAAGACTTTATCACATACCGGACGGTATGTCAAGTGTCAATTTCTTTAATTTTTCAAAAAACTTTTTTATCACCCTCTGTTTCAGAAGGTGATAAGAAGATAAATCACATTCCTAAAAAAGTCAAGCAAAAACTTATTGTTTTATACATTTTTTTAAGAATTTTTCTGTGCTTCTTCAAGCTCAGATTTTCTGCTTTCAATCTCTGCCCTAAGCTTGTCAATAACAGCCAAAGCCGCAGAAATTTCAACATCTGACTTGTCTACAGAAGATTCGCCCTTTATCGAAAGCTTTTCATAGATAAGAGTACCCAGAGTCAACAACTCCTTCTGCGCCTTGCTTTCAAGCTGCGAAATCTCAATGCGCACGACACTTTTTCCGCCGAAATCTGCCACCTTCTCTCCGGCTTTGGAAATAGCGTCTTTTGAAACCTCGACACCCTTATCAAGATAATCCTTCATCCTGTTTATAAAATCGTTCATTGCCCCTCCTTTGAACAAACAACAGTACCCAAAAATTTGCGTCAGCCCGCCGGCATGACAAAGCTTCAGAAACCTAATGCTTTGCACTGAATGCGCGGTAATTTATCCAAGAGAAAATCTTATGCTGGCGCTCCATATTCGTAAGCCATTCAGTACTTATCGAATTAGAACCAAGCGAATCGTAGACAGTCGTAAAAGCTCCCACACTTTCACGAAACCTGTTTGAAGCATAAGAATCAAATTCCTGTTTTTTCACCATTTCAGGCCAGTCTCCCGACTGCGCAAGCAGAACCTCTTTTGCGGCAAGATTCAGAGACCTTTCCTTTAAGCCTGAATCCGACGGGAATCTGGTCGTAAGGTCAATCATTCTTTCTACAGCCTTGCGCACATAGCGGATCATCCAGTCGTTGGAATGGTCTATCATGTCTTCTGCATAACCTGTGCCCGAAGCAGCCGAATTAAACGGAGTAATCTTCTGCAAAGAGAATTTATTTTCAAGCAGTTCAGAGCACTGCGCAAGCTTAATATCATCGCGCTCGGCAGCCTTTCTAAAAACAGACTCAAGCCATGCAATGCCTTCGTACCATTTCTGACCAAAGAACGAAGCCTCAAAACAGCAGACAGAAGAAACATCAGTGTTGTCAAGCTCTTCGCTTACCTGCGCAAGCTTTTTAGCCTTCATATCAAGATAAGTATCAGCATCATCTGCGACACTGGCAAATGCTTTAGCCGCATTATAAACAGTGTCAGTTTCGTTTGCCCAATATTTATAGCCTGTAGGAAGGCGCGCATTCTCTTTATTCAGAAAATCAGAAAGCTGCTCCAAAGGACTTTCAAAACCGATGTCGCGGTTCTGGTTTCTGTACTCGCCCTTAAGCGAATAAAGTTCAGGATTATCGTCAAAACCGGCAGCAGCCGCATTGTCGCGCGCAAAAACCGCAAGCGAATTAAAGCATCTTGCCGGAGAAAAAATTCCCTTAATTGGAACAGGCGAGCCAAACAAAAGACCATGTGCATCAAGAATTGTATAGAAAAAACCATAAGGACGGATTATCGACTCAAGGCCGGGCGTGTAGCCCATGTACGGAAGCCAGAAACCTTCCGGCGCAGTATCAAAATAATAGCGGTGCGACATCAAGCCGACTTCAACCTGAGCCTGCACAGCCTGCGGCAGGTCTACATACATCGGCAGATAGCAGTTTGTCGCCGCCGTCGCCATAAGCTCAATATTGCCTTTCTTTGCATAATAAGAAAACTTTGAAAGCAGATCCTGCTGATAAGTCTCTACAAAATCATGCTTATTCTGCTTTGCCTGACGCAGCTGCTCTTCTGCAAGCGCACGCCGCGGGTCATCTTCACCATATCTTTTGACTTCTTCTTCACCTAAGGCAATAACCTTATCAAGCCAGTTTATATAGCAGTTCTGAACAGCCGGGTCGCCCAAGAGGGCACACAGCGACGGCGAGAAACACATCATCAGCTTAAACGGAACGCCGTCTGCCTCAAGGTTCGAGAACATATTCAGCATCGGCAGGTATGTTTCTGAAATGGCGGAATAAAGAATTTCATTCTGTGAAAGAAAATCATCTTCCTTATGCCAGATATATGGTTGATGTGCATAAATAGCGATAACTAATGATTTTTTAGACATTATTCACTCTCATATCACGAAAAAGATTGGCGGTGGTTCATATAATGGCTGCGGCACAGCTCAGGAAAACCTGAAAGCTCAAGAACCGGGTCTTTCTTTTCAGAAAGAGACTTTGAAGTAATTTCAGGACAACCCTTTGGTATCAGAATCTTTCTTGAACGCGCAAGAATTCTCGGCTCATGGTTCTTGAATTCCGCTACGAAATCGATTCTTACAGCAACTTCTGCCTGCGAAAGCAGAATGTAACGGTCAGAATCTTCGTAACGGATTGGAATATCATAAATCTCTGTTGTTGAATCATCTTCTAAACTTGAAAAATACACAACGCGGAGCATAAAAGAAGAAAATGACTTTGTCTGAACAGCTTCTCTGTAATCAAGTTCGTTCAAATCCCAGTAAACAAAAGCCCATGCAGGATTTCTAAGAATTACTGTAATCTGTGTTTCATTATAAGTTTTTGGCAGAACAACCGGAGTTTGAACTTCACTATTATCAGCAACTAAATCATTTCCATTATCATAGCGGGGTTCGTCAATAGCCTCAAGAAGTTCTCCAATCACGAAACGGCGGCTCAAACCTTCCGGAATATCTATGCCGTATTCATCAGCAAGTTCAATCAAATCAGCCGATGTAAGTGTTTCTAAATACTGGCGTGAAAGGGTCATATTTTCCATAACTGTAAAATGATGAACAGAATAGCCGTCTGTGTCAAGCCCCCAGCGTTTCTATATGGAAAATTTGCATAGATTTTGTTGCGCGCCTTTGTTCATTAGTCTAAATCAATCCGGCGCTTTCGGCGAAATTTTGCATGTGCTCAGGTAGCGGAATCTCAAAGGTTTTGACGGCTTCTTTGCCGTCTGTATTGACCGGAATTGAAAGCTTTACTGCAGCAAGCATAAGCTTTTTTGCGCCGAGAGTCTTCTTCAAGATTTTGTTGGTCTTGAAATTGCCATGCTTGTCGTCGCCTATAATGGGCGCACCGAGCTTTGCGGCGTGAATCCTAATCTGGTGCATACGGCCGGTTTCAATGTGCCATTTAATCATACAAAGATTGATGGCGGAGCCTTCAGTTTTAAAGACAGCCTTAGCCATAACCTGATAGCGTGTCAGTGCAGATTTTTCTGTGCCTTTCTGCTCGACGGCGGCATCAATTACGCCGCTTTCTTTTGGCGGAAGCCCGCAGCAAAAGGCGCAGTATTCTTTTTTGGCTTTTTTAGTACCGAAAATTTCAGTGTATTTTGCCGCAGTCTTTGGATTCTTTGCGACAACCAGAATTCCGGCTGTGTCGCGGTCAAGACGGTGAACGAGAAAAACTTTCTGCCCGCTCTGCTCCGCAAGAACTTCATCAAGCGGATGTAAAATTCCTTCTCCACCTTGTACCGCAAGCCCGCTTTGTTTGTTTACAATCAGAATGTCGTTATCTTCATAAAGAATTGGAATAACCTGCATTCTCTAAGTATAGATAAATTCCGATTAAATTTCAATTTTGAGATTATCATGGGAGACTAAAATGAAACACCGATTTTTCATCACTTGTTGCATTACAATTTTGCTGGCAGTACAAAACCTCTCCGCAGTTCAATTTTCATCGCCTACACTGAATTATTCTATAAATTTACCGGACGACTTTTCAATGACAGGCTCAAACGGAAACGACCGCTACCAGTTTTCAAGCTCGATTCTGCCGGTTGAGCTTCTGCTCTGCACTTACGAAAAGAACAGATACAAAAGCTCAGAAGCGGTTATCAAGGACATTGCAAAGCAGCTTTACGGCACTGCAGAAGCCGCTTCTTTTGAATGGCGCACAAGAGACGCCGCGGTTGCACAAATTTCGCTTGCCTTTGACCAGTATTCGGCAAATCTCGGCTGGGCGGTTGCAGTAGAGCTTCCGCAGGACAAAGGCTATGTTGCAATGCTCGGCTTTTACCCCGAAAACGAGCCGGACGCATCTCTTTGCGAGACGCTCATAATTTCGGCTATCGACAGTCTTGCAACTGACTACGGCTCAAATTTTGAGGCAGGACCTTTTACCACTTTTGCCTTTCCGTCTGAAGGTGAAAAACAAATTTCGCTTAAAATTGCAGACAGAACAATCAATTCATTTATTGATAAATCTGACGAGGACGCAAACCAGTATGTAATTGACCGCGAATATACGATTCTGGTGATTGAGAACAAATACGGGCTCGGGCAGGAAGCCTGCCGCCGCTTTTACAAGACTGTCTACAGAGATGCATACAAACGCTTAAAGAACTGCGCATTTGCAATTCAGAATGAACTTACATTCGGCGAAAATGCAATAAAAGACAGACGCGAACTTGCAGAAACTCTGCTTAAGTGGACTCAGGGCTTTGAATACAAAAGAGACCTTGAAGGCAGCGACGTAACTTCTCTGCCGGGCGCGCTTGCAGGCAAAGGCTGTGACTGTGACAGCCGCTCGCTTCTGCTGGCGGTGCTTCTGCGGCAGATGAACTATAGAAGCGCGTTCTTTGTTTCAAGCGAATACTCGCACGCTCTTGCAGGTGCTGAACTTGAAGGCAGCGGCGCAAGAATGGATATAGACGGAGTAAACTACGTCATCGGCGAAACAACAGCTCCTGTTAGGTTTGGTCAAATCGCAAAAGAGCAGAGCGACGCATCAAACTGGATGGGAATAACATTCGAGCCGGAAAGACAGAAGAAATAAGATTCCGAAACAAGTTCGGAATTACACAGACAAAAAAAGGCTGCCGTTCTGGCAGCCTTTTTCATTATCGGGTGAGATTACCGTATCAAGTACGGCTGTGCCCTTAATTTTCGTTTATCAAAAGATTGTACGCATCCATCGGATTTTCTACAGACAGAAGAGCGTCGCGGAGCTCGCTGTTCTTAAGACGGTTGCTGAAATAAGAAAGCGTCTGTAAATAATATGCATGCTGATTATAAGCTGCCGCAATCATAAAGAGCAGGCGGACAGGCTCGTCGTCAATTGCCTGAAAATCAAGGATATTGACTTTGCTGATGCCGACTGACATAACAAGGTCTGTAACAGAAGCAAGGCGCACATGCGGAATTGCAATACCACGGCCGATTGCTGTAGACATCAAGCCTTCTCTTTTCAAGATTTCAACAGAAAGCTCCTGGCTTGCCTTTACCTGAGGAGCTGTACTTAAATTATCTGCAAGTGCCAGAAGAGCATCATGCTTTGTTGAATGATTCAAAAAGATAATTCTGTCAGGAGAAAGAATGCTCTTAACCTGAATCTGATTATTCTGTAATGTTGGTTTTGAACTAGATGACAGGCGGTCATTGACCCATTTTTCTATCTCAGCTTTTTTAAAACGCCATACAGTACCAATTTTTCCGGAAGGAATCTCACCTTTTTGAGCCCAGTCATATACAGTGCGTTCAGAAACTCTTAAATAACGCGCAACTTCTTCGATTGTAAGAATATCGTCTTCCATTACATCTCCCTATCTATCTGAACAAGAGCGACAAGCAATTTTGTCATAAAAACTCATTGTATTTTTATCAACACTCTTGAATATTTTGCATTGATTGCGCTTTCTTGTCAAGTATTACAGAGCACTTATATCTGAAACCTTGACCTTTTGCGCGGTGATACTATACCATTGTTTCTATGAATTACAGAGATTATCTTAGATATTTTGTGGTTTTCGGCATTCTTTTCCTATTAATATATTTTGTTACCGCAATCAAACCTCTTAACAAAGAATTCTGTTTACAGACAGAACATTCTGTCTATTTGGATAATGAAGAACTCACAGAGGAATATGCAGGCACTTTTAATGCCGCTGAAAATAAGGCATATCCTTTCAGACTGAAGGAATATGCAGGCTATTTTACTGAAGACGGTAAAATAATCTACGCACAGAAAATACCTTTCAAAGCCACTCTTTCAAGTTCTTTCCAGTCATTTTACGACAAC
The DNA here is from genome assembly GCA_017614995.1 of Spirochaetaceae bacterium. Classification (GTDB taxonomy): domain Bacteria; phylum Spirochaetota; class Spirochaetia; order Treponematales; family Treponemataceae; genus UBA1240. The sequence goes on from JAGAAX010000025.1 coordinate 6,336, forward strand.
AATTCTGAATCAATCGAAATAAAAAATGTTGACGGCTCTGTTGCCACAACAATAAAAAGCGCAGGCTTTCCATTTATTCAAGATGACCGCATTTATCTTCTGCCGCCGGGCGGAAATTCCATAAGCGAATATAACCTTACCGGCGCAAGGGAATGGACTTATGAGAGCTACACGCCTGTTACAGCTTTTAGTTCATCAAAAAAAGGCAGTGTAATCGGTTTTGCAGACGGCGCTCTTGTATGCCTTGAACCGAACGGCAAAGAAAGATTTGCGTTTTATCCCGGCGGAAGTGCCAATGAGATTATTCTTGGCGCCGACATTTCAGAAACTGAAGACATGGCCGCCTGTATTGCGGGCATCAACAAACAGAGATTCATTCTTACAAGCTTTGACAGTTCCAAGCACAAGGTTATTTTCCATGAGTATTTGAATTCAGATTCACACTCACGCAGTCTTGTGCAATTCAGCAAAGACTCAAATTATGTGTTTTACAGATACGAAGGCGGGCTTGGCGTAGTTGACTGCAAAAAGCTTAAAAGCACTCATATTCCATTAAAGGGTTCCGTAATTCAGATTGAAGAGCTTGAAAACAAGAATCTTTCGCTGGTTCTTTCGCATGAAGGTAATGTTTTTTACCTTTATCTACTTGAAAATGCAGTAAATTGCGTCGGCAACTTTTCTTTTGGAGCACAAAGTGCCTTTATAACAGCCACACCAAGCGGATTTTTTGTAGGACACGACATAACAATTTCAAAGCTTAATGTTGAACTGAAGTGAGGCAGAAAATGAGACTACGGAAATCTTCAATAATCAAAGCAATTGTTTTTTCAGCTATAACGGCTTTTTCATTGGAATATGCGGCAGCTGTTGACTGGCCTCAGCAAGCGCAGACAAAAGACGATTTTGCTGTTGATTTTGCAAGACCATGCGGAAATACATTTTCTACAGGCATTATTTTCGCCAACACAGATACAGTAAAAGCTTCTGACACAGCAACAATTCTTCTTCAGTTTGAACCTTCGGACAGCCTGTCAATGTTCGATTCTCCACTGGGAAATGCCATTATTGCAGTAAATGAAGAAAATCTGATGAACACTTATGCAAACCTTGACGAAATCAAAATCGCCAAAGACGATTATATGCTCGTTGAAGGCGAAGAAATTGCGGTAAGCGGAAAATCAGGCTGGCAGAAAGAGCCGTGGGGACTTGAATTCAAGATTGCTGACATTCAGAGTCAGACTGTTATAAACCCTCTTGTTCTGCTGCCAAAAATAATTGAAACTGAAGTTCCGCACCTTTACAACATCTCGCTGGTAAACAAAAACGGGCTTCCTTACAATCTTACGCAAAACAAAGCCCTGCCCGCCGGCACTTACAATCTTTATTTTGAAGGCTACGACCCTCAGCCGCCTTTTAAAGTTACAGTGCTTATAAACGGAAAAGAAGCTGAGACAATTACATACAACATGCTGAAAAAAATCGGGCGTTCGCTTTTTGCCGGCGGCAAGCGCAACTATCCTTTTGATGCAATTTTTGCAGGACAAAAGAAACAGCTGCTTGCTACAACTTCTCTGACAAAAGGAAAAACACTGCTTGTTATTCAGTCTTTTGATTTGAACGGAAACGAAAGAAATATTTCTTACACTCTTGATATTTATTAATTTGAACTTCGAGTTTTTAAGATTACGGTGGCTGTGGTTCGGCTGCGCTCACCAACCGCGTAGCCGAAGCCATAATAAGCGTAATTGTTTTAGTTTAAAATTGAAAATCGGTTATTGAGCGAAGTCGAAATAACCGATTTTCGCTAAATAAGTACGAATTTTAAAAACTCGAAATTGAACCTAATATACTTAAATCAGCTTTAACCGTACAGGTGCTCAAATTCGTGGAGCTTTTCAAGCGCGCGGTCTTTGCAGCCGCCGCAGACTGTTCCGATTTTGGTCTTAGCCTGCAAATCTTCCCAAGTGCGTGCACCTGCTTTGAAAGCATCTTCTATATCGCGGTCTGTAATGTTAAGACAGGTACAGATAACCTCACGAGTTTCTGTACCGGCTAGAGAAGGCATACCTTTTTTTGCGCAATAGTCGTCGATGGCGGCGCGCAAAGCCTTGTCACCAAGCACAGAACAGTGAATCTTGTTGTCAGGCAGACCGCCGAGTTTTGCAACAATGTCCTGCGGCTTAAGCTTGTAGGCTTCTTTTATGTCCATGCCTTTAATGGCTTCTGACAAAATCGAAGTAGATGCAATTGCGCTTGCACAGCCGTATGTCTTCCAGCGTACATCTTTGATTGTCGTTCCTTCTATTCTAAGCAGAATCAGCATCTGGTCGCCGCATTTGATGTTGCCGACAATTCCGCGCGCATCGCAAGGCCATGCCGATTCGTCTTCTAAAAGAACATTCTTTGGATTTGTAAAATGCTCCTTTACAATATCGCTATATAACCATTCCTGTATTGATGACATAGTCATTCTCCTTTTTTTTATTTTATTTTGCTGAATAAACTGTTGACATTTTTCTTAGATTTTCGATTACTGGCGGAAATTTCTCTAAAAGATAGTCAACGTCCTCTTCTGTTGAATACAAACCGAAACTGAAACGGATTGAGCCATGTGCAAGCTCAGGTCCAAGACCGGTTGCAAGCAGAACATGGCTCGGCTCAAGACTGCCCGAAGCACATGCAGAGCCGGTTGAAACAGAAACACCGAGCAAGTCAAGATGAAGCAGAATCGCCTCGCCTTCCGCGCCCGGAAAAGAAATATCGATAGTATTTGGCAGAACCTTTTCAGGGTGGCCGTTTATCTTAATGTCCGGAATTTTTGCAAGCAGCCCGTCGCGGAGCTTGTTGCGCAAAAATCTTGTATGTTTTTCGTATTCGGCAAGATTCTGTTTTGCAAGTTCTGCTGCATAACCAAAAGCCGCAATAACAGGCGCATTGTATGTTCCTGCCCTTAAGCCATGTTCCTGATGTCCGCCCAAAATAAAAGGCGAAACAGGTGCACCATGCTTTACAAACAGAGCACCAACACCTTTCGGCGCGTAGATTTTGTGGCCTGAAATTGTGAGGTAATCAACATTCCAGTCTTTTACATCAACAGGAATTTTGCCGGCAGCCTGAACCGCGTCAGTATGGAAGAGCGCGTCTGCTTCATGCGCCATTGCGGCAAGCGTCTTTATGTCCTGAATTGTGCCGATTTCATTGTTTGCGGTCATAATCGAAACAATAAGCGGCTTCTTGGCAAGCAGCTTTTTGTAGGCGTCCATATCAACAACACCATAAGAATCAACGCCAAGGCGCTGAACATCAAAACCAAAATCAGCAAGACGCTTGCTTGATTCAATAACACAAGGATGTTCTATGGCGCTTGTAACAATCAGTTTTCTTCCATTTTCTTTTGAATATGCAAGCATAGAGTTGAAAACTGTATTGTTTGATTCTGAACCGCCGGATGTAAAAATAATTTCACTTGGTTCTGCGTTTATCAAAGCCGCTACCTGCGAGCGTGCCTTTTCAAGATGCTTTGAAACATTGCGTCCGTCAGCATGAAGGCTTGAACCGTTTGCAAAAAAATCAAGCTCCTGCACAAAAAAGTCACGCACCGGTTTTGAAATCGGAGCCGTAGCGTTATAATCCATATATATCCGTTTATCACTCATTGGAATTCTCCCATACATCAGTATTAGAATAAACTAACAAAAAAAACAATAGCTCCAACCTTTTATTTTTTTGCTCACGTTGTAACTATAGCGATTTTTTTCTATAATTGGAAGTAGAAACGCAAAGTTTTACAAGAATAAGGAGTTCATAATGAGCGGCATAAAAAGCTTTAATAATAGAACAGATGAAATCGAAAAAATTTTTTCAAGCGCATTACCGTCTTTTGACGATGTGCAGCAGGCATTAAAAGCGACAATACTTTCGGCTTCGGGGTGGCGGCGCGTTTTTGCGGAATCTAAAGACCAGCAGGACAAAACGCCAAATATCGGGGCTGTAAACGCGGTTCTTGCCGCCCTTATGGCAAAAGCTTTCTCTGAATTTATAAAGACAAAAACCGGCAAAGCTTCTCCTGTTGTTGCGCTTGCAACAGACACAAGACCGACAGGAGCTTCAATTGCAGATGCAATGCTCCGCGTGCTTATAAAAAACGGAATCAATGTGCAGTATCTCGGCATAAGCGCCGCACCTGAGATTATGGCATACAGCCACCACGTTGACGGCTTTGTGTACATTTCGGCAAGCCACAACCCTGTAGGACACAACGGCGTCAAATTCGGCACAAACAACGGCGGCGTTATTGCAGCGGCAGACGCTGCTGTTCTTGCAGAGAGCTTTAAGGCACTTTGTACTCAAAAAGACTGCATTGAAACAGCAAAAGAACTCTGCACTTTTAAAGACGCAAGTTCGCTCGACAAAGCCTATACTGATTCAGCCCAATTCAAGGCAAAAGCTTTAGACGCATACAAGGCTTTTACAGCAGAAGTTGTATCTGACAAAAAAGACAAAAAATCACAGGACGGCTTTTTTCAGTTTTTAAAAGAAAGCAGCGGAACAACGCCGGTAACCGTTGTCGCAGACATGAACGGCAGCGCGCGCACGCTTTCAATAGACAGAAATTTTTTGACAGAGCTTGGCATTGCTTATCATGCAATTAACGGCAAGCCCGGCGAAATAGTCCACGAAATTATACCGGAACCGGAAAACCTTGTTTTTTGCGCCGAGGAAATGACAAAGCTTCACGCCAAGCTGCAAGACAGCAGCGCAGAGCCGGTTTATTTAGGCTATATGCCCGACTGCGACGGCGACCGCGGCAACATTGTTTTCTGGAACAAAGACATTAAGAAAGTTGAAGTTCTAAAAGCGCAGGAAGTTTTCGCGCTTTCTGTGCTTGCAGAGCTTTCGTTCTGCATTTACCAGAACGGAGAAAACCAGAAGCTCGCCGTTGCTGTAAATGACCCTACTTCTATGCGCATAGAAGAAATTGCACAGGCTTTTGGCGCAAAAGTTTTCCGCGCAGAAGTCGGCGAAGCTAATGTCGTTAATCTTGCGCGCGAAAAACGTGCAGAAGGCTACACTGTGCGTATTTTGGGCGAAGGCTCTAACGGCGGCAATATTACACACCCTGCCGCAGTCCGCGACCCGGTAAACACGCTTTTTGCGCTTTTAAAGCTTCTGCTTATAAAAGACACACCTGAAAAAGCGGGGCTTTTTCACGAGTGGTGCAGAAGGTCAGGTCAAGAAGCAAAATACCGCGACAATTTCAGTCTTTCAGACATTATCGCTACTTTGCCGGAATATACCACGACAGGCGTTTCTGAAAAACGAGCGGTTGCGGCTGTTACACAAAGCGACCACGCCAAATTAAAGGCTGCCTATCAAAAAGTCTTTGAAGCTGAATGGAACACGAAAAAAGCTGATTTAAAGCAGAAATGGGCCTTTGAATCATACGAACCGCTCTGCAATAACGGTACAACTGAAACGCGGAACATTACAGATTACAGCGTTTCAAAAAAAGGCGGCTTAAAAATTCTTCTGAAAAACGCCAAAAACGAGAACCTTGCATTTTTGTGGATGCGCGGTTCAGGTACAGAACCTGTTTTCCGCATTATGTGCGACGTAAAAGGCAAAAACGAAGCCGAGGAGAAAGAGCTTCTACAATGGCATACGGCCATGCTTTTAAAAGCAAATGAACTTTCGCTTCAATAAGCTTGAAAATAATGCAAAAGCTTTGAAAAATGCGCAATATTCAGACATTTTTTACAGCATTTTATGTTGCGCAAAAAGTATTCGTATGTTAAAGTTAATTCAAGTTTTGAAATATCTTGATTGAACCTCTAAAAACTTCAGTTTTTAGAGGTAACTTTGAAAATGCGATGTTGTAAATCGCGCCATTTTAGCGATTTACAACTCGGCGGCAATCTCTAAAAAGTCACGATAGTGAGTTTTTAGAGATGCCATTGATCTTAATTTTAACTAAGGAAGGAAACTATGGGCGTTCGCGGTGAATTGTTTACAAAACAGGTAATATTGGACAACAGGTCTTATTTCTTCAATGTAAAGGAAAATCGTGCTGGCGATGTATTTTTGCAGGTTGTAGAAAGCAAGAATAAAGAAGGCGCAGAATTTGACCGTCATGCAATTGTAGTTTTTGCAGATGACATGCAGAAATTCTGCAAAGGTCTTGAAGAAAGTCTCGGATTTATTGAAAAAGACCGGAAGGCAAAGGCTAAAGCCAGGGCAGAACGCAAGCTTGAAAAAGAAGCAAAGTACGGCCCTAAAAAGAAGATTCACCGCAACAGCAAAGACTCTGACGAAGCACCAGAGCAGATTCACAAAAGCCCAGTAAAAAGAACAGGCCGCGTACACGTAGTTTCAAAACTTCCAGAAAACCAATAAGTTTACACTTTTTATCGGTTATTGAGCGAAGCCGAAATAACCGATTAAAACTAAAAAATCCGCTTATTGTGGCTTCGACTACGCGGTTGGTGAGCGCAGCCGAACCACAGCCACTGCAATCTTAAAAACTCGAAGTTACAGCTAATACGAAAAGGTCTTTCTCTGAATAGGAGAAGGACCTATTTTTTTGCAGATTTCGCGGTGCGCCTTAGTCGGGTAGCCCTTGTGCTTTGCATAGCCGTATTCCGGGTAGAGCTTATCAAATTCGCACATGCGGCGGTCTCGGTCTTCTTTTGCAAGAATAGAAGCCGCCATTACAGGCTGGTAATTTCCGTCTGCTTTTGGTTCAGCGCGACATTCTGCGTCTATTTTCGGGCAAAAGGTGCCGTCAACAATTGCGCTTACATCTGCCCGGCTGAAGCCCTTCTTTTCAAGCATGGCGCACATTTTTTCAAAGGCGCGCTGCATTGCAAGAAGCGAAGCATTCAGTACATTAATCTCGTCAATTTCAACATGAGAAGCTTCCGCTACCCCATAAGCGAGCGCTTGCTCTTTTATAAGCGCTTCAAGAGCGGCACGCTTTTTTGGCGTAAGCTTTTTTGAGTCGTTCAAGCCGTCTATCGGGCAATTTTCATCAAGAATTACAGCAGCAGCGGTAACAGGTCCCGCCAGAGGCCCTCTGCCCGCCTCATCAATTCCACAAATCAATCTATTCATAAGCAAAAGTTAAAAGAGCGGAGCGATTCCCTTTTTGCATGAAGAATCGTACCACAAAGCCGCAAAATCTGCGCTCGTGTGCATTTCATTCTGGAACACGTTTTCGTCAAAAGCATAGACGGTCGCGAAAAGCTCGGCGCACCTTGCCTGTTTTGCAACAATAATAAAACGCGGTGATTCAAGCTCAAAAAGCGAATCAGACAAAGAAAAAGCAACGGCGCTTTCGCCTGAAAGAGAAAAGCGGTCGCTGTCAGAACGGACAGAAGAATGAAGACACTGAACGCCGACAGCCTGCCCCAAAGTCTGAACGGTTATTCCGCTTGAATTCATGCCGAGCCGGCATTTTACAGCCTGAATCAAACCCTGCGGCGTGCTGATATTAGACACAAGCTCGCATTTTTCGATAGACACATCAGAATCGCGTGCATCAATAAGCGGAACGCCGCTTGTCAAAAAAGAGCGCACGTCCTGGTCATAGACTTTTTCAAGCATACAGTTTTCAAAAGCTACATTTGAATTGCGTATAATAAAGCCGGAATTATTCTTAAACGAAAGACACGCATTTTCATGGCCGACAAAGCGGCAGTCTGAATTGACCGCAAGGCTCTGGGTTATTACAAAAGCGCCCTTCAAGTGAAGCACCGTCTTTTTTCTGGAATTGACTACGGCAAGCGCGTCAAAGATAGAGCCGAAAGGCTTTGTCGGAGAACCGTCCGCATCAAGAGAGTAACGGCTTGACGCATCTACATAAACATTGTTTGTTGCCACAGACGAGCGCACCGCCACCGTCTCGCTTTTGTTTCCGGCAGAATCCCGCGTATAAGCATAAACAGTATAAACCGAATTGCTGTCGCCGCCGCCAAGAATAAGTTTTGTACCGGCAAAAGGCATGAACACAATATTGTCATCAGGCTCGGCATCATGGGCAAGTGGCGAAACCGACTCACCGAAATCCAAAGCCGTAGTTCTTGTGTCAATTGCTGTGTACACATCATCTGTTGCAAAAACAGACACCGCAACGGCGTTATTGCCCGAAACAGCATCGTCTTCAATTGAGAGAACCGGCGCTTTAGGCGGCAGCTTGTCAATCGTAAAAGAAACGGCTATTTCGCCCTGTCTGATATTTCCATAATAAACAGGAAGAAGCAAATCAAAGCGCCGCTCGTCTCCTGCAAGCGTATCGATATAAAACGAAGTAAGCGGCTTTGAAACGCCGTTTTCATCTTCAATACGGAATGTATAAAGCGGATTTGAGAACTGAAGCTCGACGCTTTTGTTTGTAATGCCGCGTTCAGGCAAACCTATAACGGTCGGTCTTTCTGGCAGCACTATAGATTCAATATGAGAGCCTGTCTGCCAGCTTATTTTGTGGCTTTTCGTTCTGTCAAGATAAAACGGTTCGACATAGACCTGCCAGGCACCGCCGTCAATGGAATACATAAGCCGCTGCCCTGCCTTGAATAGCACAAAATTCCAGTCAATAATCTGAAGCGGCGAGCTGAACGTCTTATCCTGAATCATTGAAGTTTTCGGCGCGTCATTTGTAGTTATAACATAACGGTAAACGACAGAACCGCTCGTTATTTCAAGCGGAAGCATGGCATTTATGCACGAAGGCAGATTCTGATACAAAGTTCTGCCGCTCAAAGCCGCGTCAAGATGTGCACCGATTCCATAAGTGAGATTCTGCGAAACAGGCACTGGTTTCTGCACACCGCAGACGACAAGCGGATTAAGCATTGAAACTGAAAGCGGCGGCTTTACGGCTGCCGGCTCGTCCACAATATACGAGATTTTTTTCCTAGTCATAGTTCCGTCACCATGAACGGCAACAAGATTCAGCGTAACTTCTCCGCTCAAATCGATTAACACTGGGCCGTCGTAGGCAAAACCGAAATCAAGCGGATCATATTCGCTGAAAGAGTAAAAAACCTCTGTTTCAGGCGCACAGTCTAAAACAAGCGCCTGCTTATTCGCCCAAGTGCCTTCAACCGGGCTTAAAACGTCAAATTTATGTGAGTTTACATTCTGAACGGTGTTTTTGCCGAGCATTATCTCATGGCTTTTTGTTCCGCCGTAAGTTTCAGTCCATGCAACAACAGTGTCGTTGTAGCTTATCGCCAAAGATTCGCCGTTCATGGCAGAACCTACAGAAATGCGCCCTGTAAATGAATCAAAGACCCTGTAGCGCACAATGTTGTTCGCTTTTACAAAAAACGTGTAGACATAGCCGCTTTTTGTGCGCTGAACGCTATAAGACGGAACTGAAATTGACAGCGCAAAAACAGAAACACAAATCAATAAGAGACAAAAGACGGCAATAGTTTTTCTAGGCAGCTCCATCTGTGTTTTACGCTTTACCAAGTAGCGGTTCAAGTGCAGTCCTCAATTCTGGGTCATCTTTATAATAGTTCTGTTCAAGTTCTTTTGCAGAAAGTCCTACAAGCTCATGGCTCATATAATGAATCCATCTGTCTTCTTCTTCTGAATGAATTTCAAATTTGCGGCACCAGTAGTCAGGCTGAATAGGAAGCTGCTGCTCGTGGTATGTGTAATACTTATAGTCGTGTACAGCAACTTTGATGTCATCGCGCGGCACGCCCTTCTCTAAAAGCACCTCTACAAGATAATTGATTGTTCTGCCTGTATCGAAAATGTCGTCAATAAGCAGAATCTTGTCGCCCGGGCGCAGATGCTCCGGCGAATATGTCCAGCCGTCAATCATTACTTTGTCATGTGCGCGTATATCGGTATAAGAGCGCGCGACAACAGCCGCGTACAAAACAGGGTGAACGTCTTTTCTTGCAATCTTAAAATATTCGCTTACAACGTTACCTACATAAGCGCCGCCGCGGAGAGAAACGTAAATAACATCAGGTATAAAACCGTCTTCAAGAATACGGTGAGCCATTTTAAGAGCACCGTTTCTGACTTTATCATAAGGCAAAAATTCTTTTATCATAGGAAACCTCGCAAAAAAAGACAGGCATAAAACCGTCATTAATTTTACACCGAAGGAATCAAAAAGACAACGACTTTATTTGTTTTTTAAGAAAACTTTTGTTTTGTCGAGTTTTGCTGGATAGTGCTCGCAATAGACGATTTTGCCGCCGATGATGCCGAGGCGGACGATTTCGCTTTCTTCTGCGCCGTTCATGTCCTCCATGCCGTTAAAGACAAAGTTGCCGAGCGAATAGACTATAAGAGAGCCGCCGTTCCAGACACTTGTCTGAAGCACATGTGGGTGCGACCCGAAAACGGCAGAAGCACCGGCGGCACAAAGTCTTTCGTAAAAACTCTTCTGGCTTTCATTCGGCTTAAAATGATATTCCTCGCCGCCATGCACATTTACAATTACGCAGTAACCGGCGTTTTTTTCAGCTTTTACCGCTTCAATTAGTTTGTCACTCTGCCAGAGAATACCGGCTTTAGATTCTGTGGCGGCTGCCTGCTTTTTGCCGTTAAACCCCGAATTTTCAACAGGGTACGCGCCGCATGAGATAATCGAAAATTTTTGTCCGTTTATCTCGGTATGGTAGAATTTTTCAGCTTCTTCAAGATTTCTGCCTGCACCGCTTGTCGCAATACCAAATTCTTTAAGCGCGTCCAAAGTGTCGGTAAAACCCTGCTCACCAAAATCGTAGCAGTGGTTGTTTGTCAGCATAAAATAATTGAAGCCGCATTTCTTTAAAGGCTCTAGTACTTTTTTGTTAAACTTGAACGTGTAAGTCTTTATTGCATTTGCATTTGAGTCTGTAACCGCGCCCTCAAGATTTCCTATAAGAATGTCGTTTTTTTGAAGCACAGGCAGCGTAGAGCCGAAAATCTGCTCAAGACCGTCCGGCTCATTAAGCAGAATCTCCTGCACGCCGCGCCCAACCATAATATCGCCGACGGCAGCCACAAACACAGGCTTCTGCGCACTTTCTTTCAAGCTGAAAACGCGGGCGCACCAAGCGTCAATTTCAGTAGCTTTTGCATTATCGAAAAAATGGCAGACCGCATAGACGTTCTCCCTTAACTGATAATTCTCGTCTCCGGCATAAGAGCCGCCGACCGTAAGCGCGCGCTCACCGCTTTTAATGCCGTCCAGCGTCGAAAAGCGCACATCTAAATCTGGCGGCACAGTCTGCAAGTCTGCGGAAGTCCGCTCCAAATTGTCTGCAATTACCGGAAACCAGTCTTTTGCTTCTATTAAGTATGCTTTTTTTTCAGCATCTTCTTCAATCTCAAAAGGCTGAAAAGCGAAATGCCTTTCGGTTTCAATTAAAGCAGAAATTCTTGCAGTTTTTCCGGCTAAAGTTTCTGACATGCTCTGAAACTGCGACCGGCTTACAACAGAAAAGCCCGCATTTTCAGGCAGCAGATTGGCTGCGCTCAGACTTTCAAAAAGTCCGTTTTCAACACAGACATAAGATTTCCGCGCAAACATAAAAAACGCAGACACCGCAAGCAGAACAGCCGCACAAAGAAGAGCCGCAAAACCAAGTTTTTTCATTTTAAGCCCCGCCCTTCATAGTTTCAGTTGATTCGTGCTGCTTTAAAACCCGCCTGTAAAAAATCACAAAGCAGATGACATGCACACAAAACGTAATTGTCCAAGACACAGGGTAAGACAAATAAACAATTCTTGGCGTATGAAACTTTGAAATCTGAAAAACTGTTGAAAGCCAGATAAGCCTTAAGCCGCACGCGCCCACCAGAGAAACCACCATCGGCGTAACCGAATAGCCGATGCCGCGCAAGCCGCCGACCATCACGTCCATCATTCCGCAGAGGAAATATGTGCTTAAAATCACAGAAAGCCTCACCATACCGGCTCTTATAACGGCGCTGTCTGTCGAAAAAAGCCGGAGAACAAACGGCCCGGAATACAAAAGCGAGAACCCTGCCGCTGCTCCAGCAACAATTACACAGCCCTGCGCCGTAAGCACAATCCGCTTTATGCGCTTATAATTTCCGGCTCCGGCGTTCTGGCTTGAAAATGAAATTGCCGCCTGATAAAAAGCGTTCATCGCAAAATACACGATTCCTTCTATATTGGTGGCGGCGGCGTTGCCTGCCATAACCGTAGAGCCAAAGCTGTTGACCGAAGACTGAATTACGGTATTCGACAGCGCGAACACACAGCCCTGAAAACCGGCAGGAAGCCCTACTTTGACAATCTGCCGGAATTTATGTCCTTCAATTTTAAGGTGTTTGAAATTCAGTTTTATGGCGCTGTTTTCTCTGCAAAGGCAGCTTACAATAAGCACCGCAGAAATAAACTGCGAAATTATTGTCGCAAGCGCAACGCCTGCTACTTCCAAATGAAAAACAAGAACAAAAAGCAGATTGAGAATAACATTGAGCACACCGGCAAACATAAGATAGTAAAGCGGCCTTTTTGTGTCGCCCACAGCACGCAAGATTGCGCTGCCAAAGTTGTAGACCATCATGGGCACCATGCCCAAAAAGTAAATACGCAGGTACACTGTCGCTTTCGGCAGAACGTCTTCAGGTGAAAGCATAAGGCGCAAAAAGAAGCGTGCACCAAAAAGCCCTGTAACCGTAAGGATAATTCCGCTTACAATGCCGAGCGCTATAGACGTGTGCACAGCCTGCGAAACATTGTCATTGTCTTTTGCACCGAAGTATCTGGCGACAACTACGTTTGCACCGATAGAAAGCCCGATAAAAAGATTTGTAACTAAATTTATAAGCGCTGTGTTCGAGCCTACAGCCGCCAAAGCAGTCGGGCCTGCAAACCTGCCTATAACAACAATGTCAGCAGCATTAAACAGAATCTGAAGAATGCTTGAGCACATAAGCGGAACGGTAAACTTAAGCATTCTGCTTAAGATTGGCCCGTTCAGCATATCAATCTCATAATTTTTTGATTTTGCCTTCACCATACGCCACATAATAGCACAAACAGAGAATGTTGCACATCATATAGCGTTAAAGCAAAAGTTTAGGCGCTGCGGTTCTGCTGTTCAGCCTGCCTTAGTTCATATCGATACTTATCAATCATGTTATTCAAGTTTTCTTCTGAATTTTTTATAACATCTCTATTGAATAATCCCAAGAAGCGCAAAGAATGTCCTTGTTTTAAACAGAACAGAGCAGATTTTGCATATTCAACAGCTTCTTCGTACTTTTTATTATAGCCGGCAGATTTTGCCTTTTCAGTATAATAAAGACAATAAACATACTGCAAATCTGCCGCTTTAAACGTTTTATTATTGAATTTTGAAATTGCATATTCCATTTTTTTCAAATCATTAAGATGATAGGCTATAAATGCATATCTTATATAAAACGAAAAATACAAGTCACTTGTATTTTCTACATTTTCAAAGGCAAGTGCTGCTTCTTCAAAGGCTTTTGATGCTGTCTTATAAAGAACCTTTTCACCGCTCACCTGCAGAACAGCCAGATTAGATGCAGCGGCTGGAATGTTTTTCTTCTTTTTAAGGAAACTGGTCAAACTTGAAGTTTCTGCCTTTGTCAGCCCATTATTATTTTCAGCCTTTACAACCGAAATCCAGCTTACAGTCTCTTTTGAAGGCTTATAAACTGCATCCTTATACGTCAATATGCGGTTATCGTTCCGGTTTTTGCCCGGGAATTTTGTACCACGATAAGAGAAAACTTTATCTTTGTCTTTTTCAGAAACGGCTATATCGTATTTCTTTATGTAACCTAAAACATCATTTAAGTAGGCATTGTAATCGTTACCGCCAGAAATTGCATAAAACACACGTCCAAAAGCATAATGAACAGCATAATCTTCCCAAGAATCATACGCATTTATAAGCTCATCAATAAACGGCTTTGCAAGTTCTAAGGCTTCTGATTCTGGAATCCAGCCGGCAGCTATGCTCCATCTTAAAATTGAAAGGACACGCCCATAATCCCATGCAAGCAGACCGTATTCACCTAAAAGCTCCTGCATTTCAGCAACAAAATACGTTCTGACAATCAAATATGCTTCCATACAGTCTTTTATTGCAATTTCTTCAACGGCAGCCTGCACTGATTTTTGAGCCGACTGATTAAGTCTTTCTTTTAACTTGTTGTAGGTAACAGAATGCCCAAGCTTGCGGAGCCTGTAATCTTCAAGAAGTATCAGCACATCTCCCCTTGAATAAAGCTCCCATGAATTTTCCAATATCTGCTGAGAAACACTTTGTTTACCGGCAGGAATATAGTTTTCAGGATTTACAGTAGCTATGCTAAGAGAATTCTACTCCATTAAAGGCTCTGACAAAAGGCAGAACCATTTTTCATCTTCAGAGAGATTGTTCCAAGCTTCGAGCATCTGGCTTGAAGCATCTGCAAAAAGCGCAAAGCCCAAACAAATAAACGCACACACTGCACAAACTTTTTTCATATTAACTCCTCTAAGCCGCATTGATTTTTGGATCTCTAGGCTGTCTTTTTCTATTATCATTGTTTTCCTGATAACGTGAATCAATAGCCTTTATTTTTCAAAATCAAGCACCACTTCTGGGCATCTTCACTCGGAGTATAAAACATATCATCATAGGTCAGTATCGGGCTGTCATTACGATTTTTTGCAGGAAACTTTATATCATGACTGGTATTTGTTTTTGATTTTTTGCCTGATTTTGCCGATTCATCATATTTTTTTCTTGCAGCGGCAAGCTCTTTCTGATATGCAGGCAGATCATAATCATAGCGCATATTATAATAATACCCGCCCAAAGCAAAATGAGTGACAAAATCTTCCCAAGAATCATAGGCATTCAAAAGCTCTTTCATCAAAGGCATTGCAGCTGCTATTGCTCCTTCTTTTGTAAGCCAGCCGGCAGCTACACCCAATCTTATAACAGATAAAATTCTGACTGCATCAAAAGCAAGCAGACCATGCTCACCTATTTTATCTTTGTTCTCCGCATAATAATACAAATCTATAATTTTACCGGAATCAAGACCTTCTATTGTTGCAATTTCATCTAATGAAGAATCTGGATATTTTTTATACAAGGCTTTTGCCTCCATAAAAGCCTTATTGTCGCCCCAGTTTCCATTTTGGTATCTCTCAATAAGATTACGAATATCCCGCTTTGAATTTAATTTCCATTCCCCTTCAAGAAGTTTTCTTGAATTACTTCCTTTGTTTTTAGGCTCAGGATTTACAGTTGTTGTACTCATACCTTTTGCGCCTAAAAATGGTTCTGTCAAAAGACATATCCATTTTTCATCTTCTTCAGTTTTCGATTTCCTAAGCATATTAGAGGAATTTTTGTTATATAAATCTCTTCCGTTTTTATTAAGAAGAGCAACACAGGGAATATCTGCCTTTTCTTTTACAATATCATAGTATTTGTGGCTTTCTTCATACGGAAGCGCAACCTCACCGTATCTTATAGCTTTGCGCAAAATATACCATTTTTGAGCTTCTTCACTTGGAGTATATTCAACATCAGCAAAAGTCAATATGCGGTTATTATGCTGATTTTTTGCAGGAAATTTTACGCTGGGACTAAAAACAAGCTTATTAGTTACAGATGAATCTGTATACCTTTTTTTAGCATCTTTAATTTCATTTGTATACTTTTCAGAATTATATCCGCATACATAAGGTAAAAAAATCCAGCCTATTCCAAAGTGAGATGCAAAATCTTCCCAAGAATCATACGCATTCAAAAGCTGTGTCATCAAAGGCTTTGATATTTTTAGAGCTTCTTCTTCGGTAAACCAACCGACAGCTATACTTCCGCGTATAACAGACAGAATTCTAACTAAATCCAAAGCAAGAGCACCATGAGTGCCAAGTTTATCTTTGTTTTCCTTATAAAAACATAAAATTGCAGCCTGATCAATTCTAAGATATTCAGTTTTTACAATTTCATCTATTGAAGAATCAGGGTATCTTTCAAACAAATCTTTTGCTTTTTCAAGTTCCCAGTTTTTACCACCCCAAGTTCCCTTCTTATTGGCTTCAACAAGATTTAAAACATCATTTTTTGAATGAAGGTTCCAGTCATTTTCAAGCCATTTTTTTATGATTTCTCCACCCTGCGGTTCAGGATTTAAAGTTGTCATATTCAGATTTTCATCATATAAATATGGTTCACTCAAAAGGCAGAGCCATTTTTCATCCTGGGATAACTTATCCCATTCTTTTTGTGCTGATGATTGCGCAAAGAGCGCAAGACTGAAAGTTAAAGACATTAAAATAATAATAAACTTTTTCATGTGTAACATTGTATATCATTTTATATGCAATTTCAACAAAAAAAGAATAGCAACAGAAGAATTTTACAAAAGGCTTTAAAACAAAAAAAGCGAATCAACTAAACAGTTAATTCGCTTTGAGCCACACTGGATTCGAACCAGTGACCCACGCCTTAAAAGGGCGTTGCTCTACCTACTGAGCTAGTGGCCCACGCACTTGTTTTCTCAAGGCTTAAGTAGGATAAGCTAAACAAAAAAAAATGTCAAGCGTGCACTTGAAAAAAATGCAGTTTTTCGAGCTTTTTTGAGCAGAAAACAATATGCGTGACTTCTACATAAAAGACAAAAACGCTATACTCAAAGCATTATGAACAATTTAGCTGAATTTTTACCATCATTCATGCATTTTAATGCAATAGGCGGTGTAAATCTTATTCTGCTGCTGGGGCTTATTCTTCTTTTTGGCGCAATCGGCGGCAGACTTTTTCAGAAACTGCACATTCCGCAGGTTGTGGGTTACATCGTAATCGGCATTATCATCGGACAGTCTGGTTTTCAGGTTTTAGGCGCTTCTGTAATTTCTTCACTTGACCCAATCAACTCTATTGCACTTTCATTAATCGGCTTCTTAATCGGCGGCGAGCTAAAACTCGGTGTGCTAAAGAAATACGGCAAACAATTTGTAGGCATTCTTTTGTGCGAGGCAATTGTGCCATTCTTTGTAGTTTCTATTCTTGTAACGCTTGTCTCTTATGCTTTTACCAAAAACATTGCGGTTTCGCTTTCTCTAGGTCTTGTGCTCGGCTCAATCTCTTCTGCAACCGCACCGGCTGCGACAACAGACGTTCTCCGCGAAAACAGAACACGCGGCCCGCTTACCACAACTGTTCTCGGCATTGTAGCAATGGACGATGCGGTAGCTCTCATTCTTTATGCAATTGCATCGTCTATAGGCGCATCGCTTTTGGGCTCAACCGGCGGCTCTCTCGGACACAAAATGCTCATGCTCGCTTATGATGTCTTTGTTTCAATTGGGGTTGGTGCTGTAATTGGTGCGCTTTTAAGCCGTTTTATTCTCCACGTAATGACAGACGAAGGACGGATTCTTTCGTTCTCATTAGGCTCAATCTTTTTGTGCACCGGAATCTGTACATTTCTGAACCTCGATACAATTCTTGCGGCAATGTCTATCGGCTTTTTTATGGTGAATTTTGCACCGGCAAAGACAAGACCGACTTTCGCGCTTGTCGAAAAATTCACGCCGCCGATTTACGTGCTTTTCTTTGTGCTTGTCGGTGCAAAGCTGAATATATGGAAAGTTACGCCGCATCTCGGCTTGATTGCGCTGATTTACATAATCTGCCGCACACTCGGCAAGTCTATCGGCTCTGTAATCGGCGCAAAACTGACAAAAGCGCCAAAGTCAGTTGAAAAATACCTGCAATGGTGTCTTTTAAGCCAGGCAGGCGTTGCAATCGGTCTTTCAATAGCCGGCGGCCACGATTTTGCAGACACAATCGGGCCGAGCATAATTCTTATAATTACGGCGACGACTTTTGTCGTTCAGCTTTTAGGCCCAGTCTGCGTAAAATACGCGGTTACCCAAGCCGGAGAGTGTGGTCTTGATATTTGCGAAGAAGACATTATGAAGACGTGCAAAGTCTCTGACGTAAAATGCGCAGGTCTTAGCGTCTGCTCGCCGGAAACGCCTGCAATCGTAAAAGACACTACCCTTCTCTGCGATATTCTAAATTCGTTCAGCCACAACGTAAACGTGAACTACGCCGTAAAAACGAAAGACAACAAGCTTTCGGGCATTATCACGCTTGAGCATTTAAAGGAATCTCTTCAATTTCAGGAACTTTCTGAAGGGCTTATGGCACTCGACATTCAGCAGCAGAGCCCGTGCACATGCAGCCCCGACATGCTTATTCCAGAAGTGCTCGAACTTTTCGAGAAATACGACATTGAGGCGCTGCCTGTAACTGACAAGGACAACAACGTGCTCGGCATTATCGAAAAGCCGATAATCGACCACTACTTGCGGAGCCAGGTTGTAGCCCTGCACCAGAAAATAGCTTCGTTGGGTTGATACAGTTAAACATCAAGAATTTGCTCTCATCTGGCAGAAATCCGCGTCCATGTGACGCTGATTTCCGCCATTTAAAACAATCTAGCAAAGCTCACTCATATTCCTAAAAGATGAACAGGAAAGGCGTAAGAAATATCATTCAACGGGCGTATTTTTTCGCAGCAGTCAATTACAAGCCCCGGCTTTATTTCTCTTTTATATTTTTGCAGAACATTGAAATTCTTTGTAGGATTTTTGGGCGATATGCCTTTTTTTATTTCAATCGGATAAATTCCTTCTTCGTTTACAAACAGAATGTCAATTTCTTTTTGGTCAATATCCCGGTAATAAAACAAGAAGTCCCGCGGATCTTTATTGAAAGCAAAAAAGCTTTTTATAATTTCACTTACCACAAAGGTCTCAAAAAACGCACCACTCATAGCGCAGTTTTCTAGCATTTGCGAGTTCGGCCATTTGCAAAGATATGCGCACAAACCTGTGTCCATAAAATAAAGCTTAGGCGCTTTGATAATTCGGTTTGAAACATTTGCCATATATGGCTGCAAAAGGTATATGATTCCAGATGTTTCTAAAACCGAAAGCCAGCGTTTGCAGGTTTTTACATCAATGCCAACAGAATTTGCAATCTCATCATAATGCAGTTCCTGTGCAGTTCTAAGCGCAATAATCGAAATAAAATTTCTAAACTGCATTTCGCTTGTGGCAGAAATCAGCTTGCGCACGTCTTTTTCTATATAAGTATTCACATAGGATTTGAAATATACTTCGCGCTCTGAAACCTTTGTACAAATATCCGGCATTCCGCCTGTAAAAATATCTTCAAAAATCTGGCTTCGGGTTCTATATGCAATTTTTGCCGAATTTTGGCGAGCAATAAGCTCTTCAACTTTTGGAGTAAAAAGCTCTGTCTTTGTTCCCAATTTTTCCGTTTGAGAAAATGAAGCCATTTCGATTATTCCGCATCTGCCTGCCAATGAATCTGAAATACCCTGCTGAAGCTCAAAACGGTTTGAGCCTGTAAGGATAAACATTAATTTGCGTTCCTCACCGTTTTTGAGCCAGATTTTCCGCTGTTCATCGATTTTTATCTTTATTTCGTCCAAAAGCTCCGGAACTTTTTGAATTTCGTCTATAATAACAGGGCAAGGATTCGATTCAAGAAAGAGCTTTGGATTTTTCTCCGCAAGGTTTCTGTCGTCTAGATTATCAAGTGTTACGCGGCTGAAACTTTCAGGGAAAATATAATCAAGAGTTGTAGATTTTCCGACTTGCCGCGGTCCATAAACTACAATGCATGGAAAAGATTTTGAGACTTCTAAAATTGTATTTTCGATTGCCCGCTTTATGTACATTATGTCCTCGTTTTATTTTCCGATGAAAACGGGAGTCGACTCCCATTTTCATCGCACTTTTTAAATATAACGGCAGAACCATGTTTTTGCAAGCTTTTATTCGTGCGGTTAAAAACTACCGGCAAGCATGACTTTAGATTCTAAGCCCACTAGAATAATTTTTTGTTTTCTGATATAGTTCAGTTTCAGTATGAAAGCTGAGTATTGTTTAATAAATGTGTTTCTCAAATCAATTAATACTGTTCATACTATTTTTATTTGAATTTCAAAGGCGAGTTTCTCTTTAGGAACTCGCTTTTTTTTAGCCCGCCATTGTGGGGAGCGGACAAAATGAGCACCGCGCAATGACGGCGGACTTAATTTGGTTTTTATAGGTAGGGAGCGGCGGCAATAGCCGCAAAAACAGTCCAGCGGACTGTTTTTAGCGAGTCTCCCGAAGAGCTATGCTCTGAGGGTTGCTAACAAAAGCAAATACTATCTATAATTAAAAATTTGGTTTTTATAGGAGTTAAATAGATTATGAAGAGAACAGACATTGACAAAGTTTTGATTATCGGAAGCGGTCCGATTGTAATCGGACAGGCTTGTGAGTTTGACTACAGCGGTACGCAGGCGTGCAAGGCGTTGCGCGAACAGGGCTACAAGATTGTGCTGGTTAACTCTAACCCGGCAACAATTATGACAGACCCGGTTATGGCAGACGCGACTTATATTGAGCCGCTGAATGTCGAGCGTCTTTCTCAGATTATCGAAAAGGAACGCCCAGACGCACTTTTGCCGAACTTGGGCGGACAGACTGGCTTGAACATGGCGTGCGAGCTTAACAAGGCAGGCGTTCTTGACAAATATGGCGTCAAGGTTATCGGTGTAAATCTTGACGCAATTGAACGCGGAGAAGACCGCGAGATTTTCAAAGAGACAATGAAAAGTCTTGGAATTGACACACCACGTTCAGGCATCTGCCACACAGTTGAAGGTGCGGAAAAAATCGCCGAAGAAATCGGCTACCCTCTTGTTGTCCGTCCTGCTTATACAATGGGCGGTCAGGGCGGCGGTTTCTGCTACAATGTTGAAGAGCTCCGCACAATCGTATCGAACGGTCTTGACCTTTCGATGACACACCAGTGCTTGATTGAAGAGTCTATTCTCGGTTGGGAAGAACTTGAAGTTGAAGTTGTCCGCGACGCAAAGAACCAGATGGTTGCAATCTGTTTTATCGAAAACATTGATGCAGTCGGCGTTCACACAGGCGACAGTTTCTGTTCTGCACCTTTCCTTACAATCGACAAAGAATTGGAAGAACACCTCAAGAGAGACGCTTTCAAGATTGTTGAATCTATCGGCGTTATCGGCGGTACAAACGTACAGTTTGCGCACAACCCGAAAACAGGCCGCGTTGTTATTATTGAAATTAACCCGCGCACTTCGCGCTCATCGGCTCTTGCTTCTAAGGCTACAGGCTTCCCGATTGCGCTTATTTCTGCAAAGCTTGCTTCGGGCATGACTTTGGACGAAATTCCATACTGGCGTGACGGCACTTTGGACAAATACACACCGGGCGGCGCACCTGACGGCGACTATGTTGTACTTAAGTTTGCACGCTGGGCTTTCGAGAAATTCCGCGGTGTAGAAGATTCGCTCGGCACTTCGATGAAGGCTGTAGGCGAAGTTATGGCAATCGGCAAGACTTTCAAAGAAACATTCCAGAAAGCTATCCGCGGTCTGGAAAACGGACGCCCGGGTCTTGGCTTTGCAAAAGATTTTAACAAAAAATCGGCAGCCGAGCTTTGCGAAATGCTTAAAGTTGCTTCAAGCGAAAGATATTTTCAGCTTTATGAGGCAATCCGCAAGGGTGTTTCAATTGAAAAACTCCACGAAATCACTTATGTAAAGGAATACTTCCTCAAGCAGATGAAAGAGCTTGTTGAGCTTGAAGAGGAAATGCTTAAAACTCCGGGAAGAGTTCCGGCAGACAATCTGCTTATTCAGGCTAAGAAAGACGGCTTTAGCGACAAATATTTGAGCAAGATTCTCAAAGTAAGCGAAAAAGCAATCCGCGACCGCCGCAATGAGCTTGGCATAAAAGAAGCATGGCTTGCTGTTCCAGTCAGCGGCGTAAAAAATGCAAATTACTACTATTCTACATACAACGCCCCGGACAAGAGCGTTGCAACCGACAACAAGAAAAAGATTATGATTCTTGGCGGCGGTCCTAACAGAATTGGTCAGGGTATTGAGTTTGACTACTGCTGCTGTCATGCGGCTATGCAGCTTAAGGAAATGGGCTACGAAACAATCATCGTAAACTGTAACCCAGAAACTGTTTCTACTGACTATGATACTTCTGATAAGCTTTACTTTGAACCTGTAACAACTGAAGACGTTCTTCAGATTTACGAAAAGGAAAAGCCATTCGGAGTTATCGTTCAGTTCGGCGGTCAGACACCGCTCAACATTGCACGCGAACTTCAGGAAAACGGCGTAAACATTCTCGGTACAAGCATCGATTCAATCGACATTGCAGAAGACCGCGACTTGTTCCGCCACATGATGGAAAAACTGAATATTCCAATGCCTGAAAGCGGAATGGCTGTAGACTTTGACGAAGCTAAAGAATTAGCCGACAAAATCGGCTACCCGATTATGATCCGTCCTTCGTTTGTTCTTGGCGGACGCGGCATGGAAGTTATCTATGACGAAAAGACTTTGAAAGAATATGTTGAAAAGGCTGTAGGCGTTACACCTGACCGCCCGCTTTTGATTGACCGCTTCTTGAAAAACGCGCTTGAATGCGAGGCTGACGCTTTGGCTGATTCAACTCACGTTTACATTCCGGCAGTTATGGAACACGTTGAGCTTGCAGGTATTCACTCAGGCGACTCTGCCTGTGTTATTCCGCCGGTCAGCATTCCGGCAGACAATCTTGCAACAATCAAGGAATACACAAAGAAGATTGCAGAAAGTCTCCATGTTTGCGGTTTGATGAACATGCAGTATGCAATTGAAGACGGCAAGGTTTATGTAATTGAAGCTAACCCGCGCGCAAGCCGTACTGTTCCGCTTGTTTCAAAAGTCTGTGACACACAGATGGCACGTCTTGCAACACGCATGATGCTCGGTGAATCGCTTGAATCGCTCGGCTTGAAAGACAAGGTGATTCCGTACTTTGGCGCAAAAGAAGCTGTACTTCCATGGAACCGCTTCCCTGGCGTTGACCCGATTCTCGGCCCTGAAATGCGCTCAACAGGAGAAGTTCTCGGTCTTGCAGCAAACTTCCCGCTCGCCTTCTACAAAGCACAGGAAGCAGCAGGCTCAGAACTGCCGCACGCACCTGCCGCATGGGAAAACAAGAAAGTGCTTATCAGCCTTAGCAACAAAGAAGGCCAGAAAAAAGAAGTTCTTACAATCGGAAAAACTCTGAAAGATTTGGGCTTTACTTTGATTGGCACACAGGGCACAGCCGATTTCTACAATGCAAACGGCATTAAGTGCGAAGTTGTAAACAAAATCGGCGCCGGCCGCCCGGACGTTGTAGACTTGATTATGAACAAGGAAGTTTGCCTTGTAATCAACACACCGAAGGCAAAGCGCAACTACGCCGAAGACCGTAAGACTATCCGCAAAGCCTGCTTGAAGTACAAGGTAAGCTACATCACAACAATCGCCGGCGCACTCGCAGCAGTTAAAGGCATCGAGAGCGTAAAGAACGGTAACGGCGGCGAAGGCGGAGTTAAGAGCTTGCAGGAGTACCATTCACTTATCAAATAATATAGAGAATTTCCACTATCTATGTTAAAATAAAAGTCAGAGTTGTCACATTGCACAGCTCTGACTTTTTTTGTTATGGGATTTTCTAGAAAATGATTCTTTATCACGGAAGTAAAGAAATTGTAAAAACTCCAGAAATACGCATTACCCGGTATAATAAAGATTTTTATTTTGGTTTCTATTGCACTTTGATGAGCGAACAGGCAAAAAGATGGGCTATCAGATATACTGAAACTGGAATAATAAATGAATACGAATACAATCCATTGTCAGAATTAAAGATACTCACATTTCCTGAAATGACAGAGGAATGGCTGGATTTTATAGTTGAATGCAGAAGCGGTAAATCTCATAATTATGATATAGTTGAAGGGCCGATGGCCAACGATACGATTTTCAACTACATTCAGAACTTTATAGACGGCAAGATTTCGCGTTCGGCATTTTGGGAGCTTGCAAAATTTAAGAAGCCAACACATCAAATTGGTTTTCATACAGAAAGAGCCTTGAAAACTCTTACTTTCAAAACTGCTTACGAGGTGAGAGATGAAAAATAACAATTCACTTTTTTATGTTTGCAGTCTTCTTGAATACATTGGACGTATTTGTAAAATTGAGCGTTCAAAACTTGTCTCAAAGCTTGGAAAAGAGAACATAACTCGGCTTTATAAAGATGCTGCAACTCTTCATTGTGAACCGATTGAAAAAATAGCAGATGAAGTCATTTCAATTTATAAAATCGAAAACGGAACTTTTGATAATGTAGCAGGCTGCCGATATGAAGTTCCAGATTATTGGACAATTGGTGAAGTTTATGAAAGACTCATTGAAGATATTTGTGGTTCAAACGATGACACAGACTTGATAATTGAAACTCTTTTAAAAGTATATTCTTCATGGATAGACAAAGCAATTTCAAACTATAATACTGATTTCTTCTATCAGTCGCGAGAATATATTTTTGAATCCTGGAAAGCCGGAGAAGTGATTCAAGAAGCAAGTTGATAGATATTATATAGCCTGAAATTCGAGTTTTCATGCTAAACGGATTCTAAAATAATTTTTATAGTAATCCAGGTTCCTGTTTAGCATGAAAGCAACAATACTGTAAAAAAAATGTCTGAACATTCCGGCAGTAGACCTTGCTTTATGATA
>JAGAAX010000002.1 GCA_017614995.1 Spirochaetaceae bacterium
TATAATCGGCGGCATGAAGCAGAAAGGCATAAAACCTGTTGCGCAGAACAAAAAGGCGCGGTTCAATTACACAATCGAAGAATCTATTGAATGCGGTATTGAATTAAGAGGCACAGAGATTAAATCATTTAGAGACAGCAGCATTTCTTTTCCAGACGCATTCGCTGAAATAATAAATCATGAAGTATGGGTTAAAAACCTGCACATTTCAGAAAATCCGTATTCGTCAATCTTTAACCACGATCCGGACCGTCCTAAAAAGCTTCTGCTTCACCGCGAGGAAATAAAGCGCCTTGAAAGAAAAGTCACTGAAAAAGGCTACACTCTCATTCCGCTTGATTTTTACTTTAAGGACGGACGCGTAAAAGTCAACCTCGGCATCTGTAAAGGCAAAAAACTTTTTGACAAGCGTGCCGACATCCGCGAGCGCGATGTTCACAGAGAAATGCAGCGCGAGTTCAGATCTAAACTTGACGGATAAACCGCTTTTCATTCAGGAAACCATAAAAATTGAAAATGACATTTGAAACAGATATTTATTCAATAATCTACAATGAAATAAATCAAAACCTGGTTGAAACTATCCACTCAGTACTTTCTGAAAATTTTCAGCGTATAATGGATTTTTGGAACATCAAAAAGCTTAATTCTCATGTGAACATTCATATTTATCCTACACTTGATGAATGGATAACATTTTTTGAAGACACAGGACAAAAATATGCAGATTATGTAATAGGCTGTGCAGACGGCTCGGAAATTCATCTTCTTGCATATGATGAATACAAAAAAACAAACATGCATAAAAATGATTCATTGGAAGACTTTCAGAAAGTTATAATCCACGAATTTGTGCATGTCTGCAATAATCAGATTTGTCCGCCGAATTCGTTTATAATGTGCGAAGGGCTTGCAACTTATCTTGCCAATCAGAAATACAATGAAAATATAAAAATTGACTATCCAAAAGATGATATTTTCAATTTTAATACATTCTGCACCCTTACAAATGACACATATTCCTTTGCGCATAAAATTGTAACGATACTGGCAAAGACAGCGTCTAAAGAAAAGCTTATAGAATATGCATGTGATTATGAAAAACTTTATAATGACTGGGAAAAATATAACTGGCAGTTAACGTAGTCTCATCAGATTTTTATATCGCCCTGTCTTAGAACTTTTATTGAGCCTGAGGTTATATCAACAAGAGTTGATGCAGTGCCGCCTTTTGTGTCGCCGTCACAGACTATTAATTCAACTTCGGATTCAAATTCTTTTATAATGTCGTTGACTACAAGCATCGGCGCACTGCCGGAGCGGTTTACACTGGTGGAATATATTCCCCTGCCCGCAAGCGATATGACTTTTCTAAGCCATTCATCTCCGGGGCAGCGCAAGGCTACAGTGCCGCCACCTAATTCTTCTTTACGAGGAACAATAATGGTCAAAGCGCCAGGCCAGCAGCGTAAAAGCTTTCCTGGTATTTCAATGTTGCTTATAGACTTAGCAGCTTCAACAGAATCAACAAGCTCAATAAAAGGCTTGGTCTCTGCCCTGCCCTTAATTGCTCTTATCTTTTTGCCGCCGTCGCCTACTATTGATGAAAAGCCGTAAATTGTATCGGTAGGAATAATAACAACGCCGCCGTTCTTAATATAACCGGCGGCGGTTTCTGCTGAATCAGAATGCTCTTTGAGTATTTTCATAATAAAGATTTACAGTCCGCTTCTGCTGCAATTTCTTGCGTAAATCCTGCATGGCAAAAACAGCCATAAAGAAGCAGAAAATACATAAGCCAGAAATTTTGCACAGCCATTCAGGAATATAATTAATCTTTCCAAGAATCATCGGAGTACCTGTCTCCGGAACAAATTCTGTTGGAGAAGATATACCCTGAAGGCGGATTAACTTTTCGTTTTCTTTCTTATAGCCTAATTTTTTAGCATAAGCTGCAATCACATCAGGGTCTACCCTCAATCCCTGAAATTCAATCTTAAGCCCATCGTTAATTTGCTGAATTGATTGCAAATTAGCCGTTATCATCTGTTTTTGTTCTTCCAGTTGAGAAACTGCCCAAAACCCCTCAGGTCCAAAACCGACAGAAATAAACACATAGACAAGCGTGCCAAAAAACGCAGCCACTAAAACTTTCATACGTGTCATAAGACTAATAACGGCAGAAAGTGCGTTTTTCAACATTGGTTTTCTAGCGTTTTCTGTAATTTAAATTCAAACTTTTTTTACTATTTTCTTGCAAGGAGCGTCTAATAGATTTACAATATATCTAGCATATCTAATATATCTATTGAAAAAAATGTATGTGGGCAAATTTGAGATTTCTGCCGAAATTATCGTAAGAATCTGTGCCCGGGAAAATAAATTTGATATTTTCCAGACATACTCAGTTTTAATGTATATTAAAAGGTTATATTTTTTATACGGAGTTTTTAATGGCTTTTAATATGAAAGATGATTTTGATTCTGATGCCAATGAAAAAGAAGTTGAACAGTTCGGCATTTGGGTCAAAAAAGCCCCAGAAGATGTCATAGACACTCCTTCCGGTGATACTATTCAAAATTCCCCTGATTCTTTAGATTCTGATGATTCATTTAATCAAAATGAGATTTCAGACTCTTCTTTTTTGCAGGACTTACCGGAACCAGACTTTGACGGTATTTCTGATCTTGATACAAACGAAAATATAACTGACACAGAGCAAATTACAGATTCAGATTTTTCACTTGATACTGATACAGCTAATTCAGAACCGCCGGCATTTTCAGAGCCGGAACCTGCTGAACCAGCACCAGCCGCCGCCCCTGCTCCAGCAGAAGCTTCGTTCCAAGATTTTCAGGAAGAAGATTCTGCCGAAAATTGGGAGCCGCTCGATGACGCGCCTAACTTCAATTATCCGTCTGTAGACAATATTACAGTTCCGCCTCTTGAAGAACCGTCTGAAACAGAGATTGAGAATTCTATGCAATCTGCTAATGATGTCTCTGACCAAAAAGAAGAAGCTTTTGATGAGATTAACCTGACTGAAGATTCATCTTTCGACAAGCTTGAAACAGCTACAGCAGACACTTCAAATCAAGATGATGACATTCCAGATTTTGATTTAGACGAAACGGCATCAGATGAAGCCGATGATAAACCAATAAACTTAGACGACAGCTTTGATCTGCCGGATTTCGGCTCAACACCTGAAACAGAAGATTACGGCAATTCTGAAAATGCAGAGCCTATAGCATTAACAGATGACTTGATGAATCTGCCTGATTTCGGTTCAACACCGGAAACAGAGGACTTTGGTATTGTTAAAGATGATATAGAAGAAAACAGCGATTTTTCTCCTATTGAGCCTGAAGACAGCTCTATTTCAGAAACATCAGAAGATATAGCTGAAACTGATTTGGCTGAAGAACCGGAAGCTTCTGATAATATAGAAGCAGATATTTCTACAGAGCTTCCGCCATTCGAAAGCATTTCAGGCGAAGAAACAGCAGATACAGCGGCTGAACCGGCTGAAACAAAAGACGACTTTGATACAGCTTTTGATTCTGAAAGCATTTCAGAACCTTCATCAGAACCTGCAATTGATGGAATTGTTGCAGATGCCGGCGCATTCAGTGACGCGGCACAATTTGCTGATATAGAAATGCCTGAAGCAAGCCTAGCTGCTGATGAAGCCCCTGCTGCCGAAGACAATTTTGTACCGCCAGAACCGTCAGAAAAAGGCGGAAGCAATGAAACTGAAGAGCTTTCTCTAGATGATTTCTTAAGCGACAGCGGCGAAATTGACGTTTCTGACGAGTTCGGTTTAAGTTCGGGAGATTCATCTGATGTTACAGACGATTTCTTGAGCGATCTTAATGCAGAATTCGGCGGTTCTTCAGAAAGCAAGTCTGATTTGATGGACGAAGAGCCTATTGATATAGACCTTGAGTTTGACGACAAATTTGCGGCTGACGTACAGGCTGATGCAAGCGAAAACATTGAAGATGACAGCAACTTTGACGAATTCTTCAGTGATTCAGGCGAATCTTCTTCTGTAGAAGACAACTTTGACGATATGTTCGCTGCCATTCAGGACGAATCAGCACCTAATGCAAATGCAGCCGCTGCTCCATCTGTTGATTCTTTAGCAGAATTCGATGAAGTTACCGAATTTGATGATTTCCTTTCATCTGACAGCGGGCCTGACATTGAAACAGAGAAAGCGCACAGCAACAAAATCAACAAACAGATTGATTACGACATTACAGTTTCTCAAGATGACGTAAACAAAACCAAGCAGACAACGGTTGAAGTCTCTGATGATTATGAAACATCTGAATCTATTCCGCTTTATGGCACAGAAACAGATGCTGACGGTAACAAAGTAGCCTTTATTCCTAATGCTGAAGACGAAAATATGCCTCAAAAAGCTGCTTTGGAAAAATCAGAAGACGATGATTTCTACGAGAACCTTTTTGCAGATGCAGAAAATATGGAGGATTCGACAACATCAGATGTTTCGAATAAAGATACGCCCCCTTTTGATATTTCTTCATCAGTAGATGATGAAGAAATTGTACCGATAACAAATTCAACAGAAGAGCAGACTATGAAAGAAGAACAGGACATGGATATTACAGATAAAACTTTATCTGATTCACCGGAAGTTGAAACATCACAAATCGATGATTTAACTGATTCAAGCAGTATCATTCCAGAAATTGTTGAAGATACTGATGCCTCTGAAATCAATTCATTTATTTCTCAAGATGAATCTGATAATATTATTGATGTTCCTGATATTTCATTAAGCCCTTCAGACACTGAAGAAAACAATGAAATACCGGAATCACCTGCTCTCTATGATGAGCCGGCAGTTGAGGCAGACAATGCTGAAAACATCGAACCGGAAGAATTGCAAATAGATGATACTTTTGAACCTGAAAATCTGAACATTGAAAACGATGATGAGCCTTTAACTCCGCCGGAGATTTCAGATGAAGCTCCCACACCAGACGGATTATCTGAAGATTTGTCTACAGATTCTTCTGATTTTGAGATTCCTGCTTTAGATGAAGATGAAACTTCTGAAACCCCTGCTCTGTCAGATGAAATTCTGCCTGAAAACGAAATTTCTGATTCAGAACAGCCGGAGCAGAATGACGGAGAGCCTGAAATTCTAGAAGAAACAACAGCACAGGAAGATATTGTTATTCCAACTCTTAATGAAGGTGACGAAGACTTTGTTGATGCAGCGGCATTAGCTGACAGTCTTGCAGAAACAGACAAGCTTGAATCGGAGAGTACAGAACCAGCAGAATTTTCTGAATTAAGCGGTCCTGACGATGTGACACCAACTTTTGATGATATTACATCTTCAAAAGAAAATTCTGATAATGATTTACCTTCTTTTGACGATATTACTACAGATACAGCAGATAATAATTTTATTGCACCTGGTCTGGAAACAGCAGACAGCTTGGATACTGAATCAGCACTCACTGACGACTCAGCAGAAGAACCAGTTGCAGAAAATGATATATCTAATGCATCTTTGTATAATTCGATTCTTTCTGAAACCTTCCCTGAAGCTTCAGAAGACAACGATAACGAAACTGATAAGAATCTGCTTGATATTGCCGATAATTCAGAGTATACTGAAGACAAGGAGGATGAGCACAACATGGATTTTGATGAAAACAATTTAGATTCAGGTATTACAGAGCAGTCTACAACAGGAGCACCTGAACAGACATCAAATATTTCAGAAGCTGTTCTTAAAGAAATATCTAACGAGTTGTCCATGCTCCGTTCCGAAATTTCTCTCTTAAAAGAAGAACTTGCAAATGTCCGTCATGATTCATTGAATTTGCATGATTCTAGTACAAATAACGAGGCAGAAGAGCCACAGGAAGCAGATGCTTTTAATGCCGGAACAGAAGAACCTGTTTTAGACAATTTAGAGCAGTCTGAAGAAGCTCCTGTAGTTGTTGAATCTGAATCATCAACAGGATTCTTTGACGGCGATGTAGAAGATGAAACTATTGCCCTTTCAGGCGATGAGCTCAGCAATATTCTTAATACTGCTGATTTTACAGAAGAATTCGTTGATAACAATGGTGCATCAGACCAGAACGAAATCTCTGATGAAGTTCCTACAGCTCCAGAGACAATGGACTTTGACGAGCAGACACTTGAAGAACCTGGCGATCTTGAAATCCAAGAATTAGACCAGAATTCTGAAAATGAAGAAATCAGTGTTCCTAATGTAGATGACATTATTGTTGATTCTGATGATGACGGTTTTGTAGCTAATATTGAACCAGAAACAGAAGATTCAATTTCTAATGACGAATTACAGTATCTTTCAGAAGAACCAAAAGCTGAAGAAATATACGACACACCGGCAGAAATTACAGAAGAGGCTTCTGAACCAGAAGCTTTGGAAGTAGAAACTGTTGATGAACAGGAAGCACCTGTTGAAGAAACAGAAGAAGTAGTTCTTGAAAGCGATGTTGGTCCTTTCTCAGAAGCAGATGAAACACCTACTGAAGCTGTTTTTGAAAGCGACCAGTGGAACGAAGGCAATACCGAAGCTGAAACACCGGCTGAAGAAGCAGCACCAGCAGAAGAAGTTGCTGAAACACCAGCAGAAGAAACAATTGAACCTGCTGCTGAAGCAACAGAATCAGACGGCGTTGATTCAATGCGCGTAAAAGCAGAACAGTTTGCCGATGCAGATCAGAAAGATTTGAAAGAAGAAATTAAATCTGTACTTCTTTATATGGATCAGCTTCTTGAAAACCTTCCTGACGAAAAGATTGAAGAGTTTGCACAATCAAGCTATTTTGAGACATACAAGAAGCTCTTCAAAGAACTTGGTATTTCATGATTTATGGGTTTACTAAGTTCCGGTATTTCATATCTGGATAAACAAAAGCAGATAAGTACAGCAGAGAAAAACTGCTGTACTTTTTCTGTTTTCGATAGCAATAATCAATATTTTTCTTTACCTTTCAAAAACATTCATAATATTCTTAACAATCATGGAATTTCCCGAATAGGGCTTTTTGTGCCTTTTAACGGCACTTATCATTTAGTGGTAAACCATGGTTTTGATTTTGGAACTACCCTACAAAGCAAGTCATCTGTAAATTTTTGGCTGGGCGCAATCGGCGAAAACCCGGAAGAAAACACATGGTATCAGCAGTCTGCTTCAAGCCTTGATTCATTTTTGCAGCTATTCTCTCTTGAAGACCGTGACAGCATTGCGATGCTGCACATAAAATTCTGCACAATCGGAAAGACAGAGAACTGCATTATTATTGCCACGCAGCCTAATACGCAGGAATTAATCACAGACCACATATTAGACTCAATTGATGATAACTGGCAGCTTTTATCAGACGCGTTTTTGCCAATCATTAACAGATACTTAGAAGCATTGTCTATTGAAGAAATGGACAGGCTAATAGATGACAAAGACGAACTCATAGAAAGATGCCTTTCTGATGATCTGAAAGGCAATATGTATTCAATAAATTTGAACCGTTTCATAGATGAATTAATAATTCATAATACAAAAGCTGATTCTTATATTATGAGTTCATTTGTTTTTTCAGAATTGAAAAAAGCTTTTGATGATACATGCATTTGTACAAGACTTCCAGATAATTCCATAAAGATTGTGGCTTTCAGTCATTTTGACTTGAATCTGGCTATTTTTACGGAGAAAATTCTTTTTTATCTTAAGCCCTACTTCGAAGAAAATTCCTTGAACAAGCTTCATATTGTTTCTTCAGGCAGCACAAATGATACAGAAACACTGTACAGATTCATTACTTCCGCGGTGATTTAACATGATAAGCTTTGCAACAGCGAAAAACGGCAGCAAAACCTGTATCAAAGATGGATTTCCCCTGCACTCAAGCTACAACCCCGAAAAAGAAGCTGAAAGATTTGCCGCTACATTAGAAGTACCGTTTGAACCGTCATGGATTATAATCACCGAGCCGGCATTATCATATCCTGCGCAGTTTCTAAGGCAGAAATTTCCGAATACAAAGATTTGCGCCATAAGATTTTGCAAAGATTTTATGGACTACGACAAAAACTGGGACAAAGTCTTTTATTTTGAGAACAGCAGCCTAAAAGACGGGCTTTTCAATTTTTTTGGCGAAGAAGCTACAGGCTCTTTGTTTTTTGCTTCATGGAAGCCGTCTGAAAACGCTTTTCCGGACATTTACATTGAGGCGTGGCAGAACATAAAATCGTATATAACGCTTTCAAGAGATGTTCTTGGAACGAGGATTTATTTCAACAGGCGCTGGAACAAAAATTCTCTTAAATTTGCGCTTTACGTAAAAAATGTGCTTGACTTTAAGATTTGCAAAATTGATAAGCCTGTAGTCATAGCGGCATCAGGTCCAAGCCTTGAAAGAATAATTCCATATTTAAAAGCAAACAAGAGCAGCTTTTTTCTGCTTGTAGTGTCTTCGGCTGTGCGTCCGCTTATAGAACAGCAGCTTATACCAGATGCAGTTATTTCTACAGACGGCGGCTGGTACGCCCAGGAGCATTTGAAACAGCTCAAGTTTTTTAAAGACATTCCGCTTTTTATAAGCACAGAAAGCTACCTGCCAGCAAAAATGTTGCAGTCAAATGCAATTGTGCCTTTATCATATAAAGACAGCATAGAAGCCCTGCTTCTAGAAAAAGCTGGAATAAATGCAGTAAAGTCCGAAAGAAACGGAACTGTAAGCGGAACGGCCGCGGAACTGGCACTTCAACTTAGCGATGAGGTTTTCTTCTGCGGACTTGACTTGTGCAGCTCAAACGGCTTTCAGCACACGCAGCCTAACGAACTTGAATTAGACAAAGTACCGTCCGACAATAGATTGTTGCCACTTGAAACACGAACCGCTTTAAGCACATTTGCAAGTGACTCTTTAAACATTTACAGAAACTGGTTTTCTACACGCCCAGAAAGCTTTGCAAGCCGCGTAAAGCGGGTTTATCACAGCAGAGCACCATTAAAGTTCAAGCTCGGCAATATTGAGGACATTGACGAAAAAGCTTTTGAAAACGCTTTAAAAAAACACGCACCCCAAAATACCGCATACTTTGATACAGTTCAATTTCAGAATTTACAGACATCAGCGGAACGCGCCAAAAAGCTTAAAGATTATTTTTCAGAATTAAGAAAAGCTTTCGATGATTATTACAATTCAAATAAGCTGGTTGAAAACGCACCTTTTGAGCTTGAACTGTGGTTCAAAAGCCTTTCTTTAGGAGATTATCTTTCACTTTCACAGCGACATGAAAAAATGTCAGAGACAATGTATAATAATCTAAAAGATTCATTGAACGGGCTTGAAGGAATATTAAACCGCTATGACAATTAATAAAACTTTTGAAGCAAATTGCAAAGCTCTTAAAAACAGCAACCCATATTTAGCTAAAATTATATGCAGTCTAAAAAATACTGATAATTCTTGTTATGCAGCACCGGTATTGTCAAAGACCAATGAGCTTGTGCCGGCTCTTAAAGACGGCAAAGCCTTGTTTTCTGTTTACAATCCGGCAAGAGACGCTGATAACTTCTTGAATTATATAGATTTATCTGAAAAACACTTTATAACAGTCTCTGCTTTGGCAAACGGCGCGCACATAAAAAAAGCCCTTCAGCATCAGAACATTCACATTCTGGTAATCGAAAAAAATGCAGAATCTATAGCCGCCCTATTTGAGCATTTTGACTTTACAGACATTCTGAAAAACGAGAGCTTTTCTTTGTGCTGTGTTTCTGAACTTGAAACGGCCTTTAGAAATTTGTACATTCCGCAGCTTTACGGAAATTTCAGCTACAAAGCACTGCGCCCCTGGGTTCAGTATAATCCAGAAGCAGAAGAGCAGATTCAGAACATTTTGAGAAAATGCCTTGAAAGCATAAGCGCAGATTATTCGGTGCAGGCACATTTTGCCAAAGTCTGGCAGCGCAACATTTTGCGCAATCTAAAAACACTCTCATGCCTAAGCTGCAATTCTTTTGATTTTCCTTTAGAGAAGCGTGCCTCAATTATTGGCGCAGGTCCAAGCTTAGACGGCGGCATAGAATTTCTAAAAAAGAACAGAGAAAGCCGCTATATTATCGCAACAGACACTGCATGGCGCATTCTGCTTCAAAATGGCATCTCCGCAGATGCAGTAGTTACAATTGACGGTCAGAACATCTCTTATAGGCATTTTATCGATAAATTTCCTGACAGCAGAACGCTTTTTGTAGCAGATTTATGCTCGCACCCGGCAATCGCCGAGAAAGCACAAAAAAACGGAAATGCTGTGCAGTTTTTTGCTTCTAACCACCCGCTCTGCCTTTTTGCAAAGCAATATGCACAAGAGCACAACCAGTATTTTCCGCCCGAAATTGACACAACTTCTGGCACTGTAACAGTTGCCGCCTTAGATTTTGCTGTTAAAGCCGGTTTCAAAGAGATTGAGCTTTTTGGCGCAGATTTTGCGTACACAAATTCTAAGGCTTATGCCAAGGGCTCTTATCTTGACCCGAGCTTCGAGAATGAAGCGACTGTGATTAATCCCAAAGAAACGGCGTTTAATGCCCTAATGTTTAGAACGCCCGTTATACGCAGGGATAAATCTACTGTTACAACAGAAGTTCTGAACCGTTATGCTTCGGCATTGGATTTTTATCTTCAAAATTGTCATGCGAAGCTTTCAGTTTATAGATATAGTGAAGGCAAGCTTATTTCAATTTTTGAGAGAAATCCTTCTGAGTCTGAAAAAAATGTTCCAATTTTTTTGCCTAAAACACTTTACAAGTCTTTTGATTATGCCGATTTTAAAATAAGATTGTTGAATCTTCTGGAAAATCACGA
Organism: Spirochaetaceae bacterium; assembly: GCA_017614995.1. GTDB lineage: Bacteria > Spirochaetota > Spirochaetia > Treponematales > Treponemataceae > UBA1240. The sequence continues at coordinate 10,897 of JAGAAX010000002.1, forward strand.
TCCGGCACTTACTGCGGCAATTCTGCCTCTCGCGGCTTGGTGTGAACGGACGGGTCGTTATAAAAGTTCCAGTGACTCGATTGAATCTGTTTTTGATTACGCATATAAGATGGCAAAAAAATAAGGCCTTACTGGAGTTTGTATGACCAACAAAGTTGTGGTTATTTTTTCTATATTGATAATTTTCATTTTTTCATTAGGAATTTTCTATTTTGCAATTAATGTTTCTGATGACCTTCAAAAAGGTTCTTACGAGGCAGATGCCCAGTTCAGAAGTTTTCTTGCAAACATGAATTATGAAATTTCAAATTCGCCTTATCTCTCGCCAGACTATCTTGAAAAGCTTAGAGATTTGATTAAGCAGAATGAATATATTGCAGCCGTTACAATCAAAAGCGAAAGCAACACTTATTTTGCCTATCCGCTTTCGTCAAAATACATTTCGGCTTCTTCAGCAAGCCCAGAAATTTATGTTACTTCTCCGGCTCTTGTTGTCCGCTCAACAGACATTCCTTATAACGACACAACAGACACAGAAGTACAGGCTGCAATTTATCTTATAAAGCCGAGCAAAGTTTTTGATTATGCACTTTACAGCTTTTATTTTATAGCAGGCGGCACATTTCTTGCACTTCTTGTTCTTTTCTTCAGCAGAAAAACCAAAAAGACAAGCAAAGCTGTTGTCACAACTGAAGAAAACATCATTCAGACTGAAAAATCTGTAGAAGATTCAGATAAGCCTGAACAGGAACCTGCTGCAAAAATAAGAAAACCAGCCAATCCTATTCAGCAGAAAGAATCTGTAAAGACAATTGACCCGATGGGGCTTTTCTCTCCGGCAACAGGCATAAGCTGGGAATCTTATCTTGAAACACGCCTTGACGCTGAATTGGTACGCGCGGCTTCTTCTGAACAGGAATTTTCAATCATCAATATTAAGGTGGAAAATCTTCCGCACAATCATCCTTGTGCAAAGGAGATTGCTTCTATATTGATTGAGACTTTCAAATTCAGAGACTTGCTTTTTGAATTCAGCGACGACAGCTATATCTGCGTTCTTCCTAACGTAGACTTGAACAAGACTCTTTCTATAAGTGAATCTCTTTATCAGGAACTTAAGCAGGTTATTTCAAGCTTTGGTCTTGTAAATCAGCTTGTATTCGGCATTTCTACAAGGGCTATGCGCCTTATTTCCGGCTTGCGCCTTGTAAAAGAATCTATTGAAGCTGTAAATAAAGCTCTTGAAGAACCGGAGCTTCCGATTGTAGCTTTCCGCGTCAACGCTGAGCGTTACAAGCAGTTCTTAACCGAAGAACTTGAAAAAGCAAACAAAGCCGGAGTGGCTTACTAATAGAACAAACTACGGCATTTAATAGGCTTAGCCAGATTTTGAGTTTTTAAGATTGCGGTGGCTGAGCGTAGTCGAAGCCATAATAAGCAGAATTTTTTTGTTTAAAATTGAAAATCGGTTATTTCGACTCCGCTCAACAACCGATTTTCACCAATAAAGTACGAATTTTAAACTCGAAATTGAGACTAATTAATCAAAATCTTGGGTAAAATCTGGAATCAGGTCTTCTTCGATTTCTTCGGGTTCTGCTTTTTCAGGCTCTTTATTTTTTTCAGCCGGCTTTTCAGTTTTTTCTGCTGATACTTCAGCAGTCTTTTCTTCAGTTTTAGCGTCAGCGGCAGTTTCATTGTCTGAAGGCTCTGAGTCACTGGTTGTCTCTGCTTCAGCAGTTTCTTCTTTTGGAGGTTCAGCCTTAGCCTTGATTTTATTTCTTAAAGCTTCTGTGTCAGCGTCTTTGCTGAACAGCTTCTCATACTCGGCTAACTGCTGCTCTGCTTTTTCCAATTGACCGGAAGCAATCAAAACTTTTATGTAGTTCCTCAACAAGTTTCCGTCTTCAGGGTTTTCAATAGCTAGAGATTCGTATAAGTCTGCGCCTGCTTCTATCTCACCGGACATTACCGTAGAATATGCAAGTGATTCGCGCAAGGTGCGGTTTGAAGGTTCTTTTGCAAGCAGCTCTGCAAATAAATCCTTTGCTTCGGCGTACTCTCCGCCAAGAGCTTTTGAACACGCAAGCTTATAAGTCATTGCATCATAGAACTTTGGAGCTTTTCTTGCCTTTTCGTAATATTCTGAGGCTTTTCTGTAATTTTTCTGGTCATAGTATGCGTCAGCAATTGCGGCATATTCAGCACATTCGTTTTCTTTTCTAAGCTTTTTCTCAAAAGGAATTGCAAAGCAGTTTTCGCCTAAAACTAAAAAAACGGCGAGCAGAAGCAGAAACTTTGATATTTTCCTCATTAGTGCCTGCCTAAAACAATATGCTCAATTTCGCGTATTTGGGTACGGTACAAATCAGTTATGTGCAAACCATAATCAGCAATAAGCTGAATTATATTCCGCGGTGTGTCCGAAGTGTCACAGCCGTTAAGTCTGTCGCCTGCATCACCTAAGCCAGGCAGAATATATGCAGAGTCATTCAGCACAGGATCCATCCACAATGTATAGACTGTGCAGTTTTCCAAAGCGCGCACAACACGTATAGAGCCTTTAAGAGCCGAAATGACATTGAAAAAGCTAATTGACTTAGGCTTTACGCCGTTTTCTTCAAGATATTTCACAACTGTTACAAGCGAGCCGCCTGTAGCGTTCATAGGGTCAGCAAAAATAAGGTCTTTGCCGTCAAGCTGCTTAAAATCAAAGAAAGAATTATCCAAATCAATGATATATTCCATGTCAGATTCGTGCTTTGTGTCGTCGCGCTTGATTTTGAACAGGGCAAAAGGCGTAATATAACCGTCTTTAGAATAATCTGTAATTTCCTTTGACATTATCATGGAAGGCAGAAGCGCACCGCGGAGCATAACGCACATAACAGAATTGTCTATTTTAGCGTTCACGTCCGGTACTTGATGAACCGAATATTGCTGCACGGGCATGTTTACAGGCGTTTTTACAAACAAATGGCTTTTGCCGCTGTTTTCAGGTGCTACAAAAGCAAGCTTGAACAGCATCTCGTAAGCACGCTGAATATAGTACATAAACTCGTTGTGGTTTGTGTTTATGTCTCTAAGTTTTGCAATAACTCTTGAAGCTTCTGCATGAGCAGATTTTTCAGTTTCAAACGAATAAATTTTTATGCGCTTAAGTTCGCGGCATAAATTCTGCATCATGCCGCTTATTTCTTCGTGATTTTTGATTACTTTTTGTTTTTCAGCTTCAATTTGAGCCTTATCTGCGCTGGAAGAAATTATCTTATAAGATTCTTCTGATTTTGAATAAACCGCATTCACTTTTTCAATGAATGACTTGTCACTTTCTGTAAGATAACCGTCAAGTGATTCAGCTTTAAGAATAACCTTATTTGCCATAATTCATCTTCCTTTTGCAGATTAGACATAAAAAACCGCCTGTACTTCACAAGCGGTTTCACGATTATTTATTTTGTTTTGGGTCGAACTTATTAACAAGATTTGTCAAATCAACTACGAGATTTTTAATCTCAATCTGATTGCCGTTACCAGGCTGAACAGTCACCTGCTCTTTGCGGTTTGCATCACCTTTGTCAAGCGACTGCATAAGCTTGTTGAGCACAAGCACATTCGGACGAACAAAACGCTTGTCCGTAAGTTCAAGCACTGCGTCAAGCGAATAAAGCATTCCGTCCTGCGGCTGGTCTTTTACGCGGAGCATTGAGCCGTAAGCGTACTCAACAGGCACTTTGACATTTGCGCCGAGCAGCATTTTAACGGCTGTATCTGTTGAAGCAAGATACCAGTCGATTGTCTTGCTTTTCTGCGACAAGAAATGCTTGGTATAGACAGCTTCAGGCCAGTCAGGCTTATAGACTTCACCGGCGCGTGTACGTTCCTGCGCAAGAATCATGCCCGACAAATATTCGGTGTCCGCAAAACAGTAGCCGCTTATCGGAATATCGATGAAAAAGCCGGCCGCATTGTTGTAATAGTAGTTATAGACGCGGCCATCCTGCTCTTCGTGCACTTCGCGGAATCCGTTGGAATTCGTAAAAAGCATTGAATTATACGAAAGCGGATAAGAGCCGGTTGCGACAAACTGAAAAAGCGGATTTTTGCCTTCAACAGCAAGAAAATCAAGCGTACTTGCAAGATAAAAGTTATCAGTCTTTTCGATAAGCTGTTTAAGCGCAAAATCCTTCATGTCCGGTGCAATTTTCTTTACGAGAGACTGCAAAAGCACCTCGTTTCCAGCAACCGGAAATGTTATATACAAGTCTTTGTCAAAATCGAAAAACTCATACGGATGTGCGATGCGCACTTTCTGCTGTTCTGTCTTAACAGACGTTTCTTTTCCGTTTTTGCCTGACGCACAGCCTGCTAAAAGGCCGCACATCAGAATTGCAGACAAAGCTGCGGCGAATAAAGTACCTGACTTACGCACGTTTTACCACCGCTTTCCAGTTTTCTTCGCCAGCCGGAATCTCTGCGCCGTCAGCAAGAGAATCTGCCCATATTGTCTTAACAGCAAGTGTTTCTGCCGCAATAAAATCTGCAAACATTTCAAAGGCTTTTTTAAGCGCAGCAGAACCTGTTGCAGTCAGCTCGATTCGGTCTGTAACAGCAAGACCAGACTCTTTGCGCAAGTTCTGTACACCACGGATAAAGTCTCTTGCATAGCCTTCAAGCTGAAGTTCTTCTGTAATTTCAGTATCGAGAGCAACAGTCAATGTGCCTTCGTTCAAAACCTTAAGATTTGCCTTTTCAATGCGTTCAATAATAATCTTGTCTGTATCAAGGTCAACGCTCTTGCCTTCAACATCAATTGAAATAACAGAACCATCGATTATAGACTGGATTACGTCTGCATCAAGTGCCGCAATCTTTACAGAAGCAGCCTTCATAAGCGGGCCAAGCTCTTTGCCGAGCGTTCTGAAGTTTGCCTTTGCCTTGTATTCAACAAGCTCGTATTCTTTTTCGTGGAATACAACCTTCTTTACGTTCAATTCTTCGCGGATAGAATCTTCCATTTCGAGAAGAACTTTCTTTTCTTCAGTGTCGCGTGTAACAAGCTCTACGCTCTTAAGCGGCTGACGGATTTTCAAGTTATACTGATAGCGGAGGCTTCTTCCCATTGAAACAGCTTTCTGAACTGTATCCATCTTGAATTCAAGTGCTGTATCGCGCATTGATTCATTATAAACAGGGTAATCTGCAAGATGAACTGAAGCAGCGTCATCTTTAAGACGGATATTCTGCCAGATGCTTTCTGTAATAAACGGAATTACAGGAGCAGCAACCAAAGCGAATGTCTTTAACGCTGCATACAAAGTCTCATAAGCTTCGTGCTTGTCACCGTCGTTTTCGCTCTTCCAGAAGCGGCGGCGGCTTCTGCGGATATACCAGTTGTTCATCTGGTCGATGAACGAAACAATCGGGTCAATGGCGCGGCTCAAATCATAAGCATCCATTGCTTCGGTTGTATCTTTTACCATTTTCTGCGTAACAGACAAAATCCATCTGTCAAGCGGATTATCCGGCAGAGCAACATTCTTTCCATTAGAGAAATATTTGCCTTCACACTGAATATTATCAATGTTTGCATAAGTGATAAAGAAGCTGTAGCTGTTCCACAATGGAATCAAAATACCTTTAAGAACGTCGCGTACACCGTCATCGCTGTATTTCAAGTCGTCGGCTTTTACGGCGGCGCTGTGCATCAAGAAAAGACGGAGTGCATCTGCACCGAACTGCTGGATTACGAGAGCCGGGTCGGTGTAGTTTCTAAGACTCTTTGACATTTTTTTGCCGTCAGAAGCAAGAACAAGACCGTTTACAACTACATTCTCAAAAGCTGGCTTGTCAAAAAGCGCTGTAGCAAGAACAGTCAGTGTGTAGAACCAGCCGCGTGTCTGGTCAAGACCTTCAGAGATAAACTTTGCAGGGAAATGCTTCTCAAAATATTCCTTGTTCTCAAACGGATAATGCTGCTGTGCATAAGGCATTGAACCAGACTCAAACCAGCAGTCAAGAACTTCCGGGACACGCTTCATCGTACCGCCACATTTGCAAGGAATAGTGATTTTATCTACAAAATGCTTGTGCAAGTCTTCCGGGTAAACGCCTGAAAGCTTTTCAAGCTCTTTTCTGCTGCCTACACAGATATATTCGCCGCAGTCTGGGCACTGCCAAACAGGAATCGGGTTACCCCAATAGCGGTTGCGGCTTATAGCCCAGTCGCGTGCGCCTTCGAGCCATTTTCCGAAACGGCCGTTTTTCAAATGCTCAGGCTGCCATGTTATTTTCTGGTTTACAGCAACCATTTCGTCGCGGAATTTTTCAACGCGGACGAACCAGCTTCCGACTGCGCGGTAAATCAGCGGGCTTGAACAGCGCCAGCAGAACGGATAAGCGTGAAGAATCTGGTCTCTTTTGACGAGCTTGCCCTCTTTCTTGAGACGGTCCATTACGTCTTTATCGCAGTCTTTTACGAAACGTCCCTGATAGTCAGGAACTTCGGCTGTAAATTTACATTCATTGTCTACAGGGCAAATTGTCGGAATTCCTGAACCTTTGAATACCTTGTTATCATCTTCACCAAAGCCAGGTGCAGTATGAACAATGCCGGTACCGTCTTCTGTTGAAACGAAATCAGCATTGAATACGCGGAATGCGCCGTTATGAGGTTCTGTTCCGTCTTTGCCGTCATTCGGGTTATACAAATCAGCAAAATATGGAAAAAGCGGTTCGTATCGTGTATCGATAAGCTCCGCACCCTTCTTCTTCCAGACAATCTCACATGCGGCAGGGTCTTTGTAATAAGCATGAAGTCTGCTTTCTGCAAGAATGTAGTATTCGTCACCGTCGTGAACTTTTACATAGTCGATGTCCGGTCCCATTGTCAAACCGAGGTTTGACGGTAATGTCCATGGAGTTGTTGTCCATGCAAGAAGATATGTACAGCCGTTAGCCATTTCAGAGTCTTTGGCTTTCGGGCCGGCTTCTGTTACCTTAAAGCGGATTGTAATTGCAGGGTCGTGAACATCTTTATAGCCGCCCTGTGCAAGCTCGTGGTTTGAAAGCGGTGTTGCACATCTAGGACATGTCGGCAGAATATAGTGACCTTCGTAGATAAGGCCTTTGTCCCACAAGCTTTTAAAAACCCACCAGATTGATTCCATGTAATCAGGGTTCATTGTCTTGTAGTCGTGCTCAAAATCAACCCAGCGTCCAAGACGGGTGATAGTTTCCTGCCATTCTTTTGTGTAGCGCAGAACGCTTGAGCGGCAGGCTTCGTTAAATTTATCAACGCCGTATTTTTCAATATCAGTCTTTGAATTAAGACCGAGCTCTTTTTCGATAAGGTTCTCTACCGGCAGACCATGACAGTCCCAGCCGAAGCGTCGCTCAACTTTTTTGCCCTTCATCGTCTGGTAACGCGGAATAATGTCTTTTATAGTGCTCGGCAAAAAGTGGCCGAAATGAGGAAGACCGGTTGCAAAAGGAGGTCCGTCATAGAAAACATATTCAGGAGCATCTTCTCTCTGCGAAATTGACTTTTTGAAAATATCATTCTCTTTCCAGAACTTCAAAACTTTTTCTTCCTGCTCCGGAAAATTCACTTTAGGATCGACTGATTCGTACAAAATATTCCTCCAAAAAAGCATAAAAGCTTCTTCACTATTTTTTACTATTATCAGCAATTATGCCATAAACAGACAAATTATTCTATAGGGTATTTTGAAAGATTTAATATATTATTTTGCAATAACATAGGGAACAATTTTAAATGTTGACTTTTTGCCTAAAAAAATAATATATTCTATATAGATTACGGTGGAACTTTCGGGTGACACTTAAGAAAGGAGCGGATGCGTTCGGCTCCTTTATTTATTTTAAAGATCTTACAGGTTTTTGACATTGCACAAATGTGGAAAGTTTGCGCGAAATATGCTATATTTTTTTGTATGGAAACACGCAAGCTACCAATCGGCATTCAGACATTCTCTGAAATCAGAAATGAAAACTATCTTTATGTAGACAAGACACAGCTAATCTACGAACTTGTACAAAGTGGCTGTCCAACTTTTCTTGCCCGTCCGCGAAGATTCGGGAAAAGCCTTTTAGTTTCCACTATGAGGGCATACTTTGAAGGGCACAAGGAACTCTTTAACGGGCTTGCGATTTCAAAACTTGAAAAAAACTGGGAAGAACACCCGGTAATTCATCTTGACTTCAGCTCTGCTGGAAGTTTTAAGACTAACCAAGATCTAAAAGATGCTTTGGAATGGAAGCTTTCTGCTTATGAAGAAAAATATAATATTAAAAACAAACCTGCTCTCTTCAGCCTTAGACTTGGAAATATTATAAAAATTGCAAACGAACAGACAGGCAAAAAAGCCGCTGTTCTTATTGATGAATATGATAAACCGATTTTGGATGCTCTCCAAACTCCAGACAGGGATGCAAACCACGACACAATGCGGAGCTTTTACGGTGTACTAAAATCCTGCGACCCTTATATGTGCTTTTTGTTTCTTACAGGAATCACCAAGTTTGCCAAAGTGAGCATATTCAGCGAACTAAATCAACTTTTAGATATCAGCATGAGTGAAAAATACAGCACAATCTGCGGAATTACAGAGGACGAGATAAAAAAAGTTTTTGCACCAGAGATTGAAGCGTTTGCAAAATCTGAAAATGTAAATACCGAAAAAATGCTCGCCATGCTAAAACAGAAATACGACGGCTACCACTTTTGCGACACATGCCCGGATATTTATAATCCGTTCAGTCTTATCAATGCGCTCAACGAACGGCGTCTAAAATCTTACTGGTTTCAGACTGCTACGCCGGCAATGCTTTTTGGTCTGATTGAAAATGCAAAATACGATTTGACCGATATTCTCGATGGTGTAACACTTGACGCAGATTCTTTTTCTGACTATCGCGTAGGCGGCGGTTCACTCACACCGATTATTTATCATTCCGGCTACCTGACAATAAAAGACTACGATAAAGAATCGAATCTTTACACGCTCAAGTTTCCAAATGAAGAAGTCCGTTCTGGCTTTATAAAGTTTTTATTGCCGCTCTACACGAATATACCGGAAGACAAACTTGGTCTCACAGTTGAGCACTTCCGCAAAGCAATTGCAACACGTGACACAGAAACGCTTATGACGCTTTTTTCTGCTGCAATCGCTGACCTGCCCACACGCAGAAGCGTCAACATGGAATACGCCTATCAAGTTGCATTTCATGCTATGCTGCGTCAGACTGGTTTTGATGTTGAAAGCGAACAGCAGGTTATAGGCGGACGCGTTGACGTAACACTTGAAACAAGAGACACCGTATATATCTTTGAGCTTAAAATGGATAATGGAAAAGCTTGGGCAGAAGTTGCAGACACCGCACTTGCCCAAATTGAAAAAAAAGGCTATGCCGCCAGATATGCAAACAGCAGCAAGAAAATCTATAAATTCGCGCTTGTATTCAGTACCGAAAAAGGCGGTCTTGCAGGCTATAAAATGACAGAATAAGAAAATACGGCATTTGATACATTCTGGATAACGAACTTTATGATTTGAAAACAAATAACGTCATCCTGATTCTCATCTTTCATATCAATCCTCCTGATACTACAACTAGTACCAGAAATAAAGGAGTTGATATTTTTTTTGAAAAAAATGAGTTTTTTATTCTTCGTCAGTTATGGAAGCAAATTTGATAGATGCAGAATCTATATTGCTAGCTAAAAAAGAATAAGCAGCAAGTAATAACGGTTCCATATCATTATCCTGCTTTCGAATTGTGAAAGATATTCGTTGTGGTAAAGATATAGAATCATCTTTTAGTTTTTCATCACAAAGCTTTATTAGTTCTAATAGATTCGAGATTTTTTCTTCGTTATGTTTTATCGATAAATACCCAAGAATTTCCTTGTCGTCATTCAAAGTTCCATCGATATTATGACGTAATCTAGTAACTCCCAACAATGTTTTCATTGCTGAAGCAATTATTCTGACACTATAACGTTTTTGAAAAGTGTTTTCTGCTTTTCGTTTTATTGCAAATTTTAACGATTTTTTAACTCCAGCAAAAATCAATTTCAGTTCATGAATTCCAATATTATAAACAAAACTTTTTACTCTCCATAAACTGATTGAGAGAATATCTAAACCAAAATTATTATTAGCCCGAATTTCGAGTTTCAGTAAAAATTTACAAAAAAAGCGTAAACCTTTAAAATTTGTTTTGCCCAACAAAAAAATCAAAGGGATACGCTTATGTATGAACAAATTTTATCTTTAGTAACTTTATTTTTCAAGA